>JBILUS010000038.1:0-18743 GCA_044370835.1 Cyanobium sp. | reverse complement strand
CCCCTGTGGCGCTGACCGCTCCTTCAATCGGCTGAGCCTGACTGGAGCGAGCGGATCTGATTCAGATCTGACCTCTCCAACCAGCACCCTTGAGCCCCCTCAGCCATGAGGGGGCTTTTTGATGGGAACCGGGTCCGAATCCCCACAAAGCCGCCAGGCCAGGGGCCGCGCTGCCAGCAGCGGCGGCTTACAAAGCCGCCTTCAGGCCTTGCTGGTGAGCACCGGGCGGCGGCGGTTCGGGAACAGCTCCCTGCACAGCGGGCAGACGGTGCCGTCGCAGCCGCGGGCAGTGCAGTGCTCGCGGCCGTAAAAGATGATCTGCAAGTGCAGCTTGTTCCAGGACTCGCGCGGAAACAGGCGCTTGAGATCGGTTTCGGTGCGGGCCACGCTCGCGCCATCGCTCAGACCCCAGCGCTGGGCGAGCCGGTGAATGTGGGTGTCGACCGGAAAGGCCGGCACCCCGAAGGCCTGGGCCATCACCACACTCGCCGTCTTGTGGCCCACGCCCGGCAGGGCCTCGAGGGCCTCGAAGCTGGCCGGCACCGCGCCGCCATGGCGCTCCAGCAGCAGCTCGGCGAGGCGCTTCACATGGCGGGCCTTGGTGCGCGCCAGCCCCAGCTGACGGATGTGGCCCAGGATCGTGGCCTCCGGCAAGAGGGCCATCGCCGCCGGATCCGATCCGGCCGCGAACAAGGCCGGCGTGACCTCGTTCACTTTCTTATCGGTGCACTGGGCGCTCAGCAGCACCGCCACCAGCAGGGTGAAGGCATCGCTGTGGTCGAGCGGGACCGGCGTTTCGGGATAGTGCTGCTCCAGCCGCTGCAGCACCAGGGCGGCACGCTCCTGTTTTCGCACGGCAGGATCCAGGCTGCACTGGTGCCGAACCTAGGCAGTCGGCAGCAGTGGTGCTTGTGCGGCTATGCCTGCCTGGTTCTGGTCGTCCGGAGCCCACCAGTAGGCTCCAGCCAAGGAGCTTTTTGTCATGGGTAGCAGCTTCGGCCAGCTCTTTCGGATCAGTACGTTTGGTGAATCCCACGGCGGCGGCGTGGGGGTGATCGTGGATGGCTGCCCGCCGCGGCTGCCGCTCGATCTGGCGGCGATCCAGGCCGAACTCGACCGCCGCAAGCCCGGCCAGAGCAAGATCACCACCCCCCGCAAGGAGGACGACCGGGTGGAGATCCTCAGCGGCCTGCTCGACGGCATGACCCTCGGCACGCCGATCGCCATGGTGGTGCGCAACAAGGATCAGCGCCCACAGGACTACAAGGAGATGGAAGTGGCCTTCCGGCCCTCCCACGCCGACGCCACCTACCAGGCCAAATACGGCATCCAGGCCCGCAGCGGCGGCGGCCGCGCCTCAGCCCGCGAGACGATCGGCCGCGTTGCCGCCGGCGCGATCGCCAAACAGCTGCTGGCGAAGGCTCATGGCACCGAGGTGGTGGCCTGGGTATCGCGCATCCACACGATCGAGGCCGCCGTGGACCCCATGACGGTGAGCCAGGAGGCCGTGGAAGCCAACATCGTGCGCTGCCCCGATGGCGCCGTGGCCGAGCGGATGATCGAGCGGATCGAGGCGATCGGCCGCGACGGCGATTCCTGCGGTGGTGTGATCGCCTGCGTGGTCCGCAACCCGCCGGTGGGCCTCGGCATGCCCGTGTTCGACAAGCTCGAGGCCGACCTGGCCAAGGCGGTGATGTCGCTTCCGGCCACCAAGGGTTTCGAGATCGGCTCCGGTTTTGAGGGCACCCTGCTCAAGGGCAGCGAGCACAACGACGCCTTCCTGCCCAGCGAGGGCGGCCGGCTGCGCACCGCCACCAACAACTCCGGTGGCATCCAGGGCGGCATCAGCAACGGTGAGCCGATCCTGATCCGAGTGGCCTTCAAGCCCACCGCCACGATCCGCAAAGCCCAGCAAACCATCAACGATCGCGGCGAAGCCACCACCCTGGCGGCCAAGGGGCGGCACGACCCCTGCGTGCTGCCGCGGGCCGTGCCGATGGTGGAGGCGATGGTGGCCCTGGTGCTGGCGGACCACCTGCTGCGCCAACAGGGGCAGTGCAGCCTCTGGTGAGGGAGCCCGAGCGGCCGGGGGGACCGGCGGCCCGGGCTCCCGGCCGGAGATCAGCCCGCCGTGAGGACCCCGTTGCCGTTGGCGGCCACCAAAGGCAGCGATGCGGCATCCGGCGCGACGGCCGGGCCTGCGGCCGGGGCGGAACTGGAGCCGAGCCGACTCACGGCCCGCGCCATCCGCCGGGCCACCGAAGTGCGCGGGGCCTGCGTGGAACCTGCCCCCGCCGCCGGTTGGGCCGCGACCTTGCTGCGGCGACGGGCCGGCGCGGTAGCAGGCTTGGCGGCGGCCGCAGCGGCTGATCGGGCGGCCGGGCGAGCTTTGGGGCTGGCGGCACCCTTCGCGGCCGCTTTCGAGGCCGAAGGAGCGGCCGGTTTGAGGCCAGCTTTCGCCGCTGCGCGTGGGGCCGGCCGGGCGGAGGAACGGGCTGCGGGCTTCACCGCGGGCTTGGCCGCCTGCTGGGCGGCTGGCTTCGCCGCGCTCTTGCGGGCGCGGGTCGGTGCCGAAGAAGCAGCGGCTTTGGCGCCGAGCTTTCCAGCCGCCTTGGACGCCGTGCGGGCAGCCGGTGTGGCCGCGGCTGCAGCAGCAGCAGATGCGGCCGGCTTGGCGGCTGAGCGGGAGCGGGCCGGGGCGGCAGCTTTGCGGCTGGTGCTGCGGGAGGCGGGCCGGGTGCTGGAGGCGGGCGCCGCGGCGGTGGCGGCACGGGTGCGGTGGGAGAGCACCAGCACCCACTCCGCATCGCTGAGGCTGGCGGGCTTGGCGCCGTGGGCGTCGGCGATGCGGGCCGCCTTCTCGATGTCGGCGACGAGATTGGTCCAGGAGGTGGCGAAACGCTTGTCGGACTGCGAGCGGGCACCGCTCTCGACCAGGGTTTCGATCACGGCCACCGGTGAGACCTTCTTGCGACGGCGATTGAAGATCTCCTTCTGCAGCTGGGCAACCAGGGCGTCAGCGCGGTCGCTGAGACGAATCGTGAGCTGAGACATGGATGAGTTTCATCTATCTCACATGTAGCACCGCAGACTCACCCCTTGCCTGCAACGTCGCCAGCGCCATCAGGCTCGGCGACGTCGCTGCGGCGATCGGCGCCCATCAGCGCGAAAGACTCGAGAGGATCGCGCGCAGCCCCGCATGGTGGTCGGGCGCGGCCGAGGCCTTCGCTGCCGCAGCGGTGAGGCTCGATCCCAGCGCCACCGCATCGACGCCCGCCTCAAGCCAGGTCATCACATCGGCAGGGCCCAGACCACCCGCGGCGATGCAGAACGGCAAGCTCTCCCCCAGGGGCGCGGCGAGGCGCCGCCAGTAGCCGGGGCCGACCGTGGCGGCGGGGAACAGCTTCACCAACCGGCAGCCGAGAGCACGGGCCTGGCACACCTCGGTGGGGCTCATCACCCCTGGCACCAGGACAAGATCGGGGCCGGCCTGACGGTAGAGCTGAGAATCCAGCACCGGCGACACGGCGTAGCCAAAGCCGGCGGCACGGGCGGCCTCCAAGCCCTCAGGCGAGCAGACGGAGGCCGCGCCGAGCCTCAAACCCGGGAAGCAGGCGATCAGCTCACGGCATTCGCCGATCCAGGCCTCGCCGCGCTGCCAGGCGATCTCGATGTGCCGCACCCCAACCGCTTCAAGATCCGCCATCTGGGCGCGCAGCGCCAGCGGGCTGACAGCACGAAGCACCACCAGCAGAGGCTGGTGGTGCAGCGAGGTGATCAGGGATCCAGCGGGATCAGACGTAGGCGGCCACCTTCACATCGCGCTGCATGAGCAGCTCCTGCAGCTCCTCGGCATCAACCGTTTCCTTCTCGACCAGAATCTCGGCGAGTTCATCGAGTACGGGACGGTTGGCGCTGAGCACCTCGGTGGCACGGCGGTAGGCCTCGGCCACCAGACCACCCACCTCCTCATCGATGGCGGCGGCGGTGTCTTCGGAGAAGTCGCGCTCGGCGGCGATGTCGCGGCCGAGGAACATGCCGCCCTGGGAACGGCCCAGCGCCACCGGACCGAGCCGATCGCTCATGCCGAAACGGGTGACCATCTGGCGGGCGACGCGGGCCACCTGCTGGAGGTCGTTGGAGGCACCGGTGGTGACCTCGTCCTCGCCGTAGACGATCTCCTCGGCGACGCGGCCGCCCAAGGCCACGGCCATCTGGTTCTGCAGGTAGGAGCGGGAGTAGAGGCCCGATTCCATCCGCTCCTCACTGGGGGTGAAGAAGGTGAGACCGCCGGCCTGGCCGCGGGGAATGATGCTGATCTTCTGAACCGGGTCGTAGTCGGGCATCAGGGCGCCCACCAGGGCATGGCCGGCCTCGTGATAGGCCACCAGGCGCTTGCGGCGCTCGCTCATCACCCGGTCCTTCTTCTCAGGGCCCGCCATCACGCGCTCGATGGCGTCGTTCACCTCATCCATGGCGATCTCGGTGAGCTGGCGCCGGGCGGCCAGGATGGCGGCCTCGTTGAGCAGGTTGGCCAGGTCGGCACCGGTGAAGCCCGGCGTGCGGCGGGCCACCTTGTCGAGGTCCACGTCCTTGGCGAGGGTCTTGCCGCGGGCATGGACGCCGAGGATCTGGAGGCGGCCGTTGTAATCGGGGCGATCCACCACCACCTGACGGTCGAAACGGCCGGGCCGCATCAGGGCCTGGTCGAGCACGTCGGGACGGTTGGTGGCGGCCACGATGATGATGCCGGTGTTGCCCTCGAAGCCATCCATCTCGGTGAGGAGCTGGTTGAGGGTCTGCTCCCGCTCGTCGTTGCCGCCGCCGAGGCCAGCGCCGCGCTGGCGGCCAACGGCGTCGATCTCATCGATGAACACGATGCAGGGGGCGTTCTTCTTGGCCTGCTCGAACAGGTCACGCACCCGGCTGGCGCCCACACCCACGAACATCTCCACAAACTCCGAACCGGAGATCGAGAAGAAGGGCACGCCAGCCTCACCAGCCACGGCCTTGGCCAGGAGGGTTTTGCCGGTGCCCGGAGGGCCCACCAGCAGCACACCCTTGGGGATCTTGGCGCCGACAGCGGTGAAGCGATCGGGGTTCTTGAGGAAGTCGACGACCTCGGTGAGCTCAAGCTTGGCGCCCTCGATACCGGCCACATCACCGAAGGTGACCTGGGTCTGGGGCTCCATCTGCACCCGGGCCTTGCTCTTGCCGAAGTTCATGGCGGGGTTGCCGCCGCCGCCCTGGGCGCGGCGCAGCAGGAAGAAGAGGCCGCCGAGCAGCAGCAGCGGGAACAGCAGGCTGCCGAGGGCCTGCTGCCAGGCCGCCGGCTCGCGGCTGGGCTGCACGGCGATGTCGACGTTGTGCTCGGTGAGGATCTTGAGCAGGTCCTTGTCGGGCGCGAGGTTCACAACGGCGCGTTGACCGTCGTTTTCCACCACCTGGGCGGTGCCGCGATCGGGCGAGATCAGCACCCGGCTGATCTCATTGGACTGAACGGCCTCCACGAAGTCGCTGTAGCGGAGGGTGCGGGTGGCTGCCGCCGGATCGGGGCGATCGAGGAAGGCGGTGCCCACGGCGATGAACACGATCACCAGGAGCAGGTAGAGCCCCGCATTGCGCCAGCGTTTCTTCAAGGCCCAGTCTCCCTGGTGAGAACGTAGTTACGGAATGTTAACCGGAGCCCGGAGCTCCGGTGCCAGTCTGGCCCACCGAGGCCGTGCCGGGGTCAGCCGGCGGCCCGCAGCACCTCCACCACGCTGCGGAAGGCGAACCACTCCGGGATCTCCTCGCCGCCGCGCAGCATCGCCCGGAACTGGGTGCCGCTCAGCTTGCGCACATGCAGGCCGCGGGCCTCGGCGTGCTCGGCCGTGACGTAGCCCTCCTCCTCGGTGTAGACGAGGTTGAGCGAGGGCACCGTTTCCATGCCCAGCTCGGGGGCGTTGTCGCGGGCGAAATCCTGGGCCTCATAGGGGCCATAGAAATCCTCGCCACTGAGGCTCGATTTGCAGCCGGCCATGTCGCGGCCAATGATGAAGTGGGTGCAGCCGTAGTTCTTGCGGATGATCATGTGCTGCAGCGCCTCACGCGGGCCGGCCATGTGCATCGAGTAGGGCAGGTAGGCCCAGCGGATGCGGGGGTTGTTCACCTCGGCCGCCAGCCGCTCGTAGGTCTGGAAGCGCACCTCACCGGCGATGTCGTCGTCCTGGGTGGGGCCGCAGGTCGGATGCACCAGCACCACGCCCCCCTGGCTGACGTTGGTGGCGTCGAGGGCGCGGGTGAACAGTTCGTAGTGGGCGCGGTGGATCGGGTTGCGGCACTGGAAGGCCACCACGTCCTCGCCGGTGGGAAGGGTGGCGCGCACCTCCGCCGGCGTGCGGCAGGGGAACACCCGCCGCGGCAGCTCCAGGCCCTGCACCCGGCCGCCCAGGTAGTAGCGGCCGCGCTCGGTGGCGATCATCCGCACGGCGGGATGCTCCAGGGAGGTGGTGCCGTAGCAGCCCTTCGCCTCCTTCACCTTGTCGGGCTCCCAGCGGCTCTCGACCGTGAACACCGCCAGATCCTGGCCCCGGTAGGTGAGCAGCAGCCGGTCCCCCACGGCGATGGTGGGATCGGCGGTGTCGAACACGATCGGCAGGCCGAACAGCAAGCCGCTGCTGCTGCGGTGGTTCGCCACCACGGCCTCGTAATCCTCCTGGTGCATGAAGCCGCGCAGGGGGGAGAAGCCGCCCACCACCAACAGTTCCACATCGCAGGCGTTGCGGTCGCTGCACTCCACCACCCGGTCCACCCCGGTGCGCACCGTCTCCCGCTGGTCGGCGGCCACCATCAGGTCCACCAGGGATCCCCCATGGGGCTGGATCAGGCCGGGCGCAGCGATCGACATGGCCAGCGTGGCAGAACGGAGAGGGCTGATTCTCCCAGACCGTTGCCGCCGCAGCGCACGGCCGGCGGGCTCTGACAACGGCCGCAAGCCGCTGCAGCTCCGGCGGCGGGCAGCGCCAGCAAAAAGGCCCCCTTGCGGGGGCCTGCCAGGGAGCCGGAACCGGCCGGCACTTCGGGATGGGGATCAGGCCTTCTCGAGGCGGCCGTAGAGTTCACCGGTGATCTTCACGTCCACCGCGGGCTTGGTGCCCATGTCGGTGTCGGAGGGCTGAATGGCGGTGAACACGCCGGCGAATTCACCTGTTTCGGAATCGACCTTGGTGATTGAGAGGCTGAGGTTGCCCGTGCCATCGACGTAGCGCTTGATCGTTTCCTTCTGGAGCTTCTCGTCGTCGCCGGCGGGCACCAGACCCACGGCACTGCTGTAACCGGTGGTGAGGCCGCGGCCCTTGGGATCGAGGAAGTTGCTGGTGCGGTAGCTGGGAGCGCGGTAGTCGCCGTTGAAATCGGTGCTGGTGGTGAGGGCCGAACCGGTGGCGGTGGCCACGAGCTCCTTGCTGGAGAAGGTGAAGGGCACCTCCTCACCACCGGGCAGCAGCACGGTGACGGGCTGGAAGTCGATGCCGCCGAGCTCGGTGAAGGTGAGCTGGTCACCGTTGATCTTGAGGTCGCCGTAGACCTGATCGAGGCTGGAGGTGTAGCGGGTGAGAATCTTGCCCTCCACGAACTGGGCTTCCTGGCGCTTGTTGGCCGGTTCACCCTTCACGAACACCTCGGAGGGGTGGAGGCAGATCTCGCGGAGCTGGTATCGGGCGGAGGGATCGAGGCTGATCGAGCCCCGGGCGGAATCGGGAAGGCTGGGGCAGCTGTTGGCCAGACCGGTGTTGTGGATGTCGTCGTAGGTGAGGCTGGCACGATCGACAGCCTTGGCGCCGCCGCTGCATGCGGTGACCAGGGTCAGGCACAACGCCAGCACGAGGGCCAGCAGGGGACGAAAACGCATGGGGAGACGCCGCAGAGACGGACAAGGACTGGGCTGGCCGGGATCCTACCGGTGCGATTCGCCCACTCCTGATAGCTTGCTGCGGCTCTCAACAACCTGTATGAGAGACGGATGATGGCCCCCTCCGATCCCGCCTCCTTGCCCCACCTCAGCGACCCAGCCGCCGGAGCCCAGGCCTCCGGGGCAAGCGAACAGGCGGGGGAGGCCGAGCTTGCGGTGCTCAAGGCCCTGGCCGAGGACCTGGCTGAGGATCCTGCGGCGCTGCTGGACCTGCTGCGGCGGCTCGAGCAGCTGCACCGCGCCATTCAGGACGGCCCCTTCCGCACCAGCCTCCCCAGCGATCGGAACCGGCTGTTCCAGCTCCTGGAGGCCATGGAGGACAGCGGCGGCTGGCCCTACATCCCGCGGCTGCAGCTGCGCACCTTCATGGATCTGCTGCAGCGCGAGACCCCTGAGGACGGCACGAGGCAGGACAACGGGCCCCTGGCGGCCTGAGCGGCCTGCCCCCCTGGTGGTGCGACCCGTTGGCTCAGCTCGCTGAGGCCGGCTGCCCTTCCAGGGAGGCGGCCAGGGCTGAAAGCAGGCGGTGGGCGATCGCCAGCTTCGTGGCGGGCTCGATGGGGGTTTCGGCCGGGCCGGGGCCCAGCAGCCAGCCGGCATTGGTGGGGGCCGCAAAGCCGGCACAGGGCTGATCGATCGGATTGGCGAAGAGCAGGTCGCAGCCCTTGCGGGCGAATTTGGCGCGAACGGGCTGCAGATCCGCGCCGCTGTAGGCGGCAAAGCCGAGGATCGGCTGGCCGGCAGGCCGGCGGGCCACCAGGCCGGCCAGCAGATCGGGCACCGCTTCCCAGCCGCTGCTGAGGGCCGCCTCCAGCTCCTGCTTGGCCAGCTTGTCGGCCTGGGGAGCGGCGCGGCGGTGATCGGCCACCGCGGCGGCCATGGCGATGGCGGTGGCCTGGGGTTGCAGCTGTTGCAGCACCTGCTCCAGCTCCGCGGCGGTGCTGATCGGATGGCAGCGCAGGCCCTCGCGCAGCGCCGCCGGCGCCGTGAGCGGACCGTGGACCAGATCCACCTCGGCCCCCCGCAGCAGGGCGGCCTGGGCAAGGCAGAGCCCCATCAGGCCAGTGCTGGGGTTGGTGAGGCAGCGGGCCGGATCGAGCGGTTCCCTGGTGGGGCCGGCGCTCACCAGCAGGCGGCGGCCGAGCCAGTCGCGCCGCCAGCCCCAGGTGGCGAGGGATTCGAGGCCCAGCAGGAGGCGTTCGGGTTCGGCCATGCGGCCATCGCCGATGCGGTCGCAGGCCAGCAGGCCGCTGGCGGGGGGCAGGGTCACCACCCGCTCCCAGCCCTGCAGGGTCTGCCAGTTGGCCGCCACACCGGGGGAAGCCCACATGGCGGTGTTCATCGCCGGCGCCACCAGCACCGGCGCCTCGCAGGCCAGCAGCACCGAGGCCACCAGGGTGTCGCCCAGCCCATGGACCCAACGGCCCAGGGTGGTGGCACTGAGGGGCGCCAGCAGCACCAGCTCGGCCCACTCGGCCAGCTCGACATGCAGGGGCCGGGGCGCGGCGGGGCTCCAGGGGTCGTCGTCGCCGTGGCAGGGGTGGCGGCTGAGGCTGGCCAGGGCCACCGGGCTCACCAGCCGGGCCGCCGACGGCGTGACGGCACAGCGCACCAGGGCGCCGCGCTTGACCAGGGCACTCACCAGCTGGGGCAGCTTCACCGCGGCGATACTGCCGCTGATCAGCACCAGCACACGGCGGCCCGCCAGAGGGTCCAGCGAGCCGGCGCCGGGGTGGGGAGCCGGGCCGGAAGGATCAGCCGGGGTGGGCAAGGGGATCAGTCCTCGTCGAAGGGTTCCTGATCCACCAGGTGCACGTAGGGGCGGGCCAGCTCGGGGCGGTGGATCGCCAGAGCCCGGAGCAGGTGCCAGTCGCCCAGGCCGGCGAAGGGGGAGGGGTAGTCGTCGTCCTCAAGGCGGCGGGCCAACTCGGCGATGGCGACCTCATCGAAGGCCTCCAGCCGCTCGGGCGTGATCGGCTCACCGCCGCCATCGAGGGGAGGGGTGCCGGGATCAGCCATGGAATCGGTCACGAGGGCGGCCGCGCACGGGGGTTCGCTGGTGATAATGGCGGGCGACGGGGAATTAGCTCAGCTGGTAGAGCGCTGCGATCGCACCGCAGAGGTCAGGGGTTCGAGTCCCCTATTCTCCATCCTCGGCTGTTCAGGCTCGGTTGTTGGGCCGAGATTGTGCGGCAACTGATTGGGTCATGACCCACCAGAAAACCGCACCGTGGCGTGGGGTTGGAAGGGTTGCTGGAGGCAGGCGCAGGACTCGATGAAGGCCACCAGCACCGTGACCAGAAGGATGAACTGGCGCTGGTCGGCATCGAGGCCGCCCTGGGCTTCGAGGATCGCCTCCAGCGGGGGCCAGAGGGGGTTGGTGCGGGCTTCTTCGTAGGCGGGTGCGAGGCGTTTGCGGTGGTGCGGGGCGGCGAGGCTGGTGTCGCCTGCGGAGTGGGCGAAGTCGTTGCGCACGCCGCGCAGGGCATGGAGCGCTTTCGCCACGGCCGGATCGATCAGGGCGAGCCGGGAGGCGAGGCTGATCTTGGCGGCGAAACTGCCGAGGGAGCGCTCGGGGCGGAAGAGGGCGTCGTCGGGATCGGGATTCGGGGCCATCACGGCCTTGAGCAGGTGCTCCAGGGCCAGATCGATGCGGGCGATGCCCACCAGCACCACGCCCCGGCCGCGCTCGGCCATCATCTGCAGCACCACACTTCTGGCCTGTTCGGCGGCGGTGTGGACGAGCGGATCAGGGCTCATGCTTGCTGCCCTGATTGCGCAGATCTTCGTAGAGGTTGGTGTGGTTGAGCAGGATGCTCTTGATGCCGTCGCGGACCACGGCGGAGTTGAGGGCCTGGCTACTCATCGCCTGGTGAGCATCGAGGGCGCCCATGATCGCCTCCATCAGCTCGGTGCCGAAATCCGGTGAGTTGGCGAACTGCTCCTTGCTGTTGGCCGCCGCCTGCTGACGCAGGGTGGGTGACTCCATGAGTTTGCCACGGATCACGGCGCGCACGTAGGTGATCTTGTCGTTATCGCTGAGCTCACCGCTGAACAGATCATTGAGCTTGGCGATGATCTCGGCCAGCTCCACCTTGTCCTTCTCCTGCACACCGCCACCGCCCGGGGCCATGCCTGGGATGGGAATGCTTTCCCCCCGCTTCAGATCGAGCTTCCTGGTGCCGAGCTCGCGGAGGTGGTGGTGGGTGAGCACCACCTTGGAGAGATCCACCGTGTTGATCTCACGCTCGAACTCCAGCAGTGGCAGCAGGGCCCTGTAGAACATCGCCCGCTTCTCCAAACCGGTGTTGGCATAATTGAAGATCTGCGAAAGGAAAGTGTAAAACCGCCCATAGGTGCCCATGTCGCTGCGGAACAGCGTGAGGGCTTCAAGTTCGTCTTTGGCACGCTTGAGAGCATCGCCGTCGTTGATCTCTTCGGCGTGCCGATAGGCGAGCCTGGCTTCCTGGTGCATGGTCATCAAGCGCTGGGCCACCGGTTCGATGGCCCCCATCAGTTGGCTCTGGCGCATCTTGTCGCTGAGGCTGGACTCCAGCAGCACCTTCACCACCCGCTCGATCTCGAACTCGTCGTAATGGCCCTGGGCATCGAGCTTGGTCTTGAGGTCCAGGATGAGGTTGGGATCGGTGGCCTCGGCCAGTTCGGCGGTGGCGTAGTAGGTCTTGAAGGCCGCCAGGATGTCGTTGGGTTCGTTCACGAAATCCACCACGTAGGTGGTGTCCTTGCCGGGATGGCAGCGGTTCAGCCGTGAGAGGGTCTGCACGGCCTGGATGCCATCGAGACGGCGATCCACATACATGCCGCAGAGCAGCGGCTGATCAAAACCGGTCTGAAACTTGTTGGCCACCAGCAGGATCTGGACATCGATGCCCTTGAAGGCCTCACGGATATCACCCTTGAGGCCGGGATTGAGGCTCTGGCTGTGCTCCGTGAAGCCATCGGGGCCGATCTCAGGGTCGTTCACCTCACCGCTGAAGGCCACCAAGCAGCCGAGCGGGTAGCCCTGCTGCTTGATGTAGTGGTCGATGGCGAACTTCCAGCGCACAGCCTCCTTGCGCGAGCCCACCACCACCATCGCCTTGGCCTTGCCCTCCAGCAGGGGCCAGACGAACTGGCGGAAGTGCTCCACCACGATCTGCACCTTCTGGGCGATGTTGTGGGGGTGGAGCTTCACCCAGCCCATCAACTTCTTGAGGGCGGCGCTGCGCTCCACCTCCTCCGTGGAGAGGCTGTGGCCGTCCTGCGCGAGCTGGAAGGCCACCTTGTAGGAGGTGTAGTTCTGCAGCACATCGAGGATGAAGCCCTCCTCGATCGCCTGCCGCATCGAATACACGTGGAAGGGCCCCGGCAGGTTGCCGGGGCCCGCTGGTTCAGCCGGGTTGGGGCGACGGCCGAAGAGTTCGAGCGTCTTGGCCTTGGGGGTGGCGGTGAAGGCCACATAGGTGATGCCGGCCTCCCGGGTGCGGGCACCCATCTGAGCCGCCAGCAGGGTCTCGATGTCCACCTCGCCGCCATCGGCCAGATCGGCTACCTCCGCAGCGGAGAGCACCTGCTTGAGCTTGTCGGCCGCGGCGCCGGTCTGGGAGCTGTGGGCCTCATCGGCGATCACCGCGAAGCGCTTGCCGCTGGTGGCGGTGAGTTCCTGCATTGTCTTGAAGAGGGCCGGGAAGGTCTGGATGGTGCAGACCACGATCTTCTTGTCGCCGGAGAGGGCAGCGGCCAACTGCTCGCTCTTGATGCCTTTCTCGCTGGTGATCGAGGCCACCACGCCCTTGCGCCGCTCGAAGTTCTCCAGGGTTTCCTGCAGCTGGGAATCGATCACGCTGCGGTCGCTCACCACCAGCACGGTGTCGAAGACCTTGCGGTCGGCCTCGTCGTGCAGATCGGCGAGCAGGTGGGCGCTCCAGCCGATCGAGGCGGTCTTGCCGGAGCCGGCCGAGTGCTGAATCAGATAGCGCAGGCCTGGTCCTTCCTCGAGCATGGCCTTGAGCAGCAGCCGGGTGACGGCGAGCTGGTGGTAGCGGGGGAAGACGAGGCGGCGGATCTGTTTGGTCTTGTCGCGCTCGGCGATGCAATAGCGGCCGAGGATCTCCAGCCAGCTGTGGCGCTTCCACACCTCCTCCCAGAGGTAGGCCGTGGCGTGGCCGGCGCTGAGCGGATTGCCGGCGCCGCAGTTGGCCCCGCCGGGATCGGAGCCGCAGTTGAAGGGCAGGAACTGGGTGCGGCGGCCCTCCAGCCGGGTGGTCATCTGCACCTCGCGGTTGCTCACGGCGAAATGCACCAGGGCACCGCTGGGGAAGGAGAGCAGGGGCTCGCTCGCCTGGCCGGCGGGCCTGGGGTCGCGGTCGGTTTGGTATTGCCAGATGGCATCGGCGATCGACTGGGTGTTGTCGGTCTTGAGTTCCGCGGTGGCCACCGGGATGCCATTCACCAACAGCACCAGATCGAGGCAGTTCTGGTTGCGGGTGGAATAGCGCACCTGCCGCACCACCCGCAGGCGGTTGGCGTTGTAGCGATGCAGGATCTGTGGATTGAGCCCGAAGGCCGGCTTGAACACAGCGAGTTTGAGGGGCTTGGGCAGGCCAAGCACCTCCACGCCGTGGCGGAGCAGATCGAGGGTGCCGAGCTGATCGAGCTGCCGCCGCACCCGCTCCAGCAGGGTCTGCTCCGCCTTAGAGCCGTGGTTCTTCTGCAGCACCTCCCAGGCTTCCGGCTGGGCCTCCTGCACCCAGGCGATCAGGTCGGGTGGGTAGAGCGCGAGCTGGCGGTCGTAGGCGTCGGCGCTGCCCTCCTCGTAGATCCAGCCGTTGGCGCCGAGGTGCTCGCAGATCTCGCGCTCAAAGGCAACTTCGTGGTGGAGGCTCATCGGCTCAGCGGCTGGGCAATGGCCTCCTGTTAGTTGAGGAGCTTAGGCCGTGGCGCTAGGAAAGATTCGAAAACTATGCAGTTACTGCATCGTTGGCAAGTGAGCATCCGCTGTGAAGCGTCATGGCCCATCACACCAAGTTGTTGGGTGATCGCCTGTACCTGGAAACCGCGCTCAGCCAGCAGTAACCAGCTCTTTCAAGACATCGCAGAGCAGCAGAACGTCACGGGTGGTCACGGCTCCAGAATGTCCACGGAGCAACGCAACCCCGGTGCTCTGGCGAGGCGTGCATCGGCGGTGAGCAGGGGCGCATTGAGCTGCTCGGCCAGTGCCACATAGAGGGCGTCGTAGGCGGAGAGGTTGGTGCGCAGCTCCCAGGCCCGGGGCCAGAGGGAGCGGCTGGGGTGGCGGCGCAGGCCGAGGCGATTCGCGGTGGCCAGCGCCTGCAGGGCATGACCTTCCTGCAGCTGGTCGGCCAGAACCAGCCTTCGCAGCACCGAGAGCAGCTCGGCATCGATCACGACCATCAGCGCTCAGCGCGGCTGTCCTGCAGGGCCTCGAGGATGGTCTTGTGGTCGATCGACAGCGACGGGAGATCGTTCAACAGCTCGGCGTTGTCGGCCCGGCGGGCGGTTTCGGTGAGCTCCTGCAGGGCGAAGGTGCTCAGGGGCAGGCCGGCCTGGGCCGCGAGCTTCTCCAGCCGGGCGGCCACCTCATCGGGCACGTGGCGGATGTAGAGGGTGCGCATGACGGGCACCTGCTTGCTGACGGCTAGCAAGCTAGGGCGGATGGTTGATTCACGCACCGTTCTCGCCTGCGTCCGGCGGGATCTCGCCGCTGATCAGGGCGAGGAAGGCCCGCAATCGGGCTCGGTTGGTGGCGGAGGGGTCGAGCTGGACTCGGGCGGAAAGCACAGCCGCTGAATGGAGGCGTTCAAGGCGTCCCACCTGGCGTTTTCGGCTTCGAGCTGCGCGATCTCGATCTCGAGCTCCCTCGTCCGCTGCTCGATCTCGCGCACGGGTCGCCAATTCAGCATCGACAAAAACTGTCGCCACCGAGGCAATGATGAAAAGGGGTCCCCACTGTTGTTGGAGCTGGATGCTTGTGCCGGCGAAGGTGATGTGGTCATCGGAAGAAAACAGGGCGATCAGGCCGAGCAGCAAACCACCGATGGCCTGAATGAGACCGAGCCGATCGAGGCTGGGCCAGGGACGCTGGGAATCCATTAATTCTGGCGAAGCCGCAGGTGGCTGGCGGGCAGGGCCTCGGGATCGGGCATGGGCTTGGAGGCTGAAGCGCTGACGGGGGGGAACCGGGAGTCGCTGCGGATCCCTCTTCTCCAGTGCCACCATCCCGGCGGTCTGTCTGAGGCGCTCTTCTTCCTGAACAACCTGCGCTGGATCAGACCAGCTAGTCGTGGGACTCAATGGCGGGCTGGGGCTACCGCTTCACTTCACTCAAGGTGAGTCCCTGGGCGTTCTTCCATTCCCGCCAGCCATTGGCCGTGCGGCCCAGCAGAGCCGATGCCGCGCTGCTGGGGCTGCGGAAGAGATGATCCCGCGGGAAGGTGATGGTGCCCGCTTCTGAAACCTCCATCACCCCGGCAGCGATCAGGCGCTCGCGCACCCGGCCGTCGTTGGTGCCCTGGATCGATGGCACATTCTCCAGGCGGCCCACCGAACCGGCCAGCACCACAAAGCCTTCGGGGGTGTAGAGGCCTTTGCCGTCGACACCGGCTCCAGGGCTGCGGCAGAAGAACAGCTCGGCGGGGTTCTCCGCCTCTATGGCTGTGGCCAGCGGATCGAACAGCGGAAAACCAAGGGTGGAGAAGAGGGTGCTCCCCGTCTCGAAGATCTCCATGCAGTCGGCTTCCAGGGGAGCGGGCGTGTGGGGCCTGGAACCGCTGGTGCCGTTCTCATCGCGGAAGCGGCCCACCTTGCGGAGCTGCTGCAGGGCATGCCATTCCAGGAACAGGGCATGGGTCTGGGTGAGGCTGTTGGTGCGGGAGATCAGCACCAAGGCCCGCTGCCAGAAGTCCTTCTTCTGGTGGTGTTGGGTCAGGCGGGCTCGTAGATCGCCGGACTGGCCGATGTAGACGCGCCGATCGTCGTCGCCGGTGTCTTCCCCCACCAGCACATAGACGCCCACCTGGCTGCACTGTTCCATGGCCAGGAAACCGGCCAGCAGGCTGCGGGGCACCTCGATCACCTGCACGATGCGGGTGGTGATCTCGGCGATGCGGATTCCGTGGGGCTCGCCGCTGGGCAGGAAGATCTGGATCGTCTTGGGGGTGTTGCTCATGCAGCCACGGCTTCGGGAACCAGCCCCCGCACATCGATCTGGCCGGTGACGGCGGCGGAGATCAGGGCGGAGCGGCGTTCTTGGAGGAGCTCCTTTGAACTTAGTAAATCGTCAAAAGAGCCGTCTAGACGACGAAGTGACTCACGAACATTAGAGACTATTTCGCCCTGCTCAATCAACGAAGGCAAAGCCACTCGAAATGAAAAGATGTCAGGCATGTAAATAGTGTTGTGAGTGGATCCATATTTCAGCCTCTCGAACTCCTTGCTCATTGCCCGGAAGACAAAAAGCAAGAATTCCGGGGCAATCTTCGGGCCACACACCCAGTTGACAAAATCTTGAGTTGTAGCCATAGGGACTCCCAAGATACCTGAGAATCCAACACTCGCCGTACGAGAGAGGATGACGGTGTTCGCAGGTAGCATCCGAGCAGCTGAGTTATCAAGGCCAACCTGGCTCACTTTCTCTTGTGTTTCAAACACATACTCAGCCTTTCCGTCCCTGATCTGCCATACGTCCCCGAGGGTAAACCAAGGATATACGCAATCCTTTTCAATCCAGTATTCTTCGTGGGATCGGCTTGGAGTGTGGCCAGATTCAATCCGAGCAGCAAGGCGCAGGGGCATCACAGTCCAATGCTCCGGCACCTCCCCCAGCCACTCCACCCCCGAATCCTTCATCGGCGCGTCTGGATTCAGCCCCTTGGTCACGGCATGGGAGATCACGGCCTGGCGCTTTTCCTGTAGCAGCTCGATCAGGCGCTGCTGCTCGGCAATCAGGGCGTCGATCTTGGCGGTTTCGCGATCTAGGAAAGAAGAGATGGCTGATTGCTCAGCTGCGGCTGGAAGCGGAGCAATGAATGAATAGAAATTATCCTGGCTAAGGTTCTGCATGCTTGAGCTGGTGCCGGAGCAAGCCAGCTGAACCTGACTGCGATAAGATACGGACTTGCACCAGTAATTCATGAACCGGGGATAGCAATCCTTAAATCTCACCTGCCAGAGACGATCCGGTAAGAACAGTAGGGGGTTGTCGTTGCTGACAATTCCAGCCGCCCCCACTAAGTCAGGAGTATTCATCCGACTGACAATCAGGCAACCTGCCACAACAGAGCAGCTTGCGCGATCTAGCTCAGATTTAATAATCGCCTTGTTCTCTTCAGGGCGAAAGTCACCTGTATAGACACAGCTGGTCTTCAGAACCCCTGCTTGTCCATGGGCTGCGGGTTCATCAATGGCATTGACGCTTGTTCCCGAGCTCACTTCCCGAATGAGTCTCCTCAGTGGCATGACCTCCCAATGCTCCGG
The DNA here is from genome assembly GCA_044370835.1 of Cyanobium sp. Classification (GTDB taxonomy): domain Bacteria; phylum Cyanobacteriota; class Cyanobacteriia; order PCC-6307; family Cyanobiaceae; genus Cyanobium. Next base: position 1,297 of record JBILUS010000038.1, on the reverse strand, counting down.
CACCTCCCCCAGCCACTCCACGCCGCTGTCTTTGTAGGCCGGGTAACGGGGAAAGCTCATGGTTGATCCTCATCGTCTGGATCAGCGAAAACAGCATCGAGATCGCGGGCGCCATGCAAGATGCGGACGATCTGCAGGCAGTCTTGGACTTGGAGATAGAAGATCACATAGCGCCCCACAGGGAAGCTGCGCAGACCCGCCACCAATTCTTCGCGTCGGCGACCGAGGCCGGGTTGGCGGGACAGATTCTGAAACTTCTCATCGATCAGGTCAATAAAGTCGTCGGCCTGAGCGGGATTGTCGGCAGCGATAAACATCCAGATCTCTTCAAGATCCGCGTTGGCTCTGGGGGTGAGAACAATCGCCAGCACAGCTCAGTCGCTCAAGTCGGAATCGGCATGGACCCCCAGGCGGCGGCGCCCTTCGGCCTTGATCGCCTTTGGGTTCCAGGCCTCCGCCTCTCCGCTTGCCAGCCCGTCCTGGATGTCGCGACGCAACTGCTCAAACTGCAACAGCCTCAGCTGATCCTGCTGCTCCATCAGCCGCAGCGCTTCACGCACCACCTCGCTGGCGGAGGTGTACCGACCGGACGCCACCTTGGCCTTCACCATCGCCTCCAGCTGGGGCGACAGGTTGACGTTCATCGTCATGGCTGGCTCACCCGGTGCTTAGAAGGCTTCCACAAGCTACGCGGCTTGGCAAAGTTTGCCAAGGTTTGGCGGGCTCACAGGTCTGCGAACGCCTCCTCGTCCTCAGGCGAAGCCCACTCCTCCATCAGGCTGGCTTCCAGATCCTGCAAGCGGAGGGTTTCCTGCTCCAGCCGCAGGGCAGTTGTTACATCGATGCGTGACGGGGCGGCGGCTGGATCCGGGCGGAACAACGGCATGCCATCGGCATCGATGTCCAGCGCGTCAGTCTTCATCGCTTGCCTCCATGGTCCTGTCGAGCTCGGCGCCCTGAAGGATGCGCAACTCGCCATCAATCTGCACGGCAATGCCGGTGCCAGTCTGATGAGCCAGCTCCCGGGCACGCTGGCCAGCTCGCAGCAGGGCAGCGGAAACCCGATCGAGATCGGGATCATTGAGTTGGCTTGTAAAACCCAGGCTCATCGGTTTCTCCCCTCTGCAAGCAGGACAGGCGCATCACCTCCATTATCGATCAACTGCCAACCGTCGACGGCTGAGCGGTAGTGCTGATCAAAATTCGCCAGACCTGCGGTGAATCGTCGCTGGATCACGGGTTCAGGAATGGAATGGCCTCCTTGGCTGATGCGCAGCCGCACTCTCTGAATCGCAGC
>JBILUS010000037.1:0-18790 GCA_044370835.1 Cyanobium sp. | reverse complement strand
AGCAGCCAGTCGGTGTCGAGGGGATCGGCCAGGGCCAGGGCATCGCCGAGGCGGTGGCGGCGGCTGCCGCAACGCCGCCAGAGATCAGGGCAGGGGGTGAGCAGGTAGAGCTCCACCGACTGGCGGCCGCTGAGCGCTTGCAGCAACCGCACCTGCACCGGGGCCAGGCTGCTGAGGCCGAACAGGCGCAGCGGCGGCAGGGCCGGGTCGGGCGGCAGCTCCCGCAGCCGCGCGATCGCCCGCTCCACCCGCAGGCCGAAGGGTTCGCGCACCAGCTGCTGACGCAGGGCCCGGTAGAGCAGCGGCTGCCACCGCTGGCCGGCCGGCAGGGGAGTGGCCCCGGGCTCCTCGGCCAGGCCCGCCTCCCAGGCCCGCAGCAGCTCGGGGCGGTAGAGGGCGTAATCGTCGAAGGCATCGGCGATGGCGCGGGCCAGGGTCCAGGTGTCGAGGCGCAGGCGGCGGGTGGGATCCCGCTCCCGCAGCCAGCGGCACAGGGGCTCCCCCTCGGCCTCCGCCGCCATCGCCGGCAGCAGGGGGAGCACAGCCCACACCAACCGCTCGGCCCGCCAGGGATCGATGCCGGCGGCGCCATCAGCGGTGCAGTCAGCGGCACCCTCCGCCGCCCCATCGGCATCGGCAAGAATCCCGTCGACGAGGCCGCGCAGGTGGGCGCCGGGGAAGGGAAAGCGCAGGTTGGCGGCCACCCCGCCCAGCTCCACGGCCAGCCTTTCCCCCAGCCAGCGGCTGGTGGGCCAGGTGTTCACCACCACCGACACCGGTGTGAAGGGATCGGGCGGCTCGAGCTTCAGCTCCAGGCCCAGCAGTCTCGCCAGAATCTCGGCCCGGTTGCTGCGGTAGAGGGTCAGCACCGCTCCAATCCCCCACCCCAGCGTGCGGTGCGTCCAGGCCGGCCCTGATCCATGGCGGCCCCCCCGGCCTCAGCCGATTGCGGTGAGCCGCGCCGGCTGCAGGGACGAAAGCCGCACCCCGTCCACTTGGTGGTGGGCGTCGGTCTCGGGGCAGTAGGCGGTGAGCTGGCCGCCGTAGCAGGCGCCGGTGTCGACCAGCACGATCGACTCGCGGTACGCGATACGGCGCAGACCCGGGCCGGGGGTATGACCCACCACCACGGTGCCGAAACGGCCGTCGTAGGCGCGCCAGAAGGCGAGGCGAATCGAGAGATGGGGCTGCCAGCTGATCGGATCAAAGCCGGCGTGGGTCGCCACCCAACCGTTGCCCCAGTAGGCGGTGGGCAGGCTGGCCAGCCGCTCCTGCCAGGCGCGGCAGCGGCGGTCGCCCAGCTGGCGGTAGGTGTCGCAGCCGGCCAGGGCCCGGAACGCCAGCCAGCCCTCGCCGCGCAGATCATCCAGCAGGGCCTGCTCGTGGTTGCCCCGCAGCCACACGGCCCGGCCGCTCTCCACCAGGCCCCAGGCCGCCTCCATCGCCTCGAGGATGCGGGGGCCGCGGTTGATCACATCACCGCAGAGGATCAGCCGGTCCTGCGGCGGCAGCTGGGCCACCAGCGCCTGCAGGGAGGCTTCGCAACCATGAACGTCCCCGATCACCCAGTGGCGCGGAGAACAGGGGGGGGACGTCATCAGGACGGTGCTTCGTTGCCAGTGTCGCGGCTTTCCCCCCCATCTGTCAGCCCCTCCCCCCGGGACGGGATTCCCCACCAGCGCCGACCGGCACCCGCAGAGGCCAGGTGCCGCCAGGGTTTCGGTGGGGGCAGGACCGGGCGGCCCCAGCGCTGCGAAGCGTGAGAGCAGGAACACCGGAGCGGGCCAACGCTGATACGGTGCCGCCAGTGGGACGGGTGGGCCATGGATCCGGCATCGCTTCCGGTCGGCCAGCGGGTGGCCTTGCTGGTGAAGGCCCTCAACGGCGCCAAGCGGACCAACGAAGCCCTGGCCCGCTGCTCCGATGGCGACGGCATGGTGGAGGTGCTGCTGGATGCCTCCCGCAAGCTGGGCCTCGGCCTCACCCGCAACGAGCTGCTCACCACCCCGCCGATCCGCGACTGGATCTGGTGGAAGAACAAGGAGGCCCTGCTCACGATCGGGGACAACAAACCCCGCTACCAGCAGGACGGCGGCCAGGGCCGACCGAGCCGAGAGCTGACGGCGGGCGGCGGCGCGGCCAGCGGCGAACGAGCCGGTGAGGAGGGCGACAGCAGCGAAGGCAACCAAGAGCGCAAGCGCTTCTTCGGGTTGTTCTGAGCCCTGCGGTCTCAGGCCACCCCTGCCAGGGCGTCCGGGATGGTGGCGGAGGGGGCCTCGAAGCGGCCACGGGCCACAAATTCCAGGCGCAGCTTCAGGAAGGTGATGAACGTCTCATCGGTGGACACCACCGCCGCCGCCGGCCGCGGCACCGCCCCCGCCACCGCCGCCACATCCGGGGCCTCCAGGAAGCGGGGCTGGCGCACCAGCCAGAAATCAATGGTCTTGCCTTGCTCGCCGTAGTTGCGCACCCGCTCCCGCAGCACCTCTTCGAGCGGCTCCTCCTGGGTGAGGAAGGCCTCGCTGGCGGCGATGAAGTGGTAGGTGCTCATGGAAGGCGGCTGCCGAAGAGGGGGTCGCGGCGGGGATTCTGAACCAGCAGCTTCATCTCCCGCACCGCCGCCTGCAGGCCGACCGCCAGGGCGCGGGCCACGATCGTGTGGCCGATGTTGAGCTCCTCCATCCCGGCGATCGCCGCCACCGGCTCCACGTTGGCGTAAGTGAGGCCGTGGCCGGCATTCACCCGCATCCCGAGCTGGCGGGCCAGGGCGGCCCCCTCGCACAGCCGCGCCAGCTCGGCCGGCTGCTCCTCCCAGCCGGCCTCGGCGTAGCGGCCGGTGTGCAGCTCCACCCAGCGGGCACCGGTGGCGCAGCAGGCATCCAGCTGGGCGGGATCGGGATCGACGAACAGGCTCACGCCGATGCCGGCCGCCTGCAGCCGCTCCACCAGGCCAGCCAGGGCCGCCACCTGGGAGGCCACATCCAGGCCGCCCTCGGTGGTCACCTCCTCGCGCCGTTCCGGCACCAGGGTCACCATGTCGGGGCGGATGCGCAGGGCGATCGCCTCCATCGCGGCGGTGGCCGCCATCTCGAGGTTGAGGCGGGTGCGCACGGTCTGGCGCAGCAGCTCCACATCCCGGTCCTGGATGTGGCGCCGGTCCTCGCGCAGGTGCACGGTGATGCCGTCGGCCCCGCCGAGTTCGGCCAGCAGGGCATGGGTCACCGGGTCGGGTTCCACGGTGCGGCGCGCCTGCCGCACGTTGGCGATGTGATCGATGTTCACACCGAGGCTGGCCATGCGACAGCACCTGCCGGAGCAGGGAGGAAGGGGTTGGGCAAACCGTATCGGCCGAAGGGCTAACTGCCCGCACCGCCGCTGCGAGGGGTGGGATCGGTCCCTAGCTTCGAACCACAGACCCTTTGGTTCCGCGTGGTGGTGACAGGCCCGGCCCCTGGAGCGATCCCCGACGCGGTGCCCCAGACCGCCTCGCAGAGCCTCGCGCCGGTGGCGGCCGGCGGACGGAGCGAGGCCGGGGCCCTGCTCAGCGCCCGGGAGCGCAGCGTGTGCAATGGCGTGAGCCCCTGGCTCTCGCCGGCGGCGATGGTGCTCACCCAGGACATCGCCCTGCCCGCCTTCTTCGGCCGGGTGCAGGTGCGGGGCCGGGAGCACCTGCCCCGGGAAGGGGCCGTGCTGCTGGCCCCCACCCACCGGGCACGCTGGGATGCCCTGCTGCTGCCCCATGCCGCCGGCCGCCGCATCACCGGCCGCGACTGCCGCTTCATGGTCACGGTGGATGAGATGAAGGGGCTGCAGGGCTGGTTCCTGCATCGGCTCGGCTGCTTTCCGGTCGACCAGGGGCGCCCCACCCTGGCCAGCCTGCGGCTGGCGGTGGACCTGCTGCGCCGGAGCGAGCAGCTGGTGGTGTTTCCCGAGGGCCGCATCCATCGCCTCGATGAACCGCTGCGGCTGCACCAGGGCCTGGCGAGGCTGGCCCTGCTGGCGGCCAGCCAGGGGGTGGATGTGCGGGTGCTGCCGGTGGGGATCGCCTACGCCCACCCCGTGCCGCGCGCCGGCGATGGGGCCGCCGTGCAAATCGGCCCGGCCCTGCGGGTGGAAGGGGAGGGTCGCGAGGCCGGCCGCCGCTTCACCGCCGCCCTCACCGAAGCGATGGGCACGGCGGAACGGTCAGCGCGGCAGCTGGTGGGCCGCCCCCTGGCCGCGGCCGTGCCACCCCGGGGCTGCCCGTAAAGTTCAGGCCCCCATTCCGGCCCTCCCGTGTCCAGGCCCTCCGCCAGCCCCGCCCTCCGCCGTCCGGCCGCCCCTGGTCCGGTCCGCGCCGGCCTCGCCTCGCCCCGCCGCCCGCGCCTGGCCGCGGTCCTGGGCAGCTGCGCCGCCGCCGGCCTCGCGCTGGTGGTGCCCCTGCTGCCGGTGGCCACCACGGCGGCCCGGGCCCAGGAGGAGATCAAGAGTCTGGCCGCCACCGGCACCGCCTTCGATGCCAATGCGGTCAAGGCCCTGATCGCCCGGGGGGATGCGGCCGTGGCCGCCGGGAATCTGGCCGATGGCCGCCGCTCCTACGACCAGGCCCGCGATGCGAGCCGCCGCCTGCTGGGCTTCTACCGCGACCTCAGCGGTGCCTTCCGCGGCCTTGATGCCCGCATTCCGCGGGAGATGGACGACAAGGCGCGCCAGAGTCTGGAGTACCTGGTCCAAACCAACATGCGCCTGGCGGCCCTGTTCCGGCGCCAGGGCCAGCCGGAGGTGGCGGTGCCGCTGCTGGTGGAGGTGGTGAAGGTGATGTCCCCCTCCAGCGAGGCGGGCCGCAAGGCTTACCAGCAGCTGCTGGAGATCGGCTTCGTGAGCACCCCCTACAACGCCCCGGCCCCCTGAGGCCGGCCGCTGCCGGCGGCAGCCGCTTAGATTCCGGGTTCCCAACCGGTTTCCCTGCCCCCATGGTCCAGCCGGATCAGGTTCGCGAGGCCATCCGCCGCGCCCTTCCCGATGCCACGGTGGAGGTGGAGGATCTCACCGGCGGCGGCGATCACCTGCAGGTGCGGGTGGTGTCCGAAGCCTTCGCCGGCCTGGCGCGGGTGAAACAGCACCAACTGGTGTACGGCGCCCTGCGCAGCGAACTGGCCAGCGAGGCGATCCACGCCCTGGCGGTGCAGACCGCCACCCCGGCCTGAGGCCGGCCCCCTTCGTTTCCTTCCCACCTTCCGTTCCGTCTTTCAGACCGCCATGGACGCCAGCACCCAGCAACGGATCGAGACCATGATCGCCAGCAGCCCGGTCTTCGTGTTCATGAAGGGCAACAAGCTGATGCCCCAGTGCGGCTTCAGCAACAACGTGGTTCAGATCCTCACCGCCCTGGCGGTGCCGTTCGAAACCTTTGATGTGCTCTCCGACATGGAAGTGCGTCAGGGAATCAAGGAATTCTCTGACTGGCCCACGATCCCACAGGTCTACGTGAAGGGCGAGTTCATGGGCGGCTCCGACATCCTGATCGAGATGTACAACTCCGGTGAACTGCGCGAGAAGCTGGCCGTGGCGCTGGCCTCCTGAGGCTCAGCGCCAAGCGAACCGCCGGTCAATGGCGGGGCTTAAGCCCTGCCAAGCGGGTACCTGGAAAGGCTGGGCCGAAGGAGAACCGGCAGCCAGGGTGATTGAGCGGAGCGCCGCTCAGTAGCGGCTTCTCTCCTGCTGCATCAGGGTGCGGGGAGCGCCGTCCGGGCCGAGGAAGCTGGAAGGATCCATGATCCAGCGGTCGATCAGCTCTTCGAGTCGCCGCTGCGAGAGGGGATCAAGCACCGCCGTGCGGCGCAGGGCATGCAGGTAACCGTCGGCGTAGAGGCGCAGCTCGGAGGGACCGTGGTAGCGGTCGGCCAGATCCTGGCAGGCGTCGCAGAGCGACTGGAAATGGCGGATGGCGTCGGGGTGTTGCAGCACGGTCATGGGGGGCTCGGGCCCGTGCCCCATTGTGGCGCCCCGCGTCAACGGCGTGGGGCAGGTGACGGTCGGAAACCCGGCAGGGGGTAGGCCGGTTTGAAAGGCATCGCCTGATACGCGTTAAAGCTTTACATCTCGGTTAGGGTGCCCTGATCAAGTAGTTCCCGGTTGATCCCGGGCCTGGGGACGCACCGCATGGTCGAGGCCAACCCTACGGAAACCGGAGGCCAGGCTCGTCGCGTCCTGGTTGTTGATCCCCACGCCACCCTGCGGACAGTGCTGGCCCAGCGCCTCCGTCAGGATGGTCATCTGGCCGCCGCGGTGGCCACGGCCCGCGAAGCGCTGGAGATCTGCCAGGAGCAATCGCCCGACCTGCTGGTGAGCGCCGAGCTGCTGGAGGAAACCTCAGCCCTGCGGCTGGCGGCCCAGCTGCGCTGCCCGGTGATGGTGCTCACCGCCCGCTCCGGCTCCGAGCCGGTGGTGTCGCTGCTGGATTCCGGCGCCGACGACGTGCTCCGCAAGCCCTTCGGCCTGGAGGAGCTGGCGGCCCGCTGCCGCACCCTCTTGCGCCGCAGCGGCAGCGGTCTGCAGGAACGGGTGTGCGTTGGCCCCCTGGAAGTGCACCTGCTGCTGCGCCAGGTGACGCTGCGGGATCAGCCGGTGGAGCTCAGCCCCCGGGAATTCGCCCTGCTCTGCGCCCTGTTGATGCCGCCCGGCGTGGTGCGCAGCCGCCAGGAGCTGCTGCGGATGGCCTGGCCCCCGTTCAGCGGCGGCCCTCGCTCGGTGGACACCCAGGTGCTCACCCTGCGCCGCAAGCTCGAGCAGGCGGGCCTGGGTGAGGGCGGTGGCATCGAGACGATGCGCCAGCAGGGCTACCGCTTCAGCCTTGACACCCTTCCCCATCACGACGACAACGGGGTATCGCCCGACGGCGCATCCCCCACCCGCATGGCGGCCCTGAGCTGAGCCCAGCGGCGGCCGGGGCTCCGCGCACCGGGCCATTCCCTCCAACCGCCCCCATGCCCGCTGTCCTCGCACCCCTGCTGGGTCTGACCCTGGCCCAGGCCGCGCCGGCCCAACCCCCGGGCCAGGCGATGCCAAGGCCCGCCGCGGCAGCCGCAGCGCCGATGGCCTCGGGCATGTTTCTGCTCAACGGCCAGCCCCTCGATCGGGTCACGCTCCAGCAGATCACCTACCTGGGCGATTGCCCCGGTGAGGAGCAGCCGGAACTGCGCAACGTGTCGTTCCTGGCGGCGGTGCCGCCGGCGCCGTATCAGCGGATCGTGATCAGCAACCAGACCACCGGCGGCTTCACCGACCGGGAGTACGACGAGCGGCGGCCGAGCGCCCAGGCCTTCTCGATGGCCCTCGGCCAGGGCCAGCGGGGCAGCTATCTCACCCTGGCGCCGGGAGCCAACGGCTTCAGCTATCAGGTGCGCAACCGGGTCCAGAACCTCGCCCTGGGCCAGGGCAACGCGACCCTGCAGGTGCTGGTGAACCGCACCAGCCAGACCCGCAGCTTCACCACGATCAACGAGGACCGCTACTGCAGCGGCGAAAAGAACAAATCACGCCGCACCGCCCTCGAGACCTGCCCCAACGGCCTGATCACCCTGGAGCGGATCGGGGTCTGCCCGGGCGGCCGCACCACCACCCTGTCGATGGAAACCATTGGCCAGGGCTACGGATCCGGAGGCGGCAGCTGGGGCGGCGGCTACCGGCCGCCGGGGGGGACTGGAGGCAGCGGGGGCAACTGGGGCGGCGGCCCTGGTGGCACTGGCGGCAACTGGGGTGGCGGCGGCAATGGCTGGGGCGGCAGCGGCGGCAACGGCAACTGGACGCCCCGCTACTGAGCAGGCCCTCACGAAGCAGGGCCCCCACGCCAACGGCGAGCCGGCAGCGGCCTAAGCCGTGCGCAGCACCAGGGTGAGCGCCTCGCCGGCCAACATCAGGCCGCAGAGCAGGGCGAGCAGCCGGTAGGTCCAGAGCGGACTGATCCGGCCCACCGCCGTGGTGTCGAGGCCAGAGTGGCTGGAGAAGCGCTCCAGGAAGGCCTCGAAGCGCTCCACCCGCTGGGGCAGCAGAAAGGCGCCTCCGGCCTGATCCCGCACGTAATACACCCGGCCCCCCTGGCTGGTGGCCACCGGCGTGAGCCCCGTGACCGCCGACCAGGGCAACCGCCAGCCGCGGTGCAGCAGCCAGGCGCACCAGGGGGGATGGCCCACCCGGATGCCCTCGCCATCGAGTTCCACCCGCTCACTGGTGATCGCCACCACCACCACCAGGCCCAGGGGCACCGCCGCCAGCAGCAGAGGCCGCAGTGGCGGCGGCGCCAGCAGGGGCAGGGGCAGCACCAGGGCCAGGTAGAGGGCCAGAAGGGTGAAGCGGATCAGGGGCGCCATGGCATGGGCATCCGCCGCCGGAGCAGGGGCGGCGGCGCTCGGCGCAGGGGGCAGGGTGGTCTCCGCCACGGCCCTCAGCGGTCCTCGGGGGAACCGGGGAGCGGTTCGATCAGGCTGGAGGGCTGGTAGCGGCCGCCGAACACCTCGGACTCCCGGCCCTTCCAGAACTCCCCGAGCCGCATCAGGTCGGCGTGGGCTTCCTGCACCCGGTCCAGGTAGGCCTGGGGGTCCATCGTGTCCTTGGTTTCCCGCAGCTTGGCCAGGCGCATCAGGTGCCAGGTCCAGGGTTTGGCCATGTCGCCGCGGGCCTCGAAGTAGCGGGCGAGCTCCTCGGAGGTGGGCAGGGGAGGGGTGGCCATCGCGGCAGCGGCGGATCCAGCAGGGTTCCACCCTATGGAGCGTAACCGCCCGGCCGTGGGCCAGCCGGGGCGGGTTGCCCGCGGCCGGCTCAGGCGCCGCGATCCCAGCGGTAGAGCTCGGGCCGCAGGTCGTTGTGGTAGCGGGTGCCGGCCGGATGGGTGGGGCCGTAGGCGGCGGGAAGGCAATCGGCCAGCAGCAGGGTGGGCTCGGGCCGTGCCGCCACCAGCACATCGCCATGGGGACCGCAGACGATGCTGTTGCCCAGGTAGGCCGCCATCACGGTGCCGTTCACGGTCTCCTCGCCGCAGCGGTTGGCGTAGGCCACAAAGCAGTCGTTGTGGAGCGCGTGGGCGGGGATGAGGTTGCGCGACACGTCCGGATAGGGGCGGTCGGTGCGCTGGCCGCTGCTGAGCAAGGCCCAGGCGTCGGCGGCGGTGGGGATCAGCACGAGCTTGGCGCCGCGCAGGGCGAGGGTCCGGGTGAGTTCAGGGAACTCCGCCTCGTAGCAATTGAGCAGGCCCACGCCGATCCCGTTCACCGCCTGCACCGTGAACGCCTCACCCTCCTCCGGATGGAGGTAGCCCGGGCTCCAGCAGAGCTTCTCATCGGGGCCCCAGAGGTGGGTCTTGCGGTAGTTGCGCAGCAGGGCGCCGTCGGGGCCGAACAGGGCGATGGCGTCGTAGAAGCGCTCCTCGCCGGCCACCAGGGCCCGCTCGGGGTAGGGGCAGGCCACCGCCAGCCCGTGCTGACGCGCGGCGGCGGCCACCCGCTGCAGGCTGGGGCCGTCCACCGGCTCGGCCAGGCGGCGGGCCAGCTCCGGGGTCACGATGTAGCCGCTGAGGTAGAGCTCCGGGAAAGCCAGCAGCTGCACCCCCTGGGCGGCGGCCAGGCCGCAGACCCGCTCCAGCCGCTCCAGGTTTTCGGCCACGGCCTCGGGCGTGGCCGCCGTGCCGGTGCCCTGCCAGATCCCCAGCCGCAGGCCCTCACCCGGCGCCGGAGGCTCCGAGCGCACGTCGCTCAGCAGGCGGTAGGTGAGGTCCATCGGGAAGGAGCCTTGCCAAAGGGCCCGGCGCGAAACAGTGGGACCGATCCTGGCTCAGGCTGGGGCGAAGGCCAAGCGGCCGCGATACCGCTGCGCAAGCTGCGCTGCCCTTTGAATGGGACCGGCCGTGCTCACCTCTCCGCTCCGATGACGCCGAACCCCCAGACGCCGAAGCGACGCGCCTCCAGCCTCGGGATCAGCGCGGGACTGAGCGCCCGCCTGGCCGCCACCCACCTGCCGGCGGAGATCCCCCGCGATTCCCTGCCCGCACGCGGCCTCGACGCCCAATCCGCCTACGAGCTGATCCACGACCACCTGATGCTCGATGGCAACGCCCGGCTCAACCTGGCCACCTTCGTGGGCACCTGGATGGAGCCGGAAGCCAGGCGGCTGATGGAGGAATGCGCCGACAAGAACATCATCGACAAGGACGAATACCCCCAGACCGCCGAACTGGAGGAGCGCTGCCTGCGGATCCTGGCGGAGCTGTGGAACGCCCCGGATCCCGCCAAGGCGGTGGGCACCTCCACCACCGGCTCCAGCGAGGGCTGCATGCTCGGCGGGCTGGTGATGAAGTGGCACTGGCGCCAGCGGCGGCGGGCAGCGGGCCTGGAGAGCGGCAGTCCCAACCTGGTGATGGGCAGCAACACCCAGATCTGCTGGGACAAGTTCTGCGCCTACTTCGACGTGGAACCGCGCTTGGTGCCGATCACGCCGGAACGGCTCCACCTCGGCGCCGAGGAAGCGGTGGCGCGCTGCGATGCGAACACGATCGGCGTGGTGGGCATCCTGGGCAGCACCTTCGATGGCAGCTATGAGCCGATCGAGGCGCTCAGCCGCCAGCTCGATGCCCTGCAGGAGCGCACTGGGCTCGACATCCCGATCCACGTGGATGCGGCCTCCGGCGGTTTTGTGGCGCCGTTCAATTCCCCGGATCTGGCCTGGGATTTCCGCCTACCGCGGGTGCTGTCGATCAACAGCAGCGGCCACAAGTACGGCGGTGTGCTGCCGGGGGTGGGCTGGGTGCTGTGGCGCCACGACGACCTGCTGCCCGAGGAGCTGCGCTTCAACGTCAACTACCTCGGCGGCCAGATGCCCACGATCGGCATGAACTTCTCCCGCCCCGGCGCCCAGGTGGTGGGGCAGTACTTCAACTTCCTCCACCTCGGCCGCGAGGGTTTCGCCCACCGGATGGCAACGCTGCAGGCGATCGCCTGCCACCTGGCCGATGGCATCGCGGCCTTGCCCTCGCTGCGGCTGGTGAGCCATCCCCTCGGCCAGCTGCCGGTGTTCGCGGTGGAGCTGGATCCCTCGGTGCGCCACTGGAGCGTGTTCCACCTCTCCGACAAGCTGCGCGAGCGCGGCTGGCAGGTGCCGGCTTACACCCTGCCGGCCGCCTGCGAGGACCGGGCGGTGCTGCGCCTGGTGGTGCGGGCGGGCTTCAGCCGCGACATGGCCGATGCCCTGCTCGACGACATCGAACGGGCCGTGGCCTGGTTCGAGAGCCTGGAGGCCCCCCTGCCCCGGGCCGTGGATGCACCCGACGGCTTTCATCACTGATCGCCGCACGGATGGCCTCAGGCTGGCCGCCAGCATCCAGACGGGGGCGCCGACGGCCAATCGTTGCGACTTTCTGCCAGAGTATGCGCGATTAGTCGCGACTTTTTGCCACCGTGCAGGCATCTGGCCGCATGAAGCGCTACCTCGAACCGCAGCTGCTGGCGGACCTAGCCCGCAAGCCCGTGCTGCTCACCGGCGCACGGCAGGTCGGCAAGACCACCCTGGCCCGGCAGGTGATGGAGCAGCTGCCTGAGGCGCAGTACCTCAACTGGGATGTGGCCGCCGAGCGGGCGGTCCTCAACCGCCAGTCCTGGAATCCCAGGGCGGGGCTGTTGGTGTTCGATGAGATCCACAAGATGGCCGGCTGGAAGGCCTGGCTGAAGGGTGTGATCGATGGCAAGCCCGCAGGGCAGGCGCTGCTGGTCACGGGCAGCGCCCGCATGGACACCTTCCGCCAGGCCGGCGAATCGCTGGCGGGCCGCTACCTGCACCTGCACCTCGATCCGATCTCGGTGCGCGAGTTGTGCCGCCACAGCGGCGCCTCCGCCGATGTGGCGCTGCTGCGGTTGATCGAGCGCGGCGGCTTTCCAGAGCCCTGCCTGGCAGCTAGCCCGCAGGAGGCGCAGCGCTGGCGGCAGCAGCTCGCCACGGACCTGATCCGCGAAGACGTGCTCGAGTTCTCGCGCTTGAGGGAGATCAACACGATGCGGGTGTTCTTCGAGCTGCTGCGGGAGCGGGTGGGGTCCCCGCTGTCGCTGGCCTCGATGGCACGCGATCTGGCCGTTTCACCCACCACCCTGCGCCGCTATCTCGAGATCCTGGAGGCGCTGGTGGTGGTGATCGTGGTGCATCCGTGGCACAGCAACATCGCCCGAGCCCTGCTGCAGGCTCCGAAGGTGTATTTCAGCGACACCGGCCTGGTGAAGGGCGATGCGGGCGTGCGCTTCGAGAATGCCGTGGCGGTGATGCTCAGCAAACAGGCCCACTGGCTGGGCGACACCCGAGGCAGCATCACCGGCCTGCACTACATCCGCACCAAGGACGGCGCCGAGGTGGATTTCTGCCTGAGTGCGGAGGATGCGATCAGCCATCTGGTGGAATGCAAGCTGTCCGACACCACACCCCACCGCGCCCTGCTGCGCTTCAAGGCGCAGTTTGCCGATGCCGAGGCGGTGCAGCTGGTGCGCGACGCCCGCCTGCTGGAAAGGCGCGGACCGATCACGGTGGCTCCGGCCGCAGCCTGGTTGGCGGAGCTGGCGGTGTGAGGCGATGAGCGATCCGCTCAGGCCGGCAGCGCCCAGGGGTTGAGGCCCAGGTCGGCCCCGATGCGGTGGGCGCAGGCGAAGCCGCTGAAGGCCACCGCGTTGAGGCCCTGGCCGGGGAAGCAGGAATCGCCCACGCAATAGAGGCCGCTGATGCCGGTGCGGTTGAAGGGCATCGGCAGCAGGCCAGGCAACCGCATCGCCGGGATCGGGCCGTAGCTGCCGCCCAGGCGGCCGAGGAAGCGGCGGTGGCTGCGGGGGGTGCCCACCTCGCGGTGGGTGATGGCGCTGGCCAGGCCCGGCAGGATCGCCTCGAGGCGGGCGATCAGGCGGTCGGCATCGGCCTGCTTCTTGGCGCGGTAGGCGGCAGGGGAAAGGCCTTGCCAGGCCTCCATGGAGGAGGGCGTGAAGGTGTGAACGATGTGGTGGCCGGCTGGGGCCAGGGAGGGATCGAGCAGCGAGGGCATCGACACGAACACCGTGCCCTGTTCGGCCTCGAGCTCCTCCCAGCGCTCCAGCAGCAGGTGGTGCACGTGGGTGCCCTCCGGGATCAGATCGGCCCGCACGCCGAGGTGCAGTGAGAGGAAGGAAGGGGAGGGTTTGTAGCGGCGCCGCCAGGTGCGCTCGGCGGCGGGGGTGTCGGTGCCGTCGATCAGGGTCTGGCTGGGCATCCGTTGTTCGGAGCGGTGTTGCCCGCCGGCGTCGGGTAGCTGCCTGGCTCCATCGCGGCTTTGCTGCCCGCCGCCGTCAGCGCTTGGGCTGCCGCCCTCAGGAGGATGGCCGTTGCCATCGGGATCCCCGAAGGTGTCCCAGCGGGTCGCGTTGCTCACCACCCGGCGGGCGCGCAGCTCCTCGCCACTGGCCAGCCGCACCCCCACGGCCCGGCCGTTCTCCAGCAGCACCTTCACCACCCGGGCGCGGTAGCGGATCGCGCCACCATGGCGCTCCAACCCCGCCACCAACTTCTGGGCGATCACCCCAACGCCTCCTTGGGGGTAGTTGATGCCGCCGGCATGGCGATCGGAGAACACCATGCCCGCATTGATCATCGGCGTGCGATCGGCGGGCATCACGCTCCAGCAGAAGCACTCCATGTCGATGAAGCGCAGCAGCTCCGGATCCTGGATGTGGGCGCGGGCCACCGAGCCCACGTTCACTGGCAGCCAGCGGGCCAAGCCCAGGCAGGCCAGCGGCGCCTTGAAGAACACCTTGGCCAGGTAGGCCGGATCCTCGAGCGAGAGCAATGGCATCGCATCGAGGCAGTTGAACACCTGCCAACAGGTGTCGTAAAAAGCCCTGATGCCCTTCGCCTCATGGGGGAAGCGGGCGGTGAGAGCGGCGATGAAGCGTTCGTAGTCCCGGTCCACCGCCACGGTGAGGCCGCCGGGCAGGTGGTAATCGAGCTGGGCGGGGTCGGGGATGGTGGCGCAGTGCTCGCCCACATCGGCCAGGGCACGGGTGAGCAGGTTGGTGTGCCCCTTGGTGCCGAAGCCGAAGATCATCGAGGCGCCCACATCAAAGGTGTAGCCCTGGCGCTTGAAGCTGCCGCCCGATCCGCCCGGAATGAGGTAGCGCTCCAGCACCAGCACCTTGGCCCCCTTGGCGGCCAGCTGGCTGGCGGTGACCAGCCCGCCGATGCCGGAGCCGATCACAATCACATCCCAGGATGTCAGTGGCTTGATGGCGGTGGGCCCGGAACCGCCCGGTTCGGGATCCAGTGGCAGTGAGGGGAAATCGTTTGAGGTCAAGGCTGGGCTGCCAACCGTTGCAGCCTAGGAATCGGCCTGGCCTCGTTCTGAAGAGGCCAGGCCGTGCAGGAGTCGTGCCAATCCGGAGGGACAGCTGAATGGGATGGCTTGGGTGCAGGAATGAACAGGTTCCTTGCGGGCCTGTTCCTTCCCGATCGCTCAGCTCTGACGGGGGTCTGACGCCAGGGATTGGATGCTGATCCAGCCACCCTCGGCCAGTTCGGCCCAATCGTTCTGATAGCGGCCGCTCAAGCGAACCTTGGAGTTCGCCGGGATGGTCCGGGCCACGGAGTTTGTGGGCCCAGCGCCGGAACGGACTTCAATCGCGGAATCCTGGACGCGAAGCAGCGCTTCCACCACCTGGTTCACGGTGGTGCTTGTGGTTGTTGTGACGACTGGGGTTTCCACCTTCACCGCCGCTGGCTTAGCTGGGGTGGCGTACACACCTACCTTGGTGGGTTCACCTGACTCCCCATCACGGTTGCGCAGGACGAGGAAGGCCAGGGGCAACAGCAACAGGGGCAGCAACCAGGCAGGGTTGAATCCTGAACCACGCTTCGGCTCAGCGACCACAACCTGATCACGCTGGCTCTGACGATCACGTTGGGCTACCGGAGTGCGATCCTTAGCAGTGCGATCCCTGCTGGACTCGACAACGCGATTGGTCGGCTGATTAGCGGGGGTTGTGGTTGCTTGGGTGGTGGTGACCACCGGGGCAGCTTCCACGAACTGGCGGATGTTCTGGGAGAAACCGCAGTTGAATTCGAAGCGTTCGCCGCCCTTGGCCAGCTTCAGTACGACGTGGGCACTATCGCCGTCAGCCGGTTGGGCGTCGATCACGCTTTCCACCGCGAAGCCACGCTTCTTAGCCAAATTGATGCAGGCATCCTTACTGGCTTGCACCATGTCATCTGCCAGGGTTGCGGCAGAGGCGGTGGATACGTTGAACAGCAGAGTGATGCAGAATACCAACGAGGCCAAAGTAGCCATCAGGGTTCTGACCTTGCGGTGGCTCATGGGAGAAGTGGGGACGTCCATTGGGATGGATACAGGAAGAACTGGATAGGGGCAATCATGAACGCCAAGGAGAGGATCTCACTTGGGTGATTAGACCCCGTAGAAATTCTGGCCGGAATTCCAAGTTTGTCTGCATTTACTCAGAGTCTGATCAACTTGTTTCTGTGAAGATGATCACGCCTCGAGATGAGCGACTAGGACGGCAGTGGGTTTCCGTCTTCGCCAAAACGCTCCACGGCCACCACTTCCTTGCGCAGGGTCACCCGTTGGGGGTCGTGGTATTGGCTGTGCTCGCGGTGAATGCGCACTTCCTCCACCAGCACCAGCTCGGTGCGGGTCACGATCCGTTCCTCGAGGATCGGAATCACGGTGACATCACCTTCTTCGCGCACCCGGGGAACATCGCCCGTCACCACCTGGTTGATCGGCACGTGTTCGACCCGCACGGTTTCGCGCTTGAGGGGATCGTCGACCACCACCTCGCGGGCTTCCACTGATTTACTGATCCGCACCCGGCCGGTTTCGACCCGCTCGCGGGAAACCTCGAGCCGCTCCTCCACCACCGGAATCACCAGACCCCGGGCATCGCGCACGGCGTCGCTGAGCATCCAGGTGCCGGCTCCCTTCCAGGTGAGATCGGTGAAGGGGAGGCTGATCTGGGAGCCATCACCCCGGCCCAGCAGCAGCGTGTCGATGCCGTTGTCGTTGCTGCGCTGCAAGAGGCTGTAGGGCTCGCCGTTCTCACCGACGACAACGAGGTTCTGGGTGGTCTCAGGCGTGTAAGGCGTGGTCACGGCGGAGCTCCGGGAGCTGGCGGGGGCGGAGGGCGCAGGCAGGACGGCGGGGTCGTCGGCAGGGGACGAACCGACACCCAGCAGAGCGCGCAACGTGCGGCGGAACATTCCGATTCAGGGAGAAAAGAGGGGGCCTTGTGCCCCCCCCTTAAGGATGCCCCAAGGGGCTGTGTGAGGCGGAGCTGGGGCCGAAGCCCCAGCCAGCTGAGATCAGCCGCGCTCGGTGGAGTGAATGGTTTCGATCACCTTGCCATCAGCATCGACCCGCTCGGCACGCACATCGGAACGACGCACGGTTTCGGTGACGGTTTGACCTTTGGTTTCGGCCTGCTTGGCGAGGTTGACTTCTTCGACAACCTGGGCACGCTTGCTGACAAGGGCACGCTCGTCGAACTCGGAGAGTTCAAACACGCGCTCTTTGAAGGCATCTTCCAGGGCAGCGCGATCGACAGCGCGGCGCTGAACGGTGACGGTCTCGTCCACCAGGTCGATGGACTTGGAGACCTTAGCCTCGGAGACGACGTTGTAGATGCGCATACGGCCGGTTTCGACCTTCTCCTTGCCGAGTTCCACCACTTCTTCCACCACTTCGAGCACGTTGGGATCGCGCTTGGCGTCGATCAGTTCGGCCTTCAGCTCGGGGTTGCGGGCCTTGAGGGTAACGGCATGCTCGCGGATGTTGACCGGCGTGTTGGCACCGATGATTTCGGCAGCGCGGGCTTCGCGATCGAGGGGCACCTGGGCGGTGAGCAGGGTGCCGCCCTGACGAACGCCTTCGAGATAGATGCCGAGATCGGGCTCGGGCACCAGATCGGAGAGGGCGCGGAGCTTGGGAGCATCCGAAGCATCATCGGCGCTCAGCAGATCGAGGGCATCGCGATGCAGACCAGCGGCGGCCAGATCCTCAAGAGCCTTGGCGGCGTGGGAATTCTCGGCAAACAGACCGATGACGGTGCGGGTAGCCATTGGGGTTGATTGGGTGAGGAAGAAGGGTGCTGAAACACACGAAAACGAGCGATTCCGAATTATTCAGAACCCTCATTTCTTGCCAAATCTTGAATGCGACAAGATCCGGTCAAGACTGTTCGTGCTTCAACAGGCGCAACAAGCGCACCACCAAAACCTATTCGCCTGGCTTCGCCATGGCAAGTGATTCGGGAAACCATTGCTGGGCCTTAACGCAACCTTATCGAGGCGAAGAACCAGCGACCCATGCCTTTGAAAACCCAAGACTGGCAAGGCCTCTTTCGCTATGTGAGCGAGAATCTGCGCCGCTGGCCACCTTACTGAAATCTTCGTATCCGCCGCAAGTGTGTGCTGGATTTCCCTGGCCTGTGATCAGGGCGACATTACCCTGGGTGCGGCTGAATCCTTACGGTCAGCAATCGTCCGATCCCCCGATCACAGGGCCTTGGCGATGACATGAATCAGCGAAAGATCTGCAGAAGTTCAGTGCAAGATTCCGTCTGCTCGTCGCGATCCCCCTCCTGCGGGGCGGCGGATGGCCAGGCGGCCGCCAGGTCCGCCAGGGCCCGGTCGCGGTAGGCGCCGTAGCGGCGGCGCTTGTCGCGGATGCGTTCGGGCAGATCCGGCAGCAGGCCGAAGTTGGGGGGCATGGGCTGGAAACGCCCCTTGCCGCGGCTGTCACCGCACGGAGCCTCGGCCACGAAGTGGGTGAGGGCGCCGATCATCGTGGTGGGGGGCAGGGTGATCGGGTCCAGGCCCCGGGCCAGCCGGGCGGCGTTGGTGCCGGCCAGCCAGCCGCCGGCCACCGCCGCGGCGTAGCCCTCGGTGCCCGTGATCTGGCCCGCCGCCAGCAGGGTGGGCCGCTGGCGGAACTGCAGGGTGGGATCGAGCAGCTGGGGCGATTCGAGGAAGGTGTTGCGGTGCATCACCCCGAACCGCACGAATTCGGCGTTCTCCAGCCCCGGGATCAGCCGCAGCACCCGCTTCTGCTCGCCCCACTTGAGGTTGGTCTGGAAGCCCACCAGGTTCCAGAGGCGGCCGGCCCGGTCCTCCTGACGCAGCTGCACCACGGCGTAGGCCCGGTTGGCGCGGCGCACATCGCAGTCGTTCACATCGCCCCAGCGGGGATCCCAGAGGCCGATCGGCTTGAGGGGGCCGTAGCGCATGGTGTCCTCGCCACGGCGGGCCAGCTCCTCGATCGGCAGACAGCCCTCGAAGAAGTGGGCGGATTCGGCCTCGAAGTCCTTGAGGTCGGCCTGTTCGGCCTCAAGCAAGGCGGTGCGGAAGGCCAGGAACTGGTCCCGGTCCATCGGGCAATTGATGTAGTCGGCATCGCCCTTGTCGTAGCGGCTGGCGCGGAAGGCCACGCCCAGATCGATGCTCTCGCCCTCCACGATCGGGCTGGCGGCATCAAAGAAGTGGCAGTCGTCGCGGCCGGTGAAGGCGCGCAGCTCGCCCGCCAGAGCATCGGCGGTGAGGGGCCCGGTGGCCAGCACCGTGATTTGAGCGGGATCCGGCAGCTCCAGCTGCTCGCGCCGCTCCACCTGCACCAGGGGATGGGCCTCGAGGGCGGCGGTGAGCACGGCGCTGTAGCGGCCCCGGTCCACCGCCAAGGCCCCGCCAGCGGGCACGGCGTGGGCATCGGCGGTGCGGATCACCAGGGAGGCGAGCCGGCGCAGTTCCTCCTGCAGCA
>JBILUS010000036.1:0-18909 GCA_044370835.1 Cyanobium sp. | reverse complement strand
GCCGCCTGCCTGCGGGCGATGGGGGTGGCGGTGAGCCCGATCGAGGCGGGCGGCGCGGTGATCGTGCAGGGCGTGGGCCTCGATGGCTTCCGCGAACCGGAGAACGTGCTGGATTGCGGCAACTCCGGCACCACGATGCGGCTGATGCTGGGTCTGCTGGCCGGCCGGGTCGGTCGCCACTTCGTGCTCACGGGCGATGCCTCGCTGCGGCGGCGGCCGATGCGGCGGGTCGGCGGCCCCCTCGCCCAGATGGGCGCCACCATCGCTGGCAGAGGCGGCGGCAACCTGGCTCCCCTGGCGATCGCCGGCAAGCAGCTTCACGGCGCCACGATCCGCACGCCAGTGGCCTCGGCCCAGGTGAAGAGCGCCCTCCTGCTGGCGGCGCTCACCGCCGAGGGCCCCACCACCGTGATCGAGCCCGCCCTCTCGCGGGACCACAGCGAGCGGATGCTGCGGGCCTTCGGCGCCGAACTGGTGGTGGGCGGCCACGGTGGCACCGCGGTGACCCTGACCCCCGGCAACACGCTGCGGGGCCAGCAGGTGGTGGTGCCGGGCGACATCAGCTCAGCGGCCTTCTGGCTGGTGGCCGGCGCCATCACCCCGGGCGCCTGCCTCACGGTGGAGAACGTGGGCCTCAACCCCAGCCGCACCGGCATCCTGGAGGTGCTCGAGCAGATGGGCGCCCGGATCACGGTGTTGAACCGCCGCGATGTGGCCGGCGAACCGGTGGGCGACCTGGCGGTGGAGCACGGTCCGCTGCGGGCCTTTGCGATCGACGGGGATCTGATTCCTCGGCTGGTGGATGAGATTCCGGTGCTGGCGGTGGCGGCCTGCTGCGCCGAGGGCGTGAGCACGATCAACGGAGCCGAGGAGCTGCGGGTGAAGGAAACGGACCGGCTGGCGGTGATGGCCCGGCAGCTCGGCGCCATGGGCGCGCGGCTGCAGGAACACCCCGATGGCCTCACGATCCAGGGCAACACCGATCTGCATGGCGCTGAGGTGAACAGCGAGACCGACCACCGGGTGGCCATGAGCCTGGCAGTGGCCTCCCTGGTGGCCCGCGGCGACACCCGCCTGCGTGACAGCGCCGCCGCCGCCGTGTCCTACCCCGGCTTCTGGGATGATCTGGCCCGCCTGCGGCGCTGAGGAGCCGTCCTGCACCGCTGAGGCCGGATCCGCGCCTGCCAGCCAAGGGGCGGCGACGGCGGATCTGCAGACCCGCCAGAGCGGTGATGGCAGCTTCAGTCTCTGGAGCGCCAGCTTCGACGAGGGCTTTCACAGCGGCCGAGGCGCCCTGCGGGAGGCGCAGGAAACCTTCCTGGTGCCCTCACAGCTGGGGCGGTTCGGCGCGGGCCGGCGGCTCACGGTGGTGGAGGTTTGCGTGGGCACGGGCACCAACCTGGCCGCCCTGCTCGAGGCCTCTGCCATGGCGGGGCTGGAGCTGGCATGGTGGGGACTGGAGCTCGATCCGGCGCCGCTGCAACGGGCTCTGGCCGAGCCGACGTTCCGCGGCCAGTGGCAAGCGCACAGCCTGGAAACCCTGGAGGAGCTGAGCGAGCGAGGCCGCTGGCAGAGCCCGATCAGCTCCGGGGGCATGCTCTGGGGTGATGCGCGCCGCACGCTGCCGAAGCTGCTGGCGCAGCACCAGGGACAGGTGGATCTGGTCTGGCATGACGCCTTTTCCCCCCAGCACTGCCCCCAGCTCTGGACGGTCGAAGTGCTGGAATCCCTCGCCGCCCTGCTGGCCCCGCAGGGGCGCTGGATCAGCTACTGCTCGGCCGCGGCGGTGCGGGAGGGCCTGCGGCTGGCAGGTCTGCACCTGGCCGCGCTCTCCACGCCGGCCCCCCTGCCACGTGGTGGACAGCCGCTGCCCACCCCCCAGCCATCAGCCGGCGGCGAGGAGCCAGGCCAGGGGAGGGCTCAGCGCCGGGCCTGGAGCGGCGGCACCGTGGCCAGTCCCACAGCGCTGGAACCCTCTCCCCTGTGGAGGCCGCTCTCAGCCATGGAATGGGAGCACCAGGCCAGCGGCGCCGGCGAGCCCTACCGGGACCCCAGCGGAACGGCGCCATCGCCAACGATTCTGGCCGCACGCCTCAACGCTCAGGCGACGGCCCTGGCCTGCGGCAGCCGCAGCTCCAGCAATGCCTGGCGCAAGCGCTGGGGGATCGGCGCCCAACGCTGAGAGCACCAAAGCACGC
This sequence comes from Cyanobium sp., assembly GCA_044370835.1. Classification (GTDB taxonomy): domain Bacteria; phylum Cyanobacteriota; class Cyanobacteriia; order PCC-6307; family Cyanobiaceae; genus Cyanobium. Next base: position 16,711 of record JBILUS010000036.1, on the reverse strand, counting down.
CCATCACCCCAGCAGCTCCTGCACCTGCTCAGCCGCGGCGAGCCCGGCCTCGATCGCGCCTTCGAAATAGCCGGGCCAGCGGGATGCCACCTCCGTGCCAGCCCACACCACCCGGCCGTGGGGGGCCTGCCAGGCGCGTCCATAGGTGGTCCAGGCGCCCGGGGTGAGGAAACTGGTGAAGGCGCCGCCGCTCCAGGGCTCCTGGTTCCAGTTGTGGAGCACCAGCTCCTCGGGTTCGCCAGCCTGGGGACCCCAGAGCGTGATCAGATCGCTGAGCACGGCGCGGCGCCGGTCCGCATCCGGCAGGCGCTGCCAGCGCACGGCCCGTTCGGCCGCGATGAAGCCCGCCAGCAGCCCCGGTCCATCCGGCGGAGAGCAATCGACGGTGAGCTCCAGCACCGGCAGGTTGCCGATCGCCAGCCCATTGAGGCCCTGCTCCCGCCAGAAGGGCCGCCGGTAGAGGGCTAGCACCTTCACCATCGAGCCCATCGGTGAACGCTGCAGCAGGGCCTGTTGCTCCGGTGGCAGGGCGGGCGTGAAGCGGATGCCCAGCCGCAGTGGCGGCGGCACTGCCACCACCACCGCCGCCGCAGCGAGACGCTCCCCGCCTGCAAAGCTCACCTCCACGCCGCCGGCCTCCTGGCGGATCGCCTCCACCGGGCTGGAGAGGCGCAGCACGTCGGCGAGCTCCTCCACCAACGACTGAGCCACCTGGGCAATGCCGCCCTCCACCAGAGAGGCCTCGGGCGTCTCGTGCTGGGGCGCCACCGCCTGGGTCCAGGCCAGATGCAGGATTGAACTTTCGTGCGGTTCGAACCCTCCGGAGCCCCCCAACCGCGTCAGCCAGGCCAGCGGATAGCCGGCCAAGTCCCCCGCCCCCTGCCGCTCCAGCCAGCCAGCGATGCTGAGCCGATCGAGTTGATCCGCCTCGGGTGCCGTCCAGGGTTGCTGCGGCGGCACCTGATCCACCAACTGTGCGAAGCGCCGCTGCAGCGCCAGGGTCTGCTCCAGCTCCAGCGCCGGCAGCCCCAGCTCCGGCGGCCGGAAAAACAACAGGCTGGCGCGGAAGTCGTGCTCGATGCCGGCCCGGTGCGCCCTGCCGTTCCAGTGGAACACCCCCTCGCCGTCGTAGGGGGTGGGGTAGCGGCGCAGACCCTGCTCCTCCAGCAGGCTGATCAGCCGGTGATGGCTGGCACCCACCCACTGACCGCCGAGATCCACCCGCAGCCCCGATCCGGCCGTGTGACCATGCATCCGCCCCCCCCAGCGCTCGCGGGCCTCCAGCAACCGCACCCGCAAGCCCTGGCGCTGCAGTTCCCGGCAGCAGATCAGGCCGGAGAGCCCCGCCCCCACCACCACGACATCGACACGGGCCGTAGCGTTCATCGCGTTCAGGGAGGCCTTCATCTGTTCTATCGCTGGTTCTCCCGCTGGCCATCGCCGCCGCTGCCTGATGCCCCGCGGACGACGCGGGACAGGAACCTAGATTCCGCCGCAGCCGCCGCACCCCGATGCTTGCCGTTGCCGTTCTGGCCGCCGGAAAGGGCACCCGCATGAAGAGCGACCTGCCCAAGGTGCTGCAGCCCCTGGCCGGCGCCACCCTGGTGGAGCGGGTGCTGGCCAGCTGCCGCCACCTGGCCCCGCAGCGCCAGCTGCTGATCGTGGGGCACCAGGCCGAACGGGTGGAGCGCTCGCTTGAGGCCCTCGGCGGGCTGGAGTTCGTGCTGCAGCAACCCCAGAACGGCACCGGCCATGCGGTGCAGCAGCTGCTCGGCCCCCTCGCCGGCTTCCAGGGTGAGCTGCTGGTGCTCAACGGCGATGTGCCCCTGCTGCGTCCCGGCACCCTGGAGGAGCTGCTGGCGAAGCACCGCAGCAGCGACGCCGCCGTGACCCTGCTCACCGCCCGGCTTGCTGATCCCAGCGGCTACGGGCGGGTCTTCGCCGACGACCAGGGCCTGGTCAGCGGCATCGTGGAGCACCGCGACTGCAGTGAGGAGCAGCGCCGCAACACCCTCACCAACGCCGGCATCTACTGCTTCGACTGGCCGAAGCTGGCGGCGGTGCTGCCCCAGCTCACCACCGACAACGACCAGGGCGAGCTCTACCTCACCGACACCGTGGCGATGCTCAGCCCGGCCATGCATCTGGAGGTGGCCGACCCGGACGAGATCAATGGCATCAACGACCGCCTGCAGCTGGCCCAATGCGAGGCCGTGCTGCAGGAGCGGCTGCGGCGCCACTGGATGGCCGAGGGGGTGAGCTTCACCGATCCAGCCAGCTGCACCCTCAGCGAGGGCACCCGCTTCGGCCGCGATGTGCTGGTGGAACCCCAATGCCACTTCCGCGGCAGCACCCAGATCGGCGATGGCTGCCGGATCGGACCGGGCTGCCTGATCGACAACAGCACGCTCGCCGATGGGGTGGAGGTGCTCCAGTCGGTGCTGCGCGACAGCACGGTGGAGCGGGACTGTGTGGTGGGTCCCTTCGCCCAGCTGCGCTCCGGCGCCCACCTGGAAGCCGGCTGCCGGATCGGCAACTTCGTGGAGGTGAAGAACAGCCGCCTGGCGGCCGGCGTGAAAGCCAACCACCTCAGCTACCTCGGCGATGCCGACCTGGGCGCCAACGTGAACGTGGGCGCCGGCACGATCACCGCCAACTTCGATGGCCTGCGCAAGCACCGCACCGTGATCGGCGCCGGCAGCAAGACCGGCGCCAATTCCGTGCTGGTGGCTCCGATCACCTTGGGCGAAGGGGTGACCGTGGCGGCGGGTTCCACCCTCACCCAGAACGTGCCCGACGGCGCCCTGGCCTTCGGGCGGGCGCGGCAGGTGATCAAGGAACGGCGGCCGGGTTCGCTCCTCACGGGCTGAGCTCAACCTCTCAACCGCACAGGCCCGTCTTCACCAACCGACTGCAGGCGCCTCCCACCGGCGCCACGAGCCCGGGTGCCGAGCCGGAAGACGCTGCCGTTGTGCCGTTGGCGGATCAGCCCAGCCGCTCCTGCAGCAGGGCAAGCAACCGTTCCAGGGCCACCCCGCGGCTGGCCTTGAGCAGCAGGGCATCGCCGGGCCGCAACCAGCCCAGCAGGGGCTCCAGTGCCTCCTCGGGCCGCTCCACCCGCACCAGCCGCTCCAGGCCGGCGGCCGCCTCCAGCATCGCCGCCCCCTCGGCGCCCCCATCAACGATCACCAGACCCTCCAGGCCGAGGCTGCGGGCCCGCTGCGCCACCTGTCGATGCAGCGCCAGGCTGCTCTCGCCCAGCTCGAGCATCGTGCCCAGCACCGCGTAGCGGGACGCGCCGGGCGCCAAGGGCTGAGCCGCCAGCAGCTCCAGCGCCGCCAGCATCGCCTCCGGAGAGGCGTTGTAGGTCTCATCCAGCGCCGTCACGCCGCCCAGCTGCAGCCGGCGGTTGCGACCGCCCGGCACCTCCACCGCCAGATCGCTCAGAGCGGCGGGCTCCACCCCCAGCTCCTGGGCCACCGCGAGGGCCAGCAACAGATTGCGGGCGTTGTGGCGACCCGCCAGGGGGAGGGTGATCGGCGGCAGGCCCTCCACCTCCAGCCGCTCGTCCCCGCCGTTCGCCGCGGCATCGCTGCCCGTCAGGCGGCCCACCAGGTCCGGAGCCGGAGTGCCGAGCTCCAGGACGTCATCGGCCAGGGCCACCCGCCGCACCCGCCCGCTCCAGCCGGCGGCCAGGGCCGCCTCCAGCAGGGGATCGCCGGCCGGAATCACCACCAGCCCATCGGGCCGCAGGGCCGCGCTGATCTCGCACTTGGCCGTGGCGATCGCTTCGCGGCTGCCAAGGCGGCCGATATGGGCGGTGCCGATGTTGGTGATCACAGCCACATCCGGCTCAGCGCAGCGGCTCAGCCGCTCGATCTCGCCCAGGCCCCGCATGCCCATCTCCACCACCAGGGCACGGCTGCCGGCATCAGCTTTCAGCAGGGTGAGCGGGGCGCCCACATCGTTGTTCTCGTTGCCGCTGCTGGCCACCACCGGCCCCAGGGAGGCCAGGGCGGCGCGAATCAGTTCGCGGGTGGTGGTCTTGCCGGCGGAGCCGGTGACGGCCACCACGGGCACCCCGAGGTTGCGGCGCCAGAGACGGCCGAGTTCCTGGTAGGCCAGCAGCGTGTCGTCCACAAGCCACACCGGCCGGCCGAGGGCGGCCAGGGCCTCCAGCTGCGGGGCGCTCAGCCGGTCCCGCTGGGCCACGGCAGCGGCGGCTCCACCAGCCAGCGCCGCCTCCAGAAAGCGGTGACCATCGAACCGTTCCCCCACCAGGGGCACGAACAGGACACCGGCGAGATCGGCGCGGCTGTCGGTGCTCACCGCCGTGAACGGCGCCGCAGCCGGGGCCGGTTCAGCCAGGGGAGGCCCCCAGAGCTCGGTGAGCTGATCCACGCGCAGGGTCATCGGCGGCCGGGGGAGGAGTCGAGCAGGATCATGCCCGAGCCCACCCGGGCGGGCCTGGCCAGAAGCCGATCGTCCCGGTCCAGCAGCTCCAGCCGTTCGTAGCCCAGGGCCTGGCAACGCTCCCACCAACGATCGACCAGGCTGCGGCGCTCAGCCTCCTCCAAGGCCGAGAAGGGGAGATCGAGATGGAGCCGCAGCAGGGATTGGGCGGGAATGGCCTCCAGTTCGAGGATCCAGGGGGCTGGATCATCCCCCAGCAGCTCGGCGCGCAGCGCCAAAAGGGAAGGCCCGGCGTCCGCCGCGGGGCTGGGGATGGGGGAATCCGGCGCTGCTGCGGGAGCTCCGGCCGCAGCGGCATCCGGGGATCCGGGGGCGGCCGAAGGAGCGGCCTCGGGTCCCTGGGCGGACGGGACGGGGCCTTGGGCGGCAGGAGCACCGGCAGTGCCGGGGAAGGCGGCCGAGGGCGTAGGCCCTTCCTGCTCCGGAGCGCTGGCCGGGATGCCGGGGAGGGGGATCGGCCAGCCGCGGGCGGGCGGGTTGGCATCCCCGGGGCTGATCTCAACCGCGCCGCCGCCGGGTTCACGGCTGAGGGAGGGCTCCGGAGCCGCCGCGGGCCGGGCCAGGCCAGCCCCAAGCCTGGGGACCAGCCACACCATCAGGGCTCCGGCCGCCAGCAGCACCAAGGCGAGCAGCAGAGGCCAGAACAAGGGGGCCAGGGAAGCGGGCCAGGCGCCGGGCCGGGGCAGGTCGCCCTCGCCGTTGCGCCGCCACAGCTCCCGCAGCCGCAGGCCCACCGAGGCCAGCACAGCGCGCAGATCAACCGCAAGCCGGCGCCAGGGATCCTCGTAGGGGGCCGGCAGGCCGGAACGGGGCTCCGGCCGAGGCGGGTTCATCCCTCACCCAGGCGGCGGAAGAAGGAGAGGGGATTGCGGGAGCGGGGGGTCTCCTCGGCGGGGGCGTAGGCCGCATCGGCCCCGGCCCCGGCACCCTGCCGCAGGCTGGGGTCCGCCCCCTGGCCCTGGGAGAAGCGCTCAACTTCCTCGGCGACGGGAGTGGGTTCCTTCACGCCGCAGACCTCCCGGTACATCAGGTCGTACGCGCGGGCGGAACGCTGCCAGCTGAAGTCCTGCTCCATGGCGCGGCGCTGCAGCTCGCGCCAACTGTCGGCATGGCGGTAGGCCTCCCAGGAGCGCACGATCGCCGTGAAGAAATCCACCGGCTCGTAGCGGTCGAAGCAGAAGCCCGTGCCCGTGTGGGCGCGAGGATCGTGGGGCGGCACGGTGTCGACCAGGCCGCCCACCTTGCGCACCACCGGGATCGAGCCGTAACGCATCGCCAGCAGCTGGCTGATGCCGCAGGGCTCGAAGCGGCTGGGCATCAGGAAGGCGTCGCTGCCGCCATAGATCAGGCGGGAGAGGGCGTCGTCGTAGGTGAGGAAGACCGCGAACCGACCGGGGTGGCGCGACGCCATCTGCCACAGGCCCGATTCGTAGCCGCGATCGCCGGTGCCGAGGACCACGAACTGGCTGTCGGTGTAGGCCAGCACCCGGTCGGCCACCTGCAGCAGCAGGTCGACCCCCTTCTGGTCCACCAGCCGGCTCACCATGCCCATCAGGTAGGTGTCGGGATTGACCGCCAGGCCCATCCGCTCCTGAAGCAGGGTCTTGTTGGCCGCCCGGCCGCCCAGGTCGGTGGCGCTGAAGGTGGAGGCGAGCGCGGTGTCGGTGGCGGGATCCCAGTCGGCGGTGTCAATGCCGTTGAGGATGCCGCGCAGTTTGCCGCTGATGTAATTGAGCAGGCCCTCCAGCTTCTCGCCGTACTCGGAGGTGCGGATCTCCTGGGCATAGGTGGGCGACACGGCGTTGACGCGATCCGCATAGAGCAGGGCCGCCGCCATCGTGTGGTCCCCCTGCATATACCAGGGACACCAGGTCATGCGGTCGAGTTTCCAGCGCCAGGGGCCCTGGTACTTGAGGTTGTGGATGGTGAACACCGTGCTGATCTCGGGGTCCTGGTGCATCCAGACCGGGATCATGCCGGTGTGCCAGTCGTGGCAATGCAGCACCTGGGGCTTCCAGCCGCCGTTCCAGGCGAATTCGGCCGTGGCGCTGGCGAAGAAGGTGAAACGCCAGTCCTCATCTTCGCCGCCGTAGATGCGCTCGGGATCGAACACCGGATGGCCCACCAGGTAGATCGGCAGGCCGTTGCTGGGATGACGGGTTTCGAAGATGGCAAAATCGGTGCCCATCGTGTGACCGCGCCAGATCGGCTCGGGGCTGATCTGCAACCGGCTCCACAACTTGCCGTAGCCCGGCATGATGATGCGCACGTCATGGCCGAGGGCCGCCAGGGCCGGGGGGAGGGATCCCACCACATCGCCCATTCCCCCCACCTTGACCATCGGGGCACACTCGGCGGCGGCGAACAGGACTCGCATCTTCGCGGGGTGAAGTGGGCGCCACTGTACGGGCCTCGGCCGGGCACCCCTCAGGGCAGCACCGTCACCGGCGTGCCCAGGGAGACCAAGTCGTAGAGGCTGCGCACGTCCTCGTCGTAGAGGCGCACACAGCCGTGGGACACCGCCTGACCCACGGTCCAGCGGTGGGGAGTCCCGTGGAAACCGGCCAGCACGCAGCCCTTCACATCCAGAAACTGATCCCCGTCCCAGCCCCGCCGGCCGTTGCAGTCGCGGTGGAAACCGATCCAGCGGCTGCCCAGGGGGTTGTTGGGTCCGGCGGGCGTGTGGGTGCCCTTTTCCGGGTGCTCCCACACGGGATTCTCGGTCTTCTGCATCACGGTGAAACGGCCCACCGGCGTTTCCCAGCCCGGCATCCCCACCGCCACCGGGAAGCGGCGCAGCGGCAGGCCGTTCTCCAGAACGGTGAGCATCCGGCGACGCCGATCGAGCACGAGGGCGCGGCTGGGGACGGGCGCTACGGCGGCGGGTGCGGCGGACGCTGCCGGAGGGGCGGGAAGCAGCGGGGGTGGCGGAGAGGCCGAAGCGGAGGGTGCCCCCAGGGCGCCAGGGCTGAGGAGCACCGGTGCCGGCGCAGAGGCCGGGGCGCTGCCGGCACCGATCGCCAGGGGTTCATCGCCCTGCAGCAGGGCGGCGCCGGACACGGGAGCCGCTGCGCTCGGCGAGGGCGGTGGAACCGCCGGTGGAGAGACCAGGGAGCCTCGTGGGGCCGCTGGGCCGCCCGGACCGGGCAGGGGCAGGGCAGCAGCGCCACCCCCGGGCCAGACCAGGGGCGCCAGCACCAGGGCGAACAGGGGGCGCAGCAGCGGCTGACCCGGACCCAGCAGTGGAGCGGCCACGGTGAGCGGAGCGGTGAGGGGGCTGCAAGGGGCCAAAGCTACCCGCGAATCCGCCGCGCCGACGGAACGCCCCCCCCGCACGCGCAGCGTCAGGCGGAGCATGGCCGGGCTCAGGGCAGCCAGGCGCTGCCGGAGAAATCCGGGTCCCGCTTCTCGAGGAAGGCATTGCGACCCTCCTGGCCCTCGGCGGTTCGATAGAAGAGATGGGTGGCCTGCCCCGCCAGCTCCTGGATGCCGGCCAGGCCGTCGGTTTCAGCGTTGAAGGCCGCCTTCAGGCAGCGGATCGCCGTGGGGCTGTGGGCCAGCACCTCCCGGGCCCAGGACACCCCTTCAGCCTCGAGGCGCTCCAACGGCACGACCGCATTCACCAGCCCCATGGCCAGAGCTTCCTGGGCGTCGTAGCGGCGGCAGAGGAACCAGATCTCGCGGGCCTTGCGCTGCCCCACCACCCGCGCCAGGTAGCCCGCCCCGAAGCCCCCATCGAAGCTGCCCACCCGAGGCCCGGTCTGGCCGAACACGGCGTTCTCGGCCGCCAGGCTGAGGTCGCAGAGGAGGTGCAGCACCTGGCCGCCGCCGATCGCGTAGCCCGCCACCAGGGCGATCACCACCTTGGGCAGGCTGCGGATCAGGCGCTGCAGGTCGAGCACGTTGAGCCGGGGCAGGCCCGACTCATCCACGTAGCCCCCATCACCGCGCACACTCTGGTCGCCGCCGGCGCAGAAGGCCCACACCCCATCAGCAGCGGGGCCGTCGCCGGTGAACAGCACCACGCCGATGCCGGGGTCATCCCGCACCCGGGAGAAGGCATCACAGAGTTCCTGCACGGTGCCGGGCCGGAAGGCGTTGCGCTTCTCGGGCCGGTGGATGCTGATCCGGGCGATGCCTTCGGCGCTGCGCAGAAAACGGATGTCGCGGTAGTCGCCCACGGTCTCCCACTGCACCGGGGCCGGATCGGGGGGGGAGGTGGGTTCGCTCATCAGGGGGCGCCATCCGGTAGCGCCATTGTGCGCAGCCGCCGGCGCAGCTCGGCATCGTGGCGGCGATCGGTGTGCACCACCAACAAGCTGAAGGGCTGGGCCAGAGCCCAGCTGAGATCCGAAGCCAGGGAGGCCGCCGAGGCCACGCATCGGGCCGGCACCCCGTGGGCCTGGGCCAAGGCCAGGGGATCCACGGGCTGAGGCATGGCAAAGAGCCGCTCGAAATCCACCAGATCTGATCGCTCCGTTCGGATCGGCAGCTGCTCGAAAATGCCGCCGCCGCCGTTGTCGATCACCAGCACCGTCAGCCGGCCCCGCAGCTGGGGGCGCCAGAGCCAGCCGTTGGCGTCGTGCAGCAGGGCCAGATCGCCGCTGAGCAGCAGGCAGGACCCAAGGGCCGCGGCGATGCCGCAGGCTTCCGACAGGGTGCCATCGATTCCCGAGGCGCCGCGGAAGCCGACTACAGGCCGCGGGGCGGCGGTGGGGTCGGCGAAGCAGGCCCAGTCGCGCACCGGCGAGCTGTTGGCCAGCATCAGGGGCAGGCCAGCCGGCAGCAGGCGGCTGAGCTGGCGAGCCAGGGCGGGTTCGCTGAGGGACCCATCCGCGGAGGTCGCGAGGGCGAGCTGCCGCTCCAGCCACGCCTGCTGGCGCGCCTCCGCCTGGTTCCAGGCCTTGGCCAGATCGCAGCTGGAGGCAGGCGGCTCAACAGCGGCAGCGGCCGGATCGGCGCCGCCAGCTGGGAGTTGCGCCGCCACCCAGGCCTCGAGCCCCAGAGGGACCTGAGCCCGCACCACCCGGAGCGGATCGAGGGGCCGCGGATCCCCCTCACTCACCAGCACCTGGTCAGCCCCGAGACCCTCCAGCCAGCGCTCAAGCCGCCGGCTGGCCGGCAGGCTGCCGAGCCGCAGCACCTGCGGGGCAGCCAGGGCAGGATCCGGTGCCTCCAGCAGCAGGTCGTAGCCCGCCACGCAATCCAGACCGGGCTGGCCCCACAGCCCCGAGAGGGGATCGGCGAGCACCGGCCAGCCGCTGCGGCGTTGCCAGCGAATCAGGGCCGCCAGATGTCCAGGCCAACGGGCAGGGCCGCCCCGCCAGGGGCCGGCTACCACCACCCCGGGCCGGTCGGGGTCGAGCCGCGGCAAGAAGGCGCCAGGGAGGGAACTCAGGTGGGACGGAAATCCGGCTGCGGAGAAGGCGCCAGCAGCGCCAGAGGCGGGGGCAACGGCGGCGGCCAGGGACGCCAATGCCGCCGCATCCGGGTGCAGGGGCTCCTCAAAGGGCAGGTTGAGGTGGACCGCGCCGGCCGGGAGCGAGCCGCAGGCGCCGACGCTCCAGCGGTAGGCCTCAAGGGCCAAGGTCTCAACGGCAGCCAAATCCAGCGACGCCAGCCCGCTGCCTGGGGCCTGTCCGAACCAGCGGCAGCTGCCCTGGAGAAAGGATTCCTGGTTGACGCTCTGGTTGGCGCCGCAGCCCTTGAGCCGCGCGGGCCGATCGGCGCTGAGCAGCAGCAGCGGGATCGTGCCGTGGTCGGCCTCCACGCAGGCCGGCAGCAGGTGGGCTACCGCCGAACCGGAGGTGGTGAGCACGGCGGCGGGCACCCCCTCCGCCGCGCCGAGCCCCAGGGCCAGGAAGGCGGCCGAGCGCTCATCCACGGCGGGGTGCAGCACGAGCCCCCGCGGCTCCAGCAGGGCCGCCGCCACCGCCAGCGGGGCCGAGCGGCTGCCCGGGCACAGCACCCCATGGCGTAGACCGCACCCCATCAGAGTCTGCAGCAGCCGCAGCGCCGCAAGGGCGTTGGCCTCAGCGCGCTCGGCCGAGGCGGATCCGTCGACCGCACCAAGGGATCGGGGGGAGTCCGGAGGGTGAACCAACGCGGCGGTGGAAGGAGAGGATGGATGCACCGATCATCCCGAAGTGCCTGCGCCGATGGCAGCCGGTCCCGAAGCCCAGGCCCACGACGAACCCGCCGACCGTCCGGGAAATGGGCAGCCCCAGCCAGCAGCGGCCCTCGGAGCCTCCGGCGAGCCCGCGAGCCCTGGGGGGCCGACCTGGACCAGCCAGCTGGCCTCACTGCTGCTCTGGCTGCTGGTGGCGCTGCTGCTGCGCTGGCTGGTGGTGGAACCCCGTTGGATTCCCTCCGGGTCGATGCTTCCCACCCTGCAACTGCAGGACCGGATCCTGGTCGAGAAGGTCCGCCCCCGGCTTCATGCGGCGCTGCCTCCGGGCACGGTGGTGGTCTTCCATCCACCGGATGCACTGCTGGAGTCCGGCTACGACCCCGCCGCCGCCCTGATCAAGCGGGTGGTGGCGGGCCCGGGGGACCGGGTGGAGGTGCGCCAGGGCCACCTGCTGCGGAATGGCAACGCAGTGGACCCGGACTGGACCCCCGAGCCGATGAGCTACGACTTCGGACCGCTCACCGTGCCGCCCGATCACCTGCTGGTGCTGGGGGACAACCGCAACGCCAGCCTCGATTCCCACCTCTGGGGGCCGCTGCCGCGCCAGGAGGTGATCGGCACGGCCATCTGGCGTTACTGGCCCCTCAGGCGCTTCGGGCCGATTCGGTTCTCCCCCGCCCTGCCGCCTGGGAGGGCCTGAATGCCTGCGGTATGGTGCACGGCAAGCCCAATGCCCCCCCCGGCCCGGGCCCACGGCCACGTCGATCGGGAGTCCCATGTTCAATCCGGAGTTCCTGACCAGCGACAACGAAGCGATCAGTGGCAATTCCCTGATCCAGTACCTGCAGGAGCAATCCCCCGACGTCCTCCAACGGGTAGCCCGTTCCGCCAGTGGCGACATTCAGGACATCATCCGCCACAACGTGCAGGGCCTGCTGGGAATGCTTCCTGGCGAACAATTCGACGTGAAGATCCAGACCAGCCGCGACAACCTGGCGGGGCTACTGGCGTCGGCGATGATGACGGGTTACTTTCTGCGGCAGATGGAGCAGCGGATGGAGCTGGAGGGTGCGTTGCTGGGTTGTACGAGCTCTGATGATGGTGAATACGACGATCCGGGATCACTCAGGCTCTAGATTGTCAACACACGACTGACAGCAAGAGGTCCTCACCTGCTGGACTTCGAGTACCCGCGAAGACCACGGTTCCCCATTGGACAAGACGTTTTTCTTGATGCGATGCCAGCCATTCCCGGCCTCACTGCCTGGATCCGCCAAAGCCTAGAGCGGCCCAGCTGCCTTAGCTTGGCAACACTGCCCGCTGACATCAACAGCGTCTCCCTGAATCTGGAACGATCATCGGACCAGGGAAATATCGGCGAAGTCTATCTGATTCGGCAACCGGTGATGGGACGGGGAATGTTTTCCTTGGTATCCAGCGTCGTCTGCCATCTCCATGTAGCGCGACGATTCGGGTTGACGCCCGTTGTGGACTTCACAAGTGCTTATCCTACCGAATACAACGACAGCGAATTTGAACAGCAAGATTCTCGCCAGCGCACTAATGCTTGGGACTATTTTTTCAAGCCGGTTTCATCCTTGACCCTTGATGAAGCCTACCGCTGTCGGCGGATCCTCAGCTCAGTGCGCAGCTTTCCGAATCGCTATCCCGTCACGATCTCACACATCAAGGAGCTTCGCAAATTAACCTGCGAAACCATTCAGCCGAGTCCTGAAATTGCCACGGAAGTTGAGGCAATTTATTCCGAACACTTCATTCATCATACCGTTCTAGGCGTTCACTACAGGGGGCAAGAACAGAAAACAATGCCATACCACCCACTCTCGCCGACCGTCGATCAACTGCACGCCGCCATCGATCTTGCGATTACAAACCACGGCTTTGATCGTATTTTTGCAGTCTCAGAAGATGCCGATCATATTGCATCAATCCAGGCAAGGTATGGCTCAATGGTGATAGCCAACCCCCATTTTCGGACCCAGGCCCCCACCAATGCCTATCGGATCAAGCCACGAGCCATGCACAAATACTTGCTAGGCAGAGAAATCTTGATCGATGCTCTGCTGCTTGCACGTTGCGAAGGACTAGTAAGTGGACCTTCAACGGTGAATGAATTCTGCAGAAGCTACAATGATGAGAAGTACATCATTGACCTGGTTATTGACAACGGCTTCAACGCAACAAATCCTTTTTTCGCCAAACATCTCTGGAATGTCAAATACCGTTTACCTGAGCAGTGGGGAGGGTTTTCCAATCAAGCCTTGAAAACCTTCCCGATCAACGCGCGCTCAGCCGAGTGAAGCCAGATCGACAGGCAGCCTTGATTGGATTGCCTGCTGAAGTTCCACGGGTTCCTGCATGGCATACGTAGCAAAAATGTTAACCCCGGAGGATGTGCACTGCTGGCACAAGCTGCTGGCATAGCGCTTTGCCCGCATCGCCTTGAAGTCAGTGGTGAGGTAATTACCAATCTTTGGAGAACTTGGGGATTCGACACAGCAGACAGAGAAATTACCCTCTACATCAAGACATGCCTGTGATTCACGCATGAAGCAATTTTGCGAACGGTAATCGCCAATCACGTCCTGAACAAGCATCGGAGTGTAATAAATATACTCAAGTCCTTGCGGTACATGATCGACACCATCGAACATCTTGTCGATGGGCATGTAATAAGCGTGATAAGGCGTAAACTTCAAACCAAGCTTGTCGCAAAAATGTCTGAATAGAGACACCTCATGCTGATTCTCGCTGTGCACGAGATAGCGAACATCAATGTTTGAATAACAGTCCCAATCGCCAAGAATATGGGAAATTTTAACCAAGTTGGCAAGCACTGGCTCAATTCGTCCGCCACGATGATTGATTTGATAAACCTTCTGGGTAAACCCAGATACGGTAATCGTGAAATTTGAAAGTTTGCGAGGCTTCAACAAACTCCAATCGTAGTTGTGATTTAGGTTTGAGGAAATTCCACATTGTATACCATGTCTCTCAGCACAGGCAATCAGTTGATCAAGCTTCGAATGCAATGTTGGCTCGGTCCAATTGTAAAGCCCAAACCTGCAATTACCGTCGGTGTCCGCCTTAGCTTTGATGCAAATTTTATCGAAAAGGTCAAGATCCATTTCCGTCAATTGGCGGCCGATACTATTGGTATATTCCGGCATGCCAACTGGACAAGCTGTGCAGCGGAGATTGCAGCCGCTTACGACATCAATCCAGAATTCATAGGGATTCGGCTTGGGAGGAATAGATGAATACCCCTTCCAAAGCAATGACTTTACCTGACTTTGCAATTCTGCCGGAACAATCTGCTTAATCGCTGTTTTGATAACCATAAGAAAGTGACCTTGACAGGGTTGATCCCCTATCCGTGGGACTGTCCCTAGGGGTTTCCACAATCTTAGCGGCTTCCACCGCGGCTAGGCACAGGAGCCGCGCCATCGTGTGCTCAGCCGCGTGGGACAAGCCCTGCGCGCAGCAACCACTGATCAATGCGAGCAAGCGTTTGCATGGAACCCTCGTCCCCAGCCCAGTCTGAATGCTCCAAACGCAGGGCCAGGTTTTCCAGATCACTGGCCACAAGAGCACAGGGCGAACCATGATGGGCAGAAATCAGGCGGACCAGTCCAGGCCTCGCAGCGAGGCGACGGATCCAGGCCAGCAGGGAATCCCGTGCCCGAGGGAAGACCAGGCGCTCAAGCACGGGTGCCACACCGATCCCCCCGGCTAAGCCCTCAAACTCCTCCTCCCAGCCCGGCGACCAACGGAATGGATAGAAGCCGAAGTGGACTCTCGGGTTGCGAAAACCCGGGGCGAAAGCCGTGGCGAACCACTCCCGCCAACTCGGCACATCCAGGGATTGCGGCCGTAGATAGCTGGCAAACAGAACAGTGCGTTTCCAGCCTTTGCGACGTTGAACAGGGGTGTCCTCAAGCGGTTCATCACCCCTCTCACGCGCATGGAAGAGCAGGGGAGTGGGATCCAGATCAAAAACAGCGGGAGGTGTTGATGAAATGGTCACCAGTGCATCGGTGACGAGGAGACTGCCGGTTTCACGATCAAAGCAGGCAACCTCATCAAACGTACCGAGCCCGAGGTCCAGTGGGCCCAAGCCAATCCAGTCGAGTTGCTCCGGATGGGGTAAACCTTCCTCAAACAACAGACGCGTGCGCTCGATGGGGAAACCCAACCAGGCATTGGGCAGGTTGAAAGGGAAGCTCCACTGGCGTGGAGTCAGCCAAACTGTTGCAGCCGGAAAGGCGCGGGCCATGGGTGGAACTGGAAGCTTGTGCTCCAACCCCGATGCTGTGGGCAAGACAATCGAGATGACCGGACCATGAAGGCTCTCCAGGGCTTGAAGGGCTTGAATCACCTCTCCCGTTGGAGGCACAGGGGCATACAGCAGGAGTTCCTGGCCCACCTTCACCACCGTCATCCGGATCGGCACCGCTACGTACCACACCCCGTGCAGCTGCTCGAAGCACCAGACGCGGTTGGGCACAAGCTCGCGCACCAGCGTGGGGCGGCGGCCGTAGGGATAGAGAGGCAGCAGCGGCCACCAAGGCCAACGCTGGTTGCTCGTGTTTGCGGCGGTGGGCTGGAGGCTGCTCACGTCAGGCCAGAAGGAGAAGGCTTGTGCTCATCACCACCATGCCGGCGATCAGGCCGGCGATCATCTGATGGTGGGTGCCATAGCGCTGGGCGGCAGGCAGCAGTTCATCGAGGCAGATGTAGACCATCACTCCTCCCACACCGGCGAACACCACACCCATCACGAGGGGTGTGAGGACCGATCGGAGCAGAACGTAGCCGAACAAGGCACCGAGCGGCTCAGCAAGACCGGACGCGAAGGAGAGCCAGAAGGCCTTGGCGCGGCTGCCGGTGGCGTAATGCACGGGGGCCGAGATTGCCAGACCCTCCGGAATGTTGTGAATGGCGATCGCCAAGGCGATGCCGAAGCCAAATTTTGGGTTGCTGACGGCGGCGATGAAGGTGGCCAGACCTTCGGGAAAGTTGTGGATCGCGATCGCCAGGGCCGAGAAGAGGCCCATCCGCAGCAAGGCGCGTCTCTCCTCGGCGCTGGCGGAATGAGAAGGGTCAAAGCCGAGGAGGGCGGCTTCACCATGGCTCGGCAGCAACTGGTCAAGGACGGCCATCAGGGCGATGCCGGCGAAGAAGGCGATGGTGGTCCATACGTAGCCGGCTCTGTCACCGAGGACGGCGCTGAGGGCGATGCGGGCCTTGGGGAAGATCTCCAGGAAGGACACCTGGATCATCACCCCGGCGGAGAAGCTCAGCGAGAGGGCGAGCAGGCGGGGATTGAAGCTGCGGTTGAGCAAGCCCAGCAAACTGCCGATGCCGGTGGACAGTCCGGTTAACAGCGTCAGCAGCAGGGCGAAATGAACGTGCTGATCCGGGCCCGGCAAAGCGTGTCCTCCAGTTGGCGCCGAGGCGCAGCCCACATGATCGCAGCCGGTCAGGCCCGAGGGCGACAAGCAAAAGCCCCCGCCTGAGGCGAGGGCTGACAGCAGCCGCCCCTGCCAGGCAAGGGCAGAGCGGAAGTGGACAGGATCGGAGGATCGGCTCAGCCGATCGACGGAGCCGTCAGCGCCACGGGGGTGGCGGTGGTGGCGGCCAGGTCGAGCGGGAAGTTGTGAGCATTGCGCTCGTGCATCACTTCCATGCCGAGGTTGGCACGGTTGATCACATCGGCCCAGGTGGGGATCACCTTGCCCTGAGCATCAAGGATCGACTGGTTGAAGTTGAAGCCGTTCAGGTTGAAGGCCATGGTGCTGATCCCCAGGCTGGTGAACCAGATGCCGACCACGGGCCAGGCAGCCAGGAAGAAGTGGAGGCTGCGGCTGTTGTTGAAGGAGGCGTACTGGAAGATCAGGCGACCGAAGTAACCGTGGGCAGCCACGATGTTATAGGTCTCTTCTTCTTGGCCAAACTTGTAACCGTAGTTCTGGCTCTCGGCCTCGGTGGTTTCACGCACCAGGGAGGAGGTCACCAGCGAACCGTGCATGGCGGAGAACAGGCTGCCGCCGAACACACCGGCCACACCCAGCATGTGGAAGGGGT
>JBILUS010000016.1:0-58624 GCA_044370835.1 Cyanobium sp. | reverse complement strand
CGTGGGCCCTCGAACCGTTTCAGCGGCTCGATCCCTCCCGCGGCGGCCAGGGCCACTGCGGCCTGGGCCTGGCGATCGCCGAGCGCATCGCCACAGACCACGGCGGTGGCCTTGAGCTGCGCCAGGGGCCCCGGGGCTTCGGGGTGGCCCTGCGGGGCCGCTCCCTGCAGGGCTCCTGAACTCCGGTCATCTTCAGTCACATCCCCGTTCCGGCCAGTCGCATTCCAGGCGGATCGGCTCCGCAGGATGGGCTCCGTTCCCCAGCGCTCCGAGCGCCAGCCCATGGTTCGCCTCGCCTCCCTGCTCGCCCGCCCCCTGCTCGCCGCCGCCCTGGTGGTGGGTCTTGGTGCTGCGGCCCAGGCCCAGACCCAGACCATCCCCAACCCCACCACCGCGGCGCCGCTCCGCAATGGCGACGGCCCCCGCCTCACCCAGGCTCAGCGGCAGAAGATTTTCCCGGACACCCGTGCGCTGGCGGTGCAGGACCACCGGGCCCGCATCGTGATCCTGCAGCAGGGCGAGCGCTGCCTCTCCGCCGCGACCAATGGTGACGCCCTGCGGGCCTGCATGCGCCAGGAGCGCCAGGCGATGCAGGCCCAGCACCAGCAGCACCGCGAGGCCCTGCGGCAGGTGTTCGTGCGCAATGGCCTGCCGGTGCCCGACTGGAGCAAGCGGCAGGGCGGCCCCGGCGGCCGGCCAGGCGCCCGGCCCGGCGGTGGCGCCTACGGCTGGGATCAACCCGGTCAGCCGCTGCTCCAGCCCCAGCCCCAGCCCCTGCGCTGAGCCGAGCCGCTTCAGGCTCCCTGGCCTGAGCCGGGAGCCTGGCCTCAGGGCCGGCGGGTCGCTGCCGGCGTGATCAGCCGCAGGGGCAGACCCGTCGGGTCGCTCACCGCCAGGGTGGGGGTGATCCGCTGCCCCCGCACCCAGCGCAGCAGCAGGACCCGCAGTGGCCCCCCGTTGCTGCTGGCATCGGCCGGCAGGTTGAAGTGGGTGCCGCCCTCGGCCACCACCAGGTCGTTGTGGTCGCGGGGGTAGCGGCCGAAGGGGTCGAGGGCCTCCGGCTGGCTGGGCACCACGAAGTCGTGGCTGCCGCTCACCAGCAGCACCGGGGTCTTGAGGTCCACCAATCCGGCGGCGAAGACCAGGGCCTGGGGTGGACTCACCGCCGCCACCCGCACGATGCGCGGATCGGCCAGGGAGGCGTCGGTGGCGGCGGGCAGGAAGCTGCACTGCAGCACCCAGCTGATGTTGCGCAGGGGGGGGCTGGGCAGGGCGCAGTCCTTCCAGAGGGCGGCGGGCAGGCTGCGGGCTCCGGCCAGCTGCAGGGCGGTGGTGCCGCCCCAGGAGTGGCCGATGAAGGTCACCTGGCGGGCGCGGATGCCCTCGGCACCGGGCAGGGTGCCGGCGTCGAGGGCATCGAGCACGGCCTTCACGTCCCGCGGGCGGCGCAGGAATTCGCGCGGGTCCGGCGGGGGGGCCTTGCCGGCCAGCATCGCCGCCTGCTGGGTGATGTCGCTGCCGGGGTGCCGCGGCAGCAACACCGGCGCCCCGTGGCTCGCCAGGAACTGGGCCCAGCCCAGGAAGCTGCTGGGGGAATCCCAGAGGCCATGCGAGATCACCACCGGCGGCAGGGTCACCGTGGCGGGCTGCACCACCGTGACCTGGAGGGTGTCGTTGCTGGAGGGCACCGGGATCGTCACGACCCGGGTCTGGAACCGTTCGGGCCCCGCCGCGAGGGCTGCCGGGCTGGCCGCCGGCAGGGCCGGGAAGGCCTGCAGCAGCCGGTCTGTCTCCTTCTGCCCGCGCTCGAACTTCCGCAGCAGCGGTACGGCCCGGTCCAACCGGATGGTGACCTTTTGGGCCGGAATCTCCTGGAGCAGGCTGAGCAGGGTGGCTTTGCTGCCGCGGGCCTTGATTCGCTCCAGGGCCGAGGTGAGGGGCTGGGCGTCAAGAATCCCGCCCTGGCCGGGATCGACCTCGATCAGTTGCTTGAGCAGCACCTCGATCTGCTGCACCATCGGGCTGCCCTGGAAATCCTGCTGGGGCAGCGGGTAGTTCACCAGATCCTCAATGGCGCCTGCGAAGTTGCCATCGGTGGCGCGGTTGAGTTCGGCCAGGTCGCTGTTGCCGGCCCAGAGGGCATCGGGGCTCGCCAGTTCCGACACCCGGGCCGAGAGCCTGTCCCCCAGCACGGGCAGTTGCAATTGGAGCACCTCCACGGCCTGCGCCGGCACGGACCCCATCCCGAGGGCCAGGCCCGTCAGCAGGGCGAAACGTCGGCCGCGGCGCTTCGGGCTCGGTCCGGGGTACCACCGGCCCGGGGGGGCGACCGTCGCTGCCGTGGGCCGGGGGAGGGGAGCGCGAAGGGGCAAGGTCGCGGAGCGATGGGGCAGGCGTTGATCAGGCGCGGGCCGGTGAGGCCGACATCATCCATGAAGGATTCTGGGGCCCCGCTCCCGCCGCTCCCCATCCTGATCACCAGGACCTGACCGCCCCCGTTCTGCAGGGCAGGGCGGCTGGGAAGGGTGCAGGCCAGGCGGGGGCGGCAGGCTCCGGGCCGCTCTGGCACAATCGGCCCCTTCGACAGCGTGCCTGCCGATCAGCCCAACGGCCCTGCTCCCATGCTGAGATCGACCCTGTCCCCGGTCCACGGCTGGCATCCGCGCCGACTGCTGGCTGCTGCGGCCCTCGTTCTGCTGGCTGTCCCGCCGATCGAGGCCCGACCCCGGCAGGCGCCGCGTCCCCCCCAGGCCCCCGCCGCCGCCTACGGCTACAGCGAACTCCATCCGGCCTGGTTGCAGGGGGGCTACTGGATCGGCCGGCCCTGGCCCTCGGGCTGGTACCGCAAGACCCCGGCGGCCTGGGCTCAGGACGGCATGGCCGCGGGGGGCACGATCACCCGGGCCGTGAATTCCGCCCTGGCCGATCAGGTGCCCACCATCGAGGTGCCCAACACGCCCTACCAGCTCAACTTCGCCTCGGTCGAGGCCCTGCCCAACAGCCGCATCCTGTTCTTCTATTCCAACGGCAGCACCAGCAAGCGCGGCGTTGGCGAATGCCAGCTGGGGCTGCTCGATGGGCGGCCGGCCTCCGGCTTGGGCGCCCTGGTGCTGAACGCCGCCTGCATCGTGGCCTACGGCCGGGGCGCCTGAGCCTGGCGGGGGGCCCCAGCAACCTGGCCGATCAAAAAAGCCCCCCGGAGGGGGGGCAAGCTCCACGGCCTGAGGCGATCAGGCTTCGTCCAGCGCGGCCACGCCGGGCAGCACTTTGCCTTCCAGCAGTTCCAGGCTGGCGCCGCCGCCGGTGGAGATGTGGCTCATGCGGTCGGCCAGGCCGGCCTTCTCCACAGCGGCCACGGAGTCACCGCCACCGATGATCGTGGTGCAGCCCTTGCCGCTGAGCTCGGCCAGGGTGGTGGCGATGGCGTTGGTGCCGGCGGCGAACGCCTCGAACTCGAACACACCCATCGGACCGTTCCAGATCACGGTCTGGCAGTCGGCGAGAGCGTCCTGGAACACCTTCACCGAATCGGGGCCGATGTCGAGGCCCATCCAGCCATCGGGGATGGCCTCCACCTTGGCGATCTGGCTGTTGGCGTCGGGGGCGAAGTTGTCGGCCAGCACCACATCGGTGGGCAGCAGGAACTGCACACCCTTGGCGGCCGCTTTGGCCTCCAGCTCGCGGGCGAGATCCAGCTTGTCCTCCTCCACCAGGCTCTTGCCCACCGCCAGGCCGCGAGCTTTGTAGAAAGTGAAGATCATGCCGCCGCCCACCAGGATCTTGTCGCACTTGTCGATCAGGGCCTCGAGCACGCCGATCTTGCTGCTCACCTTGGAGCCGCCCACGATCGCGGCCAGGGGGCGCTTGGGCTCATCGATGGCGCCCTGCAGGTACTGGAGTTCCTTCTCCATCAGGTAGCCGGCCACGCTGGGGCGCAGGAATTTGGTCACCCCTTCGGTGGAGGCGTGGGCGCGGTGGGCGGCGCCAAAGGCGTCGTTCACATACACATCGGCCAGGGCCGCCAGCTTCTCGGCGAAGCCCGCCTCGTTCTTCTCCTCCTCGGCGAAGAAGCGCACGTTCTCGAGCAGTACCACGCCGCCATCGGTCAGGGCCGCCACCTTGGCTTCGGCGTCGGGGCCGATGCAGCTGTCGGTCTTGACCACAGCGGTGCCGAGCAGCTCGCTGAGGCGGGCCGCCACGGCGGTGAGGCGCATCGTTTCGTTCACCTGGCCCTTGGGACGGCCGAAGTGGGCCGCCAGCAGCACCCGGGCCCCCTTGCCGGTGAGGTCGTTGATGGTGGGCAGGGCGGCGCGGATGCGCGTGTCGTCGGTGATCGCGCCGGCGTCATCGAGGGGCACGTTGAAGTCGACCCGCACCAGGACGCGCTTGCCGCGGAGGTCGTCGGCGCTGAGGCTGGCCAGGGATCGCTTCGCCATGGGTACGGGTCGGGAAAGGCGCGGCGAGAATAGCCTCCGGCGTGCTGCGGAACCGCACCGGCCCGGCGACCGCTCCAAACCCCCTTCGCCGTTGCGCGGGGCCGTAGCTAGGACTGGGTGCGTCGTGGGGTCGCCATGTTCGACACCGTTCTGTTTCCGATTGACCAGAGCCGCCAGACGATGGACACCGCCGCGGTGGCCCTGAAGCTGGCCCAGCGCCACCAGAGCCGTCTGGTGGTGCTCTCGGTGGTGGAGGCCGAGCCGGGCGCCATGCACGATGCGGCCGCCGTGGCCCGGCTGCTGGAGCAGGCCCGCAGCAGCTTCGAGCAGGCCGGCGTGGCTTGTGAGGTGCTGGAGCGGGAGGGCAAGCCTGCCTTCGTGATCGGCGATGTGGCCGATGAGATCAACGCCGACGTGATCGTGATGGGCACCCGCGGCATCAGCATTGAGGACGACCAAACCAGCACTGCCGCCCGGGTGATCCAGCTGGCGCCCTGTCCGGTGCTGGTGGTGCCCTGATGGGGGAGCCACCCGAGGGGGATGCGCAGGCGGCTGGGCTTGCTCTGGTTGACGAGGCTGAGCCCAGCGCTGCGGTGGAGGCCGGCCAGGAGGAGCAGGTCAGGGTTCAGGCGGCCGGGGCCCTGAGCAGCGCTGCGCCGGCGATCCAGTGGTACCCAGGCCACATCGCCAAGGCGGAGAAGGCCCTGGCCGAGCACCTCGCCCGGGTGGATCTGGTGATCGAGGTGCGGGATGCCCGCATTCCCCTGGCCACGGGCCACCCCCGCCTGCGGCGATGGATCGGCAGCAAACCTCATCTTCTGGTGCTCAACCGGCGCGACATGGTCTCCCCCGCCGCCCGCCAGGCCTGGGACGGCTGGTTCCGCGCCCGTGGCCAGACCCCCTGGTGGTGCGATGCCAAGGCGGGCACGGGGGTGAAGCAGCTCCAGCAGGCGGCGATCCGCGCCGGCGAGAGCCTCAATGCCCGTCGCAGCGGTCGCGGCATGAAACCCAGGCCGGTGCGGGCACTGATGCTGGGTTTCCCGAATGTCGGCAAGTCGGCGCTGATCAACCGCCTGGTGCGCCAGAAGGTGGTGGAGAGCGCCCGCAAGGCCGGGGTCACCCGCAGCCTGCGCTGGGTGCGGCTGGGCCAGGATCTCGACCTGCTCGATGCCCCCGGGGTGCTGCCCCCCCGGCTCGACAACCAGCAGGCGGCCCTGCGCCTGGCCCTCTGCGACGACATCGGCCAGGCCGCTTACGACACCGAGGCGGTGGCCCTGGCCTTCGTGCGGCTGCTGGCGGCCCTGGAGCCCCTGGCCGAGGCCGGGGTGACGCCGGGCCTGCTGGAGCGGCGCTACGGCGTGCCCCTCCAGCCCCTGCTTGCCGGCGCGCCGGTCGGGGACGCCCCGCCGATCCCCGATGCCGAAGCCTGGCTGGCGGCCGCGGCCGCCCGCCACACCAGCGGTGATGGCGGGCGCATGGCCCAGCGCCTGTTGGATGATTTCCGCCGCTCGCTGCTGGGGGCGATCGCCCTCGAGCTGCCCGGAGCCTGAGCGGTCGCTCCGCGGCGCCCGCACCCCGTGCCAGCGGTCCAGCCTCCAGCCACCCACGGGGCTGCGCCTGGCTGGCCACCAAGATGGGGCCACCACGCCTCCCCACCCGTGCGTTCCTGGTTGCGGCAGGGTCCGCTCCCCGCCCTGGCGGTCCAGCTGCTGCAGCTGTCCCTGCTGGGCGGCCTGGTGGGCCTGGCCTGCTGGCCCCTGAACCTGATGGACCGCGCCCAGGGCCGGCTGCTGGCCTCGCTGCCCGCCTTCGGAGGGGGCTGGGGCCCGATCAGCCTGGCGCTGATGCTGGCCCCCCTGGCGGCGATGCCCCTGTTGCTGCTGCTGCAGAGCCGGCTCTGGCCGGCCGGGGCCGGGTCGGGCCTGCCCCAGACCCTGGTGTGCCTGGAGGAACCGGAGCGCAGCGCTTCGCTGATGAGCGCCGGCCCCACCCTGGAGCGGCTCTGCCTCTGGGCGATCGCCACCCTGGCCCTGCTGCCGCTGGGGCGGGAGGGGCCGGTGGTGCAGCTTGGGGCGGCCGTGGCGATGGCCCTGCGCCGCCGCTGGCCGGCCCTGCTGGCGGGGCTGTCCGAGCGGGAGCTGATGGCGGCGGCCGGCGGGGTGGGGTTGGCCGCCGGTTTCAACACGCCGCTGGTGGGGGTGCTGTTCATGGCGGAAGACCTGGCGGGCTCCTTTGCCGCCCGCCTGATCTGGCCCACGATGGTGATGGCGGCCCTGGCTGCCCTCACCAGCAATCTCGGCGGCCAGCCGGAATTCGCCCTGGGGGAGCTCCGCTTCAATCCGCCGGAATTGGACCAGATGCTCTGGGCGGTACCGATCGGCCTCGGCGTTGGACTGCTCGGCGCTCTGTTTGGCCGCCTGTTGTTGGCGCTCGTCGCCGGGCTGGCTGCTCCGGTGCGGCGGCGCCCCCTGCGCACGGGCCTGGCCCTGGGGGCCGCCCTGGCTCTGCTGGCTCTGATCAGCGGCGGAGCCGGCGGGGGCGACGGGGAGGACCTGATGGTCGCCCTGCTCCAGCCCAAGGGAGGGGATCTGGTGGGGGCACCGCTGGTGCTCGCCCGCCTGTTAGGGCCCTGTCTGGCCCTGGGGGCGGGCGTCCCCGGCGGGTTGATTGATCCGGCCCTCAGCCTCGGCGCCGTGGTGGGCCGGGCGCTGGGCGATGGCTTCGGCCTCGGTCCCCTGGGTCTCACCCTCGGCATGGCGGCCTGCCTGGCCGGGGCCACCCAGCTGCCCCTGCTCAGCCTGGTGTTCTCGCTCCGCCTGGCCGGTGACCAGCAGTTGCTGCCGGGGGTGCTGCTGGCGGCCGTGCTGGGGGCCTACGTGGGCCGCCTGCTGATCGCCAGGCCCCTGTACCACCAACTGGCCGTGGATCTGAGGCGTCAGCTTTCGGGCCAGGCTTAAGAGCCGAGCGGCCGTCGCGGCCTCACGGCCTGCACCTGTGTCTCGTTGTGCGAGCTGAAACCGCCTGCAGCCCGACCTCGATGGCGCCGCTAGGTTGGCATTGATTCCTAACGTGCAACTGTTTCAACAATGGCGAACATCGCGGATGTTGTGCTTGGCGTGCTCAAGGATGCATCGGTTCAGAGAGTCTATGGAATCCCTGGCGATTCCCTCAATGGATTCACCGATGCTCTGCGTCGCGATGGCACCATTGCCTGGCAGCATGTTCGCCATGAGGAGGCGGCGGCTCTCGCGGCGGCCGCGGAAGCGTCCCTGACCGGTGAGCTGGCGGTGTGTGCCGGCAGTTGTGGTCCTGGCAGCATCCATCTCATCAATGGTCTCTACGACGCCAATCGCAGCCGTGTTCCGGTGCTGGCGATCGCCGCTCAGATTCCCGGACCTGAGATGGGCAGCACCTATTTCCAGGAGACCCGTCCTCAGGATGTCTTCCGGGATGCTTCCGTGTACTGCGAGCTGGTCAGCATTCCTGAGCAGCTGCCCCGGGTTCTTGAGATTGCCATGCGCACCGCCGTTGAACGTCGCGGCGTTGCCGTGGTGGTGATCCCGGGGGAGATTTTCCTGAAAACGAGCACGCCGCACCGCAAGTCCGCACCGATCCAGTTTGCGCCTCGCGTTGTCCGTCCCACCGATGAGGGCCTGCAGGAAGCTGCCCATCTGCTGAATGCCGCCAAGAAGGTCACCATCTTTGGTGGAGCGGGTGTTGAGGGTGCCCACGACGAATTGCTGGCGATTGCCGCCAAGCTGAAAGCACCGGTGGTTCATGCGCTTCGGGGTAAGCAATTCATCGAATACGACAACCCCTACGACGTTGGCATGACCGGCCTGCTCGGCTTCACCTCGGGCTACCGCGCCATCGAGAGTTGCGATGCCTTGTTGATGCTGGGTACCGACTTCCCCTACAGGCAGTTTTATCCTTCCAAGGCAAAGATTATTCAGGTTGATATCAGGGGAGAAAACCTTGGTCGCCGTACGGCTATCGACCTTGGTCTTGTCGGCAGTGTCAAGGACACGGTGCAGGCTTTGCTGCCCTTGCTCAAGGGTGAGCAGGACGCCAAACACCTTGAGGAGTCGCGCAATCATTACACCAGTGCCAGAAAAGACCTGGATGATCTGGCGATTGATGATTACAACAGATCACCGATTCACCCGCAATATCTGGTGCGGATGGTGAGTGACCTGGCTGCCGATGATGCCGTGTTCATGCCCGATGTCGGTTCGCCAACCGGTTGGGCAGCACGCTATCTGCGCATGAACGGTCAGCGTCGACTGATCGGCTCGTTTGCCCATGGCACGATGGCCAATGCTTTGCCCCATGCGATCGGCGCGCAGTCGGCATTTCCCGGCCGTCAGGTGATTGCATTGGCGGGAGACGGCGGCCTTTCGATGCTGCTGGGCGAATTGCTGACCCTGCGCCAGAACAAGCTGCCGGTGAAGATCGTGGTGTTCAATAACTCATCGCTCAATTTCGTTGAGCTCGAGATGAAGGCCAATGGTTTTGTGAACTTTGGCACTGATCTTGACAACCCCGATTTTGCCGAGGTGGCCAAATCAATCGGTCTATTCGGCCAGCGTGTCGAGAAGCCCCATGATCTGGAGGGCGCCCTCAAAGCGGCTTTTGCCCATGATGGACCCGCTTTGGTGGATGTGGTGACAGCCAGAGAAGAGCTGCTGATTCCTCCCGCGATCACGCTGGAACAGGCCAAGGGCTTTTCCCTCTTTGCCCTGCGAACGGTGCTTTCCGGCCGTGGCGAGGAGCTGATCGACCTGGCGGATACGAATGTGTATCGCAAGCTGTTCAGTCCCTAGGCATTGGAAACATAGGGTCCGGTCATCTTGGCTGGATCCACAATGCGATCAAAGTCGGCTTCGCTCACCAGGCCAAGTTTCATCGCGGCCTGCTTGAGGGTCAGGTCGTTATCGAGTGCATAGTGGGTGATCTGAGCTGTTTTGTCATAGCCAATCACCGGCGACAGCGCCGTTGCCAGCATCAGTGAACTTTCAACATAGTTGGCGATTTTTTCGCGATTCGGTTCGGTGCCTTCGATCAGGAATTTGCGGAAATTGGTGCAGCCATCGCTGATCAGGGTGATGGACTGACAAATGTTATGGATGATCAGTGGCTTGTAGACATTCATCTCGAGATAACCGCTCGCCCCACCAAAGCCCACGGCGACATCGTTGGCCATCACCTGAACGGCGAGCATGCTCAGGGCTTCGCATTGGGTGGGATTCACCTTGCCTGGCATGATTGAGGACCCCGGTTCGTTGGCTGGAATCTGGAGCTCCGCAAAGCCGGCGCGCGGTCCGCAGGACATCAGTCGGATGTCGTTGGCGATCTTGTAGAGCGACACGGCGAGGGTTCGGAACGTGCCAGAAAGCTGCACCAGTGCGTCATGGGCGCCCATCACGGTGAACTTGTTGGCAGCCGATTGGAAGGGAAGGCCCGTCAGCGTGGCGAGTTCCCGGGCGGCAGCTTCGGCAAATCCCTGGGCGGCATTGAGTCCGGTTCCCACCGCCGTGCCCCCGAGGGCCAGTCGATAGACGCCCTTGAGCGCATCCAGCAGGCGTTCGAGATCGTCGGCGAGCATGCCGCTGTAACCCGACCATTCCTGCCCCAGGGTCAACGGTGTGGCGTCCTGCATGTGGGTGCGCCCGATTTTCACAATGTCGGCCCATAGCGCCGCCTTGGCCGCAATCGCATCGTGCAGCGCCTGAACCGCCGGAATCACCCGCCGTGTTGTTTCCACGGCGGCCGCCAGATGCATCGCGGTTGGGAAAGAATCGTTCGAAGACTGCGACATGTTCACATGGTCGTTGGGATGGACCGGTGTCTTCGAGCCCAACGGCGTGCCGGCCATCTGGCAGCAGCGGTTGGAGATCACCTCGTTCACGTTCATGTTGAACTGGGTGCCCGAGCCGGTCATCCAGACATGCAGCGGGAACATCTCCTGGTGCTGGCCGGCCAGGATCTCGTCGCAGCACTGCACGATCAGCTGGTGAATGGTGTCGGCGAGGCGGCCATCGGCATGGTTCACGTTGGCGGCCGCCTTCTTGAGTTGGGCGTAGGCGCTGATCATTTCGACCGGGATCAGATCCTTGCCGATGCTGAAATGTTGCAGGGAACGTTGGGTCTGGGCGCCCCAGAGCCGATCGGCCGGAACCTCGATCTCGCCGAGGCAGTCGGCTTCCTTCCGCGTGTCCGTCATCGAGAGCACCGTAGCCATGGACGCCTGTTATAAACGTTTGCCTGGTCCCGTGCAATTATTGTTGCTGGAGCTAGTATTTGGACTCAGTTTTCGTTCGGCTTGAGGCCCCATGCTCCCATGCATTCGTCTATGGACCGGTGATGATGGTCAGTCGCATTTTGAGAAAGGCGTGATCGATCTTCATGCCGGTGCGCGGGGTGATTTTCTGAGCGGCAAAATGGATGCGGTCAGCATATCGCTTCAGCAGACGGATTCCGGTGGGGCCTTCGATTGGCATACGGCCCCGGCCCGGCAATTCGTGATCACCTTAAGCGGCACCCTGGATTTCGTGACGCGGCAAGACAAGCATTTCCGGCTCAATCCGGGCATTATCCTTCTTGCCGAGGACACCGCCGGTGGCGGCCATTCCTGGAAGCTCGTCGACAACGAGCCTTGGCGCCGCGTCTATGTGGTTCTGGCACCCGGTGCCGCCGTCTCCTTCACAACAGAGGTTCAGTCATGAGCAACGAAATGGTTGATGTTGTCCTGGTGGGTGCCGGCATCATGAGCAGCACGCTCGGCGTGTTCCTCAAGGAGTTGAAGCCCGATCTGAAGATCGAGATGATCGAGCGGATGCCGCAGGAGGCTCAGGAAAGTTCTGGTGCCTGGAACAATGCGGGTACAGGACATGCTGGGAACTGTGAGCTTAATTTCACGCCGATGGCCAAGGATGGCTCGGTGGACATCTCCAAAGCTCTGGAGGTCAATGTTGAGTTCGATCTGTCGCGCCAGTTCTGGTCCTATCTGATTAGCAAGGGTTTGATCGAGACTCCCGACAGTTTCATCCATCCCGTGCCCCACATGAGCTTTGTGATGGGCAGTGAAAATCAGGCGTTCCTGAAGAAGCGTCATGCCCTGATGAGCGCCCATCACTGCTATCACGGCATGGAGTATTCCGAAGATCACGCCAAGATCGCGGAATGGGCCCCCTTGATCATGGAGGGACGCGATCCGGCTCAGCCGGTGGCCGCGACCCACATGATCAACGGCGCCGATGTCAACTATGGGGCGTTGACCAAGAACTTGCTCGATGTCCTGCGTCAGCATGACGATTTCAAGGTTCACTTCCGTGAGCAGGTCACCAACCTGTCGCGCCGTCCTGAAGGTGGTTGGCTGGTCGTTGTCAAGAATGAGACCACGGGGGTTGAGCGCACGATCGCGACCCGCTTCGTGTTTCTCGGGGCCGGTGGTGCCGCGCTCACCCTGCTGCAGAAGTCCGGTATTCCAGAATCGCATGGCTATGCCGGCTTCCCGGTGAGCGGTCTGTGGATGCGTTGCGACAATCCCGAGGTCGTGAATCGCCACAGTGCCAAGGTTTACGGCAAGGCGGCCACCGGTTCCCCGCCGATGTCGGTGCCCCATCTCGATACGCGGATCATCGACGGCAAGCGCTGGCTGCTGTTTGGCCCCTACGCCGGCTTCTCCACCAAGTTTCTGAAGAACGGCTCCTATTGCGACCTCCCCCGTTCGCTGAGGCTTGCCAACCTGCTGCCGATGCTTTCGGTGGCAAAGGATAATTTCCCCTTGGAGGAATACCTGCTCGGCCAGGTCCTGCAGACCAACGGCCACCGCTTTAAGGCCCTGCGCGAGTATTACCCCACCATGCAGGAGGACGACTGGCAACTTGCCGTTGCGGGCCAGCGGGTGCAGATCATCAAGCAGGAAAAGCATTATGCCGGTCAACTGGAATTCGGCACTGAGATCGTGGCTGCTGCCGATGGCACCATCGTGGCGCTGCTCGGCGCCTCACCCGGTGCTTCCACCGCCACTTACATCATGGTCACCATGATCGAAACCGTGTTGCGTGAGGATCTCGTGGGCGACTGGAAGGCCAAGATGAGTGCCATGATCCCGTCCTATGGCCACAACCTGAAGGTTGATGCAGCGCTGTTGAAGAAGGTGAGGGCGGACACCGCTGCGGTGCTTGGATTGCAGAATGTTTGATCAGCGCACTTGATCAGATCAGCTCACGCGCTGAGCGCAACGATCCTGCTGTGAGGCGGGATCGTTTGTTGTGGCCGGACGTCGTGATGCGGTCCCTCGTCGTTCTGGCGCTTCAGAGGTGCTCCCCCAGATGGGCGGCCACCCGCAGGGCATTGGCAATCACCGTGAGGCCAATGCCCACGGACGGGCAGGAGGGCAACACGCTGGCATCGACAATCCAGAGGTTGTGCACCTCATGGCTGCGGCCCTGCAGGTTCACCACCGATGTGGCTGGATCGGAGCCCATCCGGCAGGTGCCGCAGGCCGTGCCCAGTACGGAGAGCGGCGCTTCGCCGCGCGGGTGAACGGGACTGGGCTTGGTGACCTGGGTCTGGGGGTCGGCCTCGATCGCCTTGAGGCAGTCGATCCAGCGGTACACCAGCCGGTCATGCGCTTCGCGGTTGTTGGCGGTGTAGTTGATCTGCAGGTGCTCGCCTCGCAGCAGCACCCGGTTGTTGGGATCAGGCCGAACGGCGCTCATCGCCATCCAGGCGATCGAGCGGGAGGCCAGCTGCTCGATGCCCAGATTGGGCAGCAGTTTGGTCACCAGGGAGAGCACCGGTGGCGATTCGGCGAACAGGGCGTCCTGAAGGACACCGCCGCAGGTCTGGATCGAACCGAGTGGAAAATCAACGTTCTTATCGCCCCAGTAGAAGTCGGTGATTCCATGGCTGCGGCCATAGCGGCCGGAATGGGGTGCGGTGGCCTGCTGCAGGATCGTTGTGATCTGGGGCTTCATCAGATTGCGGCCCACCTGGCCTGAGCCGTTGGCCAGCCCGCCCGTGTGTTGGTCGCTGCCGGAGCGCAACAGAATCTCCGGCGTGCCGATCGCTCCCGCTGCCAGCACCACCTGATGGCCGCTGAACAGCCAGCGCTGTCCTTCGAGGTCCACTTCGACCCCACGAATCTCCCGGCCCGATGGGTTGACGTGCAGCCGCACCACCTGAGCGTTCTCCTTCACCGTGACCGAGGGCTTGGTCCTGGCCGGCTCCACACCGAAGCGTTCGGCATCACCGGTGGGATCCTCCGATGCGTTCGACCAGCTGAGCGGCAGGTTGTAGGGATTGAGCGACTGCCGTTCCAGGGCTTCGCTCAACGCTTGCAGGAAGGGCTCCACCGGCCTTGGCGCCGCTGGATAGGCGTGGGATCGGCCCGGAGCGGTGGGATCGGCTCCGGCGACGCCATGGACCTGATAAAGCGCTTCGGCCCTTTCATACCAGGGCTCAAAATCGGCGTAACGGAGTTGCCAGTCTGGAGATGGTCCCTCCTGCAGGTTCACGCCGCTGAATTCAGCCTCCCGCATTCGCTCCAGCACCGCGCCCCAGATCTTGGTGTTGCCACCGATGCCATGCACCATCTGGGGAGCAAAAGGATCTCCGTCGCTGCCAAACCACGACTCCTTGGGGTGGAAATGGTCCTTGTGGAACAGATCAAGATCGGCCAGGTTCTGATCGGTTGTGCTCAACACGTCGCCCCGCTCCAGCAACAGCACCGAATGCCCGGAGCTGGCCAGGCTGGCCAGAAGCGTTCCGCCCCCCGCCCCGCTGCCGATCAGGATCACGTCGTAGTGATGGTCGTCAATAATCATTGATCATGTCCTCCAGACGTAAAGCAGTGCGAACAGGATGATCCAGATCACATCCACAAAATGCCAGAACAGTGAGGTGGCTTTCAGGCCTTCCTCGCCGCCGTTGTAGTTGCCGGGGATGAACGATTTCACCAGCATCAGCCCCATCAGCAGGATCCCGGTGGCGACATGCAGCCCGTGGAAGCCGGTGAGCAGATAAAAGGTGGCACCGAAGGTTCCGGAGGTGAGCCCGAACTGGAGGCCGCCCCATTCGACCGCCTGGCCGTAGAGGAAAAAGGCTCCCATCGCCATCGTGAGCAGCCAGAAGCCACGGAACAGCCCCAGCTTCTCTTTCGCCTTGAAGTGTTCGGCGGCCACCATCGTGAGCGAACTCGACACCAGCACAATGGTGTTGAGCAGGGGCATCCTCCATTCGAGACCTTCCACGCCAGGCGGGAGCCAGTTCAGGGCGGAGCGCCGCAGAATCGCGTAGCCGCTGAAGAACGCCAGGAAGATGACGCTCTCGGAGCTGAGGAAGATGATGAAACCCGTGAGGTTGTGCTTGGCGTGATGGCCCTCCGCATGGGTGGCGGATGGGTTGGTTGGCGGCAGGGGTGTGGTGGTCATCGGTTGGCCTCGGCAAGGGTGAGGGCGCGTTCAATCTCGGCCTGGTGCTCCACCAGGGGTTCGTCCCTGCCGTAGCCGTAGGGGCGGCTGATCACGGTGGGCACGTGTTCACCGAAGTTGTCCTCCGCTGGCGGGGAGGGCAGCAGCCACTCCAGGCCGATGGCGTTCCAGGGGTTGTGGGTGGCGCGGGGACCGCGGGCCCAGGAGCTGATCATGTTGAGCAGAAAGGGAATGATCGAAACCCCCAGCAGAAAGGCTCCCAAGCTGGCCAGCACATTCCAGAAGGCGAACTCCGGGTCGTAGGAGGACACCCGGCGCGGCATCCCCATCAGGCCGAGCGGATGCATCGGCAGGAAATTGAGATTGGCTCCCAAGAAGGTGAGCAGGAAGTGCAGCTTGCCGAGGCCCTCGTAGGGCATGCGGCCGGTGAACTTGGGGAACCAGTGGTAGATCGCGGCGAAGATGCCCATCACGGCTGCTCCATAGATCACATAGTGAAAATGCCCCACCACGAAGTAGGTGTTGCTCACGTGGATGTCCACCGGCACGGTGGCCAGCATCACCCCGGTGATTCCGGCAAACACGAAGTTGAACAGACCCCCGATGCAGAAGAGCATTGGCGTGGTGAGCCTGATCTTGCCGCGCCACATCGTGCCCAGCCAGGCGAACACCTTCACGCCGGTGGGAACGGCGATCAGCATGGTGGTGACCATGAACAGATTGCGCATCCACTGGGCCACACCACTGGGGAACATGTGGTGCACCCAAACGATCAGGCCCAGCCCAACAATGATGAAGGATGCCAGGGCTACATACACATAGCCAAATAGGGGTTTGCGTGAATAAACCGGGAACAGCTCCGAGAAGATGCCGAACACCGGCAGGATGATCACATACACGGCCGGGTGTGAATAGAACCAGAAGAAGTGCTGATACAGCACCGGATCACCGCCCCCTTCGGGTCGGTAGAAGGAGGTCCCGAGCGTGAGATCCATCAGCAGCATCACGGCCCCGCCGGTAAGGGCGGGAAGACCGATCAGCTGCAGGCTCTGGGCCGCCAGCGCGGTCCAGCAGAACACCGGCATGCGGAAAAAGCCCATGCCGGGCGCCCGCATCCGCAGGATCGTGGTCACGAAATTCACCGCCCCAAGGATGGAGGACACGCCAGAGAGGGCCACCGCCAGCACCCAGAGGAACTCACCGTTGACCAGTTGGCCCAGGGGGTTCTGCAGGCTCACCGGTGGATAGGACCACCAGCCCGCACTGGCCGGTCCGCTGGGCACAAAGAAGCTGGCGATCAGCAGGATGCCGAACACCGGCACCATCCAGAAGGCGGCGGTGTTGAGCCTCGGGAAGGCCATGTCGGGGGCACCGATCATGGTGGGAATCAGCAGGTTGTTCAGCCCATTCAGTACAGGAAAGATGAATAGGAACAGCATG
The DNA here is from genome assembly GCA_044370835.1 of Cyanobium sp. Lineage (GTDB taxonomy): Bacteria > Cyanobacteriota > Cyanobacteriia > PCC-6307 > Cyanobiaceae > Cyanobium. The sequence continues at coordinate 42,309 of JBILUS010000016.1, read as the reverse complement.
ATCGTTCCATGCATCGTGTAGAGGCCGTTGTACACGGTGCGATCCACCAGATCGGCGGCGGGTGTGAGCAACTCGCCGCGGATGATCATGGCGAGTAGGCCAGCCACCAGAAAGAAGAAGAAGGCCACCACGATGTACTGGATGCCGATCACCTTGGCATCGGTGCTGAAGCCGAAGTAGCGCCGCCAGGACGGGGCTGGCTGCGGGGAGAGGGCAGTGCTGGTCATGGTCTCAGGCGTCGTGGGGGAGGGAGCTGGAACCGGGAACATTCACCTGGGGCGGCGGGGCCGGCACCACCGTGGGCCAGCCGCGACGGCCGGCGGCCTGGCGTTCGGCGTACTCACCGACCGCTGGACTGAGCCCGTTTTGCAGGGGCGCGGCGGCTGCCTGTTTCAGCCAGTTGGCATGGTCTTCGGCGGATTCCACCACCACATCGGCCTGGTTGGCGGCAAACCAGGTGCCGCTGAACTGGGAATCGCGCAGGCGATAGCGCCCCACCCGGGTGGGGGTGAGGCTGAAATCGATGGCCCGGCCGGGAATCACATCCTGCTTGAGGCGAAAGGCGGGGATGTAGAAGCCGTGCAGCACATCCTCCGACACCAGGCGGAAGGTGACGGGGCGATCCAGTTCCAGATGCAGCTCGGTGCTCGAGACGTTCGGGCCGGGATAGCGAAACTCCCACGACCACTGGCGCGCGATCACCTCCACCTGCTCGGGGGGCAGGCGATCGCCGGGGTAGCCCCCCCGTTCCTCCTGGGCATTGCCCGGATGGATGTGCTCCATCGGCCCGAGCACCCCCAGCTTGGTGTTGACCTGAATGGCGTACCAGGCGATCGCCATCACCAGAACCAGGGGGATGGCGGTCCAGATCACCTCGAGCCGGGTGTTGCCCTCAATCGGTTCGGCGTCGCTTTCGTCGTATTTTTCGGCTCGATGCACCAGCATCGTCCAGGCCATCACCGAAACCACGCCGAGGAACACGAAGGTGCCCACGCCGGTTTCGAAGCGGAACAGGCCATCGACCAGGGGCGCCGCATTTGAGGCCTGCACGGGTAGCCAGCGTTGAGCCTGGCCGGCCATCCAGAGGCTGGTCGCCACCATCAGGCCAATCCACGCGGCCAGGGCGATCAGGGAGAAACGGTTGCGGCGGATCGGAGCGGAGGAGGACATCGGAAAAGCCCCTAGGGGAGGGCGGTTTGTAGATCAACGCCGGAATTCAGCAGCTGATCGGCCGTGATGTGAACGCCGAACTCGGCGGCCAGCTCGGCGCCGAGGGTGCCGTGCAGCCCGAGCACCAGGAAGAGGCCCAGGCCCACCAGCAGATACAGCCATTGCACCTGGCGGCCCAGGTCGCGGCGCCAGACAAAGCGCTGGTAGCCCCTCCAGACGGTCATGGCGATGATGGCCAGCAGGATGGCCACCCCACCCACGCCATGCCAGAGCATGGTTTCCATGCTTTGCAGGCCGATGCTGCTGGTGACACCGGGGATCGGCACCGCCAACAGCATCTCGAAAAAGCCGGCTGCCACCGTGAAGAAACTCACGATGGCGCAAGCGAGCAGGTTGTACCAACCCACATCGTGGAAGCCAGCCCGGGTGATCGGTAGGGCCAGGAAGCGGAAGACCCGTTTTTCAATCGGGTAGAGGGCCCCAGCGATGTCGAAGGCGATGGCAATCACGAACAGGCCGATCGTGAAGTGCACCAGGTTTGGGTGGATCGGCAGCCTGTAGGGAAGGTCGTTGGCGCCGAGCCAAGCCGCCAATTGGCTGATCGGGGCGGACGCCGTGGACGGGAGCGAGGGGGAGGCCATCAGATCAGTCCGGCGCGTTCGGCGGCGACCACCGGCACCGTGTGCAGGCCGTAGATCCAGATCAGCTTGTTGCCCAGGGTGACCTGAACCACCACCAGCAGGGCGAGCACTCCGCCAGCCGCAAGGAAAGACGCGGGCAGGCTCTGGGGGTCACGGTTGCGGAGCACATAGCGCCAGCCGGTGAGCACCGACAGGATGGCGGCCAGGCACCAGCCCAGGGTGCTGTGCAGATTGAGGATCAGGCGGGAGCCGCCATAGGGATTGGCCAGTCCCGCTTCCACCTGGCCGAAGATGATGGCCACGAAGATGGCTGCTGTGGCAAACAGCAGATTCCAGAAACTCACCTCCAGAAGATTGGGGCGCCGCGCCACGATCGCGATCAGATCAAAGACCACGCTGATCACCGCCATAGCGATGACGAAATGAACCACGATCGGATGGATGGTGTCCATCCATGGCAAGTTGTGGTCATTCAGAGGGGGCAGCTGCAGCTGCATTGGACCCTGGCCACGACATCACTACCGCAGCCTAGCCACGATGGTGGAGCGCGCTTGACGCTGTGATCTTTTGCGGTCTCATGTCGTCTAGCGCACATGCGAGCTGCCTGGGTCGGCCACAGCAGGAGGGCTATGGCCTGGATCAGCTCCTCGGCCTGCGCCCAGCCCCCCCCCGGATCAGGCGCTCACGGCCCGGGCGATCAGCACCGTGAGCATCAGGATCGCCAGCAGCACCTGGATGGCCATGAACAGCTTGGCGGGCCGGGAGATCAGGGCCTCACTGGTGGGCCCGTAGGTGGAGTTCACATTGAGCGAGAGGAAGAGATAATCGACCAGGTGGGGCTCCGGTGGTGGTTCGCCATCACGACTGGGCCAGACGAAAGCTCCACCCGGTGTGACGACATCGAGAAAGACATAGATGAACATGAACACGATCACGCTCTCCATGTACACCGCCGCCACGTCCCACAGATTGGCGAGCCCTCCCCCTTTCACGGCGCTGGTGGTGGCCACCATCGAGGTCACGTTGGCCACCACCTGCACCATCGAGATCACCAGATAGGCCAGGCTCCAGGCGAACAGCCGCTGGTGTTTCGCCCGGTACAGCGCGATCGTCAGGCCCACGGTCACCACGATGAAGCCCACCGTGCTGAGCTGCTCAAGGGAGGTGAGCAGCGGGTTGAAGGTGTTGGCCACCTTGTGGTGGTGCTCGAGCCGTTGCACCAGCAGCGCATCCATCACCCACACCAGTGTGGTGGCCAGCACCACCAGCAGCCTGCCGCGGCCATGGGTGAGGCGTGCACGCAGGGCCGCGGCCGGGGGGAGTGCGGCGGCGGCATCGGTGGCGATGGCGTCAGGCGGGCTGGTCATCGTTCCTGGCAGTGGGGGCGGCGTGCGGATGGAGGCAGGCGAAGGGAGGCAGGCAGCCGGCGGTGCTCCGTTCAGCGCCGCTTGGTCTGGTGGAATCGTCCCAGGATCAGGCCGATCAGCATCGCCACATAGAGCTGCCCGAGGATCGCGATGGCCAGGCAGCAGATTCGGCTGCCCAGATCCCCCGGCCGGCTGATGCCATTGCTGAGGGTGGTGAGGGCCTCGAAGGAGGCGCTCACCATGGCCGGGAACACCTTCAGGGGCTGGGCCACGGCATCGATCCCCGCGGGGAGATAGGCCGGATCCACGGCTGCGGGATGCCAGATCATCAGGCTGTGGAGCAGGAAGCCGCCGGCGTAGCCGATCAACAGATAGCCGGAGCAGGCCCCCATCAGCACATAGGCCGTCACATAGGGCTCCAGCATCAGGCTATGCACCTTGCGCAGGATGAAATAACCGATAAAGAGTGCCCAGAGCAGGAGGTGGATGAGGGTGAGATGTCTGGCCAGGGCTGGAAGACACACCATGCATGCCAGCCAGATCACTTCGAAGCTGATCGCGCTCGCGCCCAGGGCATAGAGCCAGCGTTTGTGAACGCGAACGGCCGAGTTCTTGGTCAGGAACAGCATCATCACGATCGCCATGATGATGGAATTGATCGAGGTGAGCAGCGGCCAGTTCAGGGCCAGCGGCTGCACCAGCACCGCCAGCGCCACCACGGCCAGCAGGTAGGCATAGCCGCGATGGCGCCTGCGGATGCGCTGCTTCTGCTGCGGGGTGAATGGCTTGCGCATGGGGCTGGAACGGCGGGGGCAGCGTGGGGGGCGGGGCCCTCGGTTCGGGCCGGAGATCCAGAATTCGCGATGGCGAAGGCTCAGGGAGCATCGATCCTTAAGGTGGATTCTTCCCTGCCGCCCCTGCCGCCGCGCCATGTCCAGCTTCGGCGAAGGCGAGGGCGAGTTGATCACGCTGCTGTACCCGAAGCCCCTGCCGATGCGGCTGGATCGCTGGCTGGTGAGCCAGCGGCCGGAGCAGAGCCGCGCCCGGATCCAGAAATTCATCGATGCCGGCTACGTGCGGGTCAACGGCCTCACCGGCCGGGCCAAGACGCCCCTGCGCCAGGGCGATGCGGTGGAGCTGTGGATGCCGCCGCCGGAGCCGCTGCCGTACCTGGTGGCCCAGGCCATTCCCCTCGATGTGCTGTTCGAGGACGGGCACCTGATCGTGATCAACAAGCCGGCTGGCCTCACCGTGCATCCGGCCCCGGGCAACCGGGACGGCACCCTGGTCAACGCCCTGCTGCACCATTGCCCCGATTTGCCCGGCATCGGCGGGGAGATGCGGCCCGGCATCGTGCACCGGCTCGACAAGGACACCACCGGCTGCATCGTGATCGCCAAGAGCCAGGAGGCCCTGGTGAAGCTGCAGCTGCAGATCCAGAAGCGGGTCGCCTCGCGCCAGTACCTGGCGGTGGTGCACGGGGCCCCCGCCGGCGAGGAGGGCACGATCATCGGCGCCATCGGCCGCCATCCGGTCGACCGCAAGAAGTACGCGGTGGTGCACGACGGCACCGGCCGCCACGCCTGCACCCACTGGCGCCTGATCGAGCGGCTCGGCGCCTATTCCCTGCTGCGCTTCAAGCTCGATACCGGCCGCACCCATCAGATCCGGGTGCACTGCGCCCACATCGGCCATCCGATCCTGGGGGATGCCACCTACAGCCGCTGTCGCCACCTGCCGGTGGACCTGGCTGGCCAGGCCCTCCATGCCGTGCAGCTGGGTCTGGACCATCCGGTCAGCCGCGAGCGGCTGGTGTTTGAGGCGCCCCTGCCGGAGAGCTTCGCCCGCCTGCTGCGGGTGCTGCGCGGGCCCGCCTCCCCGGGCCAGCCCCCGGCGGAACCCGCTTCGGGCTGAAGCCGGAAGCCCGGAGCGGGGCCTTCGCGGCTCCTCCCCTTAACGTGAAGGCCGGCTGTTGCCTCCGCCTTGACCTCAGGCCTTCCCCCCGGCCCCCCGGCCGACCGAACGGCAACCTGGCGGGGCCGCGCCGTGTTGGTGACCGGTGGCCTCGGTTTCATCGGCTCCAACCTGGCCCGCCGCCTCTGCGACCTCGGCGCCGAGGTGACGGTGCTCGACAGCCTGATGCCCCAGTACGGCGGCCATCGCTTCAACCTCGAGGGCTACACAGACCGCCTGCGCATCAACCTCTCCGACCTGCGCGATTGCTCTTCCCTGGAGGTGCTGCTGGAGGGCAAGGAGGTGATCTTCAACCTCGCCGGCCAGACCAGCCATCTCGATTCGATGCACGATCCGGAAACGGATCTGGCGATCAATGTCACCGCCCAGTTGCGCCTGCTCGAAACCTGTCGCCGGGCGGCGCCGCAGGCGCGGCTGATCTATGCCAGCACCCGCCAACTCTACGGCCGACCGTTGCGCTTACCGGTGGATGAAGGCCATCCGATCGATCCGGTCGATGTGAATGGCATCAACAAGTTGTCGGCCGAGATGTATCACCTCCTCTACGCCAAGGTTTATGGCCTCAGTGCCTGTGTGCTGCGGCTCACCAACACGATCGGTCCACGCATGCGCATCCGCGATGCCCGCCAGACCTTTGTGGGCATCTGGGTGCGTCAGCTGCTGGAGGGTCGGCCGATCGAGGTGTGGGGCGGCGAGCAGCTGCGTGATTTCAATGATGTGGAGGATGTGGTGGATGCGATGTTGCTCGCCGCCGAGCAGAGCGATCTACCCCTGGTTCCTTACAACCTCGGCTCCCGCGAGGTGGTGTCCCTCGCTGATCTGGCCCGGCAGATGATCGCCCTGCATGGCAGCGGTGACCTGGTGATCACTCCCTATCCTGAGGAGCGCAAGAAGATCGATATCGGCGATTACTACTCCTGTTTCGATCGTTTCCATGCCGCCACCGGCTGGCAGCCGCAGCGCAGCCTGGCCGAATCCCTGCAGCGAACCCTGGCCTATTACGGCGAGCACATGGCTCGCTACATCTGAGCCTTGGCCCCGCCAGCCCGTCCCCTGGTTTCCCGCATCCTTTCCCCTCGCCCTTGCGCAGCGCCTCCGTGAGCGATCCCTTCAACTTCCCCCAGCAGGAGCTCCTGCGTTACGGCCACCTCGTGACCGACGCCGTGGAGCGGATCACCGCTTCCGGTCAGGTGATCCTCGGCGAGGGGGGGCGGCAGTTCGAGGCGGCGTTCGCCGCCTGGCTGGGTGCCGGCTGCACCCCCCAGCAGGTGATCGGCGTGGCCAACGGCACCGATGCCCTTGAGTTGGCCCTGCGCGCCGCCGGCGTGGGCCCCGGTGATCGGGTGCTGCTGCCCTCCCACACCGCCTATGCCACCACCGCCGCCGTGCTGCGGCTCGAGGCCCGGCCGGTGTTCGTGGATCTTGAGCCGGGGCGCCCCGTGCTCGCCGTCAGTCATGTGGCGGCCCTGCTGGGGGCCGCTGCGGCGGAGGGCGATGGCGAGGGGCCGGTGCGTGCCGTGATCGCCGTGCACCTGTATGGCGAGGCCTGCGATCTGGTGCCCCTGCTCAGCCTCTGCGAGCAGAACGGCGTTGCCCTGATCGAGGATTGTGCCCAGGCCTGCGGCACCACCTACCGCGACCGGGCCGTGGGCACCTGGGGCCATTTCGCCGCCTTCAGCTTCTACCCCACCAAGAATCTGGCGGCCTTCGGCGATGGCGGCGCCCTGGTGGTCAACCGGCCCGAGGCTGTGGAGGCGGCGCGCCGCAGCCGCTTCTATGGCTGGGATGGCCAGCGCCAGGCCGTGCAGTTCGGCGTCAACAGCCGCCTCGATGAGCTCCAGGCCTGGGTGCTGCTGGGCAAGTTGGCCGGCCTGGCTGAGCAGATCCAGCGCCGCCGCCAGGTGGCCGCCTGGTACGGCGCCCGGCTGCAGGACCAGGCTGTGATGCTGCCGGGCGATGGCCCCGACTGGCGCCACAGCTACCACCTCTATGTGGTGCGGCTCGAACCGGCCCAGCGGCAGCGGGTGCTGGCCGAGGGGCTGCGGCTGGGATTGCCGCTCTCGCTCCACTACGCCCTGGCCTGCCACCAACATCCTTACGTGATCGCGCGCTGCGGCCCCCTGGCGGCTCTGCCGCACACCGAGCGCTGCGTGGCCGAGATCCTCACCCTGCCGCTCCATCCCTATCTGGACGAGGCCTGCGTGGACGATGTGGTGCACCGCCTGCTGCCCCTGCTCGCCTGAGCGGTGTGCCCCAGCCACCAGACGCCGGCCCGCCCGCCTGACAGGATTGCCCCCGGAACAGCCGGCCCTGCCGCCCCCGCCCCGCTTCCACCGACCGGCCGATGCCCGCCCTTTCCCTGGTGATTCCCCTCTACCGCAGCAGCGGCAGCGTGGATGCTCTGGTGACCCGCCTGGAGGGACTGGCGGTGCCGGAGCCGTGGGAGGTGATCTTCGTGGATGACGGCAGTCCCGATGACACCGTCGAGCGGCTGCGCCGGCGGCTGCAGGGCAGTGCTCTGCAGGGGCTGCTGGTGCGCCATGGCCGCAATTACGGCGAGCACAACGCCGTGCTCACGGGCTACCGCCACTGCCGGGGCCGCCATGTGCTCAACCTTGACGACGATCTTCAGAATCCGCCGGAGGAGGGTCTGCGCCTCTGGCAGGAGGCCCGCGATCGCCAGCTGGATGTGGTCTATGGCGATTACCGCACCAAGGAGCACGCCGGCTGGCGCAACCTGGGCAGCCAATTCGCCAACCGCACGGCCAATGCCCTGCTCGATCTGCCCGAGCGTTTTTACCTCTCCAGCTTCCGCTGTGTGAGTGGGGCGGTGGCGCGCCGGGTGGCGGAGTACCGCGGCCCCTTCCCTTACATCGATGGCCTGCTGTCCCAGTGCACCCGCCAGATCGGCAGCATCCGCGTGCAGCATGACCCCCGCTTTGAGGGGGAGAGCGGCTACAACCTGCGCCGCCTGGCGCGGCTCTGGCTCAACATCTTCACCAGCTTCTCGGTGATGCCCCTACGGCTCGCCTCCCTGCTCGGGATCCTGCTGGCCCTGGCGGGGCTGGTGATGATCGGGGTGGTCCTGCTCGACAGCCTGTGGCACGGCAGTGCGGTGCCGGGCTGGTTGTCAGTGATCTCGGCGGTGTTGATTTTCGGAGGGATCCAGTCCCTGATCCTCGGCCTGCTGGGGGAATACGTGGGCCGCATTTTTCTCACGGTGAGCGGCAAGCCCCAGTCGTTCGTGCGCTCCCTGGAGGCGATCGAAGCCCTCCGTCCGCAGCCCTTGCCCCATGGTTGAGCGCAGGGGGCGCCGACTGGCTCGGCTGGCCGATTCCAGCCTGGTGCGGTTCGCGCTGGTGGGTGGCTTCGGGGAGCTGCTCTATCTGGGTCTGTATGCGCTGATCTGGCAGCTGGGGGGGCAGCAGGCGCCTCTGGCCATCGGTCTGGCCGGCGCCATCTGTCTGGTGGTCAATTCCCTGCTCCATGCCCGGGTGAGTTTCCGGGTGGCTTTCAGCGGGGCCCTGCTGCTCAGTTATGCCGCCATCCAGCTGCTCTGCCTGGGTCTGAGCGTGGCGCTGGGGGCCCAGCTGCAGCGGTTCGGCCTGCCGGGGTTGTGGATCGGCATCCTGAGCGGCCTGGCCTGGACGGTCACCTCCTTCCTGCTCACCCGCCGCTCCTTCCAGGCCGGCCGGCTCAGGCGAGGGCCGGCAGCCGCGGACAGGCCTCCACCAGGGTCCGGGTGATCGCGGCCTGGGGATGACGCAGCAGCGCCTGGCCCGGCCCCTGCTCCACGATCCGGCCCCCGTCCAGCACGATCACCCGGTGGCAGAAGCCACTGGCCACGTTGAGATCGTGGGTCACGAACAGCAGCCCCAGCCCGAGCCGATCCTGCAGGCTCCGCAGCAGGTCGAGCACCTCGGCCTGAATCTCGGCGTCGAGCATGCTCACACTCTCGTCGCAGAGCAGCACCTTCGGCTCGAGGATCAGGGCCCGGGCGATCGCCACCCGCTGCTGCTGGCCGCCCGAGAGCTGGCGGGGCAGCCGCCCCTCGAAGCTTTCCGGCGGCTCCAGCCCCACCGCCCCGAGCTGGGCGCGGGACCGTTCCCGGGCCTCGGCGCGGCTGGCCAGGCCATGGATCAGCAACGGGTCGGCCACCGCCTCCCCCACGCCCATCTGGGGATTGAGGCAGGCCAGCGGATCCTGGAACACCATCTGAATGCGGCGGCGTGCCTGCCGCAGCTCGGCGCCGCCCAGGGCCCGCAGGTCGCGGCCCTCCAGCCGCACGGCACCGCCCCGCACCGGCGCCAGGCCCATCAGGGCCCGGCAGAGGCTGCTCTTGCCGCAGCCGGAGGCCCCCACCAGGCCCACGGTCTCGCCTTCGTGCAGGGTGAGGCTCACCCCATCCACCGCCTTGAGCCAGCGGGGTGACCAGGGGGGCGAGGGCAGGGGGTGCCAGCTGCGCAGCTCCTCGATCTCCAGCAGCACCGGCCGCTCCGGCGGCGCTTCAGCCACGCCCCCTTCCCGCAGCCGGGCGGCCCCCACCAGCCGCTGGGCCAGGGGCGAGCGGGGGCTGGTGAGCAGGGTGCCGCTGGGGGCCTCCTCCACCAGCCGGCCGCCATCGAGCACGGCGATCCGCTCGCACCAGCGGCCCGCCATGGCGAGGTCGTGGCTGATCAGCAACAGGGCACTGCCGGATTCCGCGCAGAGCTCCGCCAGTTCGGCCATCACCTGGTTCGCCACGGCCACATCGAGGCTCGTGGTGGGTTCATCGGCGATCACCAGGGGTGGATTCAGCGCCAGGGCCAGGGCGATCGCCAGCCGCTGCCGCATGCCGCCGCTGAATTCATGGGGGTAGCTGCCGTAGCGGGACGGGTCGATGCCCACTCGCTCGAGCAGCTGGCGGGCCCGCTGGCGCTGGCGGCTTCCCTCCCCCTCCTCGGTGTGGTGGGCCGCCAGGGTGTCGCGCAGGTGCTCGCCGATCGTGAGCAGGGGATTGAGCCGGGTCATGGGGTCCTGGAAGACCAGGCCCACCGCCTCGCCCCGCAGCCGGCGCAGGGCGCCCCGCGAGAGCCGGCGCGGATCCTGGCCGGCGAGGGCCAGCCCCCCACTGCAGCTGCTGCCCGCCGGCAGCAGCTGCAGCACCGCCCGGGCCACGGTGCTCTTGCCGCAGCCGGAGGGCCCCACCAGGGCAAGCCGGTCGCCGCGGTGGAGGGTGAGGTCGAGGCCATCGAGGGTGGGCGCCCCGGCGCCGGGATAGGCCACCAGCAGCTGCTCCAGCTGCAGCACCGGCCCCCCGGGCGCGTTGGGACCTCCGGCTGCGGAGGATCGGCGGCCATCGGGGGGGGTGGGCAGGGCCATCGGCCGGCTCCCGGGACGGGGGATGCACCAGCTTGGCTGGCGACCCGGCCAGGGCAGCGGCCCCGGCAGCCGTTCCGGTGGCTGGATGCCCATATCCATCATCGGCCGTGCCCCCCCTGCCTACGATGGGACAACGTTGCGGGACTGGATGCCCAGGGCAGTTCCCGATCAGCCGTCCGCTCCGATGGCCACCCCGTCCCCTGAGCTGATCCAGGAGGCAGCGGCCGGCCGTCTGGCGGCCGAGGGTTCGGGGAGCGTGGCCCTGGCAGCACCGGCCGGACACCCCCCAGGCCTGGCGATCCTGCCGACCACGCCCAGCGCCCTCCCTGATCCGGAGAGCCTCTGGAACGCTGTGGCTGAAGCCCATGGCCCCCTCGGCCGCCGCCGCCCGATCACCTGCCCGGAGGATTACGGCGTTCCCCTGCCGGACTGGCTGGCCCAGTGCGTGCGCCACGTGCCCCCGGGGGCGGGCGAGATCTGCCCCACCGACACCGAGGCGCTGCTGGCTGCGGCCTTCGACTTCGCGTTCCAGCTCCACGACGGTCAGTTCCGGGCCAGCGGCGAGCCCTACATCGTCCATCCGATCGCGGTGGCCGACCTGCTGCGCGACATCGGTGCCAGCGCCGCGGTGATCGCCGCGGGCTTCCTGCACGATGTGGTGGAGGACACCCAGGTCACTCCGGAGTCGATCGAGGCCCATTTCGGCGGGGAGGTGCGGGCCCTGGTGGAGGGGGTGACCAAGCTGGGCGGCATCCACTTCACCAACAAGACCGAGGCCCAGGCCGAGAACCTGCGGCGCATGTTCCTGGCCATGGCCAGCGACATCCGGGTGGTGCTGGTCAAGCTGGCCGACCGGCTCCACAACATGCGCACCCTTGGCGCCCTCAAGCCCGAGAAGCAGCAGCGCATCGCCCGCGAAACCCGCGAGATCTACGCCCCCCTGGCCAACCGGCTCGGCATCGGCCGCTTCAAGTGGGAACTCGAAGACCTGGCTTTCAAGATCCTCGAGCCCGAGGCCTTCCGCGAGGTGCAGCAGCAGGTGGCCACCAAGCGCAGCGAGCGTGAGGAACGGCTGGCGGTCACGGTGCAGCTGCTGCGCGACCGGCTGGCCGCCGTGGGGTTGACCAGCTGTGAGGTGAGCGGCCGGCCGAAGCACCTCTACGGCATCTGGAGCAAGATGCAGCGCCAGCAGAAGGCCTTCCACGAGATCTACGACGTGGCGGCCCTGCGCATCCTCTGCCCCAACCTCGAGGGCTGCTACCGGGCTCTGGCGGTGGTGCACGACACCTTCCGACCGATTCCGGGACGGTTCAAGGATTACATCGGCCTGCCCAAGCCGAATGGCTACCAGTCGCTGCACACCGCCGTGATCGGCCGCCACCGGCCGATCGAGGTGCAGATCCGCACCGGCGATATGCACCAGGTGGCCGAATACGGCATCGCCGCCCACTGGAAATACAAGGAGGGCGGCTCCCCCGCCGCCGGTGACACCGAACGGTTCAACTGGCTGCGGCAGTTGGTGGATTGGCAGAAGGAGGATGGCGGTGAGGACAGCTCCGATTTCCTGCGCTCGATCAAGGAGGACCTCTTCGATGAGGAGGTGTTCGTGTTCACCCCCTCCGGCGATGTGGTGGGCCTCCGCAAGGGATCCACCGCCGTGGATTTCGCTTACCGCATCCACTCGGAGGTGGGTAACCACTGCCAAGGAGTGCGCATCAACGACCGCCTCTCTCCCCTGCCAACGCCGCTTCGCAACGGCGATTTCGTGCAGGTCATCACCTCGAAGTCAGCCCATCCCAGCCTCGATTGGCTCAATTTCGTCGCCACGCCGACGGCGCGCAACCGTATTCGCCAGTGGTACAAGCGCAGCCACCGCGAAGACAACATTCAGCGGGGCACCGCCATGCTCGAGCGGGAGCTCGGCCGCGACGGCTTCGATGCCCTGCTCAACGGCGAGGCGATGGCGCGCGTGGCCCGGCGCTGCAATCTGGTCGGCACCGAAGACCTGCTCGCCGCGATCGGCTTCGGGGGAGTCACGCTGCAGCAGGTGCTCAACCGCCTGCGGGAGGAACTGCGGCTGGCCAGCGCCGCGGCCGCACCGGTGCTCAGCAACGAGGATCTGGCCCGCAGCGTGTCGGCCCAGGCTGATCAGGCGGCACCGCCGCCGCCGCTGCACCGCACCGAGGCGGGCAGCGCCAGCCCGATCCTGGGGCTCGAGGGCCTCGAATACCGCCTGGGGGGTTGCTGCTCACCCCTGCCGGGCGAAGCGATCGTGGGCAGCGTGGCCCTCGGCAACCACGGCATCACCATTCATCGCCAGGACTGCGCCAACCTCGCTCAGGTGCCGGTGGAGCGTCGCCTGCCGGTGCGCTGGAACCCCCTGGCCGACGATCAGCGCCGCCGCTATCCCGTGCAGCTGCGCATCGAGGTGCTCGATCGGGTGGGCGTGCTCAAGGACATCCTCACCCGCCTCTCCGACCACCGCATCAACGTGAGCGATGCCCGCGTGCGCACCAACCCCGGCAAGCCCGCCCGCATCGACCTGCGGGTGGAACTGGTGAGCGCCCTCCAGCTGCGCGACACCATGGATCAGATCCGCTCGATGGCCGACGTGCTCGACCTGGCCCGGACGGGGATCGGCTGAGGGGGCCTCAGGCCGTTGTTCACGTTTGCCAGCGTTCGCGGACCCTACGGGCAATCCGACCGATCAGGCCGGCAGGTGCTGGTTCCGGCAGATCATCAAGCGAGACATCGGCCCAGGGGGTTGTGGCCAAAACGGCGCGATAACGGTCCTTCCATGGATGTGGGCAGCGGTAACTCCAGGGTTTGGCAAATCCACCCCCGGCGAAATGAATGATCGCCGGGTCGTCATGGGCTTCCTGTTCTTCGGGGTTGAGGCCACCCTGTTCCGCCAGCCAGGTGGGATCCAGACCCCAGAGGTGGGATTGGGCATTCCAACGCTGATGGACAATCACAGCCCTTTTCTCAAAGAGATGATTGAGAACATCCTGGTCCCAGTTGTTGAGTTTTTCGCTGTTCTTCTCTGCATAGGCAAGACCGCGTTTGAGCACATCTTCTTGGCGCCAGAGATCCAGGTTGATCAGCATGATGCCAGCATTGAAGTAGGGTGCATCACTGGCCATGTTCAGACGTTGACGCTGCATCGGCAGATTGCGGTCGCTGGCTGCAGCAAGTGGATGGTCGCCCAAGGGGGTCGTCCAAAGTTCATGCAGTGAGCCATTGACCACAACATCGCAATCCATGAACAGGACCCGATCCAGAATTGGCGGCAAAACAGAAGGAAGCAGCAGCCGAAAGTAGGTGGCTATGCTGATATGGCCAAAGACAGGGAAGCCGCTCAGGAGATCAGGTTCGACCTGCAGAAACGAAACGGAAGGTAGGAAGCTGCTGAGGTGGCCAACCAGTGTCGCTCGGGAGGCTGGATCAAGTTCCTGATGGACGATGTAAACTCTGAGGTCTGCATCGGGGTTGTTGTTGCGCAGAGAGCGCAGCATCACTGCGCAGTGCCGAATGTAATTGTTATCGATTGTGCAAACGATATTCATGAATGGCCGGTCGGATGTTTTGGGGTTGTGAACTGGTTCTGCTGGCTGCGCAATTGGTAGATTTCGAAGAGCGCTTTCAACGTTTTGAAAGTAGTTTGAGCTGGAGTGGGTTCAATTTACCACGTGTAATCCTCCTTCTGATTCGGGATCCCCATTCGGCGCTGCAGTCGCCACCATGGCTCGATAGGTCTGCGATTTTCAGTGCCGGTGTCACCCGTTGATCGGTCTGCTGCCGCGGCGTTGGGCCCCTTGCTTGCCCTCCCCTTCGAGCCTTCGATTGAGATGCGGCCGCGGTGCGCGATGCCCACTTGGGGGAGGCGGAGGCCGCTTCACGGGCTTCAGCCCCCGGGTGGTCCGGCGGTGGCTTTCGGCCACGGCCGAGCAGCTGGAGCTTCTGCCATGCCGGCGGTGCAGCCGGTGATCCAGCGGCTCTGGCACTCCATCGATCGGGTCCCGTCGGCTGGGTGAGGGTCCGCGCACAGGGTCCTCCGCCCGTGTCCCGTGTTACAACCCGCCCCGATCGGCACGCCTACAACACCGCCACGCCCGAGAACCGTCCCTCGCCAGCCGTGCCATGACCTCCGAACAGGCCGCCCAGCTGATCGACAACACCCTCGATCTGGTGCACCAGCGCCTCCAGGATCTCGAGGCCCAGTCGCTGCCCCAGGAGCACCGCGCTCTGGCCGCCGAATTCCGCGAATGGCGGCAGCCGGCCGGCGGTCACATTGACCTGATGGTGTTCCCCGGCCTGAGCAATTCCTGACGATCCCGCGACCCAGGGCTTGCGTAGGCCGGTTCGTTCTCCCGGACGTCCAGGCCATCTCCCAGAACCGCACCGCCGGGTTCAGTCCTGGCCGGAGACCTTCCGCTTGTCGCGGTGGTGGAGCCATCGCCAGCACACCACCCCCACCACCAGCGCGGCCAGCACCCCCATCAGCAACGAGCCGACCATCAACCGGCTGGTGAAGGCCCAGCCCAGCTCCCCTAGCCGTTCCGGGTCCAGGTTGTGGCGCCCCGGCCAGGCGGGTCCAGGTCCGATCAGCCACGCCCCCAGCTGGTAGTTCAGCCAGCACATCGGCAGCGTCGTGAGCGGATTGCTGATCCAGGTCCCCGCCGCCGCCAGGATGCGGTTGCCGCGGATGGCCGCGGCCAGGGCTACCCCGAGCACGATCTGCAGGCCGAAGAACGGCAGGCAGCCGGTGAACACCCCCGCCGCCAGGCCGCGCGCCCGGTGGCCCGGGCTGCCGTCTTGGCGCCAGAGCTCGCCGAGCTTTGCCAGCAGCCTGGAGCTCATGGCCACGATCCACGGGCCGAGAGGTCCCAGCCGGATCGCCCCTTTCCGGGCTGTGGCTGCCAGGCGGCTCGCCCGGCCCTGGCGATCCGCCGGCGTTCCGCCCTCCAGGGGCTGTTGCCAGGGCGGAGACTGGGATTCACGACGCGGCATGGACCCGGTGGTTGGCGTAGCACCCGCAATCGGACCCGACCCTAGGGAGGGTGTGGCCGATCCCGGCGATTCGGGCGGTGCCGCCCATCCGGGCGACCCGGCCAGCACGGCCGACACCATCGCCGCCATCGCCACCGCCGTGGCTCCCGGTCAGGGCAGCGTGGCGATCGTGCGCCTCTCCGGTCCGGCCGTCGAGCCGATCGGGCGGCGGTTGTTTCGGGCCCCAGGCGGGCAGGTGTGGGAGAGCCACCGGGTGCTCTACGGCCATGTGGTGGATCCGGCCAGCGGCGAACGGGTGGATGAGGCCCTGCTGCTGCTGATGCGGGCCCCCCGCAGCTTCACCCGCGAGGACGTGGTCGAGTTCCACTGCCATGGCGGCCTGGTGGCGGTAGGCCGGGTGCTGGAGCTGGTGCTGGCGGCCGGGGCGCGCCTGGCGGGGCCCGGGGAGTTCAGCCAGCGGGCCTTCCTCAACGGCCGGCTCGACCTCACCCGGGCCGAAGCCCTGATGGAGCTGGTGACGGCCCGTAGCCGCCGGGCGGCCCAGCTGGCCATGGCGGGTCTCGATGGCGGGTTGCAGCGCCGGATCGGGGCGTTGCGGGAGCGGCTGCTGGATCAGCTGGCGGAGCTCGAGGCCCGGGTGGATTTCGAGGAGGATCTGCCGCCCCTCGATCCAGGGGCTGTGCGCACCGAGCTGGAGGCGGTGCGCTCCGCGCTGGAGGTTTTGGTGGCCGAGGGCCGCCAGGGGGAGGCCCTGCGCCAGGGGCTGCGGGTGGCGATCGTGGGGCGGCCCAACGTGGGCAAGAGCAGCCTGCTCAACCGCCTCAGCCGCCGCGACCGCGCCATCGTCACCGCCCTGCCCGGCACCACCCGCGACCTGCTGGAGAGTGAGCTGGTGCTGGAGGGCGTTCCCCTCACCCTGATCGACACCGCCGGCATCCGCCCCACCAGCGATCCGGTGGAGCGGCTCGGTATCGAACGCAGCCGGGAAGCGCTGGCCGCTGCCGATGCGGTGCTGCTGCTGTTCGACCTGGCCGCCGGCTGGACCGCCGAGGATGAAGCCCTGCTGGCCCTGGTGCCGGAGGGAGTGCCGCTGCTGCGGGTGGGCAACAAGGCCGATCTGCTGACGGTCGGGCCTGCGGTGAAGGAGGCCGCCACCGCGGCAGCGGCATCCGCGGCGATCGCCATGGTCCCTGCCGGCGCCGATCTGGCCATCAGCGCCCACACCGGCGCCGGTGCCGAGGCCTTGGGATCTCTGCTGCTCCAGCGCTGTGGCCTGCAGGACCTGCAGGGCATCGCCGTGGTCCTCAACCGCCGCCAGCGCGAGCTGGCGGCGGCGGCGGCGGTCAGCCTGGAGCGCAGCCTGGAGGCCGCCGCCGCGGATCTCCCCTGGGACTTCTGGAGCATCGACCTGCGGGCTGCGGTCCTCAGCCTGGGCGCGATCACCGGTGAGGAGGTGAGTGAGGCGGTGCTGGACCGGGTGTTCAGCCGCTTCTGCATCGGCAAGTGAGCCGGGGCGCGCGGAGCCGGCGGCGGCCAGGGCCGGTGCCATTGTTGGCCCTGCACCCTTCCGTTCCGGGGGGTTCGCTGGGCCGCCCCCGGCTCCGTTGTTGATGGTTGCCCAACCCGATCCTGCCCCGGAGGATTCCGCCGGTTCCGCCGGCGGTTTCGCCTCCACGGCCGCCACCTTGGCCCTGCCCGCCGCCCTGATCGAGCCCCAGCTGCGGGCCTGGCTGGCGGAGGACATCGGCCGCGGCGACCTCACGGCCCCGGCCCTGGCCGGTCGGTTCGGCCGGGGAGCCTGGTTCGCCAAGGCCGATGGGGTGTTCTGCGGTGGTGTGCTGGTGGAGCCGCTGTTCCGCCTGCTGGATCCCGTGGTGGCGGTGCGGCTGCTGGTGGCCGATGGGGAGCCGGTGCGCCGCGGTCAGCGGCTGCTCAGCCTGGAGGGGAGGGCCGATGCCCTGGTGGCCGGCGAGCGCACCGCCCTCAACCTGGCGATGCGGCTCTCGGGCATCGCCACCGCCACCGCCGCCCTGGTGGCGGAGCTGGAGGGCACGGGGGTGCGGCTGGCCGACACCCGCAAGACCACGCCGGGCCTGCGGCTGCTGGAGAAGTACGCCGTGCGCTGCGGCGGCGGCAGCAACCACCGCCTCGGCCTCGACGATGCAGCCATGCTCAAGGAAAACCACCTGGCCTGGGCCGGTGGTGTGGGCCCGGCGGTGGCCGCGGTGCGCGCCGGGGCCCCCTGGCCGGCCCGGGTGATCGTGGAGGCCGAGACGGAGGCCGAGGCCCAGGCGGCGGTGCGGGCCGGGGCCGATGCGGTGCTGCTGGATGAGTTCAGCCCCGAGGTCTTGCGGGTTTTGGTGCCGCGCCTGCGGGCCCTGGCGGCGCAGCGGGGGGTGGCGGGGGGATCCGGAACCTTGGTGCTGGAGGCCTCTGGCGTGCAGCCCGAGCAGCTGCGCGCCTACGCCGCCACCGGCATCGACCTGATCTCGACCAGCGCCCCGGTCACCCGCTCCCCCTGGCTGGATCTGAGCATGCGCTTCGAGCCGGTGCTGGCCTGATCGGCGGCTTGGCGGGCCTCACAGCCGTGCTTACACAGCTTCATGAGCTGTTGACCGTGTCGGGCCCGCTCCATACCGTTCAGGCAAGTGATCCGTGCCGCCTTGGCCGTGCTGTCCTTGATCAACTCCGGCTTCCGGGCTCGTCGCCAGGCCCTGCGCAACCGCCTCCGCTGGCTCCCGCTCGCGGCCGGCTTGGCCCTGGCCCTCGCCCCTCTGGCCGCCTCGGCCGAAACGGTGCTCGAGAAGGCCCTGCGCACCGGTGAACTGGTGATGGTGGGCACCACCGATTCCCCCCCCCTGCTGACCCTCAACCCCAAGGGTGAGCCGGTGGGCTATGCCATCGAGGTGGGTCGCCGCATCGATGCCGAACTCAGCGCCCAGCTCGGCGGCAAGGTGCAGATCCGCTTCGTGCCCGTCGCCAACACCGCCGCCATGGTCCAGGCCGTGGCCAGTGGTGGTGCCGCCCTTGCCTGTGGCGTTCCCTTCAGCTGGGAGCGCGAGATGGTGGTGGATTACTCCATGCCGATTGGCCTCTCCGGCCTGCGGCTGCTCACCACCAACGCCGCCATCGACGGCAGCCCCGCCTCCATGGCAGGCCGTCGCATCGCCACGGTGAGCGGCTCGCTGGGAGCCACGGCCATCAAGACCCTCCAGCCGGCGGCGAAGGAGGTGAGCGTTGAGAGCCTTGATGCCGCCATGACCGCCCTGCAGCAAGGCAAGGTGGACGGGGTGCTGGGCGATTCGAACGTGCTGGCCGGTCTGCGCAAGGCCCGCAACCTCAGCACCGCCCGCCTCCTGCCCGATGACCCCTACGCCACCTACGGCGTGGGCTGCATCCTGCCGGAAAACAGCTCCGACTTCGAGAACGTGGTGAACCTCGCCATCGCCAAGCTGCAGGCTGGCTATCTCGAGGGCCGCCCCGATGCGCTGGCCAGTGTGGATCCCTGGGTCGGCCCCAACGGGGTGCTGGGCATCCCCACGGACCGGATCCGCACCTTCTTCCAGAGCAGCCTGCTGAGCCGCGAGGCCCTGCTGCTGATCCCCGCGCCCGCGCCCGCGACCAAGCCGGCTCCCTGATTCGGTCTGGTCCGCTTCTTTCCCGATCCCGCTTTTCTTCGGCAACCCCCTTTCTCACCGTTTCCGATGGCCTACGTTCCCCGCTCCGGTCTGTTCGGTTTTCTGCTGCTGCTGGCCGCCCTCGCCCCCTCCCCCGGCATGGCGGCCAGCTCCGCTGGCAGCGGCACCACCGCATCGGCCCCCAACTCCGCCCAGCTTGAGCAGGCGGCCGATGAACGCGTTGAAGCCCGGCTCCGCCGCATCAGCGCCGCCCTGCGGGAGCGGGATCCGGCGGCCTCCCCCGCCACGTCCTCGCCGGACACCAAGCTCGCCTGGGTGTTCGCCAATGGCCCCGGGGTGGGCTTCCGCAACGGCGGCTGGGGCAACGGTGGCTTCCGCAATGGCGGCTGGGGCAACGGCGGCTTCCGCAATGGCGGCTGGGGCAACGGTGGCGGCTTCCGCAACGGTGGCTTCCTGAACCGCTGGTGATGTGGTGACCATTCGCCCGCAACAGCAGGCCGCCAACCCCATCACGGCCCACCGGCCGGCTGGCACCTCGGCGGCCCTGGGAGCGCCTCTGGCACCGCCGCCCTCCGGGGCGCTGCACCCCACCAGCCGGGAGATCGCGGCGCCGGACGCCGTGGGCCCCGGATCCACCCCGGAGCGGCAGCCCTGGCCCGCGGTTCCCCACCCCGGCAACCCCGAGGGCTTCGGCCCCCTGGAACTGCTGGTGATCCAGCCCACTCCTTACTGCAACCTCGACTGCGACTACTGCTACTTGCCCAGCCGAGACGATCGCCATCGCCTGTCGATGGAGACCCTGGAGGCGGCCCTGGAGCGGGTGCTGGAGAGCCCCTACCTCGGGGGGGATTTCACCCTGCTCTGGCATGCGGGCGAGCCCCTCACCCTGCCGATCAGCTTCTACGACGAGGCCGGTGAACGCATCCGCCGCGCCCAGGAGCGCTGGGCCGGTCCGCCCCTGGAGATCCGCCAGTCGGTGCAGACCAACGCCATGGTGATCAACGATGCCTGGTGCGACTGCTTCGCCCGAAACCGCATCCATGTGGGCGTCAGCCTCGATGGTCCGGCCTTTCTGCACGACCGCCACCGCCGTACCCGCACCGGCCTCGGCAGCCACGCCGCCACGATGCGCGGCATCGCCGCCCTGCAACGGCGCGGCATCCACTTCCAGGTGATCAGCGTGCTCACCGAGGAGGCGCTGCACCATCCCGACGAACTGTTCCACTTCTACGTGGACAACGGCATCCGGGATGTGGCCTTCAACATGGAGGAAACCGAGGGCGAAAACGCTCAATCCACCCTCAGCCGCCCGAACACCGAAGCGCTCTATAGCCAATTTCTGCAGCGGTTCTGGCAGCTCTGGCAGGAGCGGCCTCAGGACATGCGGGTGCGGGAGTTTGAGGGGCTCTGCTATCTGGCCGGCAGCGACAGCCGCATCGATCGCACCGACATGAACAATCCCTTCGCGATCGTGAATGTGGATGCGCGCGGCAATTTCTCCACCTTCGATCCCGAACTGCTCGCGGTCCACACCGAGGAGTACGGCGACTTCGTGCTCGGCCACGTGTTGCACGACAGCCTCGCCTCGATCGTGGCCACCGAGAAGTTCCAGCGAATCCAGCGGGATCTGCGCGCCGGCATCGAGCGCTGCCGGGCTGACTGCGCGTACTTCGGGGTGTGCGGTGGGGGTGCCGGCAGCAACAAGTACTGGGAGCACGGCAGCTTCGACGCCACCGAAACCCAGGCCTGCCGCTACCGGGTGAAGCTCACCACCGATGTGGTGCTGGCCGGGATGGAGGAGCTGCTGGCGCTCGAACCGCTGCCGGCCGCCGGTTGAGGGCGGCGCTGCGGCGGTGGATGATCGGAGCCAGTGCCAGCCGCGCCGCGGCATTGTGCGTCCATGCTTTCCGTTTCCCACGCCCTGGCCCGCTGCCTCCAGGAGGCACTGGAGCAGGCCTTCCCCGAGGCGGTGGCAGCGGCTCGTGAAGCCGGCACTGCGCTGGATCCGCAGCTGGCGCCGGCCAGCAAGCCGGAATTCGGCGATTACCAGGCCAATGGGGCCCTCGCCCTGGCCAAGCTGCTGAAGCAGCCGCCCCGGGCCGTCGCCACGGCGCTGGTGGAGCGACTGACCGCCGATCCGGCCTTCACGGCCATGTGTCTGCCGCCGCAGATCGCGGGGCCGGGTTTCATCAACCTCACCCTGCGTCCCGAGGCCCTGGTGGCCCAGGTGGCCGCCCGGCTCGGTGATCCCCGCCTCGGGGTGCCCCAGGCTGGGGCTGCCGCAGGTTCCGCCGGCAGCGGCTCGGCTGCGGTGGCAGAAGGCGATGGCGGTCAGGCCCTGGCAGCGGCGCCGGTGATCGTGGATTTCTCCAGCCCCAACATCGCCAAGGAGATGCACGTGGGGCACCTGCGCTCCACGATCATCGGCGACTGCCTGGCGCGGGTGTTGGCGTTCCGCGGTCATGCGGTGCTGCGGCTCAACCACGTGGGCGACTGGGGCACCCAGTTCGGCATGCTGATCACCCACCTCAAGCAGGTGGCACCTGAGGCCCTCACCACCGCCGATGCGGTGGACCTGGGCGATCTGGTGGCCTTCTACCGCCAGGCCAAGCAGCGCTTCGACGACGACGAAGCTTTCCAGACCACCGCCCGCGAGGAGGTGGTGAAGCTGCAGGCCGGCGATCCGGTGAGCCGCCGGGCCTGGCAGCTGCTCTGCGACCAGTCGCGGCGTGAGTTCCAGCTGATCTACGACCGTCTGGGCATCGCGCTCCAGGAGCGGGGTGAATCCTTCTACAACCCTTTGTTGCCGGCCGTGGTGGCCGATCTGCAGGCCACTGGCCTGCTGGTGACCGACGAGGGTGCCCGCTGCGTGTTCCTCGAGGGGGTGAGCGGCAAGGAGGGCAAGCCCCTGCCGGTGATCGTGCAGAAGAGCGACGGCGGCTTCAATTACGCCACCACCGACCTGGCCGCCATTCGCTACCGCTTTGCCGCGCCGCCGGCCGGCGATGGCGCCCGCCGCGTGATCTACGTGACCGATGCGGGCCAGGCCAGCCACTTCGCCGGCGTGTTCCAGGTGGCCCGCCGGGCCGGCTGGATTCCCGAGCACGGCCGGCTGGAGCACGTGCCCTTCGGCCTGGTGCAGGGGGAGGACGGCAAGAAGCTCAAGACCCGCGCCGGCGACACCGTGCGCCTCAAGGATCTGCTCGATGAGGCGGTGGAGCGCGCCGATGCCGATCTGCGCCGCCGGCTGGAGGAGGAGGGGCGCCACGAGGACGAGGCCTTCATCCGCCACGTGGCCACCACCGTGGGTCTGGCGGCGGTGAAATACGCCGACCTGAGCCAGAACCGCACCACCAACTACCAGTTCAGCTTCGACCGGATGCTGGCCCTGCAGGGCAACACCGCGCCCTACCTCCTCTACGCGGTGGTGCGGATCGCCGGCATCGCCCGCAAGGGGGCCGAAGCGGCTGAGGCAGCCGGACCTGCGCCGGAGGGGACGCCGGCTGGCGATGGACTGTCCTTCCACGAACCCCAGGAGTGGGCCCTGGTGCGCCATCTGCTGGGCTTCGATGCGGTGATCGCCGAGGTGGAGGAGGAACTGCTGCCCAACCGGCTCTGCACCTATCTGTTTGAGCTCAGCCAGGTGTTCAACCGCTTCTACGACCAGGTGCCGGTGCTGAAGGCACCGCCGCAGGCCAGGGCAGCGCGTCTGGCCCTCTGCCACCTCACCGCCGACACCCTGAAACTCGGGCTGGGCCTGCTCGGCATTCCCACCCTGGAGCGGATGTAGGCAGGCGCCTGTGGGGGGCTGCACCTAGCGTCGGGACATGGATCGATCCGCTGCACCCCAGCCATCGGTGTCACGGCAGCCATCGCTGTCCCCGCCGGCCCGCCCTGAGGTGGAGAGTCTGCGGGCCTACAGCGCCCCGCTGGAGGGGCGGCGCGGCCTGCTGCGGCTCGATTTCAACGAGAACACGGTGGGGCCGAGCCCGAAGGTGGTGGAAGCGATCCGGGCCATCCCCGCCGACCACTACGCCATCTATCCGGAGTACGACGGCCTGCGGGAGGCGGTGGCCGCCTCGCTCAGCGGCGCTGGCGGCACCCTGCGGCCCGACCAGATCGGGCTGTTCAACGGGGTGGACGCCGCCATCCATGCCGTGTTCCAGGCCTACGGCGCCCCCGGCGACCGCCTGCTCACCACCAGTCCCACCTTCGGCTACTACACCCCCTGCGCCCAGATGCAGGGGATGGCGATCGAGGCGATCCCCTACCGCCTGCCCGATTTCGCCTTCCCCTTCGAGGCGATCGAGGCGGCCCTGGCGACCGCGCCCCCGCGCCTGCTGCTGCTCTGCAACCCCAACAACCCCACCGGCACCCGCCTGGCTCCCGAACGGATCCTGGCGTTGGCGGCGGCGGCCCCCGACACGCTCGTGGTGGTGGATGAGCTCTACGAGGCCTTCACCGGTGACAGCGTGATTCCGCCGCTGCTCGGGGCTGCCGGCAGCGGCGATCCGGTCGATCCGTTCGCGGCCCATCCCAACCTGCTGGTGCTGCGCTCCCTCTCCAAGACCGCCGGCATCGCCGGGTTGCGGATCGGTTTCGCCATCGGCCCGGCCGCCCTGGTGGATCGCATCAGCCGGGTCACCGGCCCCTACGACATCAACAGCTTTGCCGTGACGGCCGCCTTCGCTGCCCTGGCCGACCAGCCCTACGTGGATGCCTATGTGGCGGAGGTGCTGGCCGCCCGGGACTGGCTCGTGGAGCGCCTCCAGCAGGCGGGGGTGCGGCATCACGTGGCCGGTGGCAACTACCTGCTGATCTGGCCCGCCCGCGATCTGCTCGCGGTGGAGGCAGATCTGCGGGCCGCCGGCATCCTGGTGCGCTCAATGGCCGGCAAGCCCCTGATCGATGGCACCCTGCGGGTGAGCCTGGGCAGCCGCGATCAGATGGAGCAGTTCTGGGCGGCGTACCGGCGCATCGACCTGGGAAGCGTGGCCTGAGGCGGTTAAGTTGACGCCGCAAACCGCTTCGCTCTGCAGTGGTGCGGCGCCCCTTGTCATCTCCGTCGCAACGGCGTACTCCCGCCAGCGGGCGGCGCTGGCCGCGCTCGCTGCGGCGCCGGCTGGCGCTGCGATCGGTTCGATGGGGCATGGCCGTGGCCCTGGTCGGCATGGCGATGGCACCAGCGGCGCGGGCCCTCACCTTCTCCTTCACCTGCCAGGGCGATCTGAGCTGCGGCAGTTTCAATGCCAGCGCCCTGAACGGCTTCCAGCAGGCGGCCAGCCGCTGGAGCAACCGGCTGTTTGACAACATCACGATCAACCTGCGGATTGATTATCGAGATCTGGGCCTGAATGAGGTCAACCAGATCATTCTGGGTGGAGCGTCACCGACCACCGGCTATCTGACCTACAGCACCCTGCGCGCCCTGTTGGCACTGGATGCCACGAGCGCTGCCGATGCCACGGCAGTGAGCTTTTTGCCCTCATCAGCATCGCTGCCTCTCCTGATCAATTACACCTCCAATCATCCAGCTGGCAGTGGCAGTGCCGCGGCCTATCTCGATAACGATGCCGATGCCAACAATGTTTTCATCAATCTCTCCTCAGCGAACGCCAAGGCCTTAGGACTCAGTGTTTCGTACGATCCTGCTTCGCCCTGGGATGCGCAGATCGCCTTCACCAATCGGGTGTCCTGGGATTTTGATCCTGCCGATGGCATCTCCGCTGGGCAGCTTGATTTTGTTGGTGTTGCCACCCATGAGATTGGCCATGCCTTCGGCTTCCTCAGTGGGGTCGATGTCTTGGATGCCAACAGCCCATCCACAGCTTGTCCGTCCTATTGCCGCGATGATCAGTTCAGCTACGTCACCCCGTTTGATCTGTTCCGCCGCTCCGATGCCAGCCGCGCTGCCTCCGCCAGCCTCGGGCAAACCGTGATCGACTGGACAGCGGGCACGACCGCCAAATATTTCGCCATCGACGGGAACAGCAGCACGGCTTTCCTCTCCACCGGACTGTTTCGTGGTGACGTTCGTCAGGCCAGTCACTGGAAGGATGGTGATCTCAGCGGCATCACGCTCGGCATCATGGATCCCACCTTTGCCACTGGGCAGCTGG
This sequence comes from Cyanobium sp., assembly GCA_044370835.1. Classification (GTDB taxonomy): domain Bacteria; phylum Cyanobacteriota; class Cyanobacteriia; order PCC-6307; family Cyanobiaceae; genus Cyanobium. The sequence continues at coordinate 17,029 of JBILUS010000016.1, read as the reverse complement.
GTGTGATCAGCTCGCTGGATCTGCTCGCCCTTGATGTGATCGGTTACGACACCAGTGCACCCGTGCCTGGTCCCCTGCCGATCCTGGGTGCTGGGGCCGCCGTGCTGTGGAGCCGCCGTCTGCGGTGCCGGATCCGGCGTTGATGCGGCCCTCCGGATCAGACCCGGTTCTCGATCCCGATCACGAGCCGGTCGATCCGGCCCTGGCGGCGGATCTTGCCGAACTGGCCTGGGCCCTCGGACGGGTTGGCTGGTTGCTGGCTCTGGTGGGACTCGTGGCGGCGGGTCTGAACCTCCTGCCTTTGCAGCCCTGGCAGGACACCTGGTGGCGCGGCCTGGCCGGGGTGCTGCTGCAGGCGGCCCCCTTGCTCCTGCTCGGCTCCAGCCTCCTGCACCTGGCGGCGTTTCTGGATCCGGCCGACCGCCAACTGCAGCGCCGATTGCGCCGGGTCCGCCGTGGCGCAGCCCTGTTGGCCGTGCTGTTTCTGCTGTTGGTTCCGCTTCAGCTCTGGACCGGCTGGTCGGTTGACCGCCTTTCGCCAGGGGCCCGCGACCGGTCGGAGCAGCAGCTGAGCCGGCGATTCCGGGCCCTGCGCAGTGCGGTGGCCACCTCGAGCACGATCTCTGAGCTACGCGAGCGGTTGCTGCTGTTGCAGGGACCTGCGCTCGCCCCCCAGGCCGACGCGCTTCCCTTCCCACTGGTCAAGCAACGCCTTCTCCTGGCCCTTGAGCGGAGTCAGCCCTTCGTGAAGGAGAAGCTGGCTGCCGAGTTCGGGGCGCGAAGTGTGGCCGGCCAGAGCCTCGAGGTGCTGCGCATCGTGCTGCCTTCCCTGCTCTATGCCATCGCCTTCGCCACCCTCTCCCCCCTGGCACCCTTCTCGATCGCCGCCACCTGGTGCCCTGCGGGCTTCCCCGCTGGTCTCCGCAGCCGCGCCCGCCGGCGCCGGGAGGAGGAGGTGGATGCCTATCTGAGTGAAGCTACCGACGGGGATTGAGGCCGCCGCAACCCTGGCCTCTCCCCGGGAGGACGGAAGGGCGGCAGCTTCTTTTGAACTCGGCCTGCACAGGCCGCGTCTCAGCGCATCAGTTCGATCACGGTGGCATCGCCCACCGGCGGCACCACGCTGAAGCTGGAGCCGACCCTGCGCACCGTGCTGCCGGCCATGGCGTCGAGGAAGGGCTGGATGCTGCCCAGGTCGCAGCTGGCGGTGGGGCCGCCGGCCCGGTACTGCACCGGGATCACGCGGCGGGCCTGGAACTGGCGCACCACGGCCGCTGCCTCCTGGCCGTCGTAGATCTTGGCCCCACCGCCCACGCCGATGATCAGCACATCGGGGCGACCCAGCAGCACCCGGTCCTCGGGGGCGATGGCCCCGGCGGTGCCGCCCAGATGCACGATCTCCAGCCCGCCTTGGCGCCAGCGCCAGAGGGTGGAGGGTCCGAAGCGCTTGCCGCCTACCCGGTCGTGGGGAGCGCCGATGCCCTCGATCGCCAGGCCGGCCACCCGGTAGGACCCCGGCTTCACCAGGAAGCGGCCGGAGGCCACCGGGGCCCCCTCATCCCGCAGCTGGCTGCTGGCCAGGATCACATCGGCGCTCAGCCGCGGTTCGGCCAGGCCCGCGGCGCAGCCCACCGCCTGGAAGGGGTTGAGCAGCACCCGGGCCCCACCGCCCTGGATCAGCAGGGCGCTGTGGCCGTAGCTGGTGATCGTGACCCCACCACCCGCCGCCTGGGCGGCGGGCAGAACCGTGAGACCGGCCAGCACGGTCAGGCCCGCCAGGGCGCGACCGCTGGGGCGGGACAGGAGGCGATGGGCGGGCAAGGAGACGGGAGCCATGGCTTGCGCAGGCCCCCTCGGGCAGCGGCGGTGGCGCGAAGCTAGCAGCGTTCCGGTGGGGCAACGGCCGGAGCATTGCCGTGGGCGGCCGCGAGCGCGAGGAAATTGGCCAGCAGCTGGTGGCCGTGCTGGGTGAGCACGCTTTCGGGGTGGAACTGCACCCCCTGCAGGTGGGGGTAATCCCGGTGGGCCAGTCCCATGATCGTGCCATCGGCCAGCCAGGCTGTGACCTCCAGGCAGGCCGGCAGGCTCTCGCGCTCGGCGATCAGGCTGTGGTAGCGGGTGGCGGTGAGGGGATCGGGCAGCCCGGCAAACACCCCCTGTCCGCCGTGGTGCACCGGCGAGGTCTTGCCATGCATCAGTTCGTGGGCCCGAACCACCCGGCCGCCGAACACCTGGGCCAGGCACTGATGGCCCAGGCACACCCCCAGGGTCGGCACGGTGGGTCCCAGCTCCCGCAGCACCTCCAGGCAGACGCCGGCCTGGTCCGGATCGCCGGGGCCCGGGGAGATCAGGATCGCCGCTGGATCCAGGGCCCGGATCTCGGCGAGGCTGAGGGCGTCGTTGCGCTCCACCCGCAGCTCCGCGGCGATCGGATGCTGCGGCGCCAGTTCACCGAGGTACTGCACCAGGTTGAAGGTGAAGCTGTCGTAGTTGTCGAGAACCAGGAACATCGCAGTGGGGCCGGCGGCCAGGCGGGGAAACCCTGCGTCAGAGGCCCAGGCGGACCAGCAGGGGCGGCACCAGCAGCAGCAGGGCAATCATCATGGAGGAGAGGGCTGCGACCAGCACCGCGGCGGCGGCGCAGTCCTTGGCGATGCGGGCCAGGGGATGGAACTGGCGGCCGATGGCCAGGTCCACCACCGCCTCGGTGGCGGTGTTGAGCAGCTCCAGCACCAGCACCGCCGCCACGGTGAGCACCAGCACGGCCAGCCGGTCGGTGCTCAGGCGCAGCCACAGGCCCAGGGCGAAGACCACGGCCCCGGTGATCACATGGATGCGGAAGTTGCGCTGGCTGGCGATCGCGTAGGCCAGGCCCTGGGCGGCGTAGCGGAAGCTGGCCGGAAGATCGCCGGCCACTTTCCAGGCCCCGGCCCGCAGGCGTCGTCCCCGGCGATGAACATGGCTCTCCTGGTCCCGGGCCAGCTCGGAGGGTCCGGGGGGAGAGCGGTCGGGAACGAGCATGGATGCCCTGCAGCCTGGCCCTCTCCGCCGCACCTTACTGCCATTCGCCGGCTGGATCGGCCCCGCTCCGCACCGTGGCGATGAGCGCTTCCTGGCGGGCCAACATGGCGGTGAGGCTGGCGTTGTCGGGATGGTCCCAGCCGAGCAGATGCAGCAGGCCGTGGCTGGCTAAGAAGAGTAGCTCCCCCGCCAGGTCGTGGGCGTTGTCCGGCGCCTGCCGGGCTGCTGTCTCCAGCGAGATCACAATGTCCCCCAGCTCGAGGGCTTCGCCGTCGCCCGGGTCCCAGCCGAGGGCCGCATCGGTGGGCATCGGGCCGCCGCTGGGGGGCGCCAGGCCGCTCCCATCGGCGTCCTGGGCGGCGAAGGCAAGCACGTCGGTGGCTTCGGGGCGGTGGCGCCACTGGCCGTTGAGCGCGGCGATCGAGGCGTCATCGGTGAGCAGCAGCCCGAGGCTGTAGGCCGGGGCCGCGAGCTGGGGCGGCAGCTCCGGCGCCAGCTCCGCCAGCCAGCGGCCCAGCAGTTCCTGCCAGGGCGCTTCGGCGGTGGGGGCGGTGAGGGCACCGCCGGCCGCCAGCAGGCCCTCCAGGCCCGGCGGCAGGACCTCCTCGTCGGCGGTGCCGATCCGGAAGGCCAGGTCCACCTCCGGGGCCGGCGGCCGTGGGGGGGTGGCCGGGCTCACTGGGGCAGGGTGGGACGTCCCAGCCAGGCCAGCAGGACCAGGAAACCGGTGAGGCCCAGGGCGGTGAGGCCGAAGTGGAGCAGGCTCTGGCGCCCTTTGCGCACCATGTTGCGCATGGCCAGCTTGATGAAGGCCGGGTTCTCGCTGCCGGGCTCGCTGCTTGCAGGCTCGCCGCTTTTGGGGGGGGTGGGATCCATGGGCATCAGCCGGCCGCCTCGGCCCCCACCTCCACGCCCTGCCGCAGCAGGGCCTGGATGAAGGGATCGAGGTCGCCGTCCATCACCCCCTGCACGTCGGTGGTTTCGTGCTGGGTGCGCAGATCTTTCACCATCTGGTACGGGTGGAACACGTAGTTGCGGATCTGGTTGCCCCAGGCCGCCTCCACGATGTCGCCGCGGATGTCGGCGATCTCCGAGGCCCGCTGTTCCTGGGCGATCACCAGCAGCTTGGCCATCAGCAGCGCCATCGCCTTCTCCTTGTTCTGGAGCTGGGAGCGTTCCTGGGTGCAGCGCACCGCCAGGCCCGTAGGGATGTGGAGGATGCGCACGGCCGTCTCCACTTTGTTCACGTTCTGGCCGCCGGCGCCGCCCGAACGGGAGGTGGTGACCTCCAGGTCCTTGTCGGGGATGTCGAGCTTCACCTCCTCCTCCAGCTTGGGCATCACCTCCACCCCGGCGAAGCTGGTCTGGCGCTTGTCGTTGGCGTTGAACGGCGAGATCCGCACCAGCCGGTGGGTGCCCTTCTCGTTGCGCAGGTAGCCGTAGGCGTAGCGGCCGTCGATCTCGATCGTGCAGCTCTTGATGCCCGCCTCCTCTCCCTCGGAGAGTTCGTCCACGCTCACCTTCATGCCGTGGTCCTCGGCCCAGCGCGTGTACATGCGCATCAGCATCAGGGCCCAGTCCTGGGCGTCGGTGCCGCCGGCGCCGGCATTGATGCTGATCACGGCGCCTTCCTTGTCGTAGGTGCCGCTGAGCAGGCGCTCGAGCTCCCAGCGGTCGAGATCGGCGCGCAGCTGCTTCAGGGCCGCGTCCGATTCCGTCAGCAGCTCTTCATCGGGTTCGAGGGCGTAGAGCTCCAACGTCGCCTCGGCGTCGGCCACGGCCCCCTGCCAGCTGGAGAGCTGCTCGAGCTGGGCCTTCACCTCATCGAGCTGGCGCATCCGTGTCTGGGCCTGCTTCTGGTCGTCCCAGAAGTCGCTCTGGGAGGCGAGTTGCTCGAGATCCTGCTGGCGTGCGTTCAGTGCAGGGACGTCAAAGGCAGTCCTGGGCATGGCCCAGGCGGTCGGTGAGTTCGGAGAGATCCCGTTTGAAATCGGTGAGGTCGAGCACCGGGGCCTGCAGTCGTTGTGCCGACCGTACCAGCGGACCCGTGCCGGCCGGCGGCCGGTTACGGCGGCTCCCCATCCCTCAGAATCAGGAGCGGTGATCCGGTACACCCCTCCCTTCGATGACCCAGCCCACCAGCAGCGGCCCGAATCTTCCCCGGGACGACCAGGCTGCCGAGCAGGCCGGTCCGGCCAAGGTGGAGATTTACACCTGGCGTTTCTGCCCGTATTGCATTCGGGCCAAGGGGCTGCTCGACCGCAAGGGCGTGACCTACAACGAGTACCTGATCGACGGGGATGAAACCGCCCGGCAGGCGATGACCCACCGCGCTCTGGGCCGCAGCACCTTGCCCCAGATCTTCATCAACAACCGCGGCATCGGCGGCTGCGACGACCTCTTCGAGCTGGATCGCACCGGCAGCCTCGACGGCGTCCTGGGGATCGCCTGATGGCGCCAGGCGCGGGGCCGGCCCAGCTGTTCGTGATCGATCCGATCACGCGGCTCAACCCCGCCAAGGATTCGAGCGTGGCCCTGATGCAGGCCGTCCAGCGGGCCGGCCGGGTGCCCTGGGTCTGCACCCCCGCCGACCTCTCCGCCGCCGCCGCCGAGGGGGGACACCGGGCCTGGGCCCGGGCCCAGCCCCTCAGCCTCGCCGCCATGGCCTGCGGCCCCGACGGCTGGCAGGTGCCCCAGCCCTGGTACGGCGCCGGCGAGCCCGAACGGCTGCCCCTTGAGCACTTCGAGGCCGTGTGGATGCGGAAGGATCCACCGGTGGATGAGGCCTACCTCTACGCCACCCACCTGCTGGACCTGGCCGAACGCCGGGGCGTGCGGGTGATCAACCGGCCGGCCTCCCTGCGCGCTTGGAACGAGAAGCTCGGCTCGCTGCGGTTCAGCCAGCGCATGGCCCCCACCCTGGTGAGCAGCCGGGTGGACGATCTGCAGGCCTTCACTGCCGAGCACGGCGAGGTGGTGCTCAAACCCCTCGGCGGCCGGGCCGGCCAGGGGGTGGTGTTCGCGGCCGCCGGCACGCCGGGCCTGCGCGCCCTGCTGGAGCTGGTGACCCAGATGGAAGCCCTGCCGGTGATGGTGCAGGCCTTCCTGGCGGGGGTGAAGGCCGGCGACAAGCGAATCCTGCTGGTGGATGGCGAACCCCTCGGGGCGGTGAACCGGGTGCCGACCGGCGGCGAGTTCCGCAGCAACCTGGCCGTGGGTGGGGCGCCGGAGGCCACCGGGCTGAGCGACACCGAGCGCGAGATCTGCGCCGAGCTGGCGCCGGTGCTGCGGGCCGAGGGCCTGTTTTTTGTGGGCATCGACGTGATCGATGGCCGCCTCAGCGAGATCAACGTGACCAGCCCCACCGGTGTGCGCGAGGTGGAGCGCCTCGGCGGCATTCCCCTGGCGGATCTCACGATCGCCCGGTTGCTGGCGCTCTGAAGCCCCTCACATCACGGCGCCGCGGCGGTTCAGGGGACGGGGCGGGCCGTGATCGGCAGGTTGAGCTGATGCTGCAGCACGCTGAGCTTCAGGGCCACCTCCTGGAGCTCCTTGTCGGCCAGGGAACCGCGCACCAGGCCTGCTCCGGCGGTGAGTTCCAGCCGCCGGTCCCGCAGGGTGCCGCTGCGGATCGCCACCCGCAGGTCGGTGTCGCCGGCGCTGTCGATCCAGCCGATCGGCGCGGCGTAGTGGCCCCGTTCAAACGGTTCGAGGCTGCGCAGCCAGGCCATCGCCTCACGCCGCGGCAACCCTGCCACCGCCGGGGTGGGATGAAGCGCTTCGGCCAGGGCGAGGGGCTGGTGCGCGAAGCGCGTCGAGGGCTCCAGGCGGGCGGTGATCGGGGTGTGCAGATGCACCAGGGCTCCGTGGCGGGCCAGGCGCGGGTGGCGCGGCCGGCGCGGCGCCAGGCCGGTGCGATGCAGCACCGCGGTGATCGTTTCCACCACCAGTTCGTGTTCGTGCCGATCCTTGCCGGAGGTCAGCAGGTCCGCGGCCGTTTCGCCCAGCGGGGCGGTGCCGGCCAGGGCATCGCTGCGCAGCAGGCCCTGGCGCAGGGTGAGCAGTCGCTCCGGTGAGGCGCCGAGCAGGGCCTCCTCGCCGCGCTGCTGCCAGAGGAAGCGGCAGCTGCCGGGCTGGCTGTGGCGCAGGTTGGCCAGCAGGGCCAGGGGATCGAGGGGGCCATCGAGGTCGAGCTGCTGGCGTACCGCCAGCACCAGCTTGGTGAGTTCGCCGTCCTCCACCAGATCGATGGCCCGCTCCACCGCCGCCCGGTAGCCGCCATGCCAGGGGGAGCCGTGGCGGATCCCCACCGCCGCCGGCACCGGGCCAGCGCTGGGGCCTGCGGCCAGCCGCTCCAGCTGGCGCGCCTTCTCCCAGAGCTCCTCGGCCACGCTGCGGCAGGTCACGCCGCCGCCGAGGGTGCGCTGCAGCCGCAGCCAGGCCCGGCGGCCCTGACGGGCCAGCTGCCAGCGGGGCAGCACCGCCTGCACCCCGGCCGGGCCGGCCCCCGGCTGGAGGGGGCTGTCGAAGAAGGCGAAGGCCAGCAGCACCCGGGGCCGGGCCAGGGCCGGCAGGTCCCCCGTCGGGGTGGCGAGCCGGCCCAGGCTGGCGCTGCTGAACCGCTGGGCCAGCTCAAAGCGCCGCGGGCCGCTCAGCTCCAGGGCATTGCAGCGTCCGCTGGCGGCCAGGCAGACGCCGGGGGCGCCATCCCAGAGGAAGCGGAACCCATCGGGGGTGTCGAGGGCTCCGAGCAGGTGGAGGGGATCGAGGCCGGGATCGGCCTGCAGCGGCACCGCCAGGCTGAGCACGGGGTCGTCGCCGCGGTCGTCGCCGCCACGGCCGCCGGGGCCGGTGCCGCAATGCCGGCCGGCGGCGGTGGCCTCCGCGAGCAGCGCAGTGAAGGACAGGGGGGCCTGCACCAGGTAGGGCCTCGGGCCGGCGCGGAAAGCTGCTCAAATGTATGGGTCTTTGCCCGCCCGCCGGCCCAGGTCCCCATGTCCGAGCCCCAGGTCGTCGCAAGCCGTTACGCCCCACCGGTCGCCGCTGCGCCGCCTGAGCTGCGTCGCCAGCTCTGGAAGGCGGCGATCAAGTGGCCCATGTACGCCGTGGCGGTGATGCCGGTGCTGCTGGCGGCGGGTTGGCGGCTGGGCCAGGGGCTGGCGGTGCGGGCCGACCAGCTGCTGCTCTTTCTGCTGGCGGCGGTGCTGCTGCTGGCCTGGGAGAACCTGGCCAACGACGTGTTCGATGCCGATACGGGGGTTGATGCCACCGGCAAGCCCCACTCGGTGGTGAACCTCACCGGCCGGCGGGACCGGGTGGCGCTCCTGGCCAACGGTGCTCTGCTGACCGGCCTGGCGCTGATGGCGCTGGTGGCCCTGCGCAGCACACCGGTGGTGCTGGCCCTGGTGCTCGCCTGCTGTGGCCTGGGCTACGTGTACCAGGGCCCGCCCTTCCGCCTCGGCTACCGCGGCCTGGGGGAGCCGCTCTGCTGGCTGGCCTTCGGGCCCTGCGCCACCGCTGCCGCCCTGCTGGCCCTGGCCCCCGCGGCGGCTGGGGCAGGTGTGGCTCCGGTGCCCTGGCCCCAGGCCCTCGCCCTGGGCAGCGGCCCGGCCTTGGCCACCACCCTGGTGCTCTTCTGCTCCCATTTCCATCAGGTGGACGAAGATGCCGCCCATGGCAAGCGCTCGCCGGTGGTCCGGCTCGGCACCAGCTCGGCCGCCGGCCTGGTGCCCTGGTTCATCGCCGCCAGCTTTGCGCTGCAGTGGGCCCCGGTGCTGCTCGGCCTCTGGCCGCCGACGGCCCTGCTCGGGGTGATCGGCCTACCGCCGGCCCGCTCCCTGATCCAATTGCTGCGCGACCACCACGACCAGCCCGAGCGGATCGGGGGGAGCAAGTTCCTCGCCCTGCGCTTCCAGGCCCTCAGCGGCCTGGGTCTGGCGGCGGGGCTGGCCCTGGCGCCGCTGCTGGGGTTCAGCGGGGTTCGGTGAGCCCGCCGCTCACCCTGCAGTGGCGCCCCTTCCGCTTCGTGCTGCCGCGGGCCCTGGTCACCGCCCACGGGGCGGTTGAGGAGCGGGCGGGCTGGCTGCTGCGGCTGGCGGCGGCCGATGGCCGGCTGGGCTGGGGCGAGGCGGCACCGCTGGCCCCTGGCCCGGCCCGGCGGGAGGGGGAGGCGGACGCTGGCGGGGCTCAGGCCTGCCGCGCGGCGATCGCGGCCCTGGGGTCCAGCCGCACCGCCCCGGAACTGGAGGACGCGCTGCCGGGCCTGCCCGCCCCCCTGGCCTTCGCCCTGGGCGCCGCCCTGGCGGAGTTCCAGGGGCTGGTGGGGGAGGCGCCGCAGGGCTGGCGGGCGGCGCCGCCACCGGCCTGGCTGTTGCCGGCGGGGGAGGCGATGCTGCCGGCCCTTGAGCAGGTGCTGGCCGCCGTCATCCCTGAGGGCCTCGAGCGGACTTCGCGGTCGGCGGCCCATCCCCTCTGCCGGGATGCCCCGGGGCCCCGCGCCGAAGCCCCCGGCCCGCAGGCGTGCCTGCCTCCCGTTGGCCCTGGCCAACAGCCCGGCAGCAGGTTCAGCTCCGGCGGCGGGCTCACCGTCAAATGGAAGGTCGCCGCCGCCCCCGACCTTCAGGAGCGTCAGCTCCTGGAGCAACTGCTGGAGCACCTGCCGTCCGGGGCCCGGCTCCGCTTGGATGCCAACGGCGGTTGGGATCGGCCCACCGCCTCCGCCTGGGCCGACCGCCTGGCCGGGGAGCCGCGGCTGGAGTGGCTCGAGCAGCCCTTGCCCCCCAGGGATCAGGAGGGTCTGGAGGCGCTGGCGCAGCGACTGCCGGTGGCCCTCGATGAATCGCTGCGCGCCGATCCAGCCCTGCGGGCGCGCTGGCCGGGCTGGCAGGTGCGGCGGCCGGCTCTGGAGGGGGATCCCCGGCCCCTGCTGGCGGAGCTGCGGAGCGGCCGGCCGCGGCTGATGGTGAGCACGGCCCTGGAAACCGGCATCGGCCGCCGCTGGGTTCATCACCTGGCGGCGTTGCAGGCCGCCGGCCCCACCCCCGCTGCGCCTGGTCTGGCCCCGGGCTGGACCCCGGTGGGCCCGCTGTTCGCGCAGGATCCCACCGTGGTGTGGGAGGCCGTGGCATGAGCGAAACGTCTCCGCTGCTCCTGGCCGAAGGCGGTGAAGCGGAGCACCGGGCCGCCTTGTTGCAGCAGGCCTGGGCGGCCGGCCGGGCCGTGGGCCTTGCGTACCCGGCCGAGGCCGCGGCCCTGGCGGCGGCGATCGGCTCCGGCGCCGCTCTGGAGCCCTGGGGGGCCTCGGTGGTGCTGGGCAGTGGCGGCAGCAGCGGCGGGCGGCACTGGTGTGTGCAGCCCTTGGCCCATCTGGAGGCCTCGGCTGGGGTCACGGCGGCCTGGCTGGTCGCCCAGGGCGTGGATCCCGCCGCCTGCCTTCATCTCGATCCCCTGCCGCTGCATCATGTGAGCGGCCTGCTGCCCCTGGTGCGCTGCCGCCGCTGGGGCGCCGAGCTGCGCTTTCTCCCCCCGGCCTGGCTGCGGGATCCTGCCCAGCTGGCGGAGGCCTGCCCCCTGCCCCCGGACCGGCCGGCGCTCCTCTCGCTGGTGCCCACCCAGCTGGGGCGCCTGCTGGCCAGCCCGGTGGGGGTGGCCTGGCTGCGGGGCTGCCGGGTGATCTGGGTGGGGGGCGCGGCCCTGCCGGCGCCGATGGCCGATCAGGCGCGGCGGGAGGGGCTGCGGCTGGCCCCCTGCTACGGCGCCACCGAAACCGCCGCGATGGTGGCGGCCCTGCCGCCGGACGATTTTCTGGCGGGGGTGCCGGGCTGTGGCGCCCCCCTGGCGGATGTGGAACTGCGACTGGCTGGGGTGACCCCGGCGGCTCTTGAGGTGCGCACCGAGCGGCTCTGCCCCGGCTGGCTGGAGGACGGCGGGCTCTGCCCGTTGCCCCGGGATGGCGAGGGCTGGTGGCGCAGTGGTGATGCGGGCCAGTTGGAGGGGGGGCACCTCACCGTGTTGGGCCGCCTCGACGGGGCCCTGCTCAGTGGTGGTGAAACGGTGTTTCCGGAGCTGCTGGAGGCCCGGCTGATGGCCGCGGCGGCCGGCGCCGATCTGCCGCTGGAGGCGGTGCTGCTGCTGGGGCTACCCGATGCCGAATGGGGCGAGCGGCTCTCGGCCCTGGTGCGGCCTCGCTGCGGCGCGGATGCGGCGGCCCTGATCGGCGCCCTGGCGGCCATCACGGCCCACTGGCGACCGGCGGAGCGGCCCCGGCTCTGGCGTTCCTGCCCGGAGCTGGCTCCCACGGAGGCGGGCAAGTGGGAGCGGGCCCGCTGGCGGCGTTGGTTGGAGGGGGCCTGATCGCTGGGCCAGCCGCTGAACTGGTGGCCGCCGCTGCCCTGGGGCGTCACCTGTTGGTGGCGCTGGGCAGCGCATGGGGTGTCTGGTTCGGCCGGCCGCCCGGTTTAGGCGATGCCCTCAAAGGGGACGAATCCCTTCGCCCAGGCCCGAGGCTTCCAGCCAGCGGCGGATGCCCTCCGGCAAGGGACAGCGTTGCCGCTCGGCCGCGGCGATGGCCAGATGGCGCGTCAGGCCCTGGGCCACCGGCTGACCATCCCGCTCGAAGCCGTAGCTCAGCTCGAAGCCCTCCGGCCCTAGGGCTTCGGGCCGCAGGCTGATCCTCAGCTGGTCGCCCACCAGCAACGGACGGCGGAACTCGGCTTGGCAGTAGACAATCGGCAGGGCCACGCCCGGTGAATCGCCGGCCCACTCGGGCCTGGGGAACACCGAGGCGGCCGGCAGCCCGAAGCGCTCCAGGCTCTCTTCGTAGGCCTCATGGCACCAGCGCAGCAGCTGGTGGAAATGCATCACCCCGGCGGCGTCGGTGTCGCCGAAGCGCACGCTGCGCTGGAGCTGCAGCCAGGTGGAGGGAGTGGGGATCGTGATCAGAAGAGCCCCTTGAGCAGGCCGAATCCGGGTCGGGGCGCCGGCTGGGGAGCCCGCTCGGCAGGCCCTGCGCCACCAGCCGCGCCGTTCCCTTCCAGCTGCGACACCCCCAGCATCGCCAGACCTGTGGTCGAGCGCTCAAGGCGGACCAGCTGGCCCGGAGCCGGATTGAGACTGATCGCACCGGCATAACCCTCGAGCGTCACTGCCGCCATGCCCAGGGCCTGGCTGGCTTCGGCGCTGATGGTGCACTGGTCGCGCTCGGCGCCCAGCAGGGCACCACTGTTGACCAGGGACTGGAGCCTGGCGGTGTTGTCGGCATTGGAGGCTGTTTCTCCCCCGCGGCTTGAGACCCAGAGCACCAGGGGGGCGGATTCACCGCCCGGCTGACCCATGGCCATGGCCCGGTACCCCACCACCCCGGCCACCCGGTTCCAGCTGAGGCCCGTGGCCCCCCCGGCGGGGGCGGCACTGAGGTTGAGAGGGCCCAGGAAGTCCTGCGGTTGGGCGAGGGGGAAGCGGATCTCCGGGGCGTAGTTGGAGCGCACCAGGTGTTCGCCCGCCAGGGAGGCCTGGGTCGGGATGGCGCGTTCATCCCCGGGATGGGGCCAGGAGGTGAGCGTGGTGGACGGGGCTGCTGGCTGGCCCCTGTTCTGCCGGAGCACCTCCTCCATTCCCTGGAGCAGAGGGTTTCTGCCCGCTTCGAGGGTCTGGGGCTGGCCGGCACCGGCCCTGGCTTCACAGCCCCAGTAGAGGAGCACCCGCCGCGAGCGCATCTGCTCGATGGCCTGGCGGGTCTCCTTCGATCCGCAGTCGCCCGCTGTGCAGCCGCCCGTCCCCGCCAGGGAGAGGGCGGCACCCATGGTCATGCCCGGCGGGATGGCATGGCTGGCCTCCGGCCTGGCCGGTGGTGGTACCGGGGCCGTGAGGGTCAGGTCCAGGTTGCGCTGGATCTGGCGCTTGCTGCCCATGGCCGCGCCCCCCATCAGCATCTGGCCCAGGCTGGGTGCCGTGGGCATCAGGGAGCTGCTGGTTCGAGCCTGAATCGTGTAGGAGGCCGGCGGTTCGGCGGCCAGGGCAGCGCCTGCCTGGAGGCCCAGCAGTCCCAGCAGCAAGCCTGGGCTCCAGGCCAGACGGGTGGGGTGCATCGGGCCGCGGACCATGGGAAGCGAATGAGACTGGATCGATTATGAACCGATTCGCTCGTGTGGCCAAACAATCAAAGCACCTGTGCAGTGATTGTGCACACTGATCGGTGGCCCGATTGCCGATCGCTGGACAACAAAGACGACGGCCAGGAACTCAGCGGTCCACCGAGCCCATGATCACGTCGATCGAACCGAGGATGGCCATGATGTCGGCCACCTTGGCCCCTTTGAGGATGTGGGGCAGGATCTGAAGGTTGTTGAGATCGGCGGCGCGGATCTTGAAGCGCCAGGGGGTCACGTCGTCGTTGCCCTGGATGAACACACCGATCTCGCCCTTGCCGGATTCGAGGCGGGTGTAGAGCTCACCACCGGGAATCTTGAAGGTGGGCGCCACCTTCTTGGCCACATACTGATAATCGAAGCCAAACGATTCACCGCCCTTGCCCTCGGCCATCCGACGGGCTTCCAGGTTTTCGGTGGGGCCGCCGGGAATCATCTGGCAGGCCTGCCGCAGGATCTTCTGCGACTGCCGCATCTCCTGGATCCGAACCCGGTAGCGGGCGAAGCAGTCGCCCTCCTTTTCCCAGGCCACATCCCAGTCGAAGTCGTCGTAGCACTCGTAGTGGTCCACCTTGCGCAGATCCCAGGGCACGCCGGAGGCGCGCAGCATCGGACCCGAAAGGCTCCAGTTGATCGCCTGCTCCCGTGTGATCGCGCCGAGGCCCTCGATGCGCTTGCGGAAGATGGGGTTGTTGGTGATCAGCTTCTCGTATTCATCGATCTTGGGGCCGAACCAGTCGCAGAAGTCGAGACACTTCTCCAGCCAGCCCCAGGGCAGATCCACCGCCACGCCGCCGATGCGGAAGTAGTTGTTGTTGATCAGCCGCTGGCCGGTGGCGGCCTCCCAGAGGTCGTAGATCATCTCCCGTTCGCGGAAGATGTAGAAGAAGGGGGTCTGGGCACCCACATCGGCCAGGAAGGGTCCGAGCCAGAGCAGGTGGTTGGCGATGCGGTTGAGCTCCAGCATGATCACGCGGATGTAGCTGGCCCGCTTCGGCACCGGGATGTCGGCCAGCCGCTCGGGGGCGTTGACCACGATCGCCTCGTAGAACATGCCGGCCGCATAGTCCATGCGGCTCACGTAGGGCACGAACATCACGTTCGTGCGGTTCTCGGCGATCTTCTCCATGCCGCGGTGGAGGTAGCCGATCACCGGCTCGCAGTCCACCACGTCTTCCCCGTCGAGGGTCACCACCAGCCGCAGCACCCCGTGCATCGAGGGGTGATGGGGGCCGAAGTTCACCACCATCGGCTCCGTGCGCGTCTCCAGCTGCGTCATGGGGCCGGGGGGGTCAGGGACGAATGGGCGGATCTTAGGGAGGCTGGGGCGGGTTCAGGCCGGCGGTTCGCGACCATCAGGCCCCCGGGGCGATCCGATTCCCTTTCTGGTTTGCCTGCCCGCTCCTCACGTAGGACAGAGGCCATGGCGTTCCATCCCTCCCCCTTCGACCACCAGCCCGTACTGGCTGCCGCGGTGTTTGAGGCCTTGGGCATCCGTCTCGGCTCGGATCCCGCCACCGATCGGCCCGGCCAGGACGCCACGGTTGGTGCGGGCGAGGTCGGCGCCCCCCCCCTCCTGATCGACTGCACCCTCGGCGGCGGCGGCCATAGCGCCCTGCTGCTGGAGGCCCATCCCGACTGGCAGCTGATCGGCCTCGACCAGGACCCCACTGCCCGGGCGGCGGCGGCCGCGCAGCTGGCCCCCTATGGCGACCGGGTGCGGATCGAAGCCGCCAACTTCGGCGCCTGGACACCGCCGGCGGATCTGCGCGCCGCGGCGGTGCTGGCGGATCTGGGCGTGAGCAGTCCTCAGCTTGATCGGGCCGAGCGGGGCTTCAGCTTCCGCGCCGATGGGCCGATCGACATGCGCATGAATCCTGAGGCGGGCGAGAGCGCTGCTGAGCTGCTCGATCGCCTTGCGGAAGCGGAGCTGGCCGATCTGCTGTTTCAGTTCGGCGAGGAGCGCCTGTCGCGGCGGATCGCCCGGCGGCTGGTGGCCGAGCGCGAGGCGAAGCCCTGGCGGGAGCGCAGCACCAGCGAGCTGGCCTACGCCGTGGCCGGTTGTTATCCACCGAAGGCGCGCCACGGGCGCATCCACCCCGCCACCCGCAGCTTCCAAGCCCTGCGGATCGCCGTGAACGATGAGCTCGGGGCCCTCGAGCGCCTGCTGCGGCACGCTCCGGACTGGCTGGAGCCCGGAGGCCTGCTGGCGATCATCAGCTTCCATTCGCTTGAGGACCGGCTGGTGAAGCAGGCCTTTCTGGCCGACGGGCGGCTGGAGCGGATCACCCGCCGGCCGCTGGTCGCTGATCCGGCCGAGGCGGAGGCCAATCCCCGCAGCCGTTCCGCCAAGCTGCGGGTGGCCCGGCGCCTGCCATGACCCCTCCCGACCCGCTCCTCGATCTGCTGCGAGCCCCTCTGCTGTCTGGGCCTTCGTGGCTGTTGCACCCGGCGGCCCTCGCCCTGCCGTCGCTGCCGCCCCTGCCCTGGCATCCGTCCATGCCACCGGTCCAACGGGCCGATCTGGCCTGGTGGGGTGCCCTGCTGATCCAGCTCATGGCCATCCCCGGCACCCTGCTGCCGGTGCTGCCGGGCCTGGCCCTTCTGCCCCTGGGCGCCTTGGTCTGGTGTCTCACGGTCGGCTTTGCCGCGGGCTGGCCCACCCTCGCGCTGGCGGTGCTCCTGCTGCTGCTGGGCTGGGGCGCCGATGCCCTGGGACTGGTGCTGGGGGCGGCCCGGATGCAGGCCACCCGCTGGGCCTACATCGGCTCCGGGATCGGCCTGCTGGTGGGCTTGCTGGGACTGCTGCCGGCCCTGCCCGTGGGCGGCCCTTTGGTGGGGGCCCTGGTGGGTCCGCTGCTGGGAGCCAGCGTGGGGGAACTGCTCAGCGCGCCCACCTCGCTAGGGCCGTTGGGGTTGCTGCGGCTGAAGCGCTCGCTGCTGGTGGGCCTGGCCGTGGTGGCCGGAATGCTGGTGAGCCGGCTGGCCCAGTTCCTGCTGGCCCTGCTGGGGGTGCTGGGCTTTGTGCTGCTCAGTACGGGGGCTGGTCGTTGAGCGGCAGGGCCGGCGGGTTGTGGTGCACCAGCTGGCGGTAGGCCGCGGTGGTGATGCAGCTCACCACCGGCCAGGCCACCAGCAGCCCCACCCCGAAGGTCAACAGGCCCAGCAGCAGCAGGGTGCCCTTGATCAGCAGCAGCAGCAGCAGCAGGATCCACTGGGGGTCCACCAGGCTGCGGCCCCGCTTCACGCTCTCCATCCCGGCGCGCCGCTCCAGCAGGGCCACCTGGGCCAGGAACTGCTGGTTGACGCTGAAGTAGAGCACCGCCACCAGCAGGGCCCCGAGCAGCAGCAGCACGAGGACACCCAACACCAGGCCCGGCACCAGCAGGCTGCCATCGCTCAGATGGAAGCCGGCCCGCTCGAGGAGCCAAAGCACCAGGGCCGAGAGGCAGAGGAGCAGCACGATCGCCAGCAGGGGGATCGAGAGCACCGTGGCCAGTCCCATCCAGGCTTGGAACACCCGCCGGAAGCCGGGCCCATCCCAGCGCAGCAGGCTGCCGAGGGTCGGGCGTCCGCCTTCGAGGGCCTGCCAGGCGCCGCGCACCAGGCCCACATTGCCCCAGCAGCTGGCCGCCAGGCTGGCGCTCAGGCCCAGCACAAACAGCAGCCAGTGGCCCGCCGCCACCGGTGCCCCCTGGGCGCCGCGCAGGATGCCGTCCTGCAGCGGCTGGAGCACCACCTGCACGGCGGTGAGCAGCAGGGCGTAGAGCACGAAGCTCCAGGGGGCGCGGCAGAAGGCCGTCCAGCCATCGTGGATCGCATCGCCGATGTTGAGCCGCGAGGCGGAGGGGACGCCGCTGGGG
>JBILUS010000004.1:0-144606 GCA_044370835.1 Cyanobium sp. | reverse complement strand
GACGGTCTTCCCCTGGGCGATCAGCTGCTCGGCGGTCTTGAGCTTGCGGATGATCTGCTCCGCTGTGTGTCTGGTGCGTTTCATGGTGAAGTCCCCGGCCCAGTCTGGCCGGATGAGGACTCTCATTCAGCCTGGACTCGTTTCCGGGGTCCACGTCAAACTGAAAGCTGAAAGAGAAACCACATATTCAGATAGGCCATAATATTCTTTAGCAAAAAGCCTGTATGCATTGCGTTCAGAGTGCTATTGCAGGCTACATGTCTTACAATTAGAGGCTCCAAGTAAATCACAAGGAGTACAGAGGTTATCTAATAAAATAGGATATATAAGGATCCATCGGGAAACGCCGCAACTCCACTTCGCGGAGATCCATCTCTTCAAGAAGAGCTCTTGTCTCACCAGCGAATTCGGCACAATTCAGCTCGTCAAATGCAACCACACCTCCTTTGACGACCCTAGGAATAATCTCTTGAAGTGCAACTTTTGTGGGTTCATAAATGTCAAAGTCGAGGTAGAGCAAGCTAACGAGTAAATGAGGAGTTTGCTTGATGAAGCTCGGTATCGTCTTGGTTGCATCACCGGCAACCAGTTCGATCTTGGGGATGTGCCCTAGGGGGCGATTTTTATCATGAATCGCTGTGAGATCTCTAAGTTCATCGAGAATATTATCACTACTTTGAAAGGCCCCAATACGTGTGTGCTCAGAAGCCCCTGTTGTCTTATCTTTTTCGTGAACCGCTGGAAATCCGAGGAATGTATCAAATCCAATGATGCGGCGAGTGTGGTTGTAGGGTTCGTAAATCGATGAAAAGTGAAGCCAGCTCGCTAAGCCTCCGCCTGCAAACACCCCGCATTCAACAATGGAACCATTGGCGCTCATGCTGAGCTTAAAAAGCTCATGCTTGACGAGGAAGCGGGCTATATCTTGCCTTCTAACGTGCCTAGGGAAAGTCTGCAGTCTCTGTGAAAGTGCAACATTTGATCTTTCAAAAGCGTTACAGAGATCATCCATAACGGATTGCTCTGCTGGCGCGTACTTTGAAACATGGTGCCCAAGTTTGTGGAGTGCTTCGTTCATAAGTGATTTTTTTTTAGCATAGCACGAAAAGCTTAAAATACATATTCCGGCATCATGCGAGACCACAAAGAGCGTCGAGGAGAGAATGAAGTTGTTCTGGCTTGTACCCAAAACCCGCAAGCTCAGCCTGAATCTCTTTCATGTAGCCAAAACTAAAAACGAGTATTTCATCCACTGGCTGATCGCGGAGTGCTTCGAGCCCAACAAGCCGGAGGCCAGATTTTGGTACAAAGAGATTGTCGCGCTTCGGTTTCTTGTCGACCAAATAAAGAAACTTTGATGCGCTTTTCATTGCTGCCAATGTCATAACTCCTCGGCCACCGGCTCCATAACCAGCGATGGTTTTGCCAGAATCAATGATTTTAGAGACAAATGCATCAAGGTTTGCAATCCCACGCTTAATGAGGGCCGCCTGTTCGTCATAATACGATGAAAGAGAGAAATCAAGAGGTGTGTTGACTTGTGCCGCACCGTATATTTTAGCAAGTTTCGAGTCTGTGGGTGCGGCCACAAAAATCAGCGAGTTCGCACGCCGATCAACTTCCGGCAAAAGCTCGAAATCAAGGATCGTCATGCCTTCGCACTCGCAAAGTGCAGCCGCTGTGGCTTCGGTAAGGTAGATCGTGTGCTCGTGCTCGAAAAGGCAGTATTCTTGACGTTCGAATATTCGTTGTAGGTTATGAATTTCAACGACCAGTAATCCGCGCTCAGGATCTAGAATTTCCTTGGCTGCTGAAACAAATTCCCGAGGGTGTGGCAAATGATCAAAAGTGTAGGAAAGCATCACTACATCAGTCCGCTGCCAGTCGGCAGGGAGTTCATGGATGGAATCCTTAGTAAAAAGACCTTGAATAGTTGGGATCCCTTTTTCCGCAGCGATACGTGAGAGGGCTGAGGAAGGCTCGTAGCCGATCACATTACAACCAAGTTCTTGAAAAGCTAAAAGCTGACCGCCATCACCAGAGCCAACCTCGATCACTTTTAAACCGCTCTCGTTAGGCAAGAATTTCGAAAGCAGATTCTTCGAAAGAATTCGCATAAAACGGCTTGCCGTGGGTGATGCACCAACAGCATATTGATAATCCTCATAGTAGTCACCCATGTCAACGTTGTGCAGGGTCTGCGAGGTGTGGCAGTCTTCGCAAACGAAAACATTGATGTCGTGCAGAAATTCGCTTCCCAGACGATCGCGGGGAAGAAAGTCATCAGTGAGAGGCATCAGCGGAAGATGCAGAAAGCGATGAAGACTTCCACTATTGCAGATGCGGCACTGGTTAAGGCTTTCGATCTTCATTGAAGGGATGGGGAAAAGATTAGTCAGCGTGGCGTGGCAAGCTTAGATTAATGGATGTCGAACAATTGTGACAACTGGTGAATATAGGACTCTTTACCAACTTTGCCAACCGTTTCTAGTGGAAGTGAGTGAATATGAATCTTTGAAGCATGGATTGTTCCCGCAAGGGACTCCAACACCCAAGACCCAAAACCACCATCCATTAAATGATCTTCAAGCGTGATAATACGATGATAACTACTGGCAAAAGATTGAACATGATCCCTGGAACGCATCCCCCAGGCTGGCATGCTAAATAATGCATACTGATCTGATCCCATCACTTTATCGATCACCCCTTGTGCCGCGAAGCCCGTTGCGAGGATTGCAGTGGAGGAATTCTTATTGCCCGCAATAAATCTTGGAATGCCTGGAATCATGGGATCATTCGATGTGGTGATATCGGGTTCACCAGCCTTGTGAAGGCGCAGGTATGCAGGACCACGCCGTTCGACCAACAGATCCATGCATAGCTTGGTTTCACGTGGGCACGATGGAGCACAAATAAGCATATTAGGAAAACTGCGCATCAACGCATAGTCTTGTATTGCATGGTGGGAGTATCCCATGTTTCCATATGCCACGCCACCACCTACGCTAACAGTGCAAACAGGAAGATTATGATAGTCAATATCGTTTCTGATTTGCTCTGCGCAGCGAAATGTATTGAAATTACCGATTGAATATGTGAAAACCTGATTGCCTTCGGAGGCAATGCCAGCCGCTATGCCAGCCATGTTTTGCTCAGCAACACCTATGTTATAGAAAGATTCGGGGAATTCGCTTTGGAATGGCTCGATAACTGAGTAGCCAAGATCCCCAACCAACAGGAATACATCGCTCCTTTGCCTGCGAAGGGAAATCAATGATTCAATAAAGGTGGTTCTCATTGGTACACCCTGTTTAGTTGCTGTGTGATTAAAGCCAACTGCTCAGTGGAAGGGGGCCTGTAGTGCCAAACCACTTGGTTTAACATAAAATCAATGGGATGGCCTTTATTTGTGTCGCACAAAATGACCTTTGGACAGTTGCCGTGAGGGGCTTGGAATGAAGCTCTAAGATCGTCAATATTGTGACCATCACAGCGAAGGCAGTTCCATCGGAAAGCTTTTAATTTGTCTGCGAGTGGCTCCAAGTCTAATGTCGCATATGTCGTGGTCAGGCTTTGTAGCTTATTGTAATCAATGATTGCTGTTATATTGTCTATCTTATGATGACCAGCAAAATGAAAAGCTTCCCAATTGCTCCCTTCGTCCAATTCGCCATCACTTAGCAAGACGTAGACATGTTTTCCATCGCCTTTTGCCCTTGAAGCCAAAGCTTTACCGATTCCAAAAGGCAGACCGTGGCCCAAGGAGCCTGTGGAGAATTCAACGTGGGGAACATGATGGCTGATATGTGCCATCAAGGGAGAACCGTCTTGTGCATAAGTGTCAAGAAGTTCATCCGACAAATAACCCAAAGCATTCAGAACTGAATACACTCCAGCACAGCAATGTCCCTTTGATAAAATAAATGAGTCAATGAAGCCAGCATCGGATCGGGCCAGGATCTCACCGTAGAGAATGGCTAAAATATCTGCCGACGAAAAAACTCCTCCGATGTGGGAGCTCCCTGCTGCCACAATAATTCGAGCTGCTCGCAGCCTGATTTCTTTTTGGAGTTCCGCTGGTGTCATGATGAATATTTGAGGAGACTTTGCTCATAGTTAATTGTTTTTTCTAGCCCATCACTGATGCTTGTTTGGGGCGACCAACCAAAATCAGCTTCCAGCTTTTTGTTGCAACCTTGAAGATGATAAACTTGATCATCCCTAAAAGGGCGATAGCCAAAAAGCGGGCGTGCGGTGAGTGGCTTGATTTTATCAAAAACCATGTTTACCAAATCTCGCAGGACAATTGGCTGATTGCTGGATAGATTGTAGCAACCATTCAACCTTAATTGCGTTTGTTGGCTTAGAATAAGCTCAACACAGCGACAGACATCGTCGATATAGGTATAATCCCAGATTTGCGTGCATTCGGTCAGCTCCGGTGATCTGTCTAACAATGCACTTTGGATCACATAAGGCAAAAACCATTCAGGTCGATCACCAGGGCCATAGGGATCAAAAAGACGAAGCCAAACAAATGGGATTTTTCGCTTGATGCACCCTTCACGCAAAAGCTCCTGGCACGCAATCTTGAACTCACCGTAACGGGTAGTGGGTTGCAATGGAGCTCTTTCATCTACTTTGCAATTTGGGTTGCCATACTCTGCCTGAGAGCCAAAGGCAATGAGCTGGTCAATATTGAGAGAATCTGCCAACGCCAGTATCTTTTCAGATAGCTGAATGTTTTGCTGTTGCAAATCAGAGTTTCGGTCTTTGCCAAGAACACCGGCCCAGGCACAGTGGATTAAGGCATGGGGTCCTGGTTTCGCCTTGATGGTGAGCTTATGGATTGAATCACGATTCAACCTTGAAACTTCATGGCCACCAAGCTCAAGCCAATTAGAAATTGCCTGTCCTGCGAACCCGGATGAACCAGTAATGAAAACGGTCATCGTTGATTACTGACAAAGTGGAAGGCTCGCTCCTGCTGGAAAGCAGAATTTTCCTTGCCGTGGGTTGGCCAAAAATTAACCGTAATCGGCAGGCTGGCTTCGCCTTTGTTTAGCAACTCATGGATCATCAGGCTGTGCCAGAGACGCAGGTACGTAGTTGTCTTGAGCTGCCCTTCCGCCAGATCGTTTGGAGTAACAGCCATCGCCGACTCGGAAAGCCTTCGGCTCGTGTCCTTCAAAACGCGCAGATATGGGTGGCCGACAGGTTCCTGGACGACCAATGCAGACCGGCGCTTCCTTCTCGATCGATCGGTAAATGGCCAGTCGATCACTACGAACTGACCGCTCCAAGCGGGGGAATTCATAGGTGGAACAGCTCCTCGGCGTCTTCGTCCTCGGCGCCGCGCAGGAAGGAAGGCATCTGCAGATCCACCTCCTCACGGCGCTCGCGATCCAGATCAATCAGATCTGAGGCCGTGAACAGCACGATCTCCTCACCCTCAGGCAGGGAGCTCGCGCCCTGCAGCACCTCCACGGCTTCGCCCACGCGCTTCACAATGACAATCATGGGGAGAGAACCTTCTGGTAGGGGGCCAGGTCTGCCTGGCACCATTCAAGGGCAGAACCCGCCCCCAGCTGCAACAGCTTGTACCAGCCCACGGTGCGCTCCACGGTGGTTCAGAACTTGTGCGGGCTTGGGGCCCGCGGCCCAGGGGGGGGAGAGGTGTCCTCCCGGGATGCTTCTGGATGTGAGGTGGATTCGGGCGCTTGAGACACCCGATGTGGTGTGGTGGGGCTCAGGCGTTGGCTGCCAGCCAGGTGCCCAGGTCGGCCGGGCCATGGAAGTCGAGCAGGGCTTCGGCTAGGGCTTCCAGTCGCTCCAGCGGCAGGGCCTTGATCTGGTCGGTGGTGGCGCCTGCTAAGGGGCCGCAGCGGAGGTTGAGGAGGCGGAGTGCCCTGTGTCAACTACGTAGGCGGGTCGCGTCAATTACGTAGGCGGGTACCTGCCCCCCACCCCCTGCCATGGCAGGGGGTGGACCGCGCTGTTGCCGGGGGTGGTTGGCGGGTAATTGACGCCCGGTCAGGACGACAAATCAGCCCTTGGCGGTGCTTCCCACCCGCCGTGCCCGTCTGCGGCGGTAGCTCTCGCCATTGATCTGGATCAAGGTGCTGTGATCCACCAGCCGGTCCACCGCCGCGACGGTCATGGCGCTGGTGGAAAAGACGTTCTCCCACTCGCTGAACGGTTGGTTGCTGGTCACCAAGAGGGACCTGCGTTCGTAGCGGTGCATCACCAGCTCGAACAGCACCGAGGTCTCGGCCTCGTCCTTGCGCACGTAGCCGATGTCGTCGATCACCAGCAGGGCAAAGCGATCCAGCCGGTTGAGGGCCTTGGCCAAGGCGTAGTCGGCCTTGGCCCGCTGCAGCTCCTGTACCAGCGTGGTGGCGGTGTAAAAGCGTGCCGAGCGGTCCAGTCCGATCAGGCTGCGGCAGATGCCAGCCGCCAGGTGGGTCTTACCCACACCGCTGGGGCCAAACAGCAGCAGGTTCTCGGCCCGGTCCAGCCAGCCGGTGTCGTGGGCCAGCTGCTCGATCTGATGCCGGTCGAGATCGGGGATCGCCCCCCAGTCCAGGTCCGCCAGGGTCTTGGGGACCGGCAGTTGGGCCTCATGCAACAGCCGCCGCAGCCGCGCCTGGTGGCGCTGCTGGTGCTCCTGCTCGGCCAGCACATAGAGGTAGCTGGCCGGACTCCAGCCATCGGCTGTGGCCTGCTGTTCGGCTGCCTGCCACTGGCTGCGGAACTGGGCCAGTTTCAGCTGCTTGAGCAGCGATGGCAGAGCCGTTTCCAGCGCCGGCCGGCTGGGGGGCTCCACCCAGGAGTTCGTCATAGCTGCTGAGGGTGTGTTCGGGGATGTCGAGCTGGGGCATGGCCATCAGGCCCCGTGGGGGCCGCAGGCCGTAGTGATCACGCAGGGAACTGAGGCTGATGTCGCCTTGGCGGAGCTGACGCCGCAGGTACCGCTCCACACCGGCCAGATCGTCCGTCCGGGCAGCAACATGGAGGGCGTCGACCATCACCTTGGCCGCCTCATCCGGCGGCAGGGCCGCCAGGAGTTGTCGCCACAGCCGCCGCCAGCTCTCTGAGGGGAGGATGTCGGCCTGCAGTTGGGCGCGCAGCAGGGCTCTGGGTTTGCGGCGCAGGCTGTCGATCACGTGGCGGAAGTCGATCCGCCGCAACCGGCCTTTGTCTCCCGGGTGTTGATGCAGCCGCGGCAGGGTTTCGACGAACTGGCTGCGCAGGAACAGATCCAGCCGGTCATGGCGCAGGTGCACCATTAGCTGCTGGCCGATCAGCCGCGAGGGAACGCTGTAGGTGACGGAGCGCACCTCGATCGTGCTGGTGCTCCGTACCCGCACCACCTGGGGCTCGTAGTCGGCAAAGCGCTCGACCGGCAGCGGTTGCAGGTGGAGCCGCTCGATCGCCAGCTTCTGCAGCACGCTGTCGCGGCCGTTGAGGCTGGCGGTGACCTGAGCCACCAGCTGCCGATACTCCGCCTCGGTGGCGAAATCCCGGCTGCCGCGCTGGATCAGCTGCTGTTCCAGTCGCCTCTTCCAATGCCGGTGAGGGCCCTCGATGGCTCCGTTTTCGTGGGCGACACCGCGGTTGTTGCGGGTGGCGATCACGCCCAGGTGGGCGCAGAGCTCGCGGTACCGACTGGTGTAGTCGCCGGCATAGCTGCCGTCGCGATTGCGGAAGCAGGCGCTGAGGCTGTCGGTGCGGTGCTCCGCCGGCACCCCGCCACAGAGGGCCAGGGCGTTCTGCAGCGCTTCTGAGAGGGCGACAAAGCTCTCGCCACCATGGATCACCTCCACGTGGCACCAGCCCGAATAGGGCAGGCGGAAGTGGAATAGCCGGTGCTCCAGGAGCTGGCCTGCCACGGTGATCGGCTCGCCCTTGAGCAGCGTGAAATCGGAGATCCCCAGCACCCCGGCCCGGTGCTCCTGCAGGAACATCACGTCCTGGGCCGGACCATGCAGGGAACGCCACTGCTCGACGCGCCGCTGCAGGGTCCGCTTACGGCGAAACCACTCCTGGCCTGGGAAGGCCTGCTCCAGATGGAGCAGCAGGGTCTGGGGTTCGAGCTGCGGCGCCTTCTCCAGCATGGGCACCAGCACGCTGTCCCACACGTCTGCGAGGGGATCGGCGCGAGTGCGCCAGTGGCGACGCCCTCGCTGGTGCTGCCCATGGGGCTGCAGCTCGCCCCGATCGATGCGCTGGGCGCTGCGCACCGAGATCCCCACCGCATCGGCGGCGATCTGCTGGCTCAGCCCATCGGCCCGTCTGGCCATGTACCGCTCCTTGATCCGCAACGACAGAGGGGCGGGCATCGCGGGGCTCCAGACCGGAATCGGAGCCTTGTTGTCGCGTCCTGAGACCCGCCTATGTAGTTGCGCGGTCCCGCCTATCTAATCGTCGCCGGACAGCGGAGGGTGACGGCTACCTCACCCTCCTGGCGACCCTCCTGGCGGCCCTCGGCCAGCCAGTCCTGAACTGCACGGGTTTGGCGGATTTCTTCTCGAGGGATGCCGGCAATCACCATGATCTGTTCCTCGGTGAACTGGGGAAACCGTTGTACCAGCATAGGTAGCACAACCGTGTCCAGATCTGGGCGGCTGGCCAGGATCTGCTGGCTGGTGGCGGCCAGCTCGCTCTCAGGCCTCACCGGCAGGGTGAGCAGGTTGAGCAACGGATCAAGCCTGGGGCGGCGACTGAGGTCCTCCAGGTTGAGCCACACCACCTGTTGCTCCAGAAACAGCCGTAGCGGCTGGGTGGGGCCGAGGTTGAGCCGGTTGTGGGGCACAGGGGTGCCAGCGGCAAGGGCGAGTGCCTGAAGATCGGCGAGGGCCTGCCGGCGACGCTCGCGGCCATCGCCGCCATCGGAAGGAGCAGACTCCCTCCCATGCTTCGGCGGCAGGGATGGCCGATGAAATCAGCCAATCAATCTTGGCTCTGCCAGACAGCCAAGCGACGCGGCTGCCTTGGCGAGCTGCTTGTCTGCAGTGATCAACCGAGCACCATGCTTGAGCGCGAGAGCCAGGTAACTTGCGTCATACACACTCAGCGACAGGACCAGGGCTTGATCAAGCGCTACAGCAGCGAGTTCGCTCGAGCTGGTGGGTCGCAGAGGTAGCTGCAGCACATCCGCCAAGAGGGCGCGGCATTCATCAACGCCTAGCAATTCGCGTTGCACCTGTTTCAACAGCACCGAAGCGCATTCGAGCAGGCAGAGGTCTGGGACCAGCAGCAAAGCATCGCCAGTACAGCCCCGCTGGATGGCGGGCTCCAACGAGGGGGGCAGCGGACCATCGGCCAGATAAAGCCTAAGCAGAGCAGACGTATCCAGGACAACAACATCGGTTTGGCTGGGCGTTGATGCGGTCATCGCGTCAGCGGTTGCGGTCGGCCTGAATGTCGGCAGCCAGATCGGAAAAATTGCGCCCAGCAAGGACTGAACGCCATTGCCGGGCCCGCTCTACAGCACCCACCTGGGAGTAACGCACCTCCCGCTCAATCAAGAGCCTCACCTGCTCCTGCATGCTGCGGTGGTTGCGGATGGCGAGCTGCCGCAAGCCCTCATAGACCTGATCCGACAGCCCTCGAAGGCTCAGTGATGGCATGCAGCCCCTAGTTGACTGATCTCATTATGCCATCGAAAAACATGATGGGCCGGTACGCGGGTGGGGTCTCGCGCCCTGCAGGACCTCCACGGCTTCGCCCACGCGCTTCAGAGTGACGCTCATGGGGAGGAAACCTTCTGGTAGAGGTCCAGGTCTGCCTGGCAGCATTCAAGGGCAGAACCCACC
Organism: Cyanobium sp.; assembly: GCA_044370835.1. Lineage (GTDB taxonomy): Bacteria > Cyanobacteriota > Cyanobacteriia > PCC-6307 > Cyanobiaceae > Cyanobium. Next base: position 134,785 of record JBILUS010000004.1, on the reverse strand, counting down.
CCCTCCTGCACCTGCCGGTACCAGCCCGCAGTGCGCTCCACGGTGGTTCAGAATTTGTGCGGGCTTGGGGCCCGCGCCCCGGGGGGGGGGGGGGGGAGGTGTCATCCCGGGATGCTTCTGGATTTGAGGTGGATTCGGGCGCTTGAGACACCAGATGTGGTGTGGTGGGGCTCAGGCGTTGGCTGCCAGCCAGCTGCTCAGGTCGGCCGGGCCCTGGAAGTCGAGCAGGGCGTCGGCCAGGGCTTCCAACTGATCCACTGGTAGGGCCTGGATCTGGGCGGTGGTGGCGCCAGTGAGGGGGCCGCAACGGCGGTTGAGTTGGCGAAGGGTAACCGCTGCTTCGCCCTCATGGCGGCCCTCCTGGCGACCCTCGGCCAGCCAGTCCTGCACGGCGCGGGTGTGGCGGATTTCTTCTCGGGGGATACCGGCGATCAACATGATTTCTGCCTCACTGAGTTGGGGAAACCGTTGAACCAGCATAGGCAGCACAACCGTGTCCAGATCCGGGCGGTTGGCGAGGATCTGCTGACAGCAAGCCGGCAGCTCGCTCTCAGGTCGCACTGGCAGAGTGAGCAGGTTGAGCAGCGGGTCGAGATCCGCCTGCTGGCTCAGGGCCTCCAGGCTGATGGAGCGCACCTCTTCCAAAAACATCCGCAGATGTCGCGGCGGCTGGACTGGCCCCAGCGTGTGCCGCTGGTGCCGCGTGATCACCACCACCTCCAGGTGCTCTACCTGCGGGTGTCGCTGCAGAAAGCGGTAGGTCTGCGCTGCCAGCCGGTGGTGGAAACCTGAATCCGGGTGCATCTGCACCTCCAGCAGCACCACGGGGAATTCGGGGCTGCCGGTTTCGGCGCAGCCGGTGCTTTCCCTCGGCCAGAGCACGCCGTCGAGGCGGTGGCTCAGCTCTTTGATTTCGAGGGCCTCAAAGCGATAGAGCCGATCCCCAGGAGCGGCAGGATCGAGGCTGAATGCGGTAGCGGCGGCGGCTGAGCCGGGTAGAAGCGCGCGAATCAGGTCGGGGGCGCTCTGGAAGACGCGGTAGTACCAGCGGTCAGTGTTCAAGAGCAGCAACCCTTGCTGGCGAAAAGGTAGCTGCGGCTTGGGGTTGGGGCTGCAGCCCGTGCGGGGCCTGGTGCAAGTGGAGCCTCGATGGCGGCAGGAGGCTCAGCGGCTTGTTCGGGCTGGGGTTCCTGGCGGCTCATCATCTCAGCGCGCACGGTCCTCACGGATCAGCTCCTCAGGGCTGGGATCGAAGACAGGGGTGCTAGCTGCAATGGCCAGAGCCTGAAGATCGGCGCGGGCCTGCCGGCGCCGCTCGCGGCCATCGCCGCCACAGGCCAGCTCAAACGCCTCCAGATCCGCCAGACAGCAGGCCAACGCTGACGCCTGCCCCTCCTGCACCTGCCGGTACCAGCCCACCGCGCGCTCCACGGTGGTGGCGAAATCCCAGCGGGGGCTCCAGCCCAGTTGATGGTGGGCCTTGTCGGTCACCAGGTTGAGGAGGCTGGCCTCGTGGGGGGCCTGGGGATCGCTCTGGTCAGCCCAGCTTCCGGGCCAGTGGCGCAGGGCCTGCTCCACCAGCTCGCGCACGCTGCGGTTGGCCTCCAGCTGGGGGCCGAAGTTGAAGGCCTCGGCCAAGGAGGGATCGGCGCTGAGGCGCTCCGCCAGCAGCAGGTAGCCGCCCAAAGGTTCCAGCACGTGCTGCCAGGGGCGGGTGGCCGCTGGATTGCGCACGCCGATCGGCTCGCCTTTCGCTAGCGCCCGCATCGCATCCGGCACGATCCGGTCGGCCGCCCAGTCGCCGCCGCCGATCACGTTGCCGGCGCGAGCGCTGGCGATGCGCAGATGGGGGCTCTGGTGGGGCTGATTGCCGCAAAAGCTGGCTCGCCAGCTGGCGATCGCCAGTTCGGCCGCCGCCTTGCTGCTGCTGTAGGGGTCATGACCGCCGAGAGGGTCGTTCTCGCGGTAGCCGTAGAGCCACTCGTTGTTGCGGTACACCTTGTCGGTGGTGATCAGCACCGCCGTGCAGGGCTGCTCCAGGCGGCGCAGGGCCTCCAGCAGGTGGATCGTGCCCATCGCATTGGTGGCCCAGGTGGCCGTGGGCTCGGCGTAGCTGCGGCGCACCAGGGGCTGGGCAGCCAGGTGCAGCACCAGCTCCGGGCGCGTTTCGGCTACCAGCTCAGTGAGCAGCGCGGCATCGCTGATGTCGCCGAGGCGATGGTCAAGGCGCCGCTCCAGCTCCAGCTGGGCAAACAGGCTGGGATCGGTGTCCGGCGCCAGGGCGAAGCCGCTGACCTTGGCGCCGAGCTCAAGAAGCCACAGGGCCAGCCAGCTGCCCTTGAAGCCGGTGTGGCCCGTGAGCAACACGCGCCGACCATTCCAGAAGGATGGATCAGGGCTCACCAGCGTTTCCAGGGGGCCTTGCCGCTCACCCAGAGCTCCTCCAGGTAAGTCTTGTCGCGCAGGGTGTCCATCGGCTGCCAGAAGCCGTGGTGGAGGTAGGCCTGCAGTTGCCCCTCGGCCGCCAGGCGCTGGAGAGGCTCGCCCTCCCAGCTGGTGGCATCAGAAGAAATGGAATCAAACACGGCAGGCTCGAGCACAAAAAAGCCACCGTTGATCCAGCCGCCGTCGCCCTGGGGTTTTTCCTGAAACCCGGCCACATGATCACCCTCCACTAAGTTCAAAGCCCCGTAGCGTCCCGGCGGCTGCACGGCCGTGAGGGTGGCCAGTTTTCCAGCGGCACGATGGGTGGCGATCGCGGCGCTGATGTCCACATCGGCCACCCCATCGCCGTAGGTGAAGCAGAAGGTTTCATCGCCCACATAGCGCTGAACCCGCTTCAGGCGCCCGCCCGTGAGCGTGGCTTCGCCAGTATCCACCAGGGTGACCTCCCAGGGCTCAGCATTTTTTTGATGCACCTCCATCGAATTGGTGCGCATGTGGAAGGTCACATCGCTCATGTGCAGAAAGTAATTGGCGAAATACTCCTTGATCACATAGCCTTTATAGCCGCAGCAGATCACAAATTCGTTAATGCCGAAGCTGCTGTAGATCTTCAGGATGTGCCACAAAATCGGCCGACCACCGATTTCCACCATCGGCTTGGGCTTGAGGTGCGTTTCCTCGCTGATGCGGGTGCCTAGGCCACCGGCCAAGATCACGGCTTTCATAACTGGGTCTAGCTGCGTGGCATTTCAGGGAGCGAAAACTTCAACCCAGCCTGTTGCCGATGAGCTTAAGGCCACGTCCCGGCCCAACGACCGGCTGAGTTCGGCCCTTGATCAGGCAGCGGCGGTTGAGGGGGTGCCAGAAACCCGTTGTATAAAGGTGCAGGGTGATTAAGATCCCAGCCTACTCACCGTAACCGCTTGGCCCATCCGATCCGCCTGTTTCGACGCCTGGTGCGCCAAGGCCTGGCACCCCTGCGCGATCCACGGCCCGCTTCGCGGCTGATCCGCCAGACCGCCCGCAAGGAATGGAAGGTGCTGAGCTTCAGCATGCTCTGCAACCTGCTCCAAGCTGCCGCCGAGGGCGCCACCCTCGGTGTGGTGTTCCTGGCCGTGGACCTGCTCTCAAAGCCGGCGGGCCAGACCATTGACTGGACCAGCAAAGGTTTTCTCGGTTCGTTGCCTCAGCTCACGGCAGGTCTCAATGCCATGCCGCGCAACGAGCTCTTCCTGTTGCTTCTCGGCCTGGCGGTGTTGATGAAATTGCTCCAGAGCGTGGGGATGTATCTGGGCTCGCTGGCGATGGGCTACTACGGCGCCCGCACCTCCTCAAGGCTGCAGGCAATGATCCACTCGCTCATCCTCAGCCTGAGCTTTCCCTGCTCCAGCCGCTATCGGGTTGGCGATTTGCTTTATGTGGGCGGTAGCGGGCCCGGGGCAGTGATGACCGAGATCAACGTGATCAGTGGTCTGGTGTTGACGGTGCTGATGGGGATCACCTATTTGGTGGTGCTGATCACCCTCTCCCCCTGGCTTCTGGTTGCCGCCATCGTCATGGGGGGAATTCTTGCCCTGGTGCAGCAACAGATCCTGCCCCGTCTGCGCAGCTATTCCTTCCTCGGCACCGAGCTTGGCCGGGAGCTCTCTACTCGCATCACCGAAAACATCCAGGGCCTGCGCCTGCTCCATACCAGCGGTCAACTGGACGTAGCCGATCGGGATGTGCGCAGCCGCTCGATCGCGATCGAAGCCAATGGACGCGCCTCCAGCCGGGTTGGTTCGATCACAGGGCCGGTCACCACCTTTCTGCCGATTTTGATGATCGCGGGCATTGCCGGCCTCAGCTTGGTGCTGTTCGGCAATCGCAATTCCGGAGTTCTGCCCAGTCTGGTGACCTTCGTGCTGGCCCTGCAGCGCCTCAATGGAACCTTCGGGGGTATTGCCTCGTCCTTGGGAACCCTAAATGCGAACGCGGCACCACTGGGATTACTCAACAAACTACTGGAACCCTCCGATAAAGAGTTTCGCAGCCGCGGTGGCATTCCCTTTCAAAAATTGCACCAAGGGATTGCGCTGCGCAACGTGACCCTTCAGTACTCTCCAGAGCTCCCCCCCGCCCTCAGCGGCATCAATCTGGATCTGCCTCGCGGCAGCACGGTGGCATTGGTGGGCAGCAGTGGGGCAGGGAAGAGCTCGATTGCCGATCTGCTCGGTGGCCTCTACAACCCCACCCAGGGAGAGATCCTGATTGACGACACCCCATTGGAGCAGCTCGATCTCATTTCCTGGCAGCAGCGCCTCGGCGTGGTGAGCCAGGACACCTTCATGTTCAATGCCAGCATCGCTGACAACATCAGCTTCGGGTCTGCCAACGCCACCAGGGCCCAGATCCTCGCCGCTGCGCAAAAAGCCCAAGCCGCTGGCTTCATCTCCGATCTACCAGATGGCTTCGACACCCTGATCGGGGAACGGGGCTACCGCCTCAGCGGTGGCCAGCGACAACGGCTCTCCCTCGCCCGCGCCATCCTCCGCGATCCAGAACTACTGATCCTGGATGAAGCCACCAGCGCCCTCGACACCCAGAGCGAAAGGCTGGTGCAGCAGGCGATCGATCAATTCGAACGGCAGCACACCGTGCTGGTGATTGCGCACCGACTCAGCACGATCGTGAAGGCTGATCTGATTTGCGTGCTGGATAAGGGGCGTATAGTGGAGCAGGGCAATCACCAACAATTGCTGGAAAGGCATGGCATCTACGCCGGACTTTGGAAGCAGCAAATCCTTGAGAAACAAGCCAGCGCTGAAGTTCCTGCCATCCCATGATAAGACTTGGATGAATATTCCTACACAGCTGGAGGCGCAGCCAGATCTGACATTTTTAACTTTTTGAACGCCCATGCTGCCTCTCGATCGAGCAAAACAGAACCTACCGGTCATTTCACCCTGAACCATGAAACGGCCCAAGCCTATCGCCTTTTATCTGCCCCAATTTCATCCAATTCCCGAAAATGATTTTTGGTGGGGAAAGGCTTTACTGAATGGCGCAATGTTGTCAATGCCGGCAAGCGGTTTACAGGCCATTACCAGCCCCATCTGCCATCGGATTTGGGATTTTATGATTTACGCCTTCCCGAAGCAAGAGAGGCTCAGGCCAAGTTAGCCAGCCAATTCGGAATCCACGTCTTCTGTTACTATCATTACTGGTTTAAAGGGGCGTCGCATTCTTGAAAAACTTTTCCCAGAAGTTTTCGAATCAGGTGAACCCCAGCTCCCATTCTGTCTTTGCTGGGCCAATCAAAATTGGACTCGCCGCTGGGATGGATCAGAAGATGAAATACTGCTCCATCAAGACTACAACGAAGAAGACGACATCGCACAAATCCACTCCCTACTTCCATATTTTGACGATTCTCGCTATATTCGCATTGAGTACAAGCCTGTATTTTTTGTATACAGGATAAGTAATTTGCCGGACCCACGCCGCACTGCTGAACAATGGCGTTCGGTCGTGAAAAAACAATGACTTAAAAGATATTTACTTAATCTCGGTTGAGTCTATCGAAAACGACATTACTGACCCTAGGGTAATCGGTTTTGACGCTTCACTTGAATTTCAACCCTGCTGGCCTCTGCTAGACAAATTGGCCAGATAAAAGCCATCATTTAAAGAACGCATTAAAGGTAAATGGAAGAATGAATTACTTGGAAAGAAAATCCACAACGTTTATGACTACGGATCTGCTTGCCAAGCAGCTCTTGCGAGGGAACTGCCGCCCTGTCTTAGATTCCCATGTGTAACACCTTCGTGGAATAATACAGCTCGCCGCAAGTGGGGTGGCATTATTTTGGAAGGCTCAATACCAGAGATCTATGGCGACTGGCTCAGGAAAGCAATTATCCGTATGGAAAACATGCAACTGCCTGAACCACTGATTTTTAATCAACGCCTGGAATGAGTGGGCTGAAGGAAGTCATTTGGAACCAGATCAACGCTGGGGTACCCACTACCTTAAACATACGCTCCGCGTCCTAAAAAGGATTAACAAACAATGCCAAATATTAGTATTCATGGATCAGAATCTTCTGGCTTAACCCCTGCTGTGAGTGCTGTTATCCCAAATTGCAACCAAGCATGCCTGCTATCCGGAACCAGGATAATCACTACCAATCTAGCTGATTTGCCGCATTAGCTCATCATCAACAAGTGAACCTATGATTCGCCCTGCAGCCAATGGCTCAAAGAGATCCAACATGTCCAAAGCAGACATGCTTGAAGTACCCAAACCGGATGGAGGACCAAGCGCGAAATGATGTTACAATGCATTGGAGTATCGAGGATGCCATGGATCAGCTCAAACAGAACCTACACGCAAGCATGTAATAGTTGCTGAATCCATTTCCACACTCCAATCCGAGCGCCGAGCAGCAAACCTATGCCATACATTCACTTCTAAACCATGAAAGCCAGAGCGATCGCTTTTTACCTTCCCCAGTATCATCCTGTCGCTGCGAATGATGCTTTCTGGGGGAAAGGGTTTACCGAGTGGACCAACGTCACTAAGGCCAGACCCCTTTTTCAAGGTCACCACCAACCTTTCCTTCCTAGCGATCTCGGTTTTTATGACCTCCGAGTTCCCGAAGTGCGTGAACAACAAGCACAGCTGGCAAAAGATGCAGGCATTGAAGGCTTTTGCTATTGGCACTACTGGTTTGGCAATGGTGAACGAGTCCTTGAAAAAATCTTTCGTGACGTCCTTGCAACGGGATCGCCTGATTTTCCCTTCTGCCTAGGCTGGGCCAATGAAAGCTGGACAGGGAAATGGCATGGCCTGGAGAACGAAATTATCTTTGAGCAAAAGTATCCCGGTATCACTGACTATACCGAGCATTTTAGTTGCCTGCTCCCAGCATTTCACGACAAGAGGTACATGAGGGTGGACGGCAAGCCTATCTTTATTATCTATCGTCCTGATTCCCTGCCAAACTGTGTTGATTTCTGCGCTCTGTGGAATGCCCTGGCTCTGGATAATGGGCTACCTGGTTTTCATTTTGTCTCCAATGGCTATCAGGGTGCTGAGTGGTGCAGTCTCAATGGAATGAGTGGCTGGGCATACAATCGGCTTTCGGTTGTCATTGAAAATCTGATGGGCGAGCAAAGCATTAGCAAATCGAATCTACCTCAACGCCTCAAAAGTAAACTTGCAAAGAAGCTACTGGCCGGTCAAGACCCTTTACCTCCTTATCCACCATCCACAATCAAGCATGCCCCCTATGCGGATTACGTGCAGAAAGCGATCCAGGAAGGTCTAGAACTCAATGAGTATCCAGTTGTCTATCCAAACTGGGATTCAAGCCCCAGACTTGAGAAAAGAGCCTATATCCTTTTAGAATCATCAGCCGACCTCTTCAATTCACTTCTGGTGGCAACGGTTCAAAAGCTACAAGATCGTCCAGAGCAACAGCGGCTGCTCTTCATCAAGTCTTGGAATGAATGGGCAGAAGGCAACACACTGGAGCCATCCCGATTTCATGGCCGAAGCTATTTGGATGCATGCCATCAAGCCCTATGCGATCAATAATGAGCCGCTTGATTCTGGTCCGTGAGGGTTTTTCGCACATGAGTGCGGTGAGTGGCTTTGATCCACTGAGTAGAGAGCTTGCAAAACTCATTTCACGAACAGAAAATCTAAATGTTGATTACGCATCCCTGGCTCACCCTCCACGATTGTCGCGAATTGAGCGCCTGGCAAGACGTTTCAAATTTTTTTGGAGAAAGAAAGAAACCCTCTACCTAGATGCACCTCAAAACTCACCTTTCAATACAGACCTGCACAGCCAAATTGGGGCCGTGCTGCTCGACAAGCTTTATCATCAACATCGATCCAAAGCATTGTTGAGTTTTGGCGAGAATCAATATGTGGGCTGCCTTGCTGCTAGCAGTCCAGAATTACGAAAACGCCTCATTGTTTGTTTGCACCAACCACCATCGTGGCTTAAGGTTCACTGGCATGACACTAGAACCTTACAAGGGCTGGGGGCCATTCTTTGCCTGAGCAACGAAGCAGCTCACTACCTGGGATCGATCACACAAGATCCAGTTCACAAAATACGCCATGGTGTGGCACTTGACTTCTTTCAACCAGCACCAATCTCATCCTCAACCAACCCACCCAAGCTGCTGGTTGTAGGCCAGTGGCTGCGAGATTTTGATACCCTTGAAAGAACATTCTCTATCCTCGCCAATCGCAGACCAGACATCGAACTGGATTGCGTGATACCACGACCGGCATGGAATTCTGAGCCGCTAGTCCGCTTAGCTGGCTACAAAAACGTGCGCTGGCATTGCGATCTATCGCCCGAGCAGCTCAGAACTCTTTACCAAGAGGCATCCTTACTTTTATTGCCACTGATTGATGCCACGGCCAACAATGCAATCGTTGAAGCATGCGCCTGTGGTCTCCCGATCATCTCGACCGCAGTAGGAGGAATCCCGGAATATGTGAACCCTGTATTTGGTGAACTATGCCCCCCAACCGATGCCGAGGCGCACGCTGCCGCTGTCTTAAGGTGGCTTGATAAGAACACCCAACAACTTGAAAAAGCACGATTGGAAGCAAGGCAGTTCGCTGAACGAAATCTGAATTGGACATTCATAGCGCAAGATTTACTTCGCCAGCTTAATTCCATTCCCTTATAACGTATGGCAACCATTCGTGACGCATGATGCGCATCGCTTTTGCCCACTACAGCACCGAGGATGACATTGGCGGTGCGAGCACCTGGCTGATCCGCTTAGCCTCCGATCTCCGCCAGCAAGGCTGGAAAGTGGCTGTGCTTCTTCCACACCAAGGCGATCATCCTGCCAAAAGCACCATTGTTTCCGCCCTCCTAACTGCAGACGTGGAGGTTTTTCTACAGCCACAGCTCCGTCACGCTAAAGACGCTGTGCTCCAGACTTTGGACTTTCTAAACACGTGGCGGCCCACGGTGTTCTTACCACAATGCCTGGCGACTCATTTCATCGCAGCCGTCATCGCTGGTCGACAAGGTCTGCCTTGGGCTCTGACTGTCCATTCAGATGATCCTCAGTATTGGTCCATTCTACGGTTGATTCGCCCAGGGGGATCCGGTGGATGCACGGTCTGTGTATCCCATTATCTGGCGCGCGAGGTGAAGCGCAGAGGCTTTGATTCCGATCCACTGGTGATTCCCTGTGGTGTTCCACTTCCAGACCATCAGGTTCACCACAATCCCAATTCTTTTCATGTGGTGTACAGCGGCCGGCTTATTGAGGTGCAAAAACGCATTTCCTTAGTTGTAGCAAGCCTGATACGGGCCTGTCAGGCCTCCCCGCGTATCCGGGCAACGATCATCGGAGCTGGTAAAGAGCTACAGAATTGCCAGCAGCAGGTGCATAATGCAGGCCTTGTAGAAGCAATCCACTTCACGGGCAGACTCCCTCCCAACAAGGTGCTGCAGCTACTCGATGATTCGCAAGCCATCCTACTTATGTCGGATTTTGAAGGCCTGCCGGTGGCCTTGATGGAGGCGATGGCCGCTGGTGTGGTGCCAGTAGCGCGATCCATAGCCAGTGGCATTCCCGAACTGGTGCAGCATCAGCAGACGGGGTTACTGGTATCGGACGATCCAACTGAAGCAGCTGCCGCCATCCTGCGGCTTGCACAGGATCCCAAGCTCTGGCAGCAGTGCAGCAGCGCTAGTCGTGACCTGGTGCACCGAGCCTATGGGCAGCCCCAAACCCTCCAGCAATGGAACAACCTGATCAAGGATCTTCAGACAAGATCAACACCTCAATACCCCATCAAGAAACCCCCTATAGCGATCACCATCAAGCTCAAGGCAGCCTGCATCGATTTCTTATGGTGGACGCTGCCCGAAGTCAAGCGCAAGCTATCCCTAGAGTTCCGTTTTTGGATGGCACAATTCAAACATCGCATCAAGCGCACGATCGGCTAACCATCCATGCGTATCGCCTTCGCCCACTACTGCTCGGCCGACGACATCAGCGGCGTGACCTCCTGGCTGATCCAACTGGCCCTCTATCTCAAAGGCGAGGGCTGCAGCGTGGCCATTGTTCTGCTGGATCTCTGCGAGCCAGGCGATAGCAGCCCTTTAGAGCTGGCCCTGCGGCAAGGCGGAATTGAGATCTTCAAATCTCCACCCACAGGCAGCCTTCGCCAGGATGTGAACGCAACCCTGGCCTTCCTCAATACCTGGCGGCCGGATGTCTTCCTGCCCCAGTGCAAACCCCACCACTACATTGCCGCCGCGATCGCCGGCCGCTGCGGCCTCCCCTGGGGCCTCACCCTGCACAGCGACGACCCTGATTACTGGGCCACGGCTTCAAGTCTTCCACCCCTGCGCAATGGTGGAAAAACAATTTGCGTCTCCCAGCATATCCAGGCCCAACTCGCACAACACGGCGGCGAAGCTCAAGCCGTGGTGATTCCCTATGGCGTTTCAATCCCAGTCACGACAACGCACTACAGAACCAATCCCTTCCAGGTGGTCTATAGCGGCCGGCTCTGGGAACACCAGAAACGGGCCAGCCTTGTGGTGGAATCGCTGATCCGGGCCTGCCAACAATCTGAAGCGATCACCGCCACCTTGATCGGTGATGGCTACAGCCGCCCAGCCTGTGAGCAGCAGGTGCGGGACGCCGGCCTTGGAGATCGCATCAGCTTTAGCGGCCGCCTGCCCTTTGCCGGGGTGCAAAAGATCCTGCTGCAGAGCCAGGCGATCCTGTTGATGTCTGATTTTGAAGGCCTGCCGGTGGCGCTGCTCGAAGCGATGGCTGCTGGCGTGGTGCCGGTGGTTCGCTCCATTCCCAGCGGCATTCCCGAGGTGGTGCGGCATGGAGAAACCGGGCTTTTGGTGGGCGAGGATCCCGATGAAGCAGCGGACGCTCTCCTGAACCTGGCAGGCAATCCGGCCCTATGGCAGCAATGCTCCACCGCCGCCAGGGCACTGGTGGAGGAGCGGTTCAGCAGTGAGCGCTGCCATCAGCAGTGGCTGGAGTTACTGCAGAGCATGGTCAGCCAGAATGCCGTCGCCACATTTCCGATCGAGGGGATGCGCGGTGTTCGGCTCTGGAGGCTCTCGCCTCTGATGAAGGCTGGCTACCGGAGGCCTTCACCCTGGAGAACCCTGAGGCCAAAGCAGAGGTTGGCCACCAGGGCGGCCCAACTGAAGGCAAGGCTCAAGGCACTCGTCCAGGGCCAAGGCTGATCGGCCCTCCAGGATTCAAGCGGTTGGTTCAATCTGAAACGATGCAGATGAGAGAGACCTCAATACGCATCCTGCATCTCATAAAAATCAGGCTGCACATAATCCTTGCGCAGCGGCCAGCCTTTCCAGTCCTCGGGCATCAGCAGGCGCTTGGGATGGGGGTGACCTTCGTAGCTGATGCCGAACATGTCGAAGGTTTCGCGCTCCTGCCAGTCGGCGCCGCGGAACAGGCCGTAGAGGCTGGGGATGGAGAGGGCACCATCGCGGGGCAGGAACACCTTGAGCCGCACCTCTTCGGGACGCAGATCAGCCGGGATCGGCTGGTTGGTGCCGGCCTTGGCGCTGGCGGGGGCGATGCGATCGGCCAGGCTGGCCAGCTTGATCAGGTGATAGAAGCTCACCAGGCGCCCACCCGGTCCTTCGTCGTAGCCGCCTTGGCACTGCAGGTAGTCGAAACCGCTGGCCTTGAGGGCCGTGGCGATCAGCGGCAGGAACGCCGGATCGATGCCCAGCACCTCGACCCCCAGGTGATCGGCGGGCAGCACCGCATGCTCAAACCCCTGCTCGCTGAGCCAGGTGCTCACCGGGCCCGGCGCCGGCGCAGTAACGGTAACGGCTTCTTCAGGCATGGCTTCAGAGGGCTTGGGGGGGGTTGGAGGAAGCTGGTTCCAGCTTGTCCTTCTCGGTTGTTGGGGCGGCTCCCAGGGGCAGACCCGCCGCCGCCGCGAACGCCGCCTGCTGGGTTTCGGCGCGCAGGTAGCGGCCGTCCACGATCGGGGCCACCTGCTTGAAGGCGTGCTCGATCGTGGTGTAGCGATGCGTGGGAAGGCGTTGGCCCCGCTCGGCCAGGGCCTCGTTGCCCACCTTCTTGCGCAGCTTGATCACCGCATCGAAGATCGCCTCCGGCCGCGGCGGACAACCGGGGAGATAGAGATCGACCGGAATCAACTTGTCCACGCCGCGCACGGCGGTGGTGGAATCGGCCGAAAACATGCCGCCGGTGATCGTGCAGGCGCCCATGGCGATTACGTACTTGGGCTCGGGCATCTGCTCGTAGAGCCGCACCAGGGCCGGACCCATCTTCATGGTCACGGTGCCGGCCACGATCAGCAGGTCCGCCTGGCGGGGGCTGGAGCGGGGCACCAGGCCGAAACGGTCAAAGTCGAAACGGGAGCCGATCAGGGCGGCGAATTCGATGAAGCAGCAGGCGGTGCCGTAGAGCAGCGGCCAGAGGCTGCTCAGCCGGGCCCAGTTGTGCAGGTCATCGAGGCTGGTGAGGATCACGTTCTCGGACAGATCCGAGGTGACCGTGGGGGCACCCACAGGGCCGCAACTGGCGGCACGCAGGTCGCGCAGGGCGGCTGCCGTCAGGGAGGCGTCGCTGGTTGGGGAGGAGGAAGGAGTGAGGGTCATGGCTCGGGCCGGGTCAGTTCCACTCGAGGGCGCCCTTGCGCCAGGCGTAGGCCAGCGCCACCACCAGGATGGCGATGAAGATCAGGGCCTCGATGAAGGCCAGCAGGCCGAGGCGGTGGAAGGCCACAGCCCAGGGATAAAGAAAAACGGTCTCGACATCGAAGATGACGAAGACCAGCGCAAACATGTAGTAGCGGATGTTGAACTGGATCCAGGCGCCGCCGATCGGCTCCATCCCGGATTCATAGGTGAGCTCCCGCTCACCATTGCGGCTGTTCGGGGACAGCAGCTTGTTGGAGACGAGCGCCAGCACGGGCACCGCCGCCGAGATCAGCAGGAAGCCCAGGAAGGCGTCGTAGCCGGGAAGCACGAACATGCGGGCAGGCCGAGCGTGGCGGGCAGTCTGGCACCTTCCGCCGGAGCCTGACGAAGGGGGCAGCATCCAGTCGGAACCGGGACGGGCTGAAGGGCCCGGCGGGGGATCCTGGAGCCTCGATAGAGTTGGTTCACCACGGCGGCCACCGGATGAGCAGCGAAACCCCGGCAGGGAGTGCCCCCGATTCCGCCCGACCGGTCGAAGCCGAGGCCGACGCCGCTGGAAGCGAGTTGGCCTCAAGGCCTGCCGCCAGCGAAGCCGCACCACTCGAAGCCGCAGCACCCGAAGCTCCAGCACCCGCAGCCACGGCCACCACCGGGGCCGTCGAGAGCGATCCCACCACCCACCGCTTCGAATGCCGCAGCTGCGGCTTTGTGTACGACCCGGGCGAGGGGGTACGGAAACTCGGCATCGAGGCCGGCACCGCCTTCCTCGACCTCGATCCGCTCTCCTTCCGCTGCCCGGTGTGCCGCAGCCGCGTGGGCGCCTTCAAGGACATCGGCCCCCGCAACAAGCCCAGCGGCTTCGAGGAGAACCTCAACTTCGGCCTCGGGGTGAACCGCCTCACCCCCGGCCAGAAGAATGTGTTGATCTTCGGCGGCTTCGCCCTGGCCTTCGCCTTCTTCCTCTCCCTCTATTCCCTGCGCTGAACCGCCGCCGCACGGCCCGGCCCTCCACTCCGGCCGGGCCCGCTGCGCTCCCTCCCCCCCTGTTGTCCGTTCTTCCCCTGAACCCGTGATGCGCCCGACCCCCAGCCACCCGGAACCGGCCCCGCTCCAGTCGCTGCGGCGCCTGCTGCAGCCCCTGCTGAGCCTGATCGTGGTGGCCGCCCTGGGCCTGGGCCTGGCCGGCTGCGTGACCACCGGCCTGCCCCTGGCGGCCTCCAGCCCCTGGGAGGCCGTGCCCCTGGCCACGAAGTCCAACCCCCTGGCGGTGGCCTTCACCGACGCCAAGCACGGCTTCCTGGTGGGCAGCAACCGCCTCATCCTCGAAACCGACGATGCCGGCGCCACCTGGCAGGAGCGGGCCCTGGAGCTGCCGCCGGAGGAGAACTTTCGCCTGATCAGCATCGACTTCCAGGGCGGTGAGGGCTGGATCGTGGGCCAGCCGGGCCTGCTGCTGCACAGCACCGACCGCGGCCAGAGCTGGACCCGCCTGCTGCTCGACACCAAACTCCCCGGCGAGCCCTATCTGGTGAAGGCCCTCGGGCCCCAGCAGGCCGAACTGGCCACCACCGTGGGCGCCGTGTACCGAACCGCCGATTCCGGCTCCAGCTGGCAGGCCCTGGTGAATGACGCCGCTGGCGCCGTGCGCGACCTGCGCCGCTCCGACGACGGCCGCTACGTGAGCGTGAGCGGCCTCGGCAACTTCTTTGCCACCTGGGATCCCGGCCAGGCCAACTGGCAGCTGCACCAGCGGGAAAGCAGCCAGCGGCTGCAGGCCATGGGCTTCCAGCCCGACGGTGGCCTCTGGATGGTGGCCCGGGGGGCCCAGCTCCGCTTCAACGCCGATCCCGCCGATCCGGAGACCTGGAGCAAGCCGGTGATCCCGATCGTGAACGGCTACGGCTACCTCGACATGGCCTGGGATCCCTCCGGCGCCATCTGGGCCGGCGGCGGCAACGCCACCTTGCTGGTGAGCCGCGACGGCGGCAGCAGCTGGCAGAAGGATCCGGTGGGCAGCGGCCAGCCGACCAACTTCACACGCATCACCTTCACGCCGGATGGCAAGGGCTTCGCCCTGGGCGAACGGGGCGGCCTACTGCGCTGGGTCGGCTGAGCCTTCAGCTCCTTGCCCCGGCCACAGCCCCCTACGAACTGCATCCCTCTGTAACCAACCCGCTCAGGCGGCCCCGGCCCCCGCAGGCCGACCCCTAGGATCTTCGGGCTGAATGCGTGTTGCCATGGCTGCCGGCTCCACAGGGGAACGTCCGTTCTTCGAGATCATCACGAGCATCCGCTACTGGGTCATCCATGCGGTCACCCTGCCTGCCATCTTCCTGGCCGGCTTCCTGTTTGTGTCCACGGGCCTGGCCTACGACGCCTTCGGCACGCCCCGCCCTGATGCCTATTTCCAGGTTCAGGAAAGCAAGGCGCCGGTGGTGAGCAAGCGTTACGAAGGCAAAACCCAGCTTGATCAGCGCCTGAAATAAGCCATGACCCAATCCACCGCCCCCACCACGCCGCGCAACTATCCGATCTTCACGGTGCGTTGGCTCTCGATTCACGCCCTCGGCATTCCCACGGTCTTCTTCCTGGGTGCGCTGGCGGCGATGCAGTTCATCCGTCGCTGACATCTCCAGCTGATCCCATGGCCCTGCAACGCAACAAGAACCCCAACACCCTGCCGGTGGAGCTCAACCGCACGAGCCTCTACCTGGGTCTGCTGCTGATCTTCGTGACCGGCGTGCTGTTCACCAGCTACTTCTTCAACTGATCCCGGGGATCGCCCCCCGCCCCTTCTCCCTGACCACGAGGTTTTCCGATGAGCGGCAAGAAATCATCCCTCCCTGACGGCCGGATTCCGGATCGCCTGCCCGACGGCCGCCCGGCCGTGGCCTGGAAGAGCCGCTGGACCGAAGGCGTGCTGCCCCTGTGGCTGGTGGCCACCGCCGGCGGCATGGCCGTGATCTTCGTGGTGGGACTGTTCTTTTACGGGGCCTACGTGGGTGTGGGTTCCGCTTGAACCAGGCCTGCCCTCCACCACCTCACACGCCGGGCGGTCCACAAGGACCGCTTTTTTTGTGGCTGCTGCTCAGCCTGGAGGCAGAGCCAAGGCGAAGCCTCAGACCCGGGCGTGCGGCATGTGGGGGCTGCGGGGATCGGCCTCCAGGCGCTGACGGGCCGGCTTCACGATCAGATCCATGTCTTCCATGGGCACGGGTCTGGCAGAAGCCGCTCGGGGCAGTTCCCCTGGAGGGGTCAGCCTGGCGGCTCAGGGCTGCCGGGATGCCGGGATGCCGCCTTGATGCTCTCCTTCAGCCGTGCCACCAGCTGCAACAGCGGCAGCTGCTGCTCAAGTTGCTCGCCATGGAGATCCTTGAGCTTCGCCACGCCCGCGGCCGCCTCGTCGTCGCCGATCACGGCCGCCCAGGGGGCGCCACTGCGATCGGCCCGCTTGAACTGCTTGCCGAAGGTCGAGCCGCTGGCATCCCGTTCCGCCGCCAGGCCGGCCTGGCGGGCCAATCGGGTGAGCAGCAGCGCCTGCTGCTCGGCGGCCTCACCGCGGCTGATCACGTAGAGATCCGGCGTCCCGGCAGCAGGCTCAACGGCCGCCGCCTGGCTGAGCAGCAGCACCAACCGCTCCATCCCCAGTGCCCAGCCCACCGCCGGCGTGGGCGGCCCGCCCAGCTGGGCCACCAGGCCGTCGTAACGGCCACCGCCGCACACCGTGGCCTGGGCGCCGAGCTGGTTGCTGGTGATCTCGAAGGCGGTGTGGCCGTAATAATCGAGGCCCCGCACCAGGCGGGGGTTGAGCACAAACGGAATTCCCAGCGCCTCCAGGGCCTGCCGCACCCGGGCGAACCGTTCGTGGCTCTCGCCCGCTAAGGCATCGGCCAGGGTGGGGGCACCCTCCAGAAGGGCCTGGGTAGCGGGGTTCTTGGAATCCAGCACCCGCAGCGGGTTGGTGCTGATGCGATGTTGGGAATCGGGATCGAGCTGGTCGCGGTGGGCCTCCAGCCAGCTCACCAGCTCGGCGCGGTAGCGCTGGCGATCCTCCGGGGTGCCGAGGGAGTTGATCTCCAGCTCCAACCCGCCCACCCCCAGATCCGCCAGCAGATCCCAGGCGATCGCGATCGCCTCGGCATCACTGGTGGCATCGGCCACTCCGAGCAGCTCCACACCGATCTGATGGAACTGGCGCTGGCGGCCGGCCTGGGGCCGCTCGTAGCGGAACATCGGCCCGCCGTACCAGAGACGCTGCGGCCCCTGGGCCAAGAGACCATGCTGAATCGCCGCCCGCACCACCGAGGCGGTGCCCTCCGGCCGCAGGGTGCAGCTGCGATCGCCGCGATCGAGGAAGGTGTACATCTCCTTGCCCACCACATCGGTGGCCTCGCCGATGCCCCGGGCGAACAGCTCGGTGACCTCCAGCAGAGGCGTGCGGATCTCGCCGATGGCGGCGCGGCGGAAGTGCTCGCGGGCCGTGGCCTCGATCCGCTGCCAGAGGGGGATGCGCTCCGGCAGGAGATCCACCATGCCGCGCAGGCTCTGCAGCGATTCCAAGGCGTAGGGCGCAACGACCCCCCAGTGTGCCCTGCGGTGGACCCGGGGATCAGTCGCCTGTTTTGGTGAGGCGCAGATGCCAGCCGGAAGGCTTCAGAGGCTTATTGCCGCTGAGATACTTGTACTGCTCTGACGCAGCTGGATCCTTAACTTCACAATCTGAGGACTCGATTGGATCGGCAGCAGTGCCTCCTTTGCGCAAATTGGAAGCGACACATTCCATGGACTTCTGAAGTTCGAATCTCCTGTATGAAACCTGTGCCAGGGATTGTCGATAGGGCACACCCTGACCGGTGAACACCTGTGGAAACGAAAACAGTGTTGCCAGCACCACAACCAGATGGGGGACCATTGAGGTCAGTCCAGGGCGCTGGGGATTAGCGGCGCCAACCTGTATTGTGGCCGTGGCATAAATCCACGAAGCAAGAAGGATCACACTGACTGGCAGCAGAGAGAGAGATACGAGATACCAACTCGGGTAAGCACCACCTAGTCCATAACCAGATCGCGACAGTGTGATCAATAAAGCATAGAAAAGACCGAATAGACCGGGCATCGCCAGAATCGCAGCGGTTGGGCGATGGAGAATAAGGTTTTGCTGATTCAGACCAGCTCGATCAAACACCACCACCACCATGACCAACCCAGTGATCACTCCAAGCCCGGGCCATGAGCCACCAGATAGAAGACGAAATAGAAAATCTGGATCGAAGCCATAATGACTTCGATGCGCAGCCTGGACAAAGGGTAGGATTTTGTAGAAAGTGAGAATCGCTAATGCCGAAGATAGAAATGCCACAACAGTCATGCGACGTGAAACGAAGGCGCACGTCAGGACCAAGGCAGCAGCCATGGCAAAGCCTTGGCCTGCCGTATAAATAGAAACCCAGGGGAGTAGCGCCATCCCAAACGTGCAGGCTCGCCGCCAGAGGGCATGGCGATTCTTGATGTAGCCAAGCAAAAGCAGAGCCGCTGCCAAAACAGAAGCATTGACGGGGAAGAGATCATTCAGCCCGGACAGATTGTATGAAGAAAACTGCCAAGGATTGAAGATGATTACGCTGCTGGACAACCAAGCTAGAGCTGCGTCTCTTCGGCGCGGGATGGCCAGATGGGCAATCCAGGCGATCAGACCACTACTGAGAAGCATCAACAGGAGTGACTGCACTCCAGAAAGCGTCAGAATCGGCAGCCGGAACACTTCAGTTTCAAGGATTGAAAGGAAGCGGGTCAGGACCTTGCGATGTTCAGCATGCTGGGCCGTGATCCATTTGAGCAATTCTCCGATCTGAAACAGATACGGGCGATGGGTGTACGGCCAGTCATCAAGATAAATTACGGGTCGCAACACCTGCTGCCAGGCCTGCCGAGCCTCCACGAAGGCCGAGGCAGCCAACGTTGCAACAAGAGAAGCGACCAGCAGAACGGTCATGAAGCCTGAGATCGTCACTCTTACAGCAGATCGTGATGTCGGTTTCATCGCCCGAAACGCAGAAGAGAAAATGGATTAATCATATTCTGTCAGTCAGCCAGTCAAACGACCATAATCCCTCTCAACAGCCGGGTTATCTCCCTCAGCTGGCACAATATCCCCGATACCAGGCAGCGAATCGCTCCACTCCAGTTTCAATCGGCGTGGTGGGCCGGAAGCCCACCCAGGCCTCGAGGGCTGAGGTGTCGGCGGCAGTGGCGGGCACATCGCCGGGCTGCATCGGCTGCAGATCGCGGATCGCCTCGCGGCCCAGGGCCTGCTCGAGGACATCGATGAACCGGAGCAGCTCGATCGGCTGGCTGTTGCCGATGTTGAACAGCCGGTGGGGCACCGCGGCGGTGGCTGGATCGGGGTGGAGCGGATCGAAGTGGGGATCAGCGGTGGCGGGCTTGTCGAGGCAGCGGATCACGCCCTCGGCGATGTCATCGATGTAAGTGAAATCCCGCTGCATGCGGCCCTGGTTGAACACCTTGATCGGCTCGCCGGCCAGGATCGCCCGGGCAAACAACATCGGCGCCATGTCCGGCCGGCCCCAGGGGCCGTACACCGTGAAGAAGCGCAGACCCGTGGCCGGCAGGCCATAGAGATGGCTGTAGGTGTGCGCCATCAGCTCGTTGGCCTTCTTGGTGGCCGCATAGAGGCTCACCGGATGGTTCACCGGGTGCTGCTCCGAAAACGGCATCTGGCGGTTGCCGCCGTACACCGAACTGCTGGAGGCGTACACCAGATGGGCGACGCCCTGATGGCGGCAGGCCTCCAGCACGGCCCCGAAGCCGACCAGATTGCTCTGGATGTAGACGCCGGGATTCTCAATCGAGTAGCGCACCCCAGCCTGGGCAGCCAGGTGAATCACCCGATCCGCGGCCTCGGCGGCCACCAGGGCCGCCAGGGCGCCGGCATCGGCCACATCCAGCTCGGCAAAGCGGAACTGCCCCGGCTGGGCGGCGGCCTCCAGCCGCTCCAGGCGGGCCCGTTTGAGGGCCGGGTCGTAGTAGGGATTGAGATTATCCAGACCAACCACACGCTCACCGCGGGCGAGCAGGCGCTCGACCACGGCGGCGCCGATGAAGCCCGCCGCGCCGGTGACCAGAACGGATCCATCCATCAAGCCTGGGCCAGGCGCTCGCGGAAGTAGGCGATCGTGGGCTCGAGGCCCTGCTCCAGGCTCACCTTCGGCTCCCAGCCCAGCTCACGGCGGGCCAGGTCGATCACCGGCTGGCGCTGGAGCGGATCGTCCTGGGGCAACGGCCGGGTCACCAACTCCAGGGAGGGATTGATGCGATCCCGCACCAGCTCGGCCAACTGACGGATCGTGAATTCACCCGGATTGCCGATGTTGATCGGGCCGGTGTGCTCACCATTCATCAGCCGGATCATGCCTTCGATCAGATCGTCGGCGTAGCAGAAGGAGCGGGTCTGGCTGCCATCGCCATAGAGGGTGAGCGGCTCACCCTTGAGCGCCTGCACGATGAAATTGCTCACCACCCGGCCGTCATCGGGCAGCATCCGCGGCCCGTAGGTGTTGAAGATGCGCATCACCCGGATCTCGGTGCTGTGCATGCGCTGGTAATCGAAGCAGAGGGTTTCGGCGATCCGTTTGCCCTCGTCGTAGCAGGAGCGGATGCCGATCGTGTTCACACAACCCCGGTAGCTCTCGGGCTGGGGGTGCACCTCGGGATCGCCGTACACCTCGCTGGTGCTGGCCAACAGCAACCGCGCCCCCACCCGCCGGGCCAGGCCCAGCATGTTGTAGGTGCCCAGGAAGCTGGTCTTGGCGGTCTTGATCGGGTTGAACTGGTAATGCACCGGCGAGGCGGGGCAGGCCAGGTGCCAGATCCGGTCCACCTCGAGGCGGATCGGATCGGTCACGTCGTGGCGCACCAGTTCGAAATCGGGATGGCCCAGCCAGTGGCGGATGTTGTCCTTGCGGCCGGTGTAGTAGTTGTCGAGGCAGATCACCTCTTCACCGGCATTCATCAGCCGGTCGATCAGGTGGGAGCCGAGGAAACCGGCACCACCGGTAACGAGATTGCGGCGGGCCATCTCAGCCTTCCCCCACGGTCCAGACATTCAGACCGGCGGCGCGGGCGGCCGCCGCATCGGCCACGGCCCGGGCATCGAACAGCCAGGCCGGCCGGCGCATCACGGCGGCGATGGAGGTCCAGTCGAGCTGGCGGTAGTCGCGCCATTCGGTAAGGATCAGCACCGCATCGGCGCCGCGGGCGGCTTCCAGGGGCGATCCCGCCGCCAGCCAGCTGCCGTCGGCCCCGATCGGCCGCGAGCCCGGCGCCGCATCGGCCGCCACCGGCGAGCGCTCCAGATCCCGGGCGATCTGGGCGGAATCCACCTTGGGATCCACGATCGCCAGCTGGGCCCCCTCCTCGATCAGGTCGCGGCAGATGCGAATCGCCGGCGCCTCGCGGGTGTCGTTGGTGTCGGCCTTGAAGGCGAAGCCCAGCACGGCCAGCCGTTTGCCGCTCACCGTGCCGAACAGGCTGTTCACCACCAGCCTGGCGATGCGCTGCTGCTGCCAGGTGTTCAGGCCCACCACGCTCTCCCAGTAGGCCGCTGCCTCCTCCAGGCCGTAGTGGCGGCACAGGTACACCAGGTTGAGGATGTCCTTCTGGAAGCAGCTGCCGCCGAAGCCCGGCCCGGCCTGCAGGAACTTTGGACCGATGCGGCTGTCGGTGCCGATCGCCCGGCCCACCTCGCGCACATCGGCGCCGGTAGCCTCGCAGAGGGCCGCAATGCTGTTGATCGAGGAGATCCGCTGGGCCAGGAAGGCGTTGGCGGTGAGCTTGGAGAGCTCACTGCTCCAGAGGTTGGTGCGCAGAATCCGCTCCTGGGACACCCAGTGGCCATAGACGCTGGCCAGGGCATCGATGGCGGCGGGGTCTTCGCCGCCGATCAACACCCGATCGGGATCCTCCAGATCCCCGATGGCGGTGCCTTCGGCCAGGAATTCGGGGTTGGAGAGCACCGAGAAGGTCTTGCCGCCGCCGCTGCCTTGAGCGCCGCCCAGGATCGCCTTCACGGCTTCGGCGGTGCGCACCGGCAGGGTGCTCTTCTCCACCACGATCGTGTGGCCCTGGGAGGCGGCCGCCACCTGGCGGGCCGAAGCCTCGATCCAGCGCAGGTCGCTGGCCTGGCCGGCCCCCACGCCCCGGGTCTTGGTGGGGGTGTTCACCGACAGGAAGATCATGTCGGCGGCGGCGATGGCAGCATCCACCTCGGTGGTGAAGTGGAGGTTGCGGCCCCGGGCCCGGCCCACCACCGCATCCAGCCCCGGTTCGTAGACCGGCAGCTTGGAGAGGTCGGCGTCGTTCCAGGCGGCGATCCGCTCGGCGTTGAGATCCACCACCGTCACCTGGATCTGGGGGCAGCGGTCGGCGATCACCGCCATGGTGGGCCCCCCCACGTAGCCGGCTCCGATGCAGCAGATCGAGCGGATCGGTGGAAGCGTCATCGATAAATCCTTGGTGCAGCCGAGGTTACCGCCAGATGGCACGGAACCCCAAAGACCGTGCAGGCCAACGGCAAGGAGCTGAACCTGCTGTGCTCCCCATCGCGCCAGGAGAGGTTGATGGGCGCGATTCAGAGGCCCTGCCACCGCCTCCCAACTGGGTTTTGAACAGACGTAGCAAGCGGATAATGGCTGCCTGCTTTCATTGGTGCCCTCTGCGGCCCCTGGTGCGCCGATGACCACCCGTCTGCTGCTCCTGGCTGATACCTCCACATCGGAAGCGTTGGGCACCAAGTTGCTGCAGGGTGCTGCCCAGGCCGAATTGGCGGAAAGCGATGTCGCCGTCGCTTACCTCTCGGCGGTTCCGGCCTTCTCTCCAAGCATGGCCCGGTTGAGGGGAAAGGTTTTTTACCGCCTGGCCGATCGCCGCAGCTGGGAGTGGTGGGGCTTTCAGCGCCAGCTGAAGGAACGCATCGCGTCGTTGCGGCCGCGCCTTGTCCTGGTCACGGGCATCCTGCCGCTGGACCCAGCGGTTTTCGAGGCGGTGCACCGTCATGGCGGGCGGATCGTGAACTACCTCACCGATGACCCCTGGAATCCGATCCACCGCCGTCGCAGCTTCCTGACCAACCTCAGCCATTACGACCACATCTTCAGCACCAAGCAGGCCCTGCGCCAGCAGCTGAAGGCAGCCGGTGCCGTCAGCAGCAGCTGGCTGCCCTTCGCCTACGACCCCACCCTCCACCAACCTCCGCTCAGGCATCCCGGCGATGCCGAGCGCTTCGGGGTGGATGTGGCCTTCGTGGGCACGGGCGCCACCGAACGGCTCCCCTGGCTGGAGGCCCTGGCGGACGTCCCGGGCCTGCGCCGCCGCATTTACGGCAACAGCTGGAACGGGCTGGCCACCCCGGGCTGGGAACGTCATGCGGCCGTGACCGGCGAGGACTACGCGCGCGCCATCAGCAACGCCGGTTTGGTGCTGGGGCTGCTGCGCCAGGCCAATAGCGATCTCTCCACCGATCGCTCCTACGAGATCGGCGCCATCGGCGGCTGCGGTCTCTACAAAGACAGCGAGGAGCACCGAGCCCTCCTGCCGGATTACCCCGAGGTGGGCTTCTTCCGGAACCCGGCCGAGCTCCGCGCCCACGCCCTGGCGATCCTTGCCGATCCCGGGCTGCAGGAGAGCCTGCGGCAGAAGGGAGCGTCAGCCCTGCGGCGCCCTGAGCACACCTACGGCGCCAGGCTGAGGACGATCCTGGAGTGGGATGAGGCTTCCTCCGGGAACCCCGATCGCAGGCCCTGGAAGGGAGACCGCCATGACTGAGACAACACCCATGCGGATCAGCCTCGTGGTGGGGGGGCGGTGGCATGCCTTCGACCTGGCACGCCAACTCCACCTCCACGGCCATCTGCACCGCCTGATCACCAACTACCCACGCTGGTTCTTGAAACGCTGGGGTATCCCTCCAGAGCGGGTGGTGAGCCTGCCGTTCACCTTCGTGGTCGTGCGGGCGATCTACCGCATCGGTGGCGAAAGCCTGATGATGCGCTGCCAGTGGTGGGTCCACCGTTGGTTCGCCACCCGGGCGGCTCGGCACCTGGAGGGCAGCGAGCTGATCCACGGTTGGTCCCAGTGGAGTGAACCTTCCCTCCAGTGGGCGACCGCGCGGCGGATTCCCACGGTGCTGGAACGATCCTCCTCCCACATCCTTGAGCAGAGTCGGCTGCTCCGCGAGGAACACCGTCGACTCGGACTGACCTGGACCGAGACCCACCGGCTGATCGAGGCGATGGAACTGCGGGAATACGCGCTCACCACCACCGTGGCGGTGCCGAGCCTGTTCGTGGAACGGAGTTTTCTAGAGCGTGGTTTCCCGGCCAGCAAGCTCTTTCGCAACCCCTTTGGCGTTGACCTGAGCAACTTCCATCCGCCGGCCACCCCGCCCGCACCGCCACCGCTTCAAGGGCTGCATGTGATCTATGCCGGCACACTCTCCGTGCGCAAAGGCATGGCGGATCTGCTGGCAGCCTTCACGGCCGCCGACTTACCTGACGGCAGGCTGACCCTGCTCGGGGGAGAGACACCGGAGCTGGCCGGCTTGCTGGCGCAACAGCCGGCCAACGTGCAGCGGCTCGGCCACCGGCCGCAAGCCGAACTGGTGGAGCACTACGGTCGGGGCCACTGTTTCGTGATGGCCTCCATCGAAGAGGGGATGGCCTATGTGCAGATCCAGGCCCTGGCCTGTGGGCTGCCCCTGATCTGCACCCCGAACACCGGTGGCGAGGATCTGCTGCGCCTCGGGGGAGCGACAGGCATTGACAACGGCAATGGCATTCTGGAATTCCCCGCCGGTTGGATGGTTCCAATCCACGCCCCGCAAGCCATCGTCCACTGCCTCAGGCGCCTGGCCAGCGAAGCCGGTCTGTGGGAAGCCAAACGTGCGGCCGCTCTCGCCCTGGCCCCCACCAATCTCAGCTGGGAGGACTACGGACGCAGGGCGATCAGCCACTATCGGAGCCTGCTGGATCAGACCTGAGTGCCGGCGCCCCAGCGGCCCCGCGGCTCCTCTCCGCCACCCTCTTACGCCCGCCAGGCAGCACCATGGCCCCCGTTACCCCATCGGTCCACCAGGCCAAGGACACCGACAAGCCTGACCATCGTCTCGAACGACTCTTCGGTCCGGCCTCGGGCCTGCTCCACCCACTCAGGGCTCTGGCGGCGGCGGTGCTGCTCTGGATCCCGCTCGGCTGGCTCAGCGGCCGCTGGATCGCCATGGCCTGGAGCTGCTGGTCCCTGGTGCTGCTGCTCACAGCCCTGTGGCTGGAGCGCCCGTGGATCAATCGCCTCCCCCTGCCCCCGATCACGGTGATCACCCTGGCGGGCTGCATCCGCTGGGGGCTTGGAGCCGGAATGCTCGCCTGGACCGCTGATGGGGCACCGCCGTCGCTTCAGGGCTGGGCCCAGGCCGTGGAACCCGCCCAGGCGCTCTGGGGGCTGGTCTCCACGGCCATCGTGCTGGCCGGTTTGCTCAACCTGCCTCTGCTGCGCCGCCTGCACCCAGCCCCACTCAGCGTGGCCCTGGAACGCCGGCTGCCGCTGCTCGTGCTGGTGACCGGTCTCTTCACCTGCGCCTATCTGCTCACCGGCATGGGCTCAGGCACCCTCGATCGCAGCAATGCCAACTACCTCTTCTGGACCACCAAGCTCTGGCGTGCGGACACCCTGTTTGTTCCCTTCATGCGGCTCCGCAACATCTTCCCCCTGCTGGCGCCCCTGGCGGTGTTCCTCTGCCTGCGACCCGGCAAGGGAGATGCCAGCCCGGCCCGCCGAGCCCTGGGCGTTCTGATCATCGCCCTCACCCTGCTCTCCCTGGCCCTCGGGGGCATGACCGGTGGCAGGGCCCTGCTGATCTTTCCGTTGTTGCTGCTGGTTTGCGGCCTGTGGATGACCGACCTCCCCCCCGTGCTGTTGCGCTGGCTGGCGGTGGGTCTGGTGATGTTCGGCCTGGTCTTCATCCCCCTGATGGCCGGCCTGAGAGACAGCCCCGCCTTCCAGGCCACGCGCTCGCAGGATGTGGTGGGCCGGGCCGAGGTAATCGGCGAAGCGCTGTTGGAGGCACGACCGCAACCCAGCAGCATCGCCCTGATCGGACGCGAACTCTTCCCCTCAAGTGATCCGTTCCTGTTTCATCCACCCGGCTCCGAACTGCCACCAGCTGGCAACAGCGGCCTCAAGGGACTGCTCTACATCTGGGTTCCCAAGCATCTGTATCCCAACAGACCGGAAATCAACGACGGCCATCTGATCGCCAAACAAGTGATGGGCGAAATGAAAACGGGTGTTGTCGATAACAAGCATATCTGGTTCCCCAACATGACCTTCGGGGGCGACCTCTATCGCCGCTACCGTTGGCCAGGCGTGATCATCGGGTCTCTAACGTTCGGACTCTTTTACGCACTCTTGGCACGGATCTGGTATCAAACAGCCTCACTCTCAAACTCGATGTTCCGCTTGCTTCTGGCTGTTTACCCAGCCAGCTTCATTGACGGTCTGCCACTTCGATCTGTTTCCGAAACAGTCTGGAACTGGTTCTGGGAGTTCCCCAAATATCTGCTGATCCTGCTGGCCTTGGCCTGGCTCATCGAGGGTATCTATCGCGTCATCAGCAGCCGGAGCGGCGTTAGCCAGCATGGTTGAGGGTGAAGCCTCGCCTGGTGCGCAAACGGGCTTGCGAATCGGTTTCCTGCATCTCCTCAGCGGCTCGATGGCAGGGCGCGCTCTGAGCTTCGGGGCCAATCTGCTGCTCAGCCGTTCGCTCGGCCCAAACAATCTCGGCCTTGTGAACCTCATCCTCAGCACCACCCAGACCGTGGAGATGACGGTGCGCAGTGGTGTCGACTTTGGTCTCAGCTATGCCCTCACCGGCGATGGCGCCTCCCTCCCGATGAGGCGCCAGGGAGAGATCGCCCACTCAGCCCTTCGGGTGGTGCAGGCCAGCACCCTCCTGGTGGGTCTGGCCGTCTGGCTCTGGGTGATGCCGGGTCGAGGCCTGCTGCCCACCCATCTGCCCCTGCCCAGGAGCTGGCTGGTGACCGTATTGCTGGTGATCTGCAGCCTGGAAAGCCTCGGCACCGTGCAATGGGATCTGCTTCTGATCAAGGGGCAGACCGGATCCCTCGCTCTTCGGCAGGGACTGTTTGCGCCGCTGAAGATCGGGGCTGCCTGGCTCGGGGCCATGCTGGTCGGACTGGGTGGAGCCCTAACGGGGTATGCCCTGGCTGTGGGGGTCCAGTCCCTTTGGCTCTGGCGCATCGGGCGCAACCTGCTTCCCTGGCCGCCCCAGCGGCACTTCGACCCTCCGACGGCCCTGCACCTGGTGAAAGCCGGTACCCCTCAGTACCTCACCAATGTGCTGGCCACCCTGGTCTTTCTGCCCCTTCTGGCCGGCGTCGCCAAGGGATCGGGCCTGGCCGACGTGGGTTACCTGCGCGTGGGTCAGATCCTTGTGCAGCTGTTCACCCTGCTGCCCGGGGCCCTGGTTCCGGTGCTGTTCGTGCGGCTTCGCTCCGGCAGTGACTTCCAGGAACGGATGCGAGGGACGGAACGATCGTTGCGGGCCCTCTGGTGGAGCGCCCTGATCTGCCTGGTGGGTTTTCTCCTGATCGATCGCTGGGTGCTCACCCTCTTCTTCGGCCCGACCTTCCTGCCGGCCCTGCAGGCCACCAGGGTGCTGGTGCTCGGCGCGATCGGTGAATCAGTGGGTCAACTGCTCCACCAACCCCTGTTGGCATCCCGGCGTATGGGGCTCTTTCTGGTGGCCCAAAACGGCGGCGCCCTGCTGGCGGGCTTGGCTGGCGTGCTCCTGATTCCTCGGATCGGCGCAGCCGGCTTCCTGGCCGCCAAGCTCATCTACGGGCTGGTGCCGATGGTGCTGTACTTCGCCGCAGCCTGGCCGGCCTTCCAGGAGCGCGGCGTGCCGCTGCGCCATCTGGTGCTCACCCTGGCGCTGGTTCCAATCTGCTGGTTGCCGGCCAGCGGTGGCCAGAGCAGCGTGATTGAGCTCTCGGTGCTGCTGGGATCCCTGATCCTGCTTTGCGGGGAAACAGCCTTCCTGCTGCAAGGCTGGCGGCGCAGCACCTGATGCGGATCCTCCACTTCATGCCCGTCTACGCGCCCGCCTGGCAGTTCGGCGGGCCGGTGCTCAGCGTCAGCCGCCTGGCCGAAGGACTGGCCCGGCAGGGCGTCGACACCCGGGTGCTCACCACCAATGCCGGTCTGCCGCAACTCCCCCCGGAGCAACTGGGCCGCCCCCTGGAGCGGAACGGCGTTGCGGTGACTTACCACCCTGTGGATCATCCCGGCGGCACGATCCGCTCGCGAGCCCTGCTGGAAGCCCTGCCTGCCGCCCTGGAGGGGGTGGATCTGGTCCACGTCAGTGCGATCTGGCAACCGCTCGGACCACCGGTGCAGCGTGCGGCCCTGCGCCGCGGCATCCCGGTTTTCGCGAGCCTGCGGGGAGCCCTTGGGCCTTACTCCCTGCGGCAGGGGTGGTGGAAGAAACTCCCCTGGCTCCTGTTTCGGGAGCGCCCACTCCTGCAGCGAGCCGCCGGCCTCCATGTCACCAGCCTGCAGGAGGAACGGGAACTGGCCGGTCTGGGTCTGAGGGCTCCTCGCTTCCTCCTACCCAATCCCCTCGACCTGGAGACCCTCCGACCCGATGCGGAACTTGGCCAACGCTGGCGAATCGCCCAGGGGTTGGCGGTCGACATTCCTTTACTCCTGGTCTGCGGCCGTCAGCATCACAAGAAAGGCCTCGACCTCCTGCCCAGGGTTCTGGCTCCCCTCGCTCAGCGGTCCTGGCAGCTGTTGCTGGTGGGCGGCGATGACGATGGCAGCGGTGCCCGGCTGCAGGCGGGTTTGCAACAAGCCGGCCTGGCCGACCGGGTGCACCGGATCGACACGCTGCCGGCCCCTGATCTCGCCGCTGTCTACAACGCCGCCGATCTCCTGCTGCTGCCAAGCCGCCATGAAAACTTCGGCAACGTCGTGGTTGAAGCCCTGGCCTGCGGCGCCGCTGCCTTGATCAGTGACCGCACCGGTGTCTCCGCCGAGTTGGCGGAGGCGGGCTTCGCGGCCGTTCTGCCCCGCCGGGCCGAGCTTTGGAGCCGCTGGCTGGAGCACTGGCTTGATCAGCCCCGACGGGCCGGGGCCTCCGCAGCCCGCTGGGTGGCCGGGCGTTACGGCCCAGACGCGGTGAGCGCAGCGGCGCTGCTTGCTTACACCAGCATCCTGCAGACTCAGGGGCAGCGGCCCGGCCGCCCCTGAGCGCCACCCTTCACCGACCCCTGGAATCCACCTCTCCCAGCATTGCGGCCGTTGTCCTCTGCCTCAACGCAGCCAGCGACCTGCCGCGCTGCCTGGACTCCCTCGCCTGGTGCGATGAGCGCCTGCTGGTGGATTCCGGCAGCACCGATGGAAGCCCCGAGAGAGCCCTGGCCCATGGTTTTCGGGTCGTCGAACATCGCCAGAACGGACCTTTCTCGTTCACCGTGCAGCGCAACTGGGCCCTCTTCGAGGCTGGCCTGAACAGCGACTGGGTGCTCTTCCTCGATCAGGACGAAGCGATCGGTTCCACCTGCCGCGCGGCGATCCAGCGAGCCATCGCCGAGGCGGCGGCTGCCGAACGCCAAGAACGGCCCGCCCCGCTTGGCTTCGAGCTGACACCTCGGTTCCTGTTTCTGGGTCGCTGGCTGCGTCGCACCCAGGGCTACCCCAACTGGCACCCCCGGCTGGTTCGGAGGGGCCAACTCCGATTCGAAGGGGAACTGTGGGAAAGCTTCCAGGCGGGCCGTCCGGTGGGTCGGATCGCGGCACCCTATGAGCACTACGCCTTTAGCCAGGGCATCGATGACTGGCTGCGACGCCATCAGCGCTATGCCAGCTACGAAGCGGACCGCATCGTGGCCTTTCTGGCCGGCGCCGGCGATCAAGCCCTCGGCACCCAACGGCATCTGGGGCTGCGGCGGCTGGCGGCACACCTGTGGCCGCTGCGGCCTCTGATGCGTTTCCTGCAGAAGTACCTGCTGCAGGGGGGCTGGCTGGAGGGGTGGCAGGGGCTGCTGTTCAGTTTGCTGATGGCGTTCTACGACCTGATCACGGTCGTGAAGGTGATTGAGCGGCGCAGGATTGAGCGAGGGTTGCCGCTTTGACCCACGCCAAGGCGCTGACCCCGAGAAGCCGCGTGATCCTGATCTCCGAACACTTCGCGCCCAGCACCGGGGCCACGGCCCAGCTCATGTCCGACCTGGCGGGCGGACTCAGCCGGCGCGGCTGGCCGATCACCGTGCTCACCGCAACCGCCGGAGGCGAGCTTGACTGGCCGGTGGTTCGGCTGGCCGGCCGCAATCCCAGGGAAGGGGGCCTCAGCGTGGTGGCGAAGGCGGTGGGAGGACTGCGCTTTCTGTTCGGGGCTCTGATCTGGTGCCTGCGCCATGCAGACCGCGGCGACGTGGTGTTGATCGTCTCGAACCCCCCCTTCATCGGACTGCTCGGCCCCTGCATCCAGCTGATCAAGCCGGTGCCTTACCTGTTCATCTTTCAGGACCTCTTCCCACGCTCCGCCGTGCTCAGCGGTGTTCTGCCTGCGGCGGGGCCTCTCACCCACGTATGGCGCACCCTGATGGGTCAGGTCTGCCGAGGCAGCAGCGCCACGGTGGTGCTGAGCCAGGCCATGGAGCAGCGGTTGCGGCGCGACCTGGGCCACGATCTGCCCCTTTCCGTTATCCACAACTGGGCTGTCGAACGGGCCCTCGACATTCCGCGCGCCGTGAATCCCTTCGCCCTGGAGCATGGCTTTGCCGATCGATTCACCCTCCAGTACTCCGGCAACTTCGGCCGCCTCCATGATCTGCTCACCCTGCTTGAAGCGGCCAGGGTGCTGGAGCGGGAGCCGGTGCAATTCGTGTTCATCGGCGGTGGCGCCAAGCAGGTGCAGATCGATGCCTATGCCACCACCTTTCATCTGCCCCATGTGCTGCGTCTTCCCTATCAGCCGCGCGAACGGCTGCCCCTCAGCCTCGGAGCCTGCGATCTGGCGGCGATCGGCCTCATGGTCGGGGCGGAGGATACGGTCGCGCCGTGCAAGTTTTACGGCATCCTCGCCAGTGGCCGGGGCCTGGTGCTGATTGCGCGGCGGAGCTGCGACCTGGCCCGGCTCGTGCTGAGTGAAGGCTGTGGGGTGGTGGTGGAACCGGGCGAAGCTGCCGAACTGGCCGAACGGCTGCTGGACCTCTCCAGGGATCCCGAAGCCGTGGCCGCCATGGGGATCAGAAGCCGGCGTCTCTATGAACAACGCTTCGGGTTGCAGCCTTCACTCGATCACTACGAACGGCTGATCCTTGACGTGGTGGCCAGACAGCCACGCCTGGCGCGCGCGCAGCCATGATCCTGTTGATCAGCTACGACGTGAGCCGCCGAGGCGGCATCGAGCGGCTCACCCTGCAGGTGAAGGCAGCACTGGAGGGCAGGGGGGAGCGGGTTCGGCTGCTCTGCCCGCGATCCCTGGGCGGCGGAAACCCCGGCCGCTGGCTAGGCCGAGCCCGCTTTTTGCTGGCCCTGGCCTTCTGGCTGCCGCAGGCCACAACGGTGCTGAGCATGCACGCGCTGCTGCTGCCGGCCCTGCGCTGGCTGGGACCGTTCACGGCGCTGCGGACCCTGGGCCGCCGCTCCAGCCGACCCAAGCGCTTCTGCTGGCTGCACGGCATCGAAGTCTGGGGAGTGGCGCTCGAAACGGTGAGCACCGATCTGAAGCTCTGCGATGGCCTGATCGCCAGCAGTGGCTTCAGCCGCGATCGGGTGCTGGAGCACCCAGGCCCCTGGCCCCCGGCGGCGGTGGTGCATCCCAGCGCCGACCTGATCGCGGCGGACCGGCCGCCCGCCCCCCTGCCGCCGGCCCCGCGGCTGCTCACCGTGGCCCGGATGGTGCGCCAGGAGCGGTACAAAGGGCATCGCCTGGTGCTCGGAGCCCTGGAGATTTTGCGAAAGCGAGGCCTGCTCCCCACAGGCCTGCTCTGGCTGGTGGTGGGCGACGGCGATGATCGCCAGGCCCTGGAACAGGAGACCCGCCAGCGGGGTCTGGAGGTCTGGGTCCGTTTTCTGGGGGGCGTGGACGACGGGGAGCTCGAGCAGCAGCTGCGCCACTGCAGCCTGCTGCTCCTGCCGAGTGCCTACAGCGCCGGTCAGGGAGGGCGGGCTGAGGGCGAAGGCTTCGGCATCGTCTATCTCGAGGCCGCCCTGGCCGGCCGTGCCTCGATCGGCTGCCGCCTGGGGGGCCAGAGTGACCTGATCGTGGATGGGGAGACGGGCTGGTTGGTCGATCCCGATCCCGAAGCTCTGGCGGCATGTCTTGCCCAGTGCCTGACGCATCCGCATGCCCTCGAACAGGCCGGGAAGCGGGCACGGCAGCGGGCTTTGGCGCACTTCGGTGCTGAGCGCTTCGCGGCCCAGCTGCAGAAGGCACTTCAGCTGAACGATCCAGGCGAGGGCTAGGACATGTGCGGTCTGTTCGGCAGTGTCGGCCTGGGAGACCTGCCCGAAGCGGCGATTTTCGAAGCCCTGCACGGGCGCGGCCCCGACGACCAAGGTCGCTGGCAAGCCGGCCCGGCACGGCTGCTCCACACCCGCCTGGCGATTCAGGACCTCTCACCACTGGGTCATCAGCCGATGGTGAGCGACAGCGGCGGATTGGCGCTGGTGTTCAACGGCGAGATCTACAACCAGCAGGCGTTGCGGCGTGAGCTGGAAGCCGAAGGGGAGCACTTCCGCTCCCGCAGCGACACCGAGGTGCTGCTGCGGGGCTTCCAGCGCTGGGGAGAGCGGCTCTGGAGCCGCTTGAACGGCATCTTCGCGGTGGCCTGCTGGGAGGTGGAGTCGCAGCAGCTCACCCTGGCCCGCGATGGCTTCGGGGTGAAACCACTGCTCTGGACACGCCACAGCGGCAGCTGCGCCTTCGGCTCCGAACTCAGTGCCTTTGAGGCCGCAGGGCTCGCCCACCGCGACAGGCTCTCCGAGGCGGCCCTGGAGAGTTACGCCCTCTGGGGTGCCGTGGCCGCCCCCCAGACCCTGCTGGCTGGCGTGGAGGTGTTTCCCGCCGGCCACTGGGCCCGATGGCACCCGGGCGATGGCTGGCATCTTCAGCGCTTTGCCGACCCTCTACCCCAGCCGCATGCGGTGGCCGAGCCCTGGGCTGAGGCCGCCAGCACTCCCCCAGCCGAACGCGTGGCGATCGCCCTGGGCCGGGCCGTGGAGCGGCAGGCGATCGGTGATGTTCCGGTGGGACTCTTCCTGAGCGGCGGCCTGGATTCAGGCCTGCTGGCCGCCCTGCTGCGGCGCAGCCAGAGCGGACCGATCCGCAGCGTGTCCGTGGGCTTCGAAGGGCTGCCGGGGGCTGTCGATGAAAGCGATCTCGCCTCCCTCACCGCCCGCCATCTGGGCCTCGAGCACCAGGCCCTGCGCATCGGCAAACCAGCCTTGGACGCCGCCTTCGATGGCTTTCTCGAAGCGATCGACCAACCCAGCATCGATGGCTTCAACAGCTTTCTGGTCGCCGCAGCGGCGCGAGCCCAAGGAATGCGGGTGGCCTTCTCGGGACTCGGGGCGGACGAATTGTTCGGCGGCTACGGCCACATGGTCGGTCTCGACCGCCAGCGGCTGCTGCGGGTGCGTCAGATCCGCTGCTCCGGCCTGAGGCAACGGCAGCGGCGGCGACTCCGTCTGCAGCGGGAGACCCTGCTGCCGCCTGAGCCAGAGGAGCAGGCACGCAGCCGCGGCAGGGCCGTGCCCCTCAGCTCGGCAAGCCTGCTGGAACTCAGGGGCTACCTGCACGACACCCTGCTCCGCGATGGGGACGCGGTGACGATGCACCATGGCCTGGAACTGCGCGTGCCGTTCCTCGATCCGGATCTGGCGCGCCTGGCGCTGGCGCTTGATGAGCAGAGTCAGCGTCAAGGCGGTGCGAAGGGGCTGCTGCGAGAGGTGGCCGAGCCATGGCTGCCGGAGGCGGTTCTGGCGGCTCCGAAACGGGGCTTCAATCTGGCCCTGGCGCCCTGGCTGCTGGAGAATCCACGCTTCGCTCCACAGCGGATCAGCCGAATGCTGAGGGGCGAACTGCGCAAGCGGGGACGGAAGGCACCCACGGCAGCGATCCTGCAGAGCTGGTTGCTGCTGCGTGCAACATCGCGCTGGGGCCCCTACTGGCGCTGGGTGATGCTGGCCGAATGGCTCCAGCGCGGGTAGGCCGCCACCAGGGCAGCCAGCAGCAGCCAGGGAGGACTGATCTTGATCGTGACCAGAAGGTCGCCCAACCAGGAGGGCGCCTGGGCGACCACAAAAAGGACGCCGAACGGCAGGACCCAACACCAGCGCCAGCGGTCATTCAGCCGGCAGAGGAGCCACCAGACACCGCCCAGAACCAATGCCGTGACCAGGATCATGAGCATTGCCCCGATCAGGCCGCCGTTGGCCACGGGATTGAGCAACGGCGTCTCCATCATGTCGATCACGAAATCCTTCGGGATCACCTCCGGCAGGCCCCAGTTCGTCCAGCCAGGACCGCCCACCCCAAGGGCCCGGCTCACCAGCTCTTCAGCGCCGTGGCTGCCCCATTCCGGCATGCGCTGCTTGAGGCTGCCCGGCAGAACACGGAACAGCTCGGCAGGGAGCCAACCGATCGGGTCATTGTGCGTCAGGAGCCCGGAGCGGCGCAGATCAAGGAGCACCGAGAGGGAAGCCATGCCCGCCTTGTTGTAGGAGAAGTCGTTGATCACCGAAGCCATCATCTGGCCGGGCAACAGGCCACCGATGAAATTGCGGGTCGATTGGGCGAGGTAGTCGCTGAAGGGCTGTCCGGGCCGAGGCGGATAACGTCCGTAACGCAGCGCTGTCGGGATGGCATAGGCCAGCAACAAACCGATCGGCACGCCGGTGAGGAGCAGTCGACGCCTCAGCCAGCGGGAAAGCACCACACCCACCAGCACCACAGCCATCAGGGTGAGAAAACGCTGGCGCAGCAAGATGAAGGTGAGCACCTGAAGGAGAGCCACGCTGAGAAAGCGTGGTAGCTCGGCCGGTGGGGTGGGCCGCGGCAGCGAGAAACCCCGCAGGATGGCGGCCAGCAGCGGCACGGCCTCTAGGGGGAAGAGACCCTTCACGAAGGGGCGGAGCGGCAAGGGCACACGGGAGTAGAAGCCCCCTCCATCGGCGACCCGGGTGGCGATGAACGGTGCGATCCAGGCCGCCAGCAGGGCCATCAGGATCGCCAGGACCAGCAACTGGGGATAGGGGACCACCGGCAGCCCTCGCCAGCGCAGGGCGAGCGGGGTCCGCCGGAGCCCCCAGGCCAGCGCCGCCAGCACGGCCAGCAGGAGCGGATAGGCCACCAGGGAGACCAGGGCGGCCTCAGCCATCAGCGGCTTGCGAACGATCCAGGCGTAGTTGGCCTGAACCTCGGAATGGATCAGGATCGCCCCGAAATTCATCGGTCCGAAATACAGCAGCCAGTGGACCGCCACCGCCACGGCCAGGGGTTGAAACGGACCATCCCGCAGGGATGGCAAAGGCGAGGGCAGGGACCTTCCCAG
Organism: Cyanobium sp.; assembly: GCA_044370835.1. Lineage (GTDB taxonomy): Bacteria > Cyanobacteriota > Cyanobacteriia > PCC-6307 > Cyanobiaceae > Cyanobium. The sequence goes on along the minus strand of JBILUS010000004.1, from coordinate 98,982 downwards.
CAGGCTCCAGAGCGTCACCACAGCGAAAAGGGTGTTGGCCAGCACGGCTGCAAGGGCCGTGGGGTACCACCCGGATTGCGAGGCAAGGGAAGCCAGAGGAAAAGGCACCAAAGCCTCCAGGCATTCGTTCAGCCCAGTATGAAGCTGTGGTTCAGCGCCCCCTTCCGCTGCGGCGTGCGGGCCACATCCGCCACGGCATCGGCCAGGTCGCGGGGATGGGGAAGCGCATCCGATGGCCTTCTCCAGCCCAGCCTTGGGCTGGTGCCGGTGGTGAACAGATCCCTGATCGCCGCCGCGAGGGCGGCCGCATCTCCGGAGGGGAACACCGTTGAGCCCGGCGGCGGTGGCCAGGTTCCCTCCACCAGATCACGGGCGCAGCCGGCATGGTCGCTCACCAGGAGGGCCAGGCCGAACTGCAGCGCTTCGTTGACCACCAGACCCCAGGTTTCGCCCTGGCAGGAGGGAAACACCAGGGCATCGGCCATGGCATACCAGCGCCCGAGCTCCCGCTGATTGACAAAACCCGCGAACCTGGAGCGTCCCGGCAGCAGCCGCTCCATCGCCGTGCTGAACCACTCCCGAAGGGCGCCCTCTCCGACGACCAGAAGCCAGCAGCGCCGTCGTTCCGACGGGCTGAGCAGGGCCAGCGCATCGACAAGCAGCCGTGGATTCTTCACCTCCGTGATCTTGCCGCTCCAGAGCAGCACCACAGCATCCGACGGAATGGCGGCGGCCTGCCGCAGGGCAGCGCGTTGCGGCAACCAGTGATTCACCTGGTCCTGGAAGAAATCCACATCCACGGCATAGCGCACCAGCGTGCGCCGCTCAGCAGGAATACCGAGGCGGGCGAAGTGATCATCGGAATCGGAGCCGATCGGGAAGCAATGGCTGAACATGCCGTACCAGTGCCGCAGCACCCAGTCCCTGAGCCACTGGCGCCGGGAGGAGCGCACCAAAGCACGGTCCGTGGCCTCGGCGCGCAGCAGCAAGCGATGGCCACGGAGCCACAGCAGCAGGGTGGCTTCGGTGATGAAGGCGGGCGTGTACGCGAACACCAGCACGGCATCGGGACGGAACGCCTGGATCAGGGTCACCGCCTGCAGGGCGATCGGCAGGGAGACCAACCAATTGGACAGTGCCGGCAGGGGGACGCGACTGGCCAGGCGATGGGGGAAGCCTTCCGCGGGAGCACTGTCCCAGGCGAAGGGCACACCGAAATCGGGATCCAGGCTGGGACGCACGCCATGGTCGCAACCGAAGACCACCAGCAGTTCCAGGTCCGCACGGCCGTGCAGCGCCTGAAACACCGGCTTGGCGTACTGCACGGGGTGGGTGATCAGCATCGCCAGTCGGGTTTTCGGCTCCCGGGTTCCGATCACCGCCGGCACTCCGCCGGCCGGTAGCGCCGCACGGCCTCCACCAGATCCTGGGGTTGGGGAACCGGTCGGGCCAGGCGCGGCCAGGGCCAGACCGCCAGGGCCTGCTCAAGACTGGCGGCCAGGGAAGCGGGATCAGCGGCGCGGAACACCCAGCCAGCCTCGGGCTCGCGCACCAGATCATGGCGGCAGCTCACCCTGTTGCTGACCAGCACCCGGACCCCCAGCCCCAGAGCCTCATTGACCACCAGGCCCCACACCTCGCCCTGCACCGAGGGGAGAACGAGCAGATCCGCCGAGCGATAGAAAGCCGGCAGCCGGCTCTGATTGAGAAAACCATGGAAGCGGCAACGGCCCGGCAACAGCGCCTCCATCTCCTGCCGGCAGGCGGAGAGCAGCGGACCATCGCCGGCGGCCTCGAAGCGCAACCGCTGTCGTTGGTCCGGATCCAGGAGGCGCAACGCGGCCGGGATGGCCAGCGGATCCTTCACGCTGGTGAACTTGCCGGCGTAGGCCAGGGTGAGCGGGGTATCCGGCGGTGGCGCTGGGGCAGGCCTGGTGGGGTCAGCTGTGGGGATCACCGAGGTATCCACGGCATAGAGCACCGTCTCCAGCCGCTCGGGGGCAACCCCGAGCCGGCGGTAATGGCGATACGACTCGCTGCCGATCGGATAGAACCTGGCGCAGCGGCTGTAGTAAGCCTGCAGAAGCCGATCCCGCAGCCAAGACTTCAAACGGCCGCGGCTGTAGGCCTCATCGCTGGTGTCCGCCCGCAGCAGGATGGGTAGCCCACGCAGGGCAAGCTGAGCCGAGACGGCGGTAATGAAGGCGGGGCTGTACGCGAAAATCAGCACGGCATCGGGCCGCCACTGAAGGATCTTGTCCGCCGCCTTCAACGCCGCCATGGTCCCCCGGATGCCAGAAAGCTCGGTCAGGGTGCCGTCGGTCAGTCGGCAATGCCGGTAGCCCCCGAGCAGATCGCAGTCCCAGGCGAAGCTGAGGTCGAAATCCGGGTCGTAGCTCGCGCCCTGCACCCCGTGCAGGCAACCCAGGAACACCTGGGTGTCCCATTCGGGGGCAGCCGCCAGCCCGCGGAACACCGGCACGAAGTACTGCACCGGATGGGTGGCCAGCACCGCCAGCCTTGGTCTGCCCTGGGGGCCTGGGCCGCTGCTGCTCATGGCGTCGCAGACCGGGCCGGCGCTGAGGCCGGCGCGCACAGCCGCTCCGCCAGCAGCTCGGCGGCGAGCCGATGGCCATCAGGGTTCCAGTGACCCAGTCCTGGCTGCTGGCCCTTGAAACCATGCAGCGTCAGACCCCGTCGATCGGCACGTTGCTGGAGATCTGGGGCCAGCGGCAGATAGGTCACGCCCAGGGGGTCCAACACACCCTGGAGCCGCTGCTCGCGCTCGAAGGGCCCGGGGCCTGAGCCAGGCAGAAGCTGGCGACGGAGAGCCTGATCGGGATACACCTGAGCCGGCGTTGAGAGGGAGGTAACCAGCAGTTGAGCACCTGCGGCGCTCACGTCATCGCGGAGCGTGCGCAGCAGAGCCGCGGTCATCGCCCAGCCCTGGGGTTGATCGGGCGGGCCCTTGAGCTCCTGGATCAGATCCACCGGTGCCGCGGTGCGACGGGAGGCGGCGGCACGGTTCTTGGCTTCGTTCACGAGCTGCAGCAACGCCGAATGGCCCACGAGGGAATCGACAAGGCGGCCGATCGGCGAGAAACGGAAGCGGGAGCCTGGCGACAGCAAAAAGCCACGATCGATCGTCAGGTCACCGTCAGCGCCGAAGCGGAAGACCGGCAGATCAGGCCTGGCTTGCGGTGTGTTGTCCTGGATGTCGTTGCCGAGGTACATGGCCAGCAGCACCTTCTGCGGGGCATAGCGGCGGGCCTGCTGCCGCCAGGTCAGCAACTCAGGCCCAGTGCCATAGCCGCCCACGCCGAAATTGATGAACGCCACCCCGCCCGGGAAGCCCGCTCTAAACGCACAATCGGGTTGGGCGTTGATGCGGCGCTCAAGCTGCTTCCACCAGGTGTACTCCAGATTCACCTGGAAGGCTTCGCTGAAGGAATCCCCGAGCACGGCGACGCGCAGCACCCCCGGTTGCCTGCCAAGGCTGTGTTCAATGTCGCGCAGCCCATCGCTGTTGATCGTCACCTTGCCCCGGCCTTCCCGGGTCCAGAAGCCCGAGGCGCCCGGCCTGAGGCTGTAGCCCCGGATGGGATCCGGTCTGTAAAAAGCCGGATACCGCACACCGGCCACCCTCAGCACCACTTCTGCGAGCCCCAGGCCGACCAGCAGGATCAGCACGTTGACGGCCACAACGCCTAGCGAGCGGGCGGATCGCTTAGCGGGGGAGGGCACGGGCTGGATGCACTCGACGAGGGTCCTAGCACTTTCGCATCGGCCTCGTTCAGAGGCGGAGAAGCTGCCTGAGAAGCGGCGCGAAGGAAACCAGCAATAACCGCAGATCCAGAGCCAGGGAGTGGTTGCGCAGGTAGTAGAGATCCCGGGCCAGTTCCCAGGCGATGGCGTCTGGCTCCTGAGGGGGCGCACCGGCGATCCGGCCCCAGCCGGTCATGCCGGGCCGCATCCACTGGCGCAGTTCGGCACCGGAGAAGCGACCCTCCAGACGCTCCATCACCTCCGGACTCAGGGGCCGGGGACCCACCAGGCTCATCTCGCCACGCCAAACATTCAGCAGCTGGGGTAGGGCCGTCAACGGTCCGGAGCCGGCCAGGCGGATCCGCTCGAAGGGGCGGCCGTGGCGACCGGAGCAGCGATCCCGGCTGAGCGGCATCCATCCCATGCGGCCGAGCAGCAACCCCCAGGGCAGCAGCAAGGTCAACAGCAACCCGCTCACGATCAGATCCGCCAGGCGCTTGAGCCGCTGGGTGGGACCGGTGCGGGCGTGACCGAAGAGCTGCACCCGCTCAGACCACCCCTGAGGAACCAGCTCTGGCGGGAGGCGCTGCAGAAAAGTCTCGGCCCAGCCGCGCAGGGAGAGAAGACGAACGCCTTCCTCCTGCCAGGCCAGCATCACACGGCGGTCCTGAGCCGGAGGATCCAGTTGGGATCCGATCGCCACGCCATCGAGATTGAGCAGCGACGCCAGCGTGGGAGGCAGCGACGGCATCCGCTCCGAAGAACGCCATTCCACCCCACAGGGAATCACACAACCACCGAAATCGATGGCATGCGAAAGAATCAAGCGTTCCTGAGATGAAGCGATCAAAAGCCATTGCTCCTGGGGCTGCCACAGATGAGCTGTGATCTGGCTGAGGCGAAGCAACTGGCTCGAGAGGAAGCCCAGCGCCAGCACGGGCACCAGAAAACGTCGACCCATCGTGGAGCTGAACAGTTCCCCCCGTAGCGAGGTGAAGGCCGCAGCGAGCATGAAAATCAGAATTCCCGCAGCTACGCAGTTGCGGAACTGACGACCGGCGGTCAGCTGATGGCGGGCCAACGCCGTGTAGGTGCCGAGCAGAACGTGAATCAGCAACCAGGCGCCCACCAGTGCGATGGGACCGAGGCTGGGGCTGGGAAGACTGGCGTAGGTCCAGGCGTAGACCCCCACCCAGCTGCAGGCCAGCAACAGGGCGTCCAGCAGGGCGTAGACCAGCGGCGAGGGGTGACGGCGGGATGGTCGCCGCATGCCGACGGGCCTGGAGGGCTCGGGAGCCTGCGGGGATGGGAGAGTTGCGGCCACACCCATAGAGTCGCAGATCGTCAGAATCCATGCCATGTGGTGGCGCAATCCCTGGCTGCAGCAACGCAAGCGCCTGCTGGGGCTGGCCGTGGTGGATGCGCTGCTGATCATCAGTGCGTATAACGGTCTCTACTTACGCCTATTTCGCCAGCTGCCAGGCATCACCTTCTCGGTGCTGTGCCTGGTGACACTGTGGCTGGGATCTTCCTATCTTCTCGGTCGCTATTCACGGCTTGAAGAGGGTGAGCTGGATTCGCGTCGACGACGCATTCTTCTGACTCTGGTAGTCGCGGCTCTAGCCCTGAGCATCGTGGTCGTCATCCTGAGCTGGGGACTGAAAGTCGGCGACCCCCGCACCTTCCGTCGTTTTCTGCTTCCCCTGCTGACCAGCGTCAGCCTTGGCTCGATCCTGTCGCAGCTATGGCTCTATCGCCAACAAGATAAAAAGCGGTCGTATCTATTAATCGGGCAAACAAGTTTATTGAAGATCGTACAGGATGAACTAGAGCAGGACGTGATCCTGCGCAGCCTCGATCTCACCTATCTTGCCACGGACCAAACAGCCGATCAACCAAGTATCGATCCCTCTGCCAAACGCACTGCTCAACAACCTTCCATCACGGTGATCGATGTCGACGAGCGCCTGCTGGACAGCCTGATTCATGATCGCAAACTCGATGGCATTGCCATCAGCGAAACCGCCCAGCTTGATGACAATATCCTCCAAAAGCTGCTGTACCAACGTGGCGGCGGCACCACGATCATCAGCCTTGTCCACTGGGCTGAACAACATCTCCAGCGTGTTCCGCCTGAGCTCTTCTCCAGTCGCTGGCTGGTCCAGGCCGAAGGATTCGAGCTCCATCCAGGCCGCGTTGGCTGGCGCCTGAAACGGCTGGGGGACATGGTGGTCGCCTCGATGCTGCTGCTGCTCTTCTCGCCGTTGATCGCGCTGGCGGCCTTGCTGATTCGCCTTGATGATGGAGGACCGATCTTCTACGGCCAACAACGCACGGGTCTGTACGGGGAAAGCATCAAAGTCTGGAAGCTCAGAACGATGGGCATCAACGCCGAAGCAGCCGGCGCCCAGTGGTCAAAACGTGATGACCCACGCGTGACACGAATCGGCTCCTTGCTGCGCCGAACCCGCATTGATGAACTGCCTCAACTGATCGCCGTACTCAAGGGGGAAATGAGCCTGATTGGACCCCGACCGGAGCGGCCGGAGATCGAACAGAATCTTGAGCTGCTGATCCCCCACTATCGCACCCGGCATTGGATACGACCTGGACTGAGCGGCTGGGCTCAAGTTTGCTATCCCTATGGGGCCAGCGTGGAAGATAGTAGAATGAAATTAAGTTATGACATCTTTTACCTTCGCAACGCCAACCTCATCCTGGACCTGCTGATCCTCATCAAAACCGTGCGAATGATCTCGCGCGGCCAGGGTGCCACCCCCCTTCCTTCTTCCAGCGACGCCGCCGCCCCAGATCTGACGAACCAGCTGCCTGGCCGTGATGGGCGCATGAGACCAAGACCATCCAGTGCTCCAGAATGACAATCCTGAGCGGTTCCCGATGGCGAGGATCCTGATCACCGGCGGCGCTGGCTTCATCGGCACCCACACGGCCTGCGTGCTGCTGGAGGCGGGCCATGAGCTGGTGGTGCTCGACAGCTTCGCCAACAGCTCCCCGGAAGCCCTGCGCCGGGTGGTGGAGCTGGTGGGGGGCGACGCCGAGGGCCGGCTGCAGCTGGTGGAGGGCGACATCCGTTCGCCTCAGGCCCTGGCGGAAGCCTTCACATCCCCGCCCTACAGCGGCCAGGCCAGCGGCGGCATCGATGCCGTGATCCATTTCGCCGGCCTCAAGGCGGTGGCCCAGTCGGTGCATCAGCCGCTGCTGTACTGGGATGTGAACGTGGGCGGCAGCCGGGCCCTGCTGGCAGCCATGGCCGCCCATGGCTGCCACACCCTGGTGTTCAGCAGCAGTGCCACCGTCTACGGCTTTCCCGAGCGCGTGCCGATCCCGGAAACGGCGGCGATCCGGCCGATCAACCCCTACGGCCACACCAAGGCGGCCGTGGAGCGGATGCTGGCCGACCTGGCCGCCAGCGCAGGCCTCGGCGAAGGGGCCGAAGGCAGCGAGCCGGCCCTGCCCTGGCGGATCGCGGCGCTGCGCTACTTCAATCCGGTGGGGGCCCATCCCAGCGGCCGGATCGGGGAAAACCCGCTCGGCCCGCCCGACAACCTCTTCCCCTACGTCAGCCAGGTGGCGGTGGGCCGCCGCGAGCAGCTGCGGATCTTCGGCGGTGACTGGCCCAGCGGTGATGGCACCGGCATCCGCGATTACATCCACGTGATGGACCTGGCCGAGGGCCATCAGGCGGCCCTGGAGGCCCTCTGGCGGGAGCCGCCCCAGCTGCTCACCCTCAACCTCGGCAGTGGCCGCGGCCACTCGGTGCTGGAGGTGGTGCGGGCCTTCGAGGCCGCCAGCGGACGGCCGGTGCCGTTCGAGCTGGTGGGGCGCCGGGCGGGCGATGCGGCCCAGTCGGTGGCCGATCCCTCGGAGGCCGAGCGGCGGCTGGGCTGGCGGGCCCGCCGCGACCTCGACGCCATGTGCCGCGATGGCTGGGCCTGGCAGAGCGCCAATCCACACGGCTATAGCGGCGAACCCTGAGGGCCGGCCAGAGCTCGCCCGACCCTCGGGAATCCAGCCTCAATCGGTGGGAAGAATCGAGCGGACCCGCTCACGGAAATCCCCCTTGGGCATGCCGCCCTTGACCTCGCCATGGATCACGAAATCGGCCTCCACCTCGCTCACCACCAGATAGGTGGGCCAGCCCATCCCCTCCTTGTTGGGGTACTGGGCCAGCAGCACCTTGCGGTAGCGGCGGTAGGTGTCGGTGTCCTGCAGCATCACGCTCACGAAACCCACCCCGAGTTCCTCCGCCACCTTGGCGTCGTAGTGGCTCATGCGGTGGCAGGTGCCGCAGTCCTCGGAGCTGAACTTCAACAGGGTGAGGGAGGCCATCGCGGGCGGGAGGGGAACTGGGGGGGATGGTAGGGAGCGCGACCGGCCGGGAGGGGAGCTCAGGGGCGTTCCGAACCGAGCCGCTGGGCGCGTAACCAGCGCAGGTGCTCCCCCAGGGCGGGCCCCGCTGGCAGACCTCCGGCCATCAGCTCCCGGGCCGTGGTACCGGCCGCCAGGTGGCGCCAGCGCAGCCACCAGCGCAGCAGGGGGCGCCGCGGCCCCACGCCGGCCGCCAGGGCCAGGGCCACCGCCTCGGCCGGCAGGCCATGGCCCTCCAGCCGGGCGGTCCAGGCGGCGGGGGAATCCCCGTCCCCCGCCAGCGCCAGCCGGCGGCGCAGCTCCTCCAGGCCCGCCAGCAGCTGGTGCTGGCGGTGCGGCAGCTGGAGCCGCTCGGCAAGGGCGAGGGGATCGTGGGCGGCGGCGACCAGGGCCACCATCCGCGGCACGCCCAGCCGTTCGGCCCAGAGCAACCGGCGGCGCCAGCGGCGGTCCGCCTGGAGGGCGGGATCCAGCAGGGCCAGGCCGCCCCAGGCCTGCAGCAACGCCAAAGCGCGGGGCCAGGGCTCCCGCTCCAGCAGCAGCTCCAGTTCCATGCGCAGCCGGGTGCCCAAGGCGGCCGGGGCCTGGCCGGGGGGATCCCCCAGGCACCAGGCCCAGGGCCAGGCCGCCAGGGTGCGGCTCACCTGTTCCGCACTCTCGGGGGCAAGCTGAAAACCGAGCCGGGCCGCATAGCGGGCCGCCCGCAGCAGCCGGGTGGGGTCATCGCGGAGGCTGGCCGGATGGAGAAAGCGCAGCCGCCGCTCGCGCAGATCGGCCTGGCCCCCATGGGGATCCAGCAGACCCGACGGCGTGCCCAGCCCGGCCGCGGAGAGGCGCAGGGCCATGGCATTGATGCTGAAGTCGCGGCGGGCCAGGTCGTCCTCGATTCTGCCGAAGCGCACCACCGGGTTGGCGCCGGCCCGGGGGTAGTGCTCCCGCCGGGCCGTGGCTACATCCAGCCGGATCGGACCGCCGGCCCCCAGGGCCAGCTCCAGCTCCACCGTGCCGTAAGCCCCATGCTCCTGCCAGGCCAGCAGGCGGCCGTCGGCGCGGGCTTCGAGGGTGTGGGCCAGCCGTACGGCGGCAGCCTCGGGATCACCGGGCGCCCCCTCCACCACCAGATCGAGATCGGGCAGGCCCCGCCAGGGATCCTGGTGGATCCGGTGCAGCAGCAGATCCCGCACGGCCCCGCCCACCAGGGCGATCGGCGCCCCGTCCGCCGCCGCGGCCAGGGTCTGCAGCAGCTCGGGCGGCACGCCGGGGAGATCCATCCACCGAAGACCTGGAGAGGGGGCGGGGGCAGGCCCCAGACTGGCGCGGATTCCGCCCGTCCAGTCTGATCACCGCCGCCGCATGCCGCCGCGTGGAGCTGGCCATCCTCACGGTGGCTTACCACAGCCAGTGCCCGCTGGAGCGGCTGGCCGCCGACCTGGCGCGCCAGGGCCACCGGCCCGATCGCTGGCTGGTGGTCGACAACGCCCCCGCCTCGGCGCCGCTGCGGATCACCCCGGCCCTGGCCGCCCTTCCCCTGGAGCGGATCGAGGGGCAGGAGGGGGCGGGCTTCGGGGAGGGCTGCAACCGGGGCCTCGCGGCCCTCGCCAGCGAGGGCTGGGGAGGCTGGGTGTGGCTGCTCAATCCCGACACCAGCCTGGCGGAACCCCAGCTGATCGAAACGCTGGAGGCGTTGCTGCTCTCCCTGCCACCGCGGGCCCTGCTGGGCACGGCGGTATGGGGAGCCGACGGCAGCCTGGAGGCGAGCGGCGGCTGGATCGATCCGGGCCTGGCCTTCCGCCGCCGCCGGATCGGGGCCGCCCAGCTGGCGGCGGCCAGCGCGAGCCCCCTGCCGCTGGACTGGCTGAGCGGCTGCAGCCTGGTGCTGCAACCGGCGGCCCACACCCCGCCGCCCCGTTTCGACCCCCAGCTGCCCCTGTACTACGAGGACATCGACCTCTGCCTGCGGCTCGGCGCCGGCGGCGCCCCCTGCCTCTGGAGCGCGGCGGTGGCGGTGCAGCACCAGCGCGGCGGCGGCAGCGGCGGCGATCCCCACCGCCGGGCGGCCCTCACCACCACCAGCTACTGGCGCTTCCTGCAGCGCCACCGGCCCGCCAGGCAACGGGTGCTGCGGGGCCTGCGGTTGCTGGCCACGGCCACCGCGAAACTGCCGCTGAAGCCGCGGCAGAGCCTGGCGGTGCTGCAAGGGTTGGCCACGGCGATCCGCACACCGATCGGTCCGGTGCCGACCGAGACCCGCCCGCACGGGAACGCAGCGGGCCCTCTGCCCTCGGGAACGCAGGCCGGCACAGGATCCAGTCCCGATCCCCGCGAGGCCCAGCGATGACCTCCCTCCGGCCGCTGGCCCTGTTCAACGGCAGCTACCTGGGCCCGAAACCCACGGGCATCGGCGTGGTGGCGCGAGACCTGGTGGCCGCCCTCGATCCGCAGCGGGTGCCCCTGCTGGATCCGGGGCTGACGGACGCTGACGGGAACGGGAACGGGACCGGGAGTGGGAGCGGCAGCCCCGGCCTGGCGGGCCGGCCCCACGGCATTGCGATCCCGGCGGACCTGTCCCCTGCCGCCGGCAGCCGGGGCCACCTGCGCCGCCTGCTCTGGACCCAGAACGCGCTGCCGGATCTGATCCGGCGGCATGGCAATCCGCTGCTGCTCTCGCCGCTGCCGGAGGCGCCCCTGCTGCGGGGGGTGCGCTCGGTGGTGCTGGCCCACGACCTGCTGCCGCTGCGCTTCCCCCAGCCCACACCGCTGCTGGCCTACCACCTGGCTTACGTACCCCTGGTGCTGCACCGGGCCGCGGCGGTGCTCTGCAATTCCGAAGCCACCGCCCGCGAGGTGCACGGCCGGCTGCGGGTCCCGGCCCGGCGGCTGGTGCCGATCCGGCTGGGCTTCGACCCCGGCGGCCTGCGGCCGCTCGACCTGGAGCGTGAACCGTTCTTCCTGGTGCTGGGCCGCCACGATCCCCACAAGAACCTGGCCCGGGTGCTGCGGGCCTTCGCCCAGCTGCGCGAGCCGGAGGCAACCCTGATGCTGGTGGGACCGCCCGACCGCCGCTACACCCCGAAGCTGCAGCTCCTGGCGGCCGAACTCGGCATCGCGACGCGCTGCCGCTGGATCCCCTGGGTGAGCGATGCGGAGCGGTTGGAGCTGCTCAACCGCTGCCGGGCCCTGGTGATCGCCAGCCTGTGGGAGGGTTTCGGCCTGCCCGCCCTGGAGGCGATGGCCTGCGGCACGGCCGTGATCGCCGCCCGGGCCGGAGGCCTGCCGGAGGTGGTGGATGCGGTGGGCCAGCTGGTGGATCCGCTGCGGCCCGAGGCGATCGCGGCGGCCATGGCCGCCGTGCTGGCGGACAACGGCCTGCTGGAGCGGGCCCGCCGCGAGGGACCAGCCCGGGCCAGCGGCTTCGACTGGCGCCGCACCGCCGCCGAAGTGACCCGGCTGCTGGAGGACCTGCATTGATCAACCCCGCCCTGCCCAGCGGCGCCGCAGGCTGGGCCGCGCTGCTCAGCACGCCGCTCAGCCTGCTGCTGCTGGGACTCGCGCTGCTCAATGCCGTGGGCCTGTTGCGGCCCCGCAGCCTGCTGTCGCGGGCGGTGGGAGCGGCCCTGCTGATGCCCCTGCTGCTGCTGTTGGCCCTGCCGCTGCCCGGAACGGTGCTGGGACCGCTGCTGCGGGTGGCGATCCCGCTCCTGGTGGGGCTGCTCCTGTTGGGCCTGCTGAAGAACACCACCCCCAGCCAGGACGCCACAAACCCTGGCCCGGTCGGCTCAGCCTCGTCATCGACGCTGCCCGATCACCAGCGGACCTACATGCTCACGGCGCTCGGGTCCAGCCTGGCGATCGGGCTGCTGCTGGCCCTGCGCCCCAACCCGTTTGAGTATCCCGGCGACAGCACCGACTACCTGCAGACCTTCCTCCAGGCGCAGCTCGAGGCCCCCCCGGCCCGCAGCTGCCTGGTGGAGGGCCTACGCCAACCCACCTACCAGCGCTTCTGCACCCTTTGGAGCGTGGTGCTGGAGGCGGGGCATCTCGAGCCCGCCACCCTGCTGAGCGGATGGCCCCAGCGGCTCACGATCGGGTTGGAGGTGGGCGTGCTCGGCCTCAGCAGCTTCAGGCTGCTGCAGGCGGCTGGGGTGGGGGCGGCAGCGGCGGCCCTGAGCTGGTTCCTGGTGGCCTTCGGACTGGGCAACCAGGCCATCGCCTTCCTGGTGAATCACAGCCTTCAGGGATCGATCCTGGCGGCCGCCATCTTCCTGGAGGCCGTGATGGTGATGTTGCGGCTGTTGCTCTGGCGCACCACCACGCTGCGTCAGGTCGGAGCTGTTGTGGCCTCGCTGCTGCTGTTCCTGCTGCTCACGATGAAACTCCACGGCGCCTTCGCCCTCTGCACCCTGATCCTGCTGGTGCCCCTGCAGGCCTTGATCGGTGTTGTGCGGCTGAACGGTCAGCTGAAGCGGCCGCAGGCGTTTGGGAGCCTCAGCAGGGAGTCGGCCCGCTGGCTGCTGATCAGCAGCATCGGCCTGCTGGCCTTGGTGCTCAGCTTCAAGACCGGTTGGCTGATCAACAAGCAGTCCCGCTTCATCATCCCCTGGTCCTTCTTGAGCTGGCTGGGCCTTCCATCCGATGCCCTGCCAGCCTCCTATCTCACGCGATCGCCAGGATCCCGGCCGGAGACCCTGGCCGTGACGAGCATCCTGATCGCGATCGTGCACCTGGCCCGCAGCTGGCGGCCCTTTGCAGCGGGCCTGGGCGGTTCCATGCGCAGCGAAGGCGAGGCGGATGGCCATCCCGGCAGAGCCGATCCCGGCGCCAACGATGCCGGCAAAGCGGAAAGCGAGCTCTACGCCCTGGTGAGCTCCCTTTATGGGGTCTCGGTCCTGGTGGCGTTCCTGCTGCCACCGTTCAGCCATCTGTTGATCAACCTTCCCTATGAGGTCATCTCCAATTACCGGTTGATGTGGGGCTGCATCCTGTTCGCACCGCTGCCCTGCCTGCTGGATCGCGCCCTCAGCCATCGGCCCCACCACTGGCCCGCGCGACTGTTGTCACTGCTGACAACCGTTCTGGTGCTGGTCCCGATCGCCGGCAACGACAAAAGGAAGACGCAGGCCTTCTGGAGTAAATCGCGCCACATCCTTGCCGGACCATCGCCCCGGGTCGACATGCAAGCTGTCGCCAGAGCCTTGCTACCAAGCATTCTTGAGGTCCAGGCCGAACAGGGAGGCCGCCCGGTGGTGGTGCTCGCCGATGAACTGATCGGCAGTGCCTTGAATGGCTACACCAATCGAGCCGTAGCCATTCATCCCACCCGCATCACCAATGACAAGGAACTGGACAACTGGGAAACCCATAGCTTGCTCCGCAAAGCGCACTCTGAAACCGAACGTCTTAAGGTGCTTGAGGATCTGAAACAACAGCCAACCCTGCTGATTCAGCAGACCGCCATACCTCCTTACTACAGCCCCTATTCAGAAATACGTGTTTACGATGCTGACCTCGCCGCTCGGATCACGAGCAGCGGTGTCAATCAGCTCTCAGCGGCTCTGATCAACCAGGCCGGGTTCCGCTCCTGGCGATGGCTCAATCAGGCCGGCGAACGCGTCACGGTGCCAGCTGGGGCCTCGGTCAACCGGGCTGGCCAACCACGGCAGGAGGCCCTTTACCATGTCTGGATGCGGATACCATGATGTGCCACGCGGCTGATCCCAACACCGCTCAGCGACCCAGCACAAATCGACTGACTTGATCGCAACGGCGGCATTTTCAACTCTCCTGTATTGCCAGAACGGCAAAGACAGGCCTCTCCAGCTTCACTCCAACCCAAGACCATCTCGACTTCGATGAAAATCCTGGGCATCTCGGCCTACTACCACGACAGCGCCGCCGCCCTGATTGACGGCGACAGGGTGCTGGCCGCGGCCCAGGAAGAGCGCTTTAGCCGCCGCAAACACGATGCCGGCTTTCCCTCCCAGGCCGTGCGTTTCTGCCTGGAGAGCCAGAAGCTCAGCCTCAGCGATCTGGATGCGGTCGTCTACTACGAGAAACCGCTGCTCACCTTCGAGCGACTGCTGGAAACCTATCTGGGGGCCGCGCCCCGGGGAGGGCGCTCGTTTGTGGCGGCGATGCAGGTGTGGCTGAAGGAAAAGCTGTTCCTCAAAACCGAGATCCGCAAGGAACTTCAAAAGCTCGCCGCCGCGATGGCGACGGCGCAAGGCAGCCCAGAGCCCGACCGCGGCAGCCTGCCGGAGCTGCTCTTCTCCGAGCACCACCTCTCCCACGCCGGCGCCGCCTTCTACCCCAGCCCCTTTGAGAAAGCGGCCGTGCTCTGCATGGATGGGGTGGGCGAATGGGCCACGACCTCGGCCTGGCTGGGGGAGGGGAGCAGGCTCACACCGCTGTGGGAGATCAGTTTCCCCCATTCTCTCGGCCTGCTCTATTCGGCCTTCACCTACTACTGCGGCTTCAAGGTGAATTCGGGCGAATACAAGCTGATGGGGCTCGCGCCCTACGGCCAGCCCGTCCACGCCGACACGATCCGCCGCCACCTTGTGGACATCAAGCCCGATGGCACCTTCCGGCTGGATCTGAGCTACTTCAAGTTTCACCGCGGCTTCCGGATGACCAGCCGCAAGTTCGACAAGCTGTTCGGCCGGCCGCCACGGCAGGGGGAAACGGAGCTCAGCCAGTTCCACATGGATCTGGCCGCCTCGATCCAGGTGGTCACCGAGGAGATCGTGCTCAAGCTGGCCCGCAGCCTGCGGCAGGAGACGGGTGCGACCAACCTCTGCCTCTCCGGCGGCGTGGCCCTCAACTGCGTGGCCAACGGCAAGCTGCTGCGGGAGGGGATCTTCGAGCGGATCTGGATCCAGCCCGCCGCCGGCGACGCCGGCTCGGCCCTGGGGGCCGCCCTGGTGGCCTGGCATGAGCACTTCCAGCAGCCCCGCACGCCCCAGCCCCACGACGCCATGGGGGGCACGTACCTCGGCCCGCACTTCTCCAACGACGCCGTGCAGACCTACCTAAAGAGCGTGGGGGCGCCCTTCCACCGCCTTGAGGATGGCCCCCTGTTCGAGCGGCTGGCCGAGCTGCTGGATGGGGGCAAGGTGGTGGGCTGGTTCAACGGCGCCATGGAATTCGGCCCCCGCGCCCTTGGGGCCCGCTCGATCCTGGGCGATCCGCGCAACCGCCAGATGCAGAGCGTGATGAACCTGAAGATCAAATACCGCGAGAGCTTCCGGCCCTTCGCCCCTTCGGTGCTGGAGGAGGAGGTCGCCAGCCAGTTCGAGCTGGCGGCCGCCAGCCCTTACATGCTGCTGGTGGCGCCGGTGAAGCGGGAGCTGTGCACGCCGATGACTCCCGAGCAGGAGCAGCTGTTCGGCATCGACAAGCTCAAGGTGCCGCGCTCCTCGATGCCGGCGATCACCCACGTGGATTACTCCGCCCGGGTGCAGACCGTGAGTGCCCGCACCAACCCCCGCTACCACAACCTGATCCGCGCCTTCCAGCGCCGCACCGGCTGCCCCAGCCTGGTGAACACCTCCTTCAACGTGCGCGGCGAGCCGATCGTCTGCACCCCGGCGGACGCCTACCGCTGCTTCATGCGCACCGAGATGGATGTGCTGGTGCTGGAGAATCAGCTGCTGCTCAAGGAGGAGCAGCCCAAGCGCAACCAGGATGAGAGCTGGAAGGAAGAGTTTGAACTCGACTGACCGCTCCGGGCTCGTTGAACCACCCCGGGCCCCTTGAGCACCGGGCACCTAGACCGGCAGGCCAAGCCAGAGATCGCAGCTTGAGCCGCCGCCGCTCCTTTCCCAGGGTCCGCCACCCCAGGGCCGCAGACCCAAACCCGTCGCCCCAACCACCCCTGCCATGGCCAGCACCACCTCCCCACCCCCCAGCCCTCGGCAGCTGCGGGAGTTCGGCCTGCTGATCGGCATCGTGTTTCCGGTGCTGCTGGGCTGGCTGCTACCCGCGCTCCACGGCCACCCCTTCCGGGAATGGACCCTGTGGATCGGCATCCCGGCCCTCGCCCTGGGCATTGCCTGGCCCCGCGGCCTGGCCGGCCCCTACCGGGGCTGGATGGCCCTCGGCCACGGCCTGGGCTGGATCAACAGCCACCTGATCCTGGGGGCGGTGTACGTGCTGGTGCTCCAGCCAATCGCCCTGCTGATGCGGAGCCTGGGCCATGATCCGCTGCGGCGCCGCCGCGACAGCGCCGCCGCCAGCTACCGCGAGGTGCGCCCCAACCACGACGTGAACCTCCGGCGGATCTTCTGAAACCCTCCCCCGCTCAAGCCCTCCAGCACCCTCCCTCTTCACCCCTGCCCCCAGAACCCTGCAGCGATGGAAGCCCTGATCGATCTGGCCAAAGACATCTGGGACTTCATGAAGGTCCGCAAGAAGTTCTGGCTGGCGCCGCTGATCGTCACGCTCGTGCTGATGGGGGCCCTGCTGGTGCTCACCCACGGCACGGTAGTAGCGCCGTTCATCTATTCGATCTTCTGAAGCACGATCTTCAGGCCGGAGCCAGCGGGCGCCGGCTTCAGAGCGGCTGAATCGGAGCCAGCCGCGGATCGAGGATCTTCGGCCCCATCCCCTCAAACTTCACGGCGATCGAGATCTTCTCGCCGCTGCCGAACAGGTGGGTCACGGTGCCCTCACCGAAGCTGCTGTGCAGCAGGCGATCGCCCACAGCCCAGGTTCGGCTCACGGAAGCCCGGCGCCGCACGGCATTGGTGGGGGCCCCGGCCTGACCGCCGCCCGCCACCCGGCGGCTCTCGTCGCGGTCGACACGGGTGAGGCGATCGAGCCGCTGCTCGCGCCGGATCGCCGCTCCGCCGCTGCGAGGGATGTCGCCCTGAATCAGGGCCTCCGGCAGTTCCGCGAGGAACACCGACGGCACCGCCGGCTCCCGCATGCCGCCCCAGAGACGCCGCTCGCTGGCATGGGAGAGAAACAGCCGCTCCTTGGCGCGGGTGATGCCCACGTAGCAAAGGCGCCGCTCTTCCTCCAGGGCGGCGGGGTCATCGAGGGAGCGGTAGCTGGGGAACAGACCCTGCTCCAGACCCACCAGGAACACCACCGGAAACTCAAGCCCCTTGCTGGCGTGGAGGGTCATCAGCGTGACCCGATCGGCGGCGGTGTCCTTGGAATCGGCGTCGCTGGCGAGGGCGGCGCCGGAGAGGAAGCCCTCGAGATCACCCTCCTCGTTCTCCTCCTGGTACTGAAGGGCGGCGTTCACCAGTTCCTGCAGGTTGCGGCGCCGCTCCTCGGCCTCATCGGTGGCCTCGTGCAGCAGCTCAGCCACGTAACCGCTCTGCTCCATCACCCGCTGCACCAGCTCGGAGGGGGGCGCATCCTGGCTGCGGCGCTGCAGATCACAGATCAGCTCACAGAACTGCAGCAGACCCTTGGCCGATCGTCCCCCCAGGGAACGCACCGCCTCGGCGTCGCTCACCACCTCCCAGAGAGGCACCCCCAGCTGATTGGCCGCATCGGTGAGCCGCTCCACGGTGGTCTTGCCGATGCCGCGCTTGGGCACGTTGAGCACCCGCAGCAGGCTCACCGTGTCGGCGGGGTTCACCAGCAGCCGCAGGTAGGCGAGCACATCCTTGATCTCGCGCCGGTCGTAGAAACGCAGGCCGCCCACCACCAGGTAGGGGATGCCCCAGCGCACCAGCGATTCCTCCATCGCCCGGCTCTGGGCGTTGGTGCGATACAGCACCGCCATCGAACCCCAGCCCAGCTCCGGATGGGCCGCCTCCAGCATCCGCATGCGGTGCACCACCGCCTCAGCCTCGGCGATCTCGTCGTCGCAGCGGGTGAGGCTGATCGGTTCGCCCTCGCCGCGGGTGGGGCGCAGCACCTTGTCGATCCGCTCGGAGTTGTGGGCGATCAGGGCGTTGGCCGCCTCCAGGATCGTGGCGGTGGAGCGGTAGTTGTCCTCCAGCTTCACCATCGTGGCGGTGGCATCGTCGGGGGCGCCATCGCCGAAGTCGGCCTGGAAGCCCATCAGGATCGTGAAATCGGCGGCGCGGAAGCTGTAAATGCTCTGGTCGGCGTCGCCCACCACAAACACCGAGCGGCCATCCCAGCTGTCGAACGTCTCCGGGTCGCGGCCGTCGGTCACCAGCAGCTTGATCAGGTCGTACTGGGTGCGGTTGGTGTCCTGGTATTCATCCACCAGCACGTGGCGGAAGCGGCGGTGCCAATAGGCGCGGATCTGCGCGTTCTGCTGCAGCAGCTGCACCGGCAGCAGCAGCAGGTCGTCGAAGTCGAGGGCGTTGTTGGCGGCCAGGGCGCGGCGGTAGAGGCGGTAGGCCTCGGCCACCTTGCGGTCGCGCATGCCCTCGGCCTTCGCCTCCAGCTGGGCCGGCAGCAGGCCCTGGTTCTTGGCGGTGCTGATCGCCCAGCGCACCTTCTTGGGCTCGAAGCGCTTGGGGTCGAGCTGCAGCTCCTGGGTCACGATCTCCTTCACCAGGCTCTGGGCGTCGTTCTCGTCGTAGATCGAGAACTGGCGGGTCCAGCTCAGGCCATCCGGGTCGCGGAACTTGTCGATGTCGAAGCGAAGCAGGCGCGCGAACAGGGCGTGGAAGGTGCCGATCCAGAGGTCCTTGATCACCTCCCGGTAGATGCGGCTGCGCAGCCGCTTCTGCTCGATCGGCGGCAGGGTGCTCCAGGGTTGGCCGAACTGGCTCTGGGCCAGCTTCTGGGCCAGCAGCAGCTCCAGTCGCTCCTTCATCTCGCGGGCCGCCTTGTTGGTGAAGGTCACCGCCAGCAGGGAGCCGGGATCCACGCCGTGGTGGCCGATCAGGTGGGCGATGCGGTGGGTGAGGGCACGGGTCTTGCCGCTGCCGGCCCCCGCCACCACCAGCAGTGGACCCTCGTGGTGGTCCACCGCCCGCCGTTGGGCATCGTTCAGGCCGGCCAGAAAGGCGCTCATGAACGCAGTCTCATTCAGCGGAGAGGGCCTCTAAGCGGGCCAGTTCGCGGAAGGTGGCCGAATCGCGCTGCAGATCGGCGAAGGATCCTGCCGCCTTCACCCGACCCCCATCGAATTCGTAGATGCGGTCGCAGCGTTGCACCGTGCTGAGGCGATGGGCGATCACCAGGGTGGTGCAGCGGCGGCCGATCACCTGCAGGGATTCGATCAGGTTGAGTTCGGTGCGGTTGTCGAGGGCGCTGGTGGCCTCATCCATCACCAGGAAGCGGGCATCGCGGTAGAAGGCCCGGGCCAGGGCCAGACGCTGGCGCTGGCCGCCGGAGAGCTGCACACCGTTCTCCCCCACCGGCGTGTAAAGGCCGTAGGGCAGTTCGGCCACATCGTCGGCCAGTTGGGCGGCCTCGAGGGATTCCCAGATCCGGTCGCGGTCGATCTGGTCCTCGGGAATGCCGAAGGCGATGTTGGCCAGCACGCTGCCGTTGAGCAGGTGAATCATCTGCGGCACGTGGGCGCAGCTGGCCTGCCAGGCGGGCAGGTCGTTGGGGGTGACGGGCACGCCGTCGAGTTCGAGGCAACCCCGCTGGGGATGGAGCAGGCCCAGCAGCAGATGGGCGGTGGTGGTCTTGCCGCTGCCGGTGCGGCCCACCAGGGCCACCCGGGACCCCACCGGGATGGTGAGGCTGAGGTCCTCGAGCAGCCAGTCCTCACCGCTGTCGTAGCGGAAGGACACCTTCTGGAGCCGGATCGTGTGGCGGGGGAAGATGCCGGCCGGACTGGGCACGCCCGGGGTGCTGAGCAGGGGCCGCTGGGCGGGCAGGTCGAGCACATCGAGCAGCTCGCTCACCTGGGGCAGGCCGCCGCGCAGCTGGGTGAGGGAGCGGAAGATGTCCTGCAAGGGCGGCGTGAGCCGCAGGGCCGCCACCGCCACGGAAGAGAGGAAGGGAATGATGCCACCCACCCGGGTCGGATCACCGCTGAGCAGGGCCGGCAGGGCGCCGACCACGAAGATCATCGTGATGCCGAAGGGCTCGATCAGGATGCGGGGCACCTCGGGCAGCAGCTCGGAGGTCCACACCGAATCCTCCGTCTCGGCGATGGTGTCGTTGAAACGGCTGGCGAAGAAGGGTTCGGTGTGGCTGAGCTGCACATCCGCCACCGAGCCGAGGGTTTCGATCAGCATCCCAGCCGACTGCTGCTCCTTGCGCAGCCGCTTGCGGGCCGCGTGGCGCAGGTAGGGGGTGGCTGCCATCGAGATGGCCAGGTAGGCCACCACCAGGGAGATGATCAGGCCCACCGAGAGCCAGCGGCCGATGAAGAGGATGCCAAAGGAGAGCAGCAGCACCGAGGGGATGGCGCTGAGCATCAGCAGGAAGGGAATCACCGTGGATTCCGACACCCGCCGGGCGTTGCTCAGCAGCAGGGCCGAGAAGCGGGAGGTGCTCTGACCCAGGTGGTAGCGGTAGTCCTGCTGGAGCAGACGCTCGAACAGCAGGCGTGAGAGATCGCCCCACACCCGGGCGGTGAGGCGGTACTGCAGGAAGCGGAGGCTCAGCTTGGTGGCCGACGACAACCAGGCCAGGGCCACGAAGATGCCGATCAGCCAGAGGCTCTGGTCGATGCCGTTGCCCCCGAACACCCGCATGCCGGGGATCAGGTCGTCGAGGTGATGGCCCACCAGGGTGCCCATCAGCCGGGCCACCACCGCGATCGAGGCCAGATCGATGATGCCGGGCATCATGGACAGCGGCACCAGCACCAGCAGGGTGCGCAGCCGCCGCCGGGGAAGATAGCTGAACAGCCGCTTCAGTTCCTGGAGCGTGCGGCTCTGGAGCAGCGGCAGGGCAGGCAATGCCAGAGCCAGAAGGATTGGCTCACGCTATGCCGGCGCGTCCGCCCTGCATCAACGGCGCAGCCAGCGCCGCAGCCGCACCAGCCGCTGATCCAGCCGCAGCCGCCAGGGGGCAGGGCTGCACAGGGGCAGCGCGGCGCCGCTGAGCACCTGCTGCCAGTGCTGATCGACAGCGACCAGGGCACGGCGCCAGCGGGCCGCCAGGGCCTGCTCCGAACCCTCCGCCAGCAGGGCCACCAGGCGGGCGGGATCGGCCCGCCAGGCCGCCGGGTCGGCCACCGCAGCGGTGATGCGCTCCAGGTCCGCCGCCAGGCTGCCGCAACCGATCTGGTGGCCCACCGGGCCGGGATCGAGGCTGTCGGCCAGGGCGTGGTTGAGGCTGCTGAACACCACACAACCCGAGGCGAGCGCTTCCAGGGGGGGCAGACCGAAGCCCTCGCTCACGCCGCGGCCGCGCCAGTAGTCGGCTGAGTCGTACACGACCACGCTGGCGCTGCGGAACAGCTCGACCAGATCATCCACCCAGCCCTCCTGCAGCTCCACCCGCAGGCCCCGCTCCCGCAGGGCCGGCACCAGCTGCTCCAGCACGTAGCGGCTGTTCTTGCGCGCCTGCACCAGCACATCGATCGGCCGCCGGGGCCCGATCGCGTCCGGCGGCAGCGGATGCCGCGGATCGCTCCAGGGCACCGCCGCCGAGCCGGGCCGCAGCCATTTCGGATCAAGGGCGTTGGGCACCAGGAACAGCGGGTTGCGGGGTGCCCGGTTGCCCCAGTAGCCCAGGGTGTTGCGGCTCACCGCCAGCACCGGCACACCGGCGGGCAGGTCGAAGCCGTAGCCGCTGCTGTGGGCGTGGTAAGCCACCGGCCGGCCCCGCAGCCGGCGCAGCAGGGGGGGCACATCGAAGCCCCAACTCACGATCCAGAGGGCCTGCCCCGGAGCGGACTCCCGCTCCAGCAGGTCGTCGAGAAAGGGGTGATCGGGCTCCCGCTGCCGGTAGGTCACCACCGCCACCGGCCGCTCGCCGATCGCCGCGAGCAGGCGGGCGGTCTGGAGCTCCACCAGCAGACCGCCACAACGGAAGCGGCCGGTGGTGCCCGGCACCAGGAAGCGGATCGGAGCGGGGCTGATGGCGTTCAGGATGGGGATCGCCAGGCGGCGAAGTGGGCCTTGCCAGAGTCTGCCGGAAGAGCTTCAGGGCTCAAGCCAGCCCCAGGCCTGGGGCCTGTAGCCCGCTTTGCCGGTTCCGGCTGAGCGGCAACTCAGGCCGCCACCACCTCGGTGCTGCCGGCCCGCTGGCGCTTGGTGAGGAAGCCGAACAGCACCTTGCCGATGGCGGCGATCAGGTTGCCTTCCAGCTCCTGGAACATCTTCATGTTGCAGTGGAAGGCCTCGTTGGCCTCACCCACGATCCGGTCGGCCATGGCCTGATCGATCGGCAGGTTGTCGAGCACGCTGCGGTAGTTGGTCTTGAAGCCCTTCTCGTCGGGGATGGCATCGAACTCGTAGAAGCGCAGACCATCGTGCTCGCCAAGGCCCATGGCCTTCTGGGCGATGTTCTTGAGGATCTGACCACCGGAGAGATCGCCGATGTAGCGGGTGTAGTGGTGGCCCACCAGCAGCTCCGGAGCCTCCTTGGCAACCCGGCGGATGCGGGCCACATACTCCTGGGCACCGGGGGTGGCGCGGATCTGCTGGCGCCAGTCGGCCCCGAAATAGAAGGCGAGATCCTGCTCGAGCGATTCGCGGCGGTTGAGGGCAGCGAAGTTGATCGGACCCACCACGGGGTGGTCAGCGAGGCGGCCGATCTCTTCCTCCATGGCGCTGTACACGAACCAGAGGTCCGCCACCAGGGTGCGGTAGCTGGCCTTATCGACCACGCCCTTGAGGAAGCAGCTCACGAAGCCGGTGTTCTCGGCCATGGTGTGGGCCTTCTTCGTTCCTTCACGGAGCTGGGAAGCCAGGGCGACAGACATCGGTCCTCGAGATGACGCGGGCAGGCCCAACACCGTAAGGGCGTCCAACGCCGTGCCGTCGCCAAGGTTGCGAACGATTACGGCACCCCAGCGGCTGGCAGACAGGCCGGATCAGGCCACCTGCGCATCGCCCTCGGCGAACAGCTCGAAGATCTGGCGGCAGAAGCACCGCAGAATCTCCTCCACGGCCGGGCTGGGCAGGTGCGGGCCGCTGGCCCGCCAGTCGCCCACCGTGGCCAGCGACCAGCGTTCACCGGCGTAGGTGAAACCCCGCAGCGTCACCCCCAGCAGCGGCGGCCGACCGGTGGAGCCCTCACCGACCCCAGGAGCCGCGGCCAGCCGCAGCTGCACCAGCACGGAGCGGCACTGGATGCGGGGGCTCCAACCGGGGAAGTGGAAGGAGAGATCGAGGGTTTCAGCCTCGCCGTAGGCGCGGGTGAAGGGGTCGTCGCGCCAGGGGTTGAGATTGGCCCTGGCATCGGGAAAATGCTCCCGGAACAGGACCGCCGCCGAGGCGATGGCCTGGGCCAAGTCCAGGGATCGAACCTGATCGGCAGCATTCATGGCGCCCATCCTGCTGCCCGCGGCCTGGCTGGGCAGCGCTGATCGGCAGTTGCGAACACGGAGGACCGGCGCCAAACCCCAGCACAACGACCCGCCCGGGCGCGGACCACCACAAACCTTCCACACCCCGCCCGCAGGCATAGGCTCGCGCGACTGCATTCCGCGTTCGGGCACGCCATGGCCACCTACGAGAAGCTCACCGCCCCCAGCAGCGGCACCGCCATCCGCTTCGAGAACGGCCAGCCGGTGGTGCCCAACGATCCGATCATCCCCTTCATCCGCGGCGATGGCACCGGCGTGGACATCTGGCCCGCCACCCAGCGGGTCCTGGATGCGGCGGTGGCGAAGGCCTACGGCGGAGCGCGCCGGATCGAATGGTTCAAGGTGTTTGCCGGCGATGAGGCCTGCGAGCTCTACGGCACCTACCAGTACCTGCCGGAGGACACCCTCGAGGCGATCCGCACCTACGGCGTGGCGATCAAGGGCCCCCTCACCACGCCGATCGGCGGCGGCATCCGCTCACTCAACGTGGCCCTGCGCCAGATCTTCGATCTCTACTGCTGCGTGCGGCCCTGCCGTTACTACGAAGGCACCCCCAGCCCCCACAAGCGGCCCCAGGATCTCGATGTGATCGTCTACCGCGAGAACACCGAGGACATCTACATGGGGATCGAGTGGGAGGCCACCGATCCCGTCTGCATCGAGCTGCGGAAACACCTCAACGAGGTGGTGATCCCGGCCAACGGCAAGCTCGGCAAGCGCCAGATCCCTGAGGGTGCCGGCATCGGCATCAAGCCGGTGAGCAAGCACGGCAGCCAGCGCCACATCCGCAAGGCGATCCAGCACGCGCTGCGGCTGGAGGCAGGCAAGCGCCACGTGACCCTGGTGCACAAGGGCAACATCATGAAGTTCACCGAGGGCGCCTTCCGCGACTGGGGCTACGAGCTGGCCACCACCGAATTCCGCGCCGACTGCGTGACCGAGCGGGAGAGCTGGATCCTCGACAACGCTGACAGCAACCCCGGCCTGAGCATCGAGGCCAACGCCCGCTTGGTGGATCCCGGCTACGACGCGCTGACCCCCGAGAAGAAGGAGGCGATCGGTGAGGAGGTGAAGGGGGTGCTCGAAGCGATCGGCGCCAGCCACGGCAACGGTCAGTGGAAGGCGATGGTGATGGTCGATGACCGCATCGCCGACAGCATCTTCCAGCAGATCCAGACACGCCCGGCCGACTACTCGATCCTCGCCACCCTCAACCTCAACGGCGACTACATCTCCGATGCGGCCGCCGCCGTGGTGGGCGGCCTGGGCATGGCCCCCGGCGCCAACATCGGTGACAACGCCGCCATCTTCGAGGCCACCCACGGCACCGCCCCCAAGCACGCCGGCCTCGACCGCATCAACCCCGGCTCGGTGATCCTCAGCGGCGTGATGATGCTCGAATACATGGGTTGGCAGGAGGCGGCGGACCTGATCACCGCCGGCCTGAGCGCCGCGATCGCCAACAAGGAGGTCACCTATGACCTGGCCCGCCTGATGGAGCCGCGGGTGGAGCCGGTGAGCTGCTCCGGCTTCGCCGAGGCGGTGGTGCGCCACTTCGGGGGCTGAGGCGGGCTGCCTCCCTGCTGAGGGCCCCGCCCGGCAGACTGGCTCCATGCCAAGCCGTGCCGACCAGCCCACCCCCGCAGCAACAGCCTCGCCGGCGTCCCGAGCGGTGATCGCCGCGGCCGATCCCTGCGTGCACTGCGGCTTCTGCCTGCCCACCTGCGCCAGTTACCGGGTGCTGGCCACAGAAATGGATTCGCCCCGCGGCCGCATCCACACCCTCAAGGCGATCGAGGCCGGCAGCCTGGAGCTTGATGCCACGGTGGCGAAGCACTTCGACAGCTGCCTGGGCTGCTTCGCCTGCGTGAGCGCCTGCCCTTCGGGCGTCCGCTACGACCAGCTGATCGAGGCCACCCGGCCCAAACTCAACGCCCCCGAGCTGCGCACCCCAGCCCAGCGGGCCTTCCGCCGACTCCTGTTCAGCCTGATTCCCTACCCCAACCGGCTGCGGGCGGTGCTCACCCCCCTGCGGGCCTACGCCGGCACCCCCCTGCAGGCCCTGGCGCGCCGCAGCGGCCTCACCCGGCTGTTCGGGCCCCAGCTGGAAGCCCTCGACGGCCTGCTGCCCCCCCTGGCCCCGGAGGCCTTCCGCGATGCCCTACCCGTGGTGGTGCCAGCCGTTGGGGAACGGCGCTACCGGGTGGGGCTGGTGCTGGGCTGCGTGCAGCGGCTGTTTGATCCGGCCGTCAATACGGCAGCGATCCGGGTGCTGAGCGCCAACGGCATCGAGGTGGTGATCCCCCCCGACCAGGGCTGCTGCGGCGCCGTGACCCACCACCAGGGCGAACTGGGGCAGACCTGCGAGCTGGCCACCGACCTGATGGCCTCCTTCGCGGCGGTGATCGGCGACGGCAAAGCGGCGGGCCCCGAACCCCTCGATGCGGTGCTGGTGGCGGCCTCCGGCTGCGGCCACACCCTCAAGCACTACGGCACGATCCTGGCGGACGCGCCTTCGCAAGCCGGCCTGCCCCCTGCCGAGGCCGGCGCCGCCTTCGCCCTCCAGGTGGCCGACATCCAGGAGTTCCTCGACCGGGTGGGACCCAGCCCGGCCTTCCGCGCAGCCCTGCAGCCCCTGCGCCACCCCGATGGCAGCGCCGCCACCGCCGAGCGGCCGCTGCGGCTGGCCTACCACGACGCCTGCCACATGCTCCACGGCCAGGGCCTGCGCCAGCAGCCCCGCTCCCTGCTCGCCGCCATCCCCCACGTGCGCCTGGTGGAGGCCACCGAGGCGGGGGTGTGCTGCGGCAGCGCCGGCATCTACAACCTGGTGCAGCCGGAGGAGGCCGCCGAGCTGGGCCGGATCAAAGCCGCGGATCTGGCCGGCACCGGCGCCGACCTGGCGGTGAGCGCCAACATCGGCTGCACCCTCCAGATCCGCCGCCACATGGAGGCCACCCCCCGGCCGATCCCGGTGCTGCATCCCGTGCAGCTGCTGCTGCGCAGCCTCGAAGGGGGATGAAGGCCCCCTGGTCCCGGCCCGCCAACCCCTAAGCCCCGGCGCTCTCGAGCTGGCGCCACAGCTGCAGCAGGGTGTCCGGCTTGCCGAGGTTGCCCGGCACCGTGAGCACGGGCAGGGCTTCCGCCCCGGCCACACCATCGCAGGGCTGGCCGGCTCGGGAGGGGGCGAGAACCAGGGAGAGACCCGGCTGGATCTGGCCCTGGAGCTCCACCGCCGCCAGCTCCAGGCCATCGGCCAGGAGTGTGTGGCTGGTGATGCCCCCCTTGCTGATCACATACCCCAGGTGGGGCGCCAGGCGACCCACCACCCGGGCCATGGCCTCCGCCAGGACCTGCCCCAGCCGGCGTCGCTCCGCGGCGTGGCGGCAGGCCAGCTCGCCGCGGCTGGTATGGAACACGGGAGTCGCTCCGGCTGCCAGCCGGTCCGCCAGCCGCTCCAGCCACTCCTGCTCAAGCGAGGCGAGCAGCCTGTCCGGCAGGGGGCCCTCCAGCAGCCGATGCACCCGGGCCACCAG
Source organism: Cyanobium sp. (assembly GCA_044370835.1). GTDB lineage: Bacteria > Cyanobacteriota > Cyanobacteriia > PCC-6307 > Cyanobiaceae > Cyanobium. The sequence continues at coordinate 71,913 of JBILUS010000004.1, read as the reverse complement.
CACCTCCACGGCCGCGCAGGCAGGCTCGGCCAGCAGCGCGGCGAGCTGGGCATCGGCCAGGGGAACGTGAGACCCCACCAGCACCAGCCCGGGCTGGAGCGGGCCGTCGGCACCCCGCCGGCGCAGGGCGGCCAAGCCCGCCGGAGTGTGGGGCTGGGGCGGCAAGGGCACCAGGCCATTGAGCAGGCTGGCGGCAGCCTGAACCAGAACGCGGGGAGCGGGTTCGGTGGTGGCGGGATCGGCGCCGTCCAGCAGGGCGGCCCCCAGGGCGCGGAGGTGCTCGGGCCGGGTGGCGTCCACCGCCACCACGGTTCCCAGCGCTGGGGCCTCACCGCCCGGCTCCAGGGTGGCGGCCAGTGCCTGAAGGCGGTCCCGCACGCAGGCGGCACCGGCCTCCAGCTCCGCCAGGGAAAGCCGCCCCACCCGCTCGGCCGGGATGCGGCCGGCGCTCTTCTCCGCCACCCAGGCCGGCAGATAGCTGCTGCTGTAACCGAACAGCCCGTCGCGGGCAAACGGGCTCTCGTGCACCGGCCGACCCTCGAGCAGGTGCACCCCATCCACGGTGGTGCGCCCCCCCTCCAGGAAAGCCGGCACCAGCACGGTGGCCGCAAAGGGCCCCAGGGCCGCGGCAAGCTCCTCAACCTCCAGGGGGAAATGGCCCCGCAGGGTGGAATCGCCGCGGCTCACCACCAGCCAGCGATCCACCACCCCCTCGGTCCTGGCGGCCTCCAGGACCGGCAGCAGGGCCCGGCAGATCTGGCGCAGCCGCTGGCGAGCTGCGGACGGATCGAGGGCGCGGCTGTTGGCCAGCAGAAACAGAAAGGGCGATGGGTGGCGCAGCCCCGCCGTCAGGGTGGCCGCATCCCAGCGCAGCAGCAGGGGGCAACCGTGCAGGGTCTGGGAGCCGGTGGGGTCGTCATCGACAACGATCACCTTGAGCCGCCCGCCCCCGGATCCCGCGGCCGGGGGATCGAGGGGGCTGGGCTCAGAAGGGCCGGGAGGGATCACGCGGGCGGAGGGGCGCCATGGCACCATCGTGCCGTGCTCCAACCCGATGCCGGCGACCTCCAGGATCTGGTGCAGGATCTGCATCGGCAGGGCACCCCCTGGCTGCCGGCCGGCCTGGCCAGCCGCCTCGATTGGGGGGCGCCGGTGCGCCAGCCCTGCACGGTGGTGAGCACGGCGGGGCTGCGGGGCATCCGGGAGCACAACCGAGGCGACTTCACCCTCACCGTGGCGGCAGGCACACCACTGGTGGAGGTTCAGGAGGCTCTCACCCCCCACCGGCAGTGGCTGGCCGTGGATGCGCCCTTGATCACGCCGGTCCCGGCCGCCCCCAACCCGGAAGCGTCCCAGGGAAGCATCGGCGGGCTGGTGGCGCGGGGTCTGGCCGGGGGCTATCGCCAGCGCTACCTCGGCGTGCGCGACCAGCTGATCGGCATCCGCCTGCTCCGGACCGACGGGGTGGAGGCCCACGCCGGCGGCAAGGTGGTGAAGAACGTGGCCGGCTACGACCTGATGCGGCTGCTGTGCGGCAGCTGGGGCAGCCTCGGCCTGATCACCGAGCTCACCCTGCGCACCATGCCCCTGCCCCAGCACCGGGCCGGGCTGCTGCTGCGCGGCCCCCTGGAGAGCCTGGTGGCACGGGTGGGGGCCCTGCTGCGGGCGGGCCTGAGCCCCGAGCGCCTCGACCTCTGGAGCGGCCCCCTGGCCGCCGCCGCCGGGCTGGGGCCCGAGCCGGTGCTGCTGGTGGCCCTGGCCAGCATCAGTGCCACCTCCCTGCAGGACCAGATGGCCGGCCTGGGCGCCAGCGCCGACCTGCGAAGCCAGCCCTGCAGCAACAGCGAGCTGGAAACACTCCTGAGCGCCGCGCGCCAACCCGCCAGCCCGGCGGACAGCAGCGATCCGGCGGCCTGGCTGCTGCGCCTCGGCGCCACCTCCACCCGGCTCGGGGAGCTGCTGGCGCTGAAGGAGCTGGCTGGCATTCCCGTGGACCTGGCGGCCGGCAGCGGCCTGGGCCTGGCCTGGGCGCCGGCCTCGGCCCTCAGCCCCGCCAAGGTGGAAAGCTTGCGGCGCCACTGCCGCGCCCTGGGGGGCCACCTGGCGGTGCTGCGCCAGCCGAACGCCCCCGCCGGCGCCGCCGACCCGATCCCCGCCTGGGAGGATGCCCCCTCTCGCGCCATGATCGAGGCGGTGAAGGCCCGCTTCGATCCGAAGCTGCAGCTGGCTCCAGGCCGCCTGCCCGGCGTGGCCCGACCCATCGCCCGGCCAGCTGCTGGCAGCGAAGCCGGAGTCTGAAGCGCTGCCGGATCACCCTCAGGCCAGCGGCTCGATCCGGTAGCGGCAATGCAAAACGAGCTCCTCGCCAGCGGCGAGCTCGAGGCGCCGCTCGCCGCTGATCAAGGCGCCGCGCGGGGCCGTCCAGGGTTCGAGACACACCATCGGCCGGGGCGGCTCGCTCCAGACCACCACGCAATCGAAGGGGGCGGTGGTCTCCAGGCTCACCGCCAGGCCGGCCCCGGGATCCACCAGCCGCACCGGAGCGGAAGCCTCGGCGAAGAAATCCACCCCACTGCCGAGCCGCAGCAGCTGGTCGGCGGTGGCGGCGGGGGCCATGACCAGATGGTTGACACAGGTGTCCGGCAGACCCTCCAGCCGCACGGCGCCCGGATCGGTCACCGCCAGGTAGGGATGAAGCCCGAAGCTGAAGGGCATCGGATCCCCGGCCGCCGCGGTGTGGGCGATCCGTGCGGTGATCGCCAGGGCGGCGGGCTCGAGCCGCAACTCCAGGGTGAGGCGGAAGGGGAAGGGGTAGTGGGGCAGGGTGGCCGGACCGTCGCTGAGCACCAGCGCCACACCGCGGCCATCGGCAAGGGGCTCCAGCTCCCAGGGCAGATCACGGGCAAAGCCGTGCTGCTTGAGGGGATAGCTGCCCTGGGGGAGGGGCAGCTGGTCGCCGGGCAGGTTGCCGCAGATCGGGAACAGCACCGGGATGCCCCCACGCACCGAAAGGGCCGGATCGGCGAAGCGTTCGGCGTCGAAATAGAGGATCTCGCGGCCGCCGCAGCGCCAGCCACTCACCAGGCCGCCGCGCTCGGGCACGATCCGCAGGGCGTCGCCACCGGCCGGATCCTCGAAACACCAGTGGGGATAGGGCCCGGTGCGCCGTTCAAGGACCATGGGCCAAGGTGCAGAGGCCCGAAGCTAGCGAGGGCCGCCCAGCCCGGCGAGCCAGTCGAGCAGGGCCGCGTTCACCGCTGCCGGCACCTCGTCGTGGGGGCAATGGCCGGCTTCGAGCACCACCTCGGTGGTGGCCGCCGGGGCATGGCGCTGGAAGGTGGCGCGGCGCCCCGGCGCATTGATCCAGGGATCGCGGATGCCCCAGACCAGCAGCAGGGGGCAGCGGAGCCGGGCGAACAGGGGATCGAGCGGCTCGCCGCTGGGGATGTCGAACACGGTGCGGAACACGCCAAAGGCCCCCGGATCGCGGGAGGGTCGCAGGATCGACTCCACCAGCTCCTCATCGACGTTGGTGCGGTCCACGTACACCTGGTTGAGGGTGCGGCGCACGGTGGCGGGCCGGCGCAGGTTTTCGAAGATCAGCCGCTGCACCACCGGACTGCCAAGCACCGCGGCGCCGATCGTGCGGGTGGCGATCGCACCCCAGCCGCGGGGCGCTTGCTGCTCCTGGCTGAAGGGACCGGCGGCGTTGAGCAGCACCACCCCGGCGGCGTTCTCACCGAGGGCGGCACCGGCCGCCAGGGCGGCGTAGCCCCCGAGGGAGTTGCCCACCAGCACGGTGGGACGGCCGATCCGCTCGGCAACGTAGGCGCTGAGCTGGTCGCGCCAGAGCGCCCCGCCGTAGGGCAGGCCTTCGGGCTTGGCGCTGCGGCCGAAGCCGAGCAGATCCAGGGCGTGCACCTCGTGGTGGGCGGCCAGGGCAGGGATGTTGTGGCGCCAGTGGTCCGTGGAGGCACCGAAGCCGTGCACCAGCAGGATCGCCGGTCCCTCGGGGTTCTCCGGCGCCGCCCGCAGGCTGTGCACCCCATGGCCCTGCCAGCGCCAGGGATCGCAGGCCACGGGCTGGCTGGGGGTCGGCAGGGTGCTGGTGGACGTCAAGGGCGGATCGAAACGGGAGGTCGCCGAACAGGCCCGTGCGGACCGAGGAAGCGCAGACCGCGGGGGGGGGCGAAGGTCGATGCTAGTGATCCCGAGCGGCAGCCCGCCCGATGCCCATCTCCCTTCCCGTGGCCGAAGCGCTGGGCCTGGCCGTCTGGCCGCCCCTGGCCGACTGGCTGCCCTTGCTGCCCGGCATCGCCCTCTGGGCCCTGGCCCTCTACCTGCCGCTCAGCCTGCCGCTGCGGGTGCTGGAGGAGCGGCTCGCCGCCGCGGGGGTGGGGGAGGGACTCCAGGCGCTGCTGCTGGTGCTGATCAGCCTGGTGGTAGCCCTGGCGGCCGGGGTGGTGATGGAGCTGCTGATCGGCTTGGCGCTCGGCCCCGGCTGGGGCTCCAGCCTGGGCCTGGTGGCGGCGCTCTGGGGCCTGTTCACGGCGCTGGCCAGCCGCAACAGCAACGACTGATCACCGCTCAGCCGCGTCGGTTCAGCGCCAGTCGAGCCAAGGCAGGCCCGGCACGATGGCGGGGGTGGCCGCCCGGTAGACCGGGTAGGCCTCAGGGTGCACGGCAAGCAGGGCCCGTTCCTCGCGCCGCGCCTTGCCGCCCAGCACCGCCGCCAGGGCCAGCAGCAGGGCCAGGTGCAGCAGGCTGCCGAGCAGCAGGGCCATCCCCAGGGCTCCGATCAGGATCTGGCGGTAGAGGGGATGGCGGCAGCGGGCGTAAGGGCCACTGGTCACCAGGGCCGCGCCGGGCATCGGCTCCGGCAGGGGCGTCAGGCTGGCGCCAAGCCGCAGCAGGGAGCGAGCGGCGCCGATCAAGGCCAGCAGCACCAACGCCGACCCGGCCAGGCGTAGCGCCAGCGGCCAGGCCACCCCGAACGCCGCCGGGGCCGGCCAGCCCGGCAGCAGCAGGGCCGCAATCAGCAGCAGCTGGGCCGCCAGCCACCATTCGCCATGGAGGTTGTCGCGCCAGCCAGCTGCACTGAAGCCCCAGCGGCCCAGCAGGGCTGCCAGACCGCCGCCTTCAGAGGGGTTGCTCGGCAACGCTGGTCTGCGGGGTGGAAAGCACCAGTCTGAGCAGGATCGGGGCCAGGAAGGTGGTGCCGATCACCATCAGCAGGATGGCGGCCTCAAGGGCCGGGGTAAGGATTCCGGCCTGGCTGCCGAGGCCCAGGAAGATCAGGCCCACCTCGCCGCGGGGAAGCATGCCGAGGCCCACCACGAGCCGGCGGGTGGGCAGGATGCTCCAGTAGCTCCAGCCGGCGGCGAGCTTGCCGAGCACCGCCACCACCAGCAGGAAGGCGGCCACCACCAAGCCCTCGCGGTTGGCCGGATCGAGGGGGTTGAGCACCGAGAGGTCCATGCCGGTGCCGATCAGCACGAAGAACACGGTGGCGAAGAGGGCCACCAGGGGCTTCACGGTTTCCTGGATCGCCTCGGTGTGGCGGGAACGGCTGAGGATCAGACCGGCGGCGAAGGCCCCCAGGGCAGCCTCCAGACCGATCGCCTGGGCGGAGAAGCAGCAGAGGGAAAGCACCACGAAGCCGGCCACCACCACCTCGCCGGGGGCCTTGAGCCGATCGAGAACCCAGTCGAAGACAGGGGCTGCGGTGCGGCTCAACCAGAGGGCTGCAGCCACGAACACCACCGCGGCCACCACAAGGCGCAGGATCGGTGTGAGGGCGAAGGAATCGCCGCTGGCCAGGCTCACCACCACCGCCAGGATCACGATGCCGAGGATGTCGTCGAGCACGGCGGCGCCGATCACGATCTGACCCTCACGGGTGCGCAGCCAGCCCAGCTCTCCAAACACGCTGGCCGTGATGCCGATGCTGGTGGCCGTCATGGCCGCCCCGGCGAACACCGCCAGCACCAGCGGCACATGGAAGAGATAGTGCAGCCCGAAGGCGCCCAGAGCGAAGGGCAGCACCACCCCAGTCACCGCCACGGTGGTGGCCTGCAGTCCCACCGCCACCAGTTCATCGAGCTCGCTCTCCAGGCCGGTGAGGAAGAGCAGGGCATAGAGGCCCAGCAGCGACACCTGCTGCAACCCCGGGAAGCTCTCGATGTAGAGGGTCTGCGCCAGGTCGGGAGTCACACCGGAGAGGGTCGCCACCAGATCCAGCAGCCAGTGGTTGAGGCGGGCACCGGTGTCCGGCGGGATCAGGAAGTGAAAGCCAGACACCCCGATCAGCACACCGGCCAGCAGCTCGCCGAGGATGGTGGGCAGCTGGAAACGCACCAGGATCTCGGCCAGGGTGCGGGCTGCCAGGAAGATCACCAGGAAGCGGCCCACCTGGATCAGGGTTTCGGCCACCTCCACGCTGTGGTTGCTGATGCCTTCCGCGCCGGCCTGGAGCAGCAGCCGGGGCAACACGGTCAGGAGCGGCGCCAGGGATGCTGTGTGAGCGAGGGAAGGCAGAATCGTGGGCAGCACGGGTGCGGGATCGAAGGCCGGCTAGCCCTGTCCCGGAGCGGCCAGGAAGGGCGGGTGTCAGTGACCCTAGGGCGCCGATGCGGCGTGTTTGCTTCCTGATCTGAGGGCAACGATTTCGTGCGACAACGGCAGCGACCGCTACGGTCTTGCCGGGCGGTCCCATGGTTAACGCCAATCCAGCAAGGGCCCCAGCAGGAGCGCGCCATGACCTCGACCGAATCCCGACCCCGCAATCTGCGCCTGCCGACGCCGGGCTGCTATGCGGAGCCGGTGCGCAGTGGCCTCACCGCCGAGCACGTGTTCGACGGGATGACCGACCATCTCTTCTACACGCTGGGCAAGCTGGCCCCCACCGCCAGCCGGCACGACCTCTACATGGCCCTGAGCTATGCGGTGCGGGACCGGCTGATGACCCGTTATCTGGCCGGGATCGAGGCGATCGCCGCCACCCCCACCCGCGTGGTGGCCTACCTCTCGGCTGAGTTCCTGATCGGCCCGCAGCTGGGCAACAACCTGCTGATGCTCGGCATCCGTGAGGAGGCGGCCGAGGCCCTGCGGCGCTTCGGCATCCCGGATATCGAGGAGATCCTCGATGTGGAGGAGGAACCGGGCCTGGGCAATGGCGGCCTGGGGCGGCTGGCGGCCTGTTTCCTCGAATCCCTGGCCTCGCTCCAGATCCCGGCCACCGGCTATGGCATCCGCTACGAATTCGGCATCTTCGACCAGCTGATCCGCGACGGCTGGCAGGTGGAGATCACCGACAAGTGGCTCAAGGGCGGCTGGCCCTGGGAGATCCCCCATCCGGACCAGGCCTGCTTCGTGGGCTTCGGCGGCCGCACCGAGACCTACCGCGATGAGAAGGGCGCCTACCGAGTGCGCTGGATTCCGGCCGAACACGCGATCGGCGTGCCCCACGATGTGCCGGTCCTCGGCTATCGGGTCAACACCTGCGACCGGCTGCGGCTGTGGCGGGCTGATGCCACCGAGAGCTTCGATTTCTACGCCTTCAACATCGGCGATTACTACGGCGCCGTGGAGGAGAAGGTGGGCAGCGAGACCCTCTCCAAGGTGCTCTATCCCAACGACGGCACCGATGAGGGCCGGCGGCTGCGGCTCAAGCAGCAGCACTTCTTCGTGAGCTGCTCGCTGCAGGACATGATCCGCAGCCTCGATCACCGCGGCATCGCGGTGGAGGATTTCCCGGACCACTGGGCGGTGCAGCTCAACGACACCCACCCGGCGATCGCGGTGGCCGAGCTGATGCGCCTCCTGCTCGACGACAAACACCTCGAATGGGAGGCGGCCTGGGCGATCACCAGCCGCTCGCTCTCATACACCAACCACACCCTGCTGCCGGAGGCGCTGGAGAAGTGGGGTGTGGATCTGTTCAGCAACCTCCTGCCCCGCCACTACGAGCTGATCTGCGAGATCAACCGCCGCTTCCTGCAGCAGGTGCGGCTGAAGTATCCGGGCAACGATCAGATCCTGCGCAAGGTGTCGATCATCGATGACGAAGGCCGCAAGGCGGTGCGCATGGCACACCTGGCCACAATCGCCAGCCACCATGTCAACGGCGTGGCGGCACTCCACAGCGACCTGGTGAAGAGCGAACTCTTCCCGGAATTCGCGGCCCTATGGCCGGAGAAGTTCACCAACGTCACCAATGGTGTCACACCCCGCCGCTGGGTGGCCCTGGCCAATCCGCGCCTCTCGGCCCTGCTCGATGAGGCGGTGGGACCGGGCTGGGTGAGCGACCTCTCCCAGCTGCGCCGCCTCGAGCGCTTTGCCGACGACTACGCCTTCCTGGAGAGCTGGGGTGCCACCAAGCTGGCGGTGAAGGAACACCTGAGCAATTACATCCACCGCCACACCGGCGTGGCAGTGGATCCGCAGTCGCTGTTCGATGTGCAGGTGAAGCGCATCCATGAGTACAAGCGCCAGCACCTCAATGCCCTGCAGGTGGTGGCCCAGTACCTGCGGATCAAGAACGGCGACACCGTCGGCATGGCACCGCGCACTGTGATCTTCGGCGGCAAGGCGGCGCCGGGCTACGCGATGGCCAAGCTGATCATCCGCTTCATCAATGGCATCGCCGACATGGTGAATGCCGATCCCGCCACCGAGGGGCTGCTGAAGGTGGTGTTCCTGGCGGATTACAACGTGAAGCTGGGCGAGCGGGTGTACCCGGCCGCGGATCTCTCCGAGCAGATCTCCACCGCGGGGATGGAAGCCTCGGGCACGGGCAACATGAAGTTCGCCATGAACGGGGCCCTCACGATCGGCACCCTCGATGGGGCGAACGTGGAGATCCGCGAGCAGGTGGGGGCCGACAACTTCTTCCTCTTCGGCAAAACCACCGCCGAGATTGCGTCGCTCAGGCAGGAGGGCTACCGGCCCTGGGAACTGATTCCGAACCTGCCGCTGATGCCGGAGGTGCTGCGGCTGATCGAACAGGGCCACTTCAGCAATGGCGATGGCGAGATGTTCCGGCCGCTGCTGCAGAACCTCACCGGCGACGACCGCTTCTACGTGATGGCCGACTTCGCCGATTACCTGCGGGCCCAGGAGGCGGTGAATCGCACCTGGACCGACCAGCGGCGCCGGGTCTGGAACCGGATGTCACTGCTGAACACGGCCCGCTCCGGCTTCTTCTCTTCAGATCGCTCGATCCGCGATTACGCCACGCGGATCTGGCAAGCCGAAGAGTACCCGGTCACGATCACCTGCGAACTGGACGACTGAGCAGGAGCTCAGAGCAAGCGCTCAGGGCGGGGAGGCTCAGCTCCGGTCCGGCAGGTCCGGGGTCTGGTGGAGCAGGCGGTTGAGGCGAAGTCGGTCGGCGTTGAGGGGGTCGGGGGCGAGCTCACCGGCCACCTCGCGGAACTTCTGTTCCACCTCCTCGGGCACCCGCACATCGAAGATGCGCTCCATCAGCACCTCGATCGAGAAGAGGTGGGCGTTGATGTTCTCCAGATCGGCCATCGCCTGGTGGACGGCCTCCAGTTCGGGCGATTCCGGCGACTCCGCCGCAGCAGCGGATCCGGCGCGGGAGGCTTCGGCGGCGGGGGCTCCGGGCGGCCTGCCCCCCTCGGACACCGGGGCATCCCCATCGCCGTACTGCTTCTGCAGTTCCTCAAGCACCCGGCCGGCCAGGGTGCGGAAGGACTGAAGGGCGGCCCAGTTGAGCTCCTGCTGCTGGCGGAGACTGGCGTTTTCCCGGATCAGCCGGTCGTGTTCCCGATAGAACCGCTGGCAATCAGGGCATTGGCAGGGCTCTTCAGGCACCGCGTCCCTTCTGTGCATCGGTTTCCATCATGGCACCGAACCGGATGGGCTGCCGCTGAAGCGGTTCATGCCGCCAGAGGGCCGCAGTCGTCGAAGGGATCGGTGCCGCAATCGTCCGGGCCGGAACCGTCCGAAGCGGCGGGCAGGGGGATCTCGATCGAGCTCACCACGTTGATCACATCGCGGAGGCGCATGGCATCGGCGAACCAGCCCATCGCCTGCTCCACATCGCCGCGGCGCTCGGCATCGGTGGCCTGCTCCTCGTGGGCTTCGGCCAGGAGGGCCAGCCAGCAGAGGGTGCGGGCCTGCACCACCGAGAGGTCGAGCTCATCGGGCTGGCTGTCGGCGATGCGCTCGCTCTCCTGCTGCACCAGCAGCCGCAGCCGCAGGTCGTGGAGCTGGCTGCCATGGAGCTGGGTCATCCGGAGTCGGGCGACTGTGGCCACGCTAGCGGCAGGGGGCAGTCCTGGGAAGAGCGCCAGTGGTGGGGTGAGACGCTGACCATCGGCCCTTGATCAAGGTCGCAACCGATTCCGCGGCATCCCACCAGCCCTTCCGGAGCAAAGGCGCGCAGTTCATGCCGAGGGGCGCGCCCAATGAGGCGCCGAATCCCCCACTCAAACCCCCACGCCATTCGGCGCGGATGAGCATGATCTTGATCAACATCCATACCCGAAAGTGCAGCGCCGCTGGCGTCTGCAGCAGGTTCAAGCGGGGCTGGCGGGACTCGAACCCACGACCTACGGTTTAGGAAACCGTCGCTCTATCCGGCTGAGCTACAGCCCCATGAAAGCTCAGCCTATCGCCAGCCCAAACAGCGTCTGCGTAACCTGATCGCTGGAAAGCAGGCGAGGTGATCGCAACCGGTGGATCGACGCCAGGGGCTCCGGCTCCGGTGGTGGTTCGGCCGGTTGAGGAAAGTCCGGGCTCCCCAATGGCCAGGCCTGCCGGGTAACGCCCGGTGCGGGCGACCGTGAGGACAGTGCCACAGAAACACACCGCCGATGGCGCCTGTGGGGTTCGCCCCAGGGCTGCACAGGCAAGGGTGCAAGGGTGCGGTAAGAGCGCACCAGCGGCATCGAGAGGTGTCGGCTCGGTAAACCCCGGCTGGGAGCAAGGCCAGGGCTTCGGCCCGCGGAACAAGGGTTGGCCATGATCCCGTTCCGTTCCATCCAGCGCCGCTCGAGGCCGCCGGTGACGGCGGTCCCAGACAGATGGTCACCCCCGCCGCCCAGCCCCCGGGCCCGGCGGCGGTGAACAGAACCCGGCTTATGTCCTGCTTTCCACCCCCTTGATCACGGGCAAACCCACAGCCGCCGGAGAGCCCGCCGGATGGAAGGATGAAAAGCCCCCTCCCACACCGTCCGCCGCCGCCATGGGCCAGGTGTCCCGCGTCGCCCTGATCAGCGCCCAGCGGCTGGAGCAACTGGCCGCGCTCCTGGCCAGGCTCGAGCTCGATCCGCTCGCCTCGGGCGGACCCGGTGGCGGCGCCGCGGCCCTGGCGCCGATCGAGGAGGCCCTCAGCCACACCTCGGCCGGCCGGCCCCGCAACCACGAGCAACTGGAGTTTCTCGGCGATGCGGTGCTGCGCCTGGCCGCCACCGAATTCCTCAGCCGCCACCACCCGGACCTCTCGGTGGGGCAGCGCTCCGCCCTGCGGGCCCAGCTGGTGAGCGACCGCTGGCTGGCCGCCCTGGCCGAGGAGCTGGACCTGGCCGCCGTGCTCCACCTCGGCCCGATGGCCCTGGGGGATGCCAGCGGCCGCGCCACGGTGCTGGCCGAATGCTGCGAGGCCCTGGTGGGCGGCGTGTACCGCTGCTGGGGTGGGACCGCGGGTGGGCTGGAGGCTGTGCTGCTCTGGCTGGCTGGCCCCTGGCAGCGCAGCACGGCCGAGCTGCTGGCCGATCCCGACCGCCACAACTGGAAGACGGCCCTGCAGGAATGGACCCAGGGCCAGGGCCTGGGTCTGCCGACCTACGCCTGCGATGAAATCAGCCGCCGCCACGGCGATCCCCGCCGTTTCCACGCCCGGGTGCGCTGGGCAATCGGCACGCATGAAGGGAGCGATGGGGGCTCCGAGGGCTGGGGGGGCTCCCGCCGTGAGGCGGAGCAGCAGGCGGCCCGCGCCGCTCTCGCCCTGCTCAGACGGCCTGGAGGGTCTTCAGGGGGACAGTGATCAGCTTGTCCCAGTTGCCGCCCTCGAACAGCACGGCCGCCCGGTCGCCGCTGATGCGCTGCACAAAGCCCCGGTAGCCGTTGTAGATCGAGCGAGCGTCGCTCACCACCACCGTGGTACCCGGCAGGATCAGGGCGGGGGATGCGGAGGCCATGGGGTCGCCGGGGCGTGCGGGGGCGTGGCGGCATTATCGGCCGTCCAGGCGCTGAACGGCGGATGGCCTGATCGCCGTTCGCAGGGAGGTGGCAGGTGATGCAGGGGAAGGTGGCAGGTGGATGCAAACGACGAGCGGCATGTGCAGCGCCTGGGGAGCGGCTGGGCAACTCCAGAACGCAGAACTGGCCCTCCACGCTGAACGGATTCCAGGGTTGGGGACAAGATGTTGTGTAGCTCATCCGCTTCTGTACAGGCTGTACGGAAGCGCCATCTGCCAAGGACAGCCCCCCGCGCCTTCCGCCCCTGGGCCTTGCTCCTGACCTCGCCGCCCCAGTCCTCCGCCGCTGACCTCAGCGCCCTGGCCTGGGCTGGGGGATGGACCGCGCAAGCCGCCCCATCACCAGCGGGCTGCTGAGGACACCGAATCATCGGAGGCAAGAACGCCTGCTCACCCGGTGCTACAGGGGCAGGGGATCCAGGGCACCCACCAGCCCATCCACCCAGGCCTTCGCAGGAGCATCCTGCTGGGCATTCCAAGGGGCACCCGCGGAGGATCCAGTTGAATCAACCCTGCAGCCGCCGCCGCTATGGCCGACCCCCCTTCCCCACCCACGGCCGAAACGCCGGAGCTGCTGGTGGTGGGCCGGCTGGTGGCCGCCCAGGGGCTGGCCGGCGAACTGCGGGTGCTGCCCCTCTCCGATTTCCCGCAGCGCTTCACCCGCCCCGGCCCCCGCTGGCTGCAGGCCAAGGGCCAGCCGGCCCGGGCGGTGGAGTTGCGCAGCGGCCGTCAGTTGCCCGGCAAGGAGCTCTTCGTGGTGCGCCTGGCCGGCATCGACAACCGCGACGCCGCCGAAGCCCTGGTGGGCCATGAGCTGCTGGTGCCCGCCGCCGACCGCCCCCCCCTCGAACCGGGTGAATTCCACCTGCTCGATCTGGTGGGCCTGGAGGTGCGTCTGCTCCAGGAGCCCGGCGCCATCGGCCGGGTGCTGGATCTGATCCACGCCGGCAACGACCTGCTCGAGGTGGAGCTGGCTGCCCCGGACGAGGGCGGTACGCCCCGGCGGGTGTTCATCCCCTTCGTGGAGGCGATCGTGCCGGAGGTGAACCTGGCCGAGGGCTGGATCGGCCTCACCCCCCCGCCGGGCCTGCTGGAGCTCTGAGCCGACCCGGGCGAACTGCGAGATCGGGCCGTTCCGGTGGGGGAACGTGCCCGCGACGGCACCTGGGCCGCCCCCGGACGGGATTGAATGGGTTCCAACCGTTTCAGCGCAGCCACGGCACCCATGGCCCCCACCCCCCTGGACCGCCCCCTGGTGCCGGTGATCCTCTGCGGCGGCACCGGCACCCGCCTGTGGCCCCTCTCGCGCGCCAGCTATCCCAAGCAGTACTGGGCCCTGGCCGGCAGCGGCGAGGAAACCCTCCTCCAACAGACCCAGCAGCGGCTCGAGGGACTGCCCCAGCTGGCGCCCCCCCTGCTGATCTGCAACGAGGACCACCGCTTCATCGTGGCCGAACAGATGCGCCAGATCGGCGTGGACCCGGCCGGCATCCTGCTGGAGCCGATGGGTCGCAACACCGCCCCCGCCGTTGCCGTTGCTGCCCTTCAGGCCACCGCCGGCGGCGCCGATCCGCTGCTGCTGATCCTGGCGGCCGATCACGTGATCAACCAACCGGAACGGTTCCGCACCACGGTGGCCGCCGGCATCGCCGCCGCCGAAGCCGGCCGGCTGGTGACCTTCGGCATCGTGCCCACCGCTCCGGAAACGGGCTACGGCTACATCGAAGCCGCCGAGTCCCTCGATGCCGCAGCGCCGGTGCCGATCGCCCGCTTCGTGGAGAAGCCGGACCTCGCCACCGCTGAATCCTTCCTCGCCTCCGGCCGCTTCACCTGGAACAGCGGCATGTTCCTGTTCCGCGCCAGTGCCATCCTGGCGGAGCTGGAACGGTTCGCGCCCGAGGTGGTGAGCGCCTGCCGCGCTGCCCTCGAACACGACAGCGCCGACCTGGACTTTCTGCGGCTGGAACGGGAGGCCTTCGCCAACTGCCCCAGCGTGGCCCTCGATGTGGCCGTGATGGAACGCACCAGCCTCGGTGCCGTGCTGCCCCTGGAGGCGGAATGGAGCGATGTGGGCAGCTGGAGCGCCCTGTGGGAAACGGGCCAGCAGGATGGGGCCGGCAACGTGCTGCGGGGCCGGGTGATCAGCGAGAACTCCCGCAACTGCTACCTGCGCAGCGAACACCGCCTGGTGGTGGGGCTCGGCGTGGAGGACCTGGTGGTGGTCGAAACCGACGACGTGGTGCTGGTGGCCCACCGCGACCGCGCCCAGGACGTGAAGGCGATCGTGGGGCTGCTCGAGCGCGAGGGCGCCCCCGAAAGCAAGGCCCATCGCCGCATCTACCGGCCTTGGGGCCACTACGACGGTGTGGTCGAAGGGGAGCGCTGGCAGGTCAAAAAGATCGAGGTGAAGCCCGGAGCCAGCCTCTCGCTGCAGATGCACCACCACCGCGCCGAGCACTGGGTGGTGGTGAAGGGCACCGCCGTGGTGGAGAAGGATGGTGTGGAGGAGCTGGTGGGCGAGAACCAGAGCACCTACATCCCCCTGGGCTCCCGCCACCGCCTGCGCAACCCCGGCAAGATCCCGGTGGAGCTGATCGAGGTGCAGAGCGGCCCCTACCTCGGCGAAGACGACATCGTGCGCTTCGAAGACCGCTACGGCCGCACCGACATCACCGCGGTGAAGTAAACCCCCCACCAACGGGTAACCATCACCGAATCTCCACCCCGCTGAGCGCGGCCCCGAACGGGTGCCGCTCAGATCACTCCACCGTGACGCTCTTGGCCAGGTTGCGGGGCTGATCCACATCCAGGCCCCGGTGAGCGGCGATATGATAACTCAGCAGCTGCATCGGGATCACCGTGAGCAGGGGGCTAAGCAGCTCATCCACCTCCGGCAGGGGCAGCAAGAGATCAAACAGTTCGGTGTCGGGGCTGTCGGGGGCAACGCCGATCAGCTGGGCATCGCGCGCCTTGGCCTCCTGGGCGTTGGAGAGCACCTTGTCGAACACCGTGCCCGGCACCGCGATCGACACCACCGGCACGCGGGCATCGAGCAGGGCAATGGGGCCGTGCTTCATCTCGCCGGCCGGATAGCCCTCGGCGTGGATGTAGCTGATCTCCTTGAGCTTCAGCGCCCCCTCCATGGCGATGGGGTAGTTGATGCCGCGGCCGAGGAAGATCACATCCTGGGTTTCGGCGAACAGGTGGGCCAGCTCGGCGCAGCGCTGGTCGTGGTCGTCAACGAGGTCCTGCAGCAGGGCCGGCAGGTTTCGCAGGCCCTCCGCCAGGGCACGCAGCTCGGCGGGACTGCGCAGCGGCGCTTCGGAACGGCCCGGGGAGCCGGCCGGAACCGGTTCGCCGGCCGTCAGAGCGGCGGCCGCGGTGCAGCGGCGTTCGGCGAAGGCGAGGGCCAGGCCGTAGAAGGCCAGCAGCTGACCCAGGAAGGTCTTGGTGGCAGCCACCCCCACCTCGATGCCGGCGCCGATGTCGAGAATGTGGGGCACCAGGCGGCCCAGGGAGCTCTCGGGCCGGTTGGTGATGCCCAGCAGATTGGGCGCGAAGGCCGGGTCGCCATGGGCCAGGCGGCGCTCCTGCTCCATCGCCAGGGCCGCCAGGGTGTCGGCCGTCTCGCCCGACTGGGTGACCCCGATCGTGAGGGTGTGGGCGGCGATCGGCGGCGGCGCGTAGCGGAATTCGCTGGCATAGAACACGCTGGTGGGGATGCCGGCCAGCTGCTCCAGCAGATAGGCCCCCACCTGGGCCGCGTGGCGGCTGGTGCCGCAGGCCAGGATCTGGATCCGCTCCACCCCCGCGTACACCGCGTCATCGAGGGGGAGGGCCACCAGGGCTTCGGGGGGGAGATGGCGCGCCACCCACAGCGCCGCCGTTTCCGGCTGCTCGTGGATCTCCTTGAGCATGAAGTGGCGGAAGCTGCGCTTGTCGGCCACGTGCTCGGTGCCGCTCAGCAGGCTCGGGGTGCGCTGCACCCGCTCCCCGGCGGCGTTGTAGAGCTCGATCCCCAGGGGGGTGAGCAGGGCCACCTCGCCATCCTCCAGGGGCAGGATCGTGCGGGTGAAGCCCGCCAGGGCGGGGGTGTCGCTGGCGCAGAGGAACTCCCCTTCACCCAGGCCGATCAGCAGCGGCGCCTGGCGGCGGGCCACCACCAGAGCCCCGGGCACCGCCGCCCACACCACCGCCAGGGCATAGGCCCCATGCAGCCGCGGCAGAACCTCCTGCACCGCCTGCAGCAGCAGGGCCGCCGAGGGCACGCCGCCGTCGGCCTCCAGCTCGGCCAGGCGACGGGCCACCAGGTGGGGGATCACCTCCGTGTCGGTGTCCGAGAGAAACACCACGCCGCTGGCCTGCAGCTCCTCCCGCAGGCTGCGGTGGTTCTCGATGATGCCGTTCTGCACCACCGCCAGCCGGGCGCTGCCATCGAGGTGGGGGTGGGCGTTGCGCTCCTCCGGCTTGCCGTGGGTGGCCCAGCGGGTGTGGCCGATGCCGCACAGCCCCGGAGCGCCCTCGGCCTCGTAGCGGGCGGTGAGGTTGACCAGCTTGCCCTCGGCCTTGAGGCAGTGGAGCCGGCCGCCACCGGCCTCCTGGGCCACGGTGGCGATGCCGGCCGAGTCGTAGCCGCGGTATTCGAGCTGGCGCAGCCCATCAAGCAGCTGGGGTGCCGCCTCGCGCGAACCGATCAGGGCAACGATGCCGCACATAACGAGGGAGCGCGGGAGGAGGGCGCGGAAGGAGGGGCGCCAGCTGAGCTTATGGGCAGAGGGGCCCCGCCCGGAGCCCGTGCGTTAGCGGCAACCGTGCTTGCGCCTGCACGGGCCAGCGCAGGCCAGCAAAAAGCCCCGGGGCGACCGCAGAGGCCGCGCCCGGGGCAGGAGAGCCGGAGGCTCAGTAGGCCAGACCCATGGAGCGGGAGGTCTCGTCGCCCAGGTAGACGCGGATGCTGAGGAAGTCGGTGGGGCAGGCGGTTTCGCAGCGCTTGCAGCCCACGCAATCTTCCGTGCGGGGCGACGAGGCGATCTGGCCGGCCTTGCAACCGTCCCAGGGGACCATCTCGAGCACATCGAGGGGACAGGCCCGCACGCACTGGGTGCAACCGATGCAGGTGTCGTAGATCTTGACGGCGTGGGACATGAGCGCTCGAAAAGGCCGGCGTGGAGCCAACGTACCCACGCCCCCCCGGAGCCGGCTCACCGGGGCGCCAGCCCGTCACCCTTGTTCATACGCCCCTGGGGAGGGCACAGGTCCGACCCGTAGGATGCGACCTCCCACACAGCGGCCATGTCCCAGGAAGCGATCTTCGAGAAAGTCCGCTCGATCGTTGCCGAGCAGCTCAGCGTCGACGCTGCAGAGGTGAAGCCCGAGTCGAACTTCCAGAACGACCTCGGTGCCGACTCGCTCGACACCGTTGAGCTGGTCATGGCCCTGGAGGAGGCCTTCGACATCGAAATCCCCGACGAGGCCGCCGAAGGCATCACCACCGTGGGCGATGCCATCAAATACATCCAAGAGAAGCAGGCCTGAGGCGCCCATGGTGGAGGGACTCCGCCGCGTCGTGGTCACCGGCCTGGGCGCGGTCACACCGATCGGCAACGACGTTGCCGCCTACTGGGAGGGACTGTGCACCGCCCGCAATGGGGTGGCGCCGATCACCCTGTTCGATGCCTCGCGGCATGCCTGCCGCTTTGCTGCGGAGGTGAAGGATTTCGACCCGGCCGGCTGGCTCGAACCCAAGGAGGCCAAGCGCTGGGATCGCTTCTGCCAGTTCGGTGTCGTTGCGGCCAAGCAGGCCGTTGCCGCTGCCGGCCTGAGCATCGATGACACCAACCGTCATCGCGTCGGCGTCTCGATCGGCTCCGGCGTGGGCGGTCTCCTGATGATGGAGACCCAGGCCCACGTGCTGGCCGACCGTGGCCCGGACCGGGTCAGTCCGTTCTGCGTGCCGATGATGATCCCCAACATGGCCACTGGCCTGGCGGCGATCGCCATCGGCGCCCGGGGCCCCAGCAGCGCCGTGGCCACCGCCTGCGCCGCCGGCTCCAACGCCATCGGCGATGCCTTCCGCCAGATCCAGCTCGGCCTGGCCGACGCCATGGTGTGCGGCGGCGCCGAATCGGCCATCACCCCCCTCGGCGTGGCGGGCTTTGCCAGCGCCAAGGCCCTGTCCTTCCGCAACGACGACCCGGCCACCGCCAGCCGACCCTTCGATCTGGAGCGCAATGGCTTCGTGATCGGCGAAGGGGCTGGCGTGCTGGTGATTGAGAGCCTGGAGCACGCCACCGCCCGGGGGGCCACGGTCCTGGCCGAGCTGGTGGGATACGGCGTCACCTGCGACGCCTACCACTACACCCTGCCGTCCCCCGGGGGCGTCGGAGCCGCTGAAGCGATCCGGCTGGCCCTGGCGGACGGTCGCCTCGCGGCCGAGGAGGTGAGCTACGTGAATGCCCACGGCACTAGCACCCAGGCCAACGACAGCAACGAGACCGCCGCCATCAAGGCGGCCCTCGGCGCCCACGCCCACCGGATCCCGGTGAGCTCCACCAAGTCGATGACCGGCCACCTCCTCGGGGGCAGCGGCGGCATTGAGGCCGTTGCGGCGGTGCTGGCGATTGGCCACAACCTCGTACCGCCTACGATCAACTACCGCACTCCCGATCCCGCCTGTGATCTGGATGTTGTGCCCAACCAGGCCAGGGAACACCCCGTTGATGTCGTGCTCTCCAACTCCTTCGGGTTCGGCGGTCACAACGTCTGTCTGGCCTTCCGCCGGATGACCTGAGCGCCGCGCCGCGGCCCCTCCCATCCCCGGGAACCAGTCCCCCACCTACCGCTTAGCCCCACACCCCCGAGCCCCCATGGTCGCCGCTCCCACCACCTCGGTCGAGACGCTCTGCATCAACAGCATCCGCTTCCTGGCGGTCGATGCGATCAACAAATCGAATTCGGGCCACCCGGGCCTGCCGATGGGCACCGCGCCCATGGCCTACGCCCTCTGGGACAAGGTGCTGCGGCACAACCCCAAGAACCCCAAGTGGTTCAACCGCGACCGCTTCGTGCTCTCGGCCGGCCACGGCTGCATGCTGCTTTACGCGTTGCTGCACCTCACCGGCTACGACTCGGTGACCATCGACGACATCAAGCAGTTCCGCCAGTGGGGCTCCAAGACCCCCGGTCACCCGGAAACCTTCGAAACCCCGGGCGTCGAGGTCACCACCGGCCCGCTGGGCCAGGGCATCTCCAACGCCGTGGGTCTGGCGATCGCCGAAGCGCACCTGGCGGCCAACTTCAACAAGCCGGGGCACACCCTGGTGGATCACTACACCTACGTGATCATGGGTGACGGCTGCCATCAGGAGGGCATCTCCGGTGAGGCCGCCTCCCTGGCGGGTCACCTGGGCCTGGGCAAGCTGATCGCCCTCTACGACGACAACCACATCACCATCGACGGTGACACGGCGGTGTCGTTCACCGAGGACGTGCTCAAGCGCTATGAGGCCTACGGCTGGCACGTGCAGCACGTGGCCGATGGCAACCACGACGTGGAAGGCATCCGCAAGGCGATCGAGGCGGCCAAGGCGGTCACCGACAAGCCCAGCATGATCAAGATCACCACCACGATCGGCTACGGCTCCCCCAACAAGGCCAACACCGCCGGCGTGCATGGTGCCGCCCTCGGCGCCGAGGAGGCCACCCTCACCCGCAAGGCCCTGGACTGGAACTACGGCGAGTTCGAGGTGCCCGCCGAGGCCTACGACCAGTGGCGCCAGGCGATCAAACGCGGCGCCGCCGCCGAGGCCGAGTGGAACGCCTCCTTGGAGGCCTACCGCGCCGCCTTCCCGACCGAAGCCGCCGAGTTTGAACGCCGCCTGCGTGGCGAACTGCCCCAGGGTTGGGATGCCAAGCTCCCGAGCTTCAGCCCCGAAGACAAGGGCCTGGCCACCCGGATGCACTCCTACAACGCCCTCAACGCGTTCGGCCCGAGCCTGCCCGAACTGATCGGCGGCTCCGCCGACCTCACCCACTCCAACCTCACCGACATCAAGGGCGAGAAGAGCTTCCAGAAGGGTGCCGAAGCCAACCGCTACCTCCACTTCGGGGTGCGTGAGCACGCCATGGCGGCGATCATGAATGGCATCGCTTACCACGACAGCGGTCTGATCCCCTACGGCGGCACTTTCCTGGTGTTCGCGGGCTACATGATCGGCGCCATGCGCCTCTCGGCCCTGAGCGAACTGGGCTGCATTTACGTGCTCACCCACGATTCGATCGGCTTGGGTGAGGACGGCCCCACCCACCAGCCCGTGGAAACCCTGGCCAACCTGCGCGCCATCCCCAACCTGCTGGTGATCCGCCCCGGCGATGGCAACGAAACCATGGGCGCCTACCAGGTGGCCGTGGCCAACCGCAAGCGCCCCACGGTGCTGGCCCTCAGCCGCCAGGCGATGGCCAACCAGGCCAATTCCTCTGCCGCCGCCGTGGCCAAGGGTGGCTACATCCTCGAGGACAGCAACGGCACCCCCGACCTGATCCTGATCGGCACCGGCACCGAGCTCGAACTGGCCACCAAAGCCGCCGCCGTGCTGCGCGCCGAAGGCAAGAACGTGCGGGTGGTGTCGATCCCCTGCGTCGAGCTGTTCGAAGAGCAGGACGCCGCCTACCGCGAATCCGTGCTGCCCGCTGCCGTGCGCAAGCGCCTGGTGGTGGAAGCCTCCAGCTCCTTCGGCTGGCACAAATACACCGGCTTCGATGGCGACACCGTATCGATCGACCGCTTCGGCGCCTCGGCTCCCGGCCCCGTCTGCCTCGAAAAGTTCGGCTTCACCCTCGACAACGTGGTGGCGAAGGCGAAGGCGCTGGGGTGATCGTTGGTGCCCAGCGCCTCTGCCCCCAGACCAAAAAGCCTCGCCCTGCGGCGGGGCTTTTTTCATCAGAGGTCAGCGATGGGGAGTCATGCCAGCAAAAAGCCCGGGGATGACCCGGGCGGATGAACCTGACCGCAGAAAGAGGGATGGGCACGTGGCGATTCAGGCCGTTGGGGCTGCAGCCCGCTGCTGCTCCGCCAGCACCTCCTCCAGGCCCTCCAGATCCGCATCGGTGATCTTGGTCTGCATCGGGCAGTGCTTGGGGCCGCACATCGAGCAGAACTCGGCCTGTTTGTAGATGTCGGCCGGCAGGGTTTCGTCGTGGTATTCGCGGGCGCGCTCGGGGTCGAGGGAAAGGTCGAACTGCTTGTTCCAGTCGAAGGCGTAGCGGGCGCGGCTGAGTTCGTCGTCGCGGTCGCGGGCACCGGGGCGATGGCGGGCGATGTCGGCGGCGTGGGCGGCGATCTTGTAAGCGATCAGGCCGTTGCGCACGTCCTCCGGGTTGGGGAGGCCAAGGTGTTCCTTGGGGGTGACGTAGCAGAGCATCGCCGTGCCGTACCAGCCGGCCATGGCGGCGCCGATGGCGCTGGTGATGTGGTCGTAGCCAGGGGCGATGTCCGTCACCAGGGGGCCGAGCACGTAGAAGGGCGCCTCGCTGCACTCCTCCATCTGCTTGCGGACGTTGAACTCGATCTGATCCATCGGCACATGGCCGGGACCCTCCACCATCACCTGCACGTCATGCTTCCAGGCGCGGCGGGTGAGTTCGCCGAGGGTCTTGAGTTCGGCCAGCTGGGCCTCATCGGAGGCGTCGTGCAGACAACCAGGGCGGAGCGAATCGCCGAGGGAAAAGGTGCAGTCGTAACGCTTGAAGATTTCGCAGATGTCGTCGAAGCGGGTGTAGAGCGGGTTCTGCTTGTGGTGGTGCAGCATCCACTGGGCCAGAATGCCGCCGCCGCGGCTCACGATGCCGGTGAGGCGACCCTTCACCTTGGGCAGGTGCTCAATCAGCAGACCGGCGTGAATGGTCTGGTAATCAACGCCCTGCTGGCAGTGCTTCTCGATGATGTGGAGGAAATCGTCTTCGCTGAGCTTCTCGATCGAACCGTGCACGCTCTCCAGAGCCTGATACACCGGCACCGTGCCGATCGGCACCGGCGAAGCGTGGATGATCGCCGTGCGCACCTCATCGAGATTGACGCCGCCGGTGGAAAGATCCATCACCGTATCAGCACCATACTTGACGGCCAGATGCAACTTCTCGAGTTCTTCGTTGATGTCGCTGGCATTGGGCGAGGCGCCGATGTTGGCGTTCACCTTGCAGCTGCTGGCGATGCCGATCGCCATCGGCTCGAGATTGGGGTGGTTGATGTTGGCCGGGATGATCATGCGGCCCCGGGCCACCTCCTCCATCACCAGCGATTCGGGCAGGTTCTCGCGCCGGGCCACATGGGCCATCTCCTCAGTCACCACCCCCCGGCGGGCGTAGTGGAGTTGGGTGACGTTGGCTCCGCTGCCAATGGCGTCGCGACGCTTCTCGATCCAGGCGGTGCGCATGACGGGTACGGCGAAAAACAGACGGCAATGCCTGTGATCGGGCCGAAGAAGAGCCGGATCGACAGACGGGCCTCTGCCCCGGAAGGCAGACGGCTGGGCGTGGGCGCAGACCTGAGTTCGACCGCACTTCCCTGCGCCGGCATGACCCGGATCAGGTTCGGAGGGTGTGATCTCAGCCCTGGGGCCAAAGCTGTGAACAGCCTCGACCGGGCACCCCTAGTGACCTACGAAACCTAGCAAGGCCTTCATTCCAGGCCACGCCGATGCCGCGGATGGGGGCAAAGACGCCTCAGCCCTGCAGGCCATCGAGGGCCGCAGCCACCACCCGGTGATCCGAATCCGTCTGGAGGCTCCGCAGCAGGTCTCTCGCCTGCCCTTGGGACGCATCAGAGCCGGCCTCGCGCACCAAGCGGCCCAGGATCTCGGCCCCACCCACGCGCACCGTGCCATCGCCATCGTCGATCGCCAGGCGGGCGAGGTCGAGCAGCCAGGCCGGCGGAATCGCGGGTTGCTCCGCCAGGGCCGAGAGGATGCTGCAGCGCACCAGCCACTGGGCATCCGCCTCAAAGGCGGCTCGCAGCAGCGGCCAGGCGCGTTCCACGCCGTAACTGGCCAGAGCGTTGGCTGCCTCGGCCCGCACGTTGGCATCGCCATCGGCCTTCAGAGCCTGCTCCAGGGCCTGCCAACCGGCTTCGCTGCGCTTAACCCCCAGGCCGGCGCAGGCGAAGGAGCGGATGATGAAGGTGCTCTGCTGCAGACCCAGTAACAACAGAGGAATGGCCTGCTCCTCGGGCACCAGCCGCAGACCGGCTAGGGCCGGCATGGCGCGGGAGGGATCGCCGGACAGGATGGCCTGGCGCAGCGTGGCCAGATCGGGCTGGGATTCCGGCGCGGCACCGGCATCGGAAGCGGACATGGCCGATGGATGCTCAGACGGAATGGCTCCACTGTGGAGCATCCGACAGCCCCCACCAAGGCAGGATCCAGCGTGGCCGCCGAGGAGCGGACAGGAACACCACGCTCAAGAGCAGAGAGACGGCAACAGGCAGAGGCTGAGACAAGCAATCAGGCCGTGGTCTACACCCGTGCAATACTGAAAAGGTTGCCGACGAGTGGCTGCGGACGAACGTGCAAACCATCGATCTGCTCATACCCTGTCACAACGAAGCAGAATCGGCCGAGGCACTGATCCAGGCTCTGGATCGAACCATCGATGGCTTCAAGCAACCTTCCCAGGATGCAATCCGCTTTGAGCTGATCATCGTGGATGACGGCAGCACGGATCAGACCTGCCAACGTTTTGAACAGCTGATCCGACAATCCCCGTCGATCAGCGGCGGCTCGATCATCAGCCTCAGCCGCAACTTCGGCAAGGAAGCGGCCATCGTTGCTGGCCTGGATCATTGCAAGGGCGATGCCTGCATCATCCTCGATGCCGACCTGCAGGATCCTCCCGCCCTGATTCCCGAGATGATCACGGCCTGGCAGGAGGGCTATCAGGTGGTGAATGCGGTGCGACATGATCGCTCCAGCGACAGCCTGATGAAACGCATCAGTTCCGAAGGTTTTTATTCCTTGTTTCTCAAGCTCAGCAAGCTGAAGGTGCAGTTCAATGCCTCCGACTTCCGACTGCTCGACAAGGCTGCCATCGCTGCGATTCTGGCCTGTGAAGAACGGGTACGGTTTTCCAAGGGCTTTTTTGCCTGGATCGGTTTCGATCAGAAGAACATCTACTTCAAACGCCCTGCACGCCAGGCTGGATCAACCAAATGGGGAAGCTGGAAACTCTGGAACTATGCCCTCGATGGCATCTTCAACTTCTCCACCGCTCCCCTGCGGATCTGGAGCTACATCGGTCTGTTCGTGACCGCCGCCTCCTTTGTGGTGGGACTGACCTCCGTGATCCGTGTTTTGTTCTTCGGCATTGATGTGCCGGGCTACGCCTCGCTCTTCTTCGCGGTCACCTTTCTGGGGGGTCTGCAGCTGATCGGCATCGGCATCCTCGGTGAATACGTAGGGCGCTCCTATCTGGAGGCCAAGCGACGGCCCCACTACGTGATCAAACACATCGCCAAGGCCTGAGCAAGCCGTGCCCATGAAACACCATCGCGTCGCCCGGTTCGGGCTGGTGGGCATCACCGCCACCCTGCTGCACGCCGGAGTGCTGGCTCTGCTCAAGACGGGGCTGCAGATGGCCACAGGACCCGCCAACCTGATCGGCTTTCTCGTTGCCTTCGGTCTGTCGATGTATGGCCAACAACGCTTCACCTTCCAGGATCGGCTCCAGGGGCAGCGCATGAACGGGCTGGGCCTGGGCATTCTGTTCATCATCAATGCCCTGGCAGCCTTGCTGCTGGGAGCCAGTGCCCGCGGCGGTTGGATTGTGGTTCTGCCGCTATTGCCGGCAGCGATCAACTACGGCTTAATGTATTGCTTCAGCGGCCATCGACGCTTCAAGGTGTAGGTGTTGCGATGGCTCCGGAGTTGCTCTGGGCTTGGCTGAGCACAACCAGGCCCACATCGCCATCCACGGCAACAGAGCCAGGTGAAGGCCAGGCCGGCCGGTTGACCGCCAAGGCCAGAGCTCTTGAACGATCGGCGTCACTTGGTGGACGGAAGGGCTGGCCGCTCGCTTCCTGCAACAAGGGCAACTGAGCCCAGCTGACCTCGAATCCAGATTGGTAGTACTCGCGGCCACGCAGATCGACATTGGGGGCATAGCTACCGACAAACACCACCGTCTTCAAGGGCTTCGCACCACGCAGCAGATCCAGACGCTCAACCATCCGGCTGGCCTGCAGCAGATCACGGCTGGTGAGCCTGGCCAGATCAACGCTCAGGGAATTGGTGATCATGGCGTAGGAAAGAACGAGCAAACCGGCCAAAGCCAAGGCCAAAATCTTGAAACGCCGGCTTTTGATCAGCGAAACGAGGGCGACAATTCCACCAGCAAAGACAACCGTGGCCAGAAGATTGCGCGGATTCTCACTGGTGTGATCCATCAGTATCGTGGGTAGAAATGCCGATGCAACCGTGGCTGCAGAAAGAAGCAGCAGCAGCAAGGTGATCCCGATCAGAAACCGACGGCTTCGCTGCCGCAACGTTTCAAGGCTGAGTCCAGCGGCTGCAACCAGCCAGAGGCTGGACTGCAACAGCTTGGTGCTGCGCGGCATGCTGGGCTCAAGCCCGAAGGCCGTACGCTTGAGGTGATTCACAACCAATTGGAGCTTCTGCGGTAAGCTTTCAATCTGCGCAAAAGACGCCCGGCTGCTGGTCGGAATTCCGGAAAGCTTGAGGGCCAGAAGCGATAAAACAACATAAGCAACCGTACCCATACCAATCAACAGGGCGTAATCGACAAACGGCTTGAGCTCATCTCTGAGACTTAGACCCGGGGTCGTCGCAAAGCGGAAGAGTTGGATCAGCAGCAACACCAAACCAGCAGCAACGAAATAGGAAATCATCGTCTGGTAACTCAGCGAAGCCGCAATCGCCAGAACGGCCACCCACCGACGCCAGCCGGATCGATGCGCATTCGCGATGCCATAGGCCCCGGTGAGGTAGGACATCACCATGGAGGGGTGCTGCAGCTGAAAGGCAAGCAGATTGATGTGATAGGGAAATAAGCTGAAAAGCAGCCCGATCAGAATTCCGTAGATAGAAGCCGAACGCGGGATCCAGAGTCTTCGCAGCGCCAGGGCAAACACAACCATCGAAGCGGTGTTGCTGGCATTCCAGAACGCTCCGAGTGGCGGAAAACCAGCACCCAGCCAGCCCACCAGACGGGTTGTGAGGGCGGCGACGACCCTGAGCTGGGAAGCCTGACTGGCGGCATAGCCAACACCAGTGGGATCAGCGATCGCGAGAAAGTCATCACATCCCCAGCTCAAGCCAAAGATGCCATTGCCACGGGCCAGCAAGGCAATCAGAAAAACAACAAGAAATTCAAAGTAGATAGACTTTTTTGCCGAAAAAAGTCGATCCAAAACCACGGGAGCCAGCCGATTGACAATCCTTAGACGTTAACACGATCAAACCCTCAGGAGTTCTGAATGGGCTGATTCATCGATCTTTTGGCGCGATCTGTTGGTTGAAAGCCTTAGCGGGTCGACCGTTGCTGCCGTAGCGATCGCAGCATCTCGCCCCGACGGGTTCGGCGACGCGAGATGCTGGTGAGCAGCAGGCCCGCGCCGATCAGCAGCGCCGGCAAGGCCTCCCAGCGGGCGCTACCGGCGCGGTGCAACAGAGCCCCCAGGGCCAGGATCATCAACAAAGGTGAGGCCAGGGCGAGCAGCGCAGCCCTCCGGCGGGAGGCCAGCAGCACGGCGGCCGGCACGGTGCTAGCGGCGCTACCGGCCCCGAGGCCGCGATGCGGCATGGACGGCAAGGGCAGAGGCTGGGACTTCAGCACGGCGATTCCATCCAGCGCAACACGCTCAGGGTGAGCACCCGGATCCCCACTGGCAGGCAGGCCTCATCGGGCGCGAAGGTGTTGCTGTGCAGGGGAGTGCAGCCCTCCGGGCCGGCCACCCCGAGCCGGAACATCGTGCCGCGATGACCCTCCAGCAATTCGGCGAAATCCTCGGCCCCCAGGGAGGGCTGCTCCAGCCATTCCACCTGGGAGCTGCCCAGCAGGTCGACCGCCGCCGCGGCCACGAGGCGGGTGAGGACTGGATCGTTGTGCACCGGGGGCGCAATGCGGCGGTAATGGACGCGGGCCTCGCCGCCATGGCCGCGGCAGAGGGCGTGGACGGTGTCCTCGATCCAGCCGGGCAGGCGTTCATGCACACCTGGGTCCAGACAGCGCACGGTGCCCACCAGCCGCACATGGTCGGCGATCACGTTGAAGGCCTTGCCTCCCTCGATCCGGCCAAAGCTCACCACCACCGGATGGAGCGGATCGAGGCGCCGGCTGATCGCCTCCTGCAAGCCGCTCACCACCCGCGCCGCAATCCAGATCGCATCGGTGCTCTGGTGCGGACGAGCCCCGTGGCCGCTCTCGCCGAGCACCTCGATCTCGAGCTCCCCGGCGGCGGCGGTGAGGCTGCCGCAACGGACCCCCACCCGGCCGGCCGCAATGCTCGGAAAGACATGCACCCCGAACAGGGCCGCCACCCCCTCCATGGCGCCATCGGAGCGCATCCAGCCAGCCCCCTGGGCCGTTTCCTCAGCGGGCTGAAACAGAAGCCGAACCCTGGCGGTAAGGCGCTCCGCGCAGGAAGCCAGCAGAGCCGCCACCCCAAGACCCACCACCGTGTGGATGTCGTGGCCACAGGCATGCATCAGGCCCTGCTGCGATGAGGCCCAGGGAAGGGCGGTGCGCTCCTCGATCGGCAGGGCATCCATGTCCACCCGCAAGGCCACCACAGGAGCGTCCGCAGGACCCAGTTCCGCAAGCACCCCGGTGCGCCCCACCCCTTCACGCACCTGCCAGCCCCAGCGACGCAGTTCACCGGCCACCAGGGCCGCCGTCTGGTGCTCATGGCCACTGAGCTCAGGATGGCGATGGAGGTGGCGGCGCAGCTGGATCAGGTCCGGCAGGAGCTGCTGCAGACGGACATCCAAAGGCAGCCAGTCAAAACCGTCTGCTAGGCCCGCAAGAATGGTCAATCGTGAATCAGGATCTTCAATTAAGTTTACTGAATCGCAGCCCTAGGGACAAGGCAAAGGCCTGCTGCGCCACACTATGCGGTGATGACCTGTCGACGATGCATCGATGAACAGTCCCGCGGCAAAGAAGCACTGATGACGACCACGGACCAGACGCTTGGCCTGCCATCCAGCCGCTGGAGGCTGATTGAATACAGCCTGCTTGTGGCATGCCTGCTGATTTCAGCAAGCCTGATCCTCGGGGAAAGCGGCGTTGTCCCCAGCGCGCCGATGGACCAGCATTTTGTGGAAACTGTAAACCTAGAGCTACGGCTCAACAACGGCCAATGGGTTTTTCAGTATCCCAATCTTCAGTACGCAGGTGGTATCACATCCAGCCTGGTTGCAGGCCTGTACAAACTGATCATCCCCACAACGCATGACAATCTCAACTGGCATTTCCGGATCTTCTCAATGGCCGGTCTGCTGATCAGCAGCTTTTGCCTGTTTCAAACGACGATTCCCAAAAATCCAGGACTCAGAACAGCAGCCTTTCTGATCATTGCAACCTCCGGCTATCAACTGCTGCAACCCTCCAGCGATGTGCTGGCAGGCACCTTCCTCTGCCTTTTCCTGATTGCCGCTTTAAGAGCATGGCCAAAGCTCATTGCTGCATTATTCCTTGCATTATTTGGTCTCGGGAAAGTGGAACTAACCCTGGGTGCTATCGTACTT
This sequence comes from Cyanobium sp., assembly GCA_044370835.1. Taxonomy (GTDB): domain Bacteria; phylum Cyanobacteriota; class Cyanobacteriia; order PCC-6307; family Cyanobiaceae; genus Cyanobium. The sequence goes on along the minus strand of JBILUS010000004.1, from coordinate 42,932 downwards.
TCGCTGTTCTGGACTTACTGGCAACGCCAACAAGGAGATCGCCTGGCATGGCGATCAATCGCTTATACAGTGCTGTGGATCAGCGCCTTTCTGTTTCCTGGTCTTGTTCTACAGGGAGCCAATCCCTTCGCAGCATCACGAAGCACGGTTGCCTTCATGAGCGCCTACAGCGGCTTCATGCGGTTTCACCAGTTTCAAGCGATCACACCGACCACCGGCGAGGCCATACAAGCCACCCAGGACATCGTTTTCCGTGACGCGAAATCATTCACCGAGGTTGTTGTAAAACATCCCGATCTCTATTTTGACTTCCTTGGCGTATCGGCCGCCCGCAGCATTCCGAATCTACTCAAGGTCTTCAAGTTCATGCTCATACCCCTGGGCCTCATCTGCCTGCGTTGGCGACACATTCACGCGAACCGCTGGTTAATGATCACAGCCCTGCTGGCAGCTCTCTGCATCCTGCTGCCGTCCTGGCTGGTCATCTATGTTCGCATGCGCTACATCGCCAAGGTGTTACCGGCTATAACCGCTGCTACGATCGCCGGGGTTCTGGAATTGTCAGACCGGGACATGAGAAGCAAGATGCGCATCAGACGCCTCACCTGGATCAGCGCTGTTGCAACCATCCTCTGGCAAACCCTCAGCCTAAGCGCCTACCAAGATTGAACGGATCGCGGGCCAGACTGAGACGATGGTCTTGATTCAACCCTCCAACTGCAGAAACCGCTCCAACGCCGCCACCGGTCCCGGCGGCCAGCGGCGGATGGAGAGGAGCCAGTCGCCCTGGCGGTAGCGGGGATCGAGGCCGGAGGCGGCAGCCCAGTTGCTTTCCGCCTCACCGGCAGCGCCCCGCTGCCAAAGCAGGGCCGTGAGGCCGGCGCGGGCATCGGCGAACAGGGGATAGCGGCGGATCAGGGAACGCAGCTCCCGCTCGGCCGAGGCCAGATCACCCAGCTGAAAAGCGGCCAAGGCGGCGCTGGAGCGGGCCATGGCAAAGCCCGGCCGGGCATCGGCGGCGGCCACAAAGCGGTCGCGAGCGGCCTGCCAGTCGCCGCGGGAACCCTGCACGTTGCCGAGGTTGTAAAGAGCCGAGGCGTCGAGGGGATTCCGCTCCAGGATCCAGGCGTAATCGGCGGCAGCTGCATCCCACCGCTTGAGCGCCTCCTCAGCGGTGCCCCGGTTGAGGTGAGGATCGGCATTGCCGGGCTCCAGAAGCAACGCCTGGTCCTGATCGGCGATGGCGGCCAGGGGATCCCCCAAGGCCAGCTGCACATTGCCGCGGTTGCTCCAGGCCGCCGCATCCTGAGGCGCCAGTTCCAGAACCCGGTCCCACAGGGGCAGGGCCAGATCGAAACGCCCCGCCCGGCTGGCCTCGAGGGCCTGCTGGAACAGCACAGGCACGGAGGCTGCCGAATCGGGGTTTGGGAGCGCGGACTGCCGGGCCACCGCAGAACGCTCGAGAGCAGCCGCGGGTTGCACCAGCGCCAGGAGCAGCGGCAGCAGACAGACCAGCCCCCGCAACAGGGCCAGCCCAAAACGATCGCGGCAGGCAGCCCCCAGGCGAGCGAGGCAGGAACGGCAAGGTGGCCAGGCCCCTGCCAGGGGTGCGCCGATGGGATGCCTCATGCCGCCGCCGCGTCCGGCGCCGAAGCCAGATGGGCCCGCCCCGCCTCCGTGACGACCCGGCCCCGAGGGGTGCGTTGCAGAAAACCGAGCTGGAGCAGGTAAGGCTCCACCACACTTTCCAGGGTGGCCGGATCCTCCCCGAGACCCGCCGCCAGGGTGTCCAGCCCCACGGGACCACCGCCGTAGCCGTCGAGAAGGAGGCGGAGCAGCCGCCGATCACTGGCATCGAGCCCGCGCCCATCGACCCGGTGCAGCCTCAGGGCCCCATCGACCAGATCGGCGCCGATGCGGCCATGCCCTCCCACCACAGCCACATCCCGCACACGGCGCAGCAGCCGATTGGCGATGCGAGGGGTGCCGCGGCAGCGGCGGGCCACCTCCAGGGCGGCGTCCGGCTCGAGCTCCATCGCCAGCAGACCGGCGGTGCGCTCCACGATGGCCTGCAAGTCGGCCAGCTCGTAGAACTCCAGCCGCTGGATCAGACCGAAGCGATCGCGCAGCGGTGAGCTCAGGGCACCGGCCTTGGTGGTGGCTCCCACCAAGGTGAAGGGGACCAGCGGCAAGGTGCGGGTGCGGGCCGTGGTGCCTTTGCCGACGGTGAGGTCGAGGCGGAAATCCTCCATGGCGGGATAGAGGATCTCCTCGGCCACCCGGTTGAGCCGGTGGATCTCGTCGATGAACAGCACCTCCTGGGGCTGCAGGTTCACCAGCAGACCCACGATGTCACGCGGACGCTCCAGGGCCGGCGCACTGGTGATGCGGCAACGAACCCCCAGCTCCTCGGCCAGCACCAGCGCCATGGTGGTCTTACCGAGACCGGGTGGACCATGCAGCAGCACGTGGTCGAGAGCCTCACCCCGGCCCCGGGTCGCCTCCACAGCGATGCCCAGCACCTGCTTGAGCTCACTCTGACCGATGTAGTCGGCCAGCCGGCGGGGGCGCAGGGAATCCTCGCGGGAGGGCGGGATCTCGCCAGGCGTCTCCAGGTGAACCGCCGCCGGATCCGACAGCGAAACCTCCGCGCCATCGGCCGTGGCGGACGGATCCACCAACCTGCCGGGACGGCCCACCGACCCCACCGATCCTGAAGAGATGATCGCCATGGATGGAGGGTACCGGCAGCTGCCTAGGGTCGGAGGAACGCCATTAGGGGACAGGCAGGGCGATGGCAAAGGGGCCTGGCAGACAGGGAGGCAAGGCCAAGGGGGATCCCGCCAACCGACTGCTGGCGGACAACCGCTTCGCTCGTCACCAATACGAGATCCTCGAAACGCTCGAGACCGGCATTGAGCTGCTCGGCACCGAGGTCAAGTCGATCCGGGCCGGCCAGTGCAATCTTCGCGATGGCTTCTGCCTGATCCGCCAAGGCGAGCTGCAGCTGCACAACGTGCACATCTCGCCCCACAGCCATGCCGGCCGCTTCTTCAACCACGAACCGCTGCGGGTTCGCAAACTGTTGGCCCACCGCAAGGAAATTGACAAGCTGCGGGTCGCCCTCGAGCAGAAGGGCCTCACCCTGATCCCCCTCAACCTCCACCTCAAGGGTTCCTGGATCAAGGTGACTCTTGGCCTTGGCAAGGGCCGCAAGCTGCACGACAAGCGCCATGAGGAGAAGCGCAAGACGGAGGCCAAGGAGGCCCGGGCTGCGATCGCCAGGATCTGAGCAGAGGCGCCATGGCCTGTGAGCGGGCCTGCGGGCACCGTTACCTCAGCTCAGGGGTTGGCGGGCACCGGCGGCGGCGGGGTGAGCGGCGGCGGGGGGCTGGCGGGGCCAGGCGCAGGCGGTTCGCTGGCCGCTGGCGCAGGAGGCACTGCCGCAGGGGATGCGGGCTCCGGTGAGCTGGGTCTGGCGGAGGGAACGGCGGCCGGCTCCGAGGGCGTCAGGGATCCGGAGGCCCCCTCGGCGGGAGGGGTTCCCGTGGGCTCCGGGGCTGCGGCGGGGGGATCGGCCCGCAGCGACAGGCTGATGCGGGCCGGGGCCACCCCCTCATTGGTGACCAGGAGCTGCACGGGCGTGGCCTTCTGCTGGGGGAGGCTCACCACCCGCAGGGGCCCGCGGGGGGACAGCGGCGTCCCATCGGCGGCAAACACCGCCATCTGCAGCAGCGGGGTGCCGTTGACCCCCAGGGCCAGGCTGTGGCCGGGCGGCATCCGCACGGCAAACAGCTGGGCGCCGCTGGCGGGCACATCGGCCGCCATCACCTCGGTGATCTGGGAGCGCAGCTGGATCGGATCGATCCGCACGTTCTCGAGGTTGATGTCGGCGGAGGCGTACCAGAGCTGGCGGTAGGGCTCCGGCGGAATGGTGTCCGCAGTGCGGCCGGGCAGCAGGGTCCTGGTGCTGCCGGACACCAGCTGGGTGAGCACCGCGGGACTGAGGCCCTGCTCCACCAGCGCCTGCTGGCGCCGTTCCCAGTCGGAGGCGCGGAAACTGCCCAGGCGACGGCGCACCGGCAGGGGCAGCTGCTCCACCCGGGCCAGCCATTCCTCGGCCAGCTCGTTCCACACCTTCCGCAGCGGGGCATCCTCCAGGGAGTCCCCCGGCAGCCGCCCCTTGCGCTCGGGGTATTGGGCCATCAGGCTCGCGTCCACCAGGCTGAGGAACCAGCCGCGGTCGATCTGGAGGGCCCGCAGGCGGTTGAGCAGCTGCTGGCGCTGATCCACCTCGGCGGGCGGCAGGCTGGCGGGCAGGTCCATCCCCACCTCCGGCGGGGCACTCGGCCGGCCGCGGCCGAGCCACCACCAGCCCAGGGCGGTGCCGACCACAGCCGAGAGCACCAGGGCGATCAACACGGGCCAGAGCCCCCCCTCGGCGGCCTCCTCCTTCTCGACCAGCCGCACCGGACGGGCCTGCGGCGCCCGAAAAGCCGGCTCGGGGGCCGGGGGGCTGGAGGCCGGGGAGAAATCCGGGAGGCCCACCACCCGAGCCACCGCCACCGCGGGGGCAACCTCGCCATCCGTCACCGCCGGGATCGGCCCGGATGCATCGGCCTCGCCGGCGGAGCCGGACCCAGCCCCGGGAGCCTCATGGGCCGCCGCAGACGGCCCGGCTGGCTCCAGCACCGATTCCCGCACGACCGGAGCCTGGGGCACCAGCACCACGGTGCGGTCGGCCCTGGGTACGGGCCCGGTGCTCTCCGGCATGGCCAGGCTCTGGAACGCCATGAGGGCGTCGCTGGCATCGGCAAAGCGGCGGCCGGGCTCGCGGGCCAGCAGGCGCCGCAACTGCTGGGCCAGGGCGGGTTCGGCCTCGAGGGCCGCGGGCCAGCGCCAGTCCAGCGAAATCGGATCGAGCAGGTCGGCGGGTCCATCGCCGCTGAGCAGCACCAGCGCCACGACCCCGAGGGCATGGAGATCCATCCAGGGGGCGGCCGGCTCGCCCCGCACCAGCTCCGGTGGGGCATAGCCCGGGGTGGCGCCGACAGGGGCAGATCCCACCGCGGCAGCCGCAGCCTCGCCGCCACCCTCCCCGTCCCGGCCGGACCAGCGCCGCGCCAGGCCGAAATCCAGCAGCACCGGCAGGCCATCACGATCGCGCCGCAGCAGGTTGGCCGGGCTGATGTCGCCATGGACGAGCTCCTGGCCGTGCAGGGCCGCCAGCACCGGCAGCAGCTGGCGCAGCAGCAGCAGCACCTCCCCAGCGCCGAACACCAGTTGGCGCTCGCGGCGAGCCTCCAGCAGCTGGGCGAAGGTGCGGCCGGCCTGCCAGTCGCGGACCAGCCAGAGCCTCCCCTCCGCCTCAATCACCGCCCCGAAGCGGGGAACCTGGGGATGGAGCACCCCCTGCAGGCGCCCGGCCAGAGCCCGCACGGCCTCGGCATCGTTGCCGGCGGGCAGCTGCCGCAGGGCCACGGGAGCCTCGGCCGCCAGGGTGTCACTGGCCAACCAGAGCACCCCCTGGTGGGGGGATTCGGCCACGGCCCGCTCCAGGCGGTAGCGGCCGCCGATCAAGCGGCCGGGGGCTGGCAGGGAGGCATCCATCAACGGAGCGGGGCGGTGCCGGCAGCGGGGGACTCGGGCTGGCGCAGGCCGCGGCCCGCCAGCCAGTCGTGGTCATAGAGGCGGGAGCGGTAGCGATCACCCCCATCGCAGAGCACCGTGACGATCCGATGACCGGGTCCGAGCCGGCGGGCCGTTTCGACCGCCGCGGCCACGTTGATGCCCACCGATCCGCCCAGAAACAGCCCCTCCTGCCAGAGCAGCCGGTAGATCGTGTCGAGGGCATCCTGATCGGCAATGCGCACGGCGTCATCGATCGGAGCGCCTTCCAGATTGGCCGTCACACGGCTGTTGCCGATGCCTTCGGTGATCGAGCTGCCCTCGGAGCGCAGCTCGCCGGTGGTGGCCCAGCTGTGCAAGGCACTGCCGTGGGGGTCGGCCAGCACGCAACGCACCCGCGCGTCGCGCTCCTTGAGATAAAGCGCCACGCCGGCATAGGTGCCGCCGGTGCCGGTGGCCGCGACCCAGGCATCCAGCTTCCCCTCGCACTGCTCCCAGATCTCAGGACCGGTGGTGGCGTAGTGAGCGCGGCGGTTGGCGAGATTGTCGAACTGGTTCGCCCACACGGCCCCCGGCGTTTCGGCGGCAATACGGCCGGAGAGCCTCACGTAGTTGTTGGGGTCGGCATAGGGCACGGCGGGCACCGTGCGCACCTCGGCCCCGAGGCTCCGCAACAGCCCGATCTTCTCGGCGGACTGGGTGTCGGGGATGACGATCAGGGCGCGGTAACCGAGGGCATTGCAGAGATGGGCCAGGCCGATGCCGGTGTTGCCCGCCGTGCCCTCCACCACGGTGCCACCGGGCCGCAGGGCGCCGCTGCGTTCCGCCTCCTGCAGGATGCCGAGGGCAGCCCGATCCTTCACAGAACCGCCGGGATTCATGAATTCGGCCTTGCCGAGGATGTCGCAGCCGGTGAGCTCGCACAGGGCCCGCAGGCGAATCAGGGGGGTGTGGCCCACCGCCGCCCGGAAGCCATCGCTGATGCCCACCGAACCGAGGCCGGTGGAGGAGGGAGCCGGGGCAGCGGCGGCGGACCCCTCACTCCAGCCTGCGCTGCTCTCTGAAATGCTGCCGCCCATGGCTGCTGACCTGCCGGTCGTGATTGCGTGGCCGGATCGTAGGGAACCTTCCTAAGGTCGCCGTGTGTTCAGGGCGGTTGGATGGGTCCCACAGCCGGGCAGCCCGCCCCGCAGGAAGCCCCGCCTTCCGACCTGCCTTTGGCCACAGCAGAGCCGCCATCAGCCATCACCCGGCAGCTCCACGAGCGGCTCGCCCTGGTGCGCCGCCACACAGAAGCGCTGATCGCGCCCCTGGAGCCGGAGGATCTGGGCCTGCAGGGCATGGCCGATGCCAGCCCGCCCAAATGGCATCTCGGCCACACCGCCTGGTTCTACGAGGAGTTCCTGCTGCGGCCGGCCCTGGTCTCCGTGTCCGAAGGGTGTGGTGGATCAGACCGGGCCCGCGCCGGCCGGGAACAGCCCCTGCTGGCCTACGAACCGGCCGACCCCCGCTGGCGCTACCTGTTCAACAGCTACTACGACGCCGTCGGCGCCCGCCATCCCCGCCCGGAGCGGGGCCTGCTCAGCCGCCCCTCGCTGGAGGCCGTGCTCGCCTGGCGCGCCCGCATCGGCGACGGCCTGGACCAGCTGCTGGCGGGCCTGGCCCTGGAACCGCCGGCGAGCGCCGCCGCCGGCCTCAGCCTGCTGGAGCTGGGCCTGCAGCACGAGCAGCAGCACCAGGAGCTGCTGCTGATGGACCTGCTGGATGGCTTCAGCCGCAATCCCCTCGAACCCGTTTACGACGCAAGCGCCGCAGGGCCGGAGGCAGTCTTCGAGCAAGCCTGGCGCCGCGGGCATGGCGATGGCTGGTGCCACCATCCCGGCGGCCTGGTGGCGATCGGCCACCCCGGCGATGGCGGCTTCCACTTCGACAACGAAGCGCCCCACCACCGGGTGTGGCTGGAACCCTTCGCCCTGGCCCGCCGGCTGGTGAGCAACGCCGCCTACGCCGCCTTCATCGCCGACGGCGGCTACCGGCGCCCCGAGCTGTGGATGAGTGAGGGGTGGACGGTGGTGCAGCAACGGGGCTGGCAGGCACCCCGCTACTGGCGCGGCGACGACGCCTTCACCCTGGCCGGCCGGCGCCGCCGCGATCCGGAGGCACCGGTGCGGCACCTGAGCTGGTTTGAAGCCGATGCCTTCGCCCGCTGGGCCGGGGCGCGGCTGCCCAGTGAGACCGAATGGGAAACCCTGGCCGCCGCGGGCGCCCTGGAGCAGGCCCATGGCGTGCTCTGGCAGTGGACCGGCAGTCCCTACCGGCCCTACCCCGGTTTCCAGCCGGCGGCGGGGGCGGTGGGGGAATACAACGGCAAGTTCATGTCCTCCCAGTTGGTGCTGCGGGGCAGCTGCTTCCTCACCCCGCCGGGCCACGCCGGCACGGAGCGGCTCACCTACCGCAATTTCTTCCCGCCAGCGAGCCGCTGGATGGCCGGTGGCCTGCGCCTGGCCCGCGACGGCGCCTGAGCCGGAGCCGGCAGCCCGACTGGATACGATCGACCCATTCCCCTGGCGGCGGCGTGATGGTTCATGGCCCCGGGGCAGGCAGCCCGCCGGCTGAAACCACGACCCAGGCCCGGCTGCTGGATCTCCATCCCGCCCCGGCGGACCTGGAACGGCTGGTGCTGGAAGGCATGGCCCGCCGGCCACGCCAGCTGCCGGCCTGGCTCCTCTACGACGCCGAAGGGTCGCGGCTGTTCGAGGCGATCGGCGAGCAGCCGGAGTACGGCCTCACCCGCCACGAAACCGCCCTGCTGGAGACCCGGGCGCCGGAACTGGCCCGGGCCCTGGCCGGCGATCTGGACACCGCCGCGGTGCTGGTGGAGTTCGGTGCGGGCAACCTGCGCAAGGTGGGACCCTTGCTGGAGGCCCTCAGACCGGCGGCCTACCTGGCCCTCGACATCAGCGCCGACCACCTGGCAGCGGCCTGCCAGGCCCTGCAGGCCCGCCATCCCGCCGTGCCGGTGCTGGGCATCTGCTGCGACTACACCAGCCTCAGCGACCTGCCGCCGCACCCGCTGCTGGAGGGGCGGCCCAGGCTGGGCTTCTATCCCGGCAGCTCCCTGGGCAACTTCGATCCGGCCGAGGCCCGCAGCCTGCTGGTCCGGTTCGGCCAGCTGCTGGGGCCCGGCGGCCGCCTGCTGATCGGCATCGACCAGCCCCGCGAATCGGCCCTGCTGGAGGCGGCCTACGACGACGCGGCCGGCGTGTCGGCCGCCTTCGCCCGCAACCTGCTGCACCGGCTCAACCGTGAGCTGGGCGGCAGCTTCGATCCGGCGGCCTTCCGCTACCGGGCCCGCTGGGAGCCCGACGCCAACCGCATCGCCATGGCCCTGGTGAGCCGCCGCGCCCAGACCGTGGCGCTGGCGGGCCGCAGCTGGCACTTCGCGGCGGACGAGCCGCTGATCACCGAATACAGCGTGAAGTACACGCCGGAGGCCTTCCTGGCGCTGGCGGCCTCGGCGGGCTGGCGGTCCCTGGGCCGTTGGTGCGATGGCCCCGACCATCTGTCGCTGCACCTGCTGGCCCAGGCAGACTCACCGGAAGCGAGCACCGCGGCGACCCCGCCGCACCACCATGCCGACCCATCCCCGCAGCGGAGTGCACCATGAGCCGTGAGCAGCAGCGCCAGGCCATGCGCGGTGTGCGGGAGGGCCTGATCGAGGAACTGGAGGAGCTCTACCGCCGGGCCTTCGACCGGATCTCCGAGCAGGATCTGGGCGACGGGGCGATCGCCCGCCTCACCCAGCTGCTGCTGCGCTCCCGCGAGGCGGCGATCACGCCGCTGCAGCAGGAGATCGAGGCGCCCCTGATCACCCGCGCCCCGGAAGCATGAGCGGCGCCAACTGGCTGGAGGAATTGGAGGGCCGGCTGGAGCAGCAGCTCGAGGCCTTTCTGCGCGGCAACCCCCAGCAGGAGGCCCTGCTGGCCGAACAGGAGCAGCGCGACCGCCAGCAGCGGTTGCTGGGCGAGCGACTGAAGCTGCGCCAGGAGGCCGAGCTGCAACGCCAGGGGCTGCTGCGGCTGGCCGGCGAGATCCGCCAGTGGCAGGAGCGGGTGGAGCGGGCCCGCACGGCCGGCGCCGACGACCTGGCCCGCCGCGCCGATGCCCACATCGCCACCCTGATGGAGCAGGGCCGCAACCGCTGGCAGACCCTGGGCGAGCTGGGCGAACGGTTTGATGCGGTGGAGCGGGACCTGGCCGGCCTGACCGGCAGGACCGCCGCCGCACCAGCCCCGGAGGCGAAGGGCGGTCCTGCCCCCGATCCGATGGCGGAGCTGGAGCAGGCCTGGGCCCGCTTCGAAACCCAGCAGGAACTTGAAGCGCTGCGCCGCCGCAACCCGTCCTGAGGCGACGCCATGGGCTTTCTGCTCTCCAAGCTGTTGCCGCAGCTCGTCTATCCCCTCGGCGCTTCCCTGCTGCTGCTGGCCCTCGGGCTGGTGGGGCGGCGGCGGCGCTGGGGCCCGGGCTTCTCCGCCGCCGGCCTGGCACTGCTGTGGCTGGCCTCGATGCCCTGGCTGAGCCGTCAGCTGGTGTGGAGCCTGGAGGAGCGGGCCGTGCGGCTGACGCCCGAGCCCCTGCCCGCTGCGGATGCCGTGCTGGTTCTGGGCGGTGGCCTGGTGCCGCCCCTGCCGCCCCGGCGGCGGGTGGAGGTGGCCGATGCCGCGGACCGGCTGCTCACCGGGGTGGATCTGATCCGCCAGGGCAAGGCCCCGTGGCTGGTGGTGTCCGGGGGGCGGGTGACCTTCGCCAGCGGCGACCCGACCCCACCCGAGGCCACCTACGCCGCCACCCTGGCCGAAAGCCTGGGGGTGCCGCCGGAGCGGATCGTGCGCAGTGAGGCCCCCCGCAACACCGCCGAGGAGGCGATGGCAATGCGGGCCATCGCCCGGCAGCGGGGCTGGAGATCCCTGCTGCTGGTCACCAGCGCCACCCACCTGCCCCGGGCCACCGCCACCTTCCGCCACCTCACCGACCTGCGCATCGTGCCGGTGGCCTGCGACTTCCAGCTGGCGGCCCGCAACCAGTCCGGGCAGGCCACGGCGGAGAGTCTGGTGCTCGATCTGCTGCCCAATGCCGGTTCTCTGGCTTCCACGACCAGCTCCCTCAAGGAACTGCTGGGGCTCACGGTCTACCGGCTGCGGGGCTGGCTATAGCGGCGGGTGCCGCGGTAAGCGGGCCTACTTCTTGGGGACCGGCGGCACCAGGCTCACGCCCTCGGGCGGCGGGGTGGGATCGGGATCGGCGATCAGCATGTGCTGCAGCACGATCTCCGGACGCTCACTGTCGCGCCAGCGGATCCGGTAGGCCGGCATCTTGGTGCCACGGCTGGTGGTCTGCTCCACCGGCTCCATCACCCAGCCGCGGCGCGAGCGCCCCTGGGGGTTGCGCTTCACCACCGCATCGGCGTGTTTGAAGCGAAAACCGACGCGCTCGCCGCTCATGGAAAAGAGTGCCCCGTGGGGGAGATTGCCTGCACAGAGCCATTATCCCATTGCGAGCGCCCGGGGTCAGCCGGCGGTTCCCCGATCCCCGCCGTTCAACCCACCTCGGAGCCCACCGCGGGCCGGTCCTCCGGCCGCAGCAGCGGGAAGGCGATCACATCCCGGATCGAGGGGCTGTCGGTGAGCAGCATCACCAGCCGGTCGATGCCGATGCCCAGACCGCCGGTGGGGGGCATGCCCACCTCCAGGGCGTGGAGGAAGTCCTCGTCCACGGTCTGAGCCTCGGGATCGCCGGCGCGGCGGCGCTCCTGCTGCATCTCAAGGCGCTGGCGCTGATCGAGCGGATCGATCAGCTCGCTGAAGGCATTGGCGGTCTCACGCCCCACGATGAACAGCTCGAAGCGCTCCACCAGACCGGGCTTGCTGCGGTGGGCCCGGGCCAGGGGCGAGTTCTCCACCGGGTAATCGAGCACGAAGGTGGGCTGGATCAGGCTGGTTTCCACCGCCTGCTCGAAGGCCTCCACCAGCAGCCGGCCGAGGCAATCGGCCGCATCGGGCACCTCCAGCCCCGCCGCGGCCATGGCGGCGACAGCGGCGGCCCGGCTCTCGGCCGGATCGGCCGCTTCAAAGGCCGTGAAATCGAGGCCGGTGGCCTCCCGCACCAGTTCGTGCATCGTCACCCGCCGCCAGGGGGGTGTGAGGTCGACCTCCATGCCCTGGTAAGTGATCCGCGTGCCGCCGCACACCTCCTGGGCGGCGGCCACGATCAACTGCTCGGTGAGCGCCATCATGCCGTGGTAATCGGCATAGGCCTGGTAGATCTCCACCGAGGTGAATTCGGGGTTGTGGCGGGTGCTCACCCCCTCGTTGCGGAAGATGCGACCCAGTTCGTAGACCCGCTCGAAACCACCCACCACCAGCCGCTTGAGGTGCAGTTCGGTGGCGATCCGCAGGGTGAGAGGCAGGTCGAGGGCGTTGTGGTGGGTTTCGAAGGGGCGGGCGTCGGCGCCGCCGGCTTCGGTCTGCAGCACGGGGGTTTCGATCTCCAGGAAGCCCCGCTCATCCAGCCAGCGGCGCATCGTGCTCACGATCCGGGCGCGGCGGCGGAAGGTTTCGCGGGTGTGGGGCGAAACGATCAGATCGAGGTAGCGCTGGCGATAGCGCTTCTCCACATCGGCCAGGCCATGCCATTTGTCAGGGAGGGGCTGCAGCGCCTTGCTGAGCATCGTCCAGCCGGTCACCTTCACCGAGAGCTCACCCCGGTCGGTGCGCTTGAGGCTCCCCTCCACGCCGATCCAGTCGCCGGCATCGACCAGGGAGGTGAGCTGGGCGAAGACCTCGGGGTTATCGGGGTGGGCCGCCTGGAGGGTGGCCTTCTCGAGGTAGAGCTGGATCGGGCCGCTCTCATCGGCCAAGGTGAAGAAGGCCAGCTTGCCCATCACCCGCCGCGTCATCACCCGGCCCGCCACGGCCACCGCGTCGTCGCGCTCTTCACCGTTGGCCAGATCGCGGTGCCGCTCCTGCAGGTCGGCGGTGCGGTGGCTGGGGCTGAAGCCCAGGGCGTAGGGGGCCCGGCCGAGGGATTCCAGGCTGCGGGCCTTCTCCAGACGGGTCTCGCGCAGATCCGACAAGGGAGCTCAAGGAACGGGTTCTGGCCCATCCTGCAGGAGCGCAGTACGGCCCTTGCAGCATCCACGCCTGGTGCTTCGCAGAGGGCTGCTCGCCCAAGTCGACTCAGCCGGCGGCGGCCAGGGAGGTCTCGGCCATGCGCTGGGAGGCGTAGCCGGTGCCGCGCACGGTGAGGATCAGCTCGGGGTTGCGAGGATCGGGCTCGAGCTTGCCCCGCAGCCGCGCCACGTACACATCCACCACCCGCAGGTCGGCGGCACGGCGGGGGGGGTAGCCCCAGAGCTGCTCGAGGATCTCGGCGCGGGGCACCACCCGACCAGGCTCGCGGAAGAGCAGTTCCAGCAGGCTGAATTCGGTGTAGGTCAGGGCGATGCGGGCACCGTCGCGGGTCACCTGGCGGCGGTTGGTGTCCACCACCAGATCGCTCACCCGCAGCACGCCGCCGCCGCTGGGAACATCGCGGGGCTCCGCGGCGGCCGAGCCGCGGCCCACCCGGCGCAGGATGGTGGCGATGCGGGCCTCCAGTTCCTTGGGGCTGAAGGGCTTGGGCAGGTAGTCGTCGGCACCGAGATCGAGGCCCGCCACCCGCTCGGTGATGGCATCGAGGGCCGAGAGGAAGATGATCGGCACGCAGGATTCGGCCCGCAGGCGGCGACACACCGCGAAGCCGTCCAGCTTGGGCAGCATCACATCGAGCACCACCAGATCGGGCTGCTCGGCATGGAAGAGGGCCAAGGCCTCTTCGCCGTCCTCGGCGCAGATCACGCGGTAACCGGCCAGTTGGAGGCGCATCACCAGCACCCGCCGCACCGCCGGCTCGTCGTCGACCACCAGCAGGGTGGCGCGGCCCTCGCGGGGCAGGTCGTTCGGGGGAGCGGCGCCGTCCTGGCGGGGACCGCCGCCCTCGGCATGGTCGTCACTGGCCTCGGTCCGGAAAGAGTCGCCCTCGGGCCCGGGATGGAAGGGCTTTTCCTCAACGGACAGAGGCATGGGCGGCGTGCCGGCGGACACTGGGTGAAGAATCGCAACCATACCCGGCGGCAGCCACTGCAGTCACCCCCTGAAACGCTGTCAGGGCAAGGGATCTGGCAGATTTAACCTTTTCTGCGAAATTGCGGCCAGCCCCTGGGTTGCTTGCGGGCGATCACGGCGGCAACGCTGCCGCCGCAGCGCTGCCGTCCTGACGCAGAAGGACCGCAGAGCCCACCCCGGACCTCAGGGCCAGCGGGCCTCGGCATAGCGGTTCCATTGCCGCTCGGCTTCGGCCAGGGCCGCATCGCTGCCGATCTGGCCGAGCATGGCCCGCTGGAGCTGGGTGTAGAGGATCGCCTGCAGGCGCTTCACGCCAGGGGTGGCGGGCACCAGCACCTTGGCCCGCCCCAGGTTGTCGACCGCCAAGGCCCGGGCCCGGCGCACCAGACCCTCCTGCGCATCGGCGGCGCCGCCGGCCGCAGGAGCTGGGGCAGCTAGATCCTGCTTGAACTGCTGCAGCGCGGCCCGGGACGACGGCAGCACCCGGGCCTCTCGGGCGAAGGCCAGCTGGTTGGTGGCATCGGTGAGGAAGAGGGCGAAGCTGGTGGCCTCAGCCGCCATGGGGCTGCGGCGGGGCACCACCAGGTTCATCACCGCCACGTTGGTGGCGCCACCGGGGCCCACCAGGGGCGGATAGGGGGCGGTCTGCGCCGCGATGCCGGGGGCGTTGGTCTGGAGGTTGCGCAGGAAATCGGGACCGCTGGCCACCTGGGCCAGGTCGCCGGCCTGGTAGAGCTCGATCGCACGCCGGTAGCCCTGGCTCACCACCTCCCGGGGCAGCAGGCCACGGCGGTAGAGGTCACTCCAGAAGGCGAAAGCCCGCCGCCCTTCTGGGCTGTTGAACGCCGCCCGCCGGCGCCCGTCGAGCAGCTGCACCCCCATCTGCACCATCGACTCCATCAGTTCGGCGGAGTCGTCCGGCACCGCCGTCACAAACAAACCGTAGCGGCCCGTGCGCCGTTTCATCGCCTCGGCATAGGCGGGCACCTCCTCCCAGCGCTGGGGCGGCGCCAAATAGCCGGCCTGGCGCAACAGGCCGCGGTTGGCGAGGGTGACGCGGGTGGTGAGGTACCAGGGAATCGCGAACTGCAGGTTCCCCTGCCGCCCCGCCTCCCAGACGGTGGGCAGGTAGGCATCGGCGGCTCCCGGCGGCAGCACCGTGGCCAGATCGAGCAGACCGCCCTTGCTGGCCAGGTTGGCGGCGAAGGGGGGATTGAGGTTGACCAGATCCGGCGCGGTGCGGGCGAACACGGCCGCCAGCAGCTTGCGCTCCACCGAGCTCCAGGGCACATCGATCCAGCGCACCGTCACGCCCGGGTGACGTCGTTCCCAGGCCTCGATCACCCGGCCCATGTAGGGCGAGAAACGGGGTGCCAGATCGAGCGTCCAGACCGTGAGCTGACGCTGGCGCGGCCCGTTGCCGGCGGGGTTGCCGCCGCAGCCGCCGGCCAGCAGCAGCAACTGCAGCGAGACCAGGCCCAGCAGCACCCGCCGCCGCCGTGGGCGGGCCGGCCGTCCTGCGGCACCGGTGCAGCTGGGGGGATCGATGGGAGGGGTCATCACGGGGTCCTCAGCGCCGCCAGGCCCCGCCCACCAGCTGGCGCCACAGCACCATCTGGAGCGAGCAGAGCACCGGGGCCAGCAATCCGGTGATCAGCATGCGGGCCAGGAGCACCTGGAGGCCGGCGCCCGCGAAATCAGCGGGATGCCATCCGGGCTGGGCCAGCACGGCCGGATCGATGCCGCTCACCGGCAGACGGGCCTCGGCCCGGCCCAGGCTGCTGGCCATGATCCATTGCAGCATCAGGCTGAGATCAAGCAGCAGACAACCCAGCATCGCCAGCAGACCGAGGCTGAAACTGCGCTCCACCGGTGGGCCGCGGCGGCCCAGACGCCCCCACCACCAGCCCAGCAGCATCAGGGCCGGCACCTGAGTCACGCCGCCGGGATGGAGCCCATCGACCAGCAAACCGGCGGCCGCGCCGGCCAGCACCCCCGAAAAGGGACCATCCGCCAGGGCCCAGGGCAGCAGCCAGAGCACGGCCCACACCGGCGCCACTCCGGCCAGCCTCAGGAAGCCAGGGGAAGCGAGGGTGAGCAGGGGAACCAGCAGCAGTGAAGCCACGCACCAGGGCTGGCGGGAGAGGGGACCCATCAGCGCGCCAGCACCTGAACCCAGTCCACAGCACCGGCGGGAGCGGCCAGTTGCAGCACCGCCTCGGGGGCGGGGTCGGCGCCCTCATCCACCGCCTGGATCACCCCCACCGGCAGATTGGGCGGCACCAGGGTGCTGGCGGGCGAGGTGGTGACCACATCGCCTGCCACAACGCCCGGCTCCTTCTCCAGGAAACGCACCACCGGCCGGCCGCTGCCCAGACCGGTGAGCAGCCCGTGGTTGCCTGTGCGGGCCACCCACACCCCCACCCGGCTGGCGGGATCGGTGAGCAGGGTCACCCGGGCGGTGCTGGGGGTGGTGCTGGTTACCAGGCCGATCAGACCACCGGGAGCGAGCACCGCCTGGCCTTCCCCCACCCCCTCCAGGCTGCCCCGGCCAATCAGCAGGGTCTGCCACCAACCGGCCGGATCGCGGGCGATCACCGGGGCGGTTAGACGGGTGGGGCTGGACTGCTGCAGGCCCACCAGGCCGCGCAGCCGTGCGTTCTCCGCCTCCAGGGCCGCCACACGGGTCCGGTCCTCAAAGCGCCGCGCCGAACGCAGCCATTCCGCCTGGGCGGTGCCGGGCCAGAAGGGACGGCTCAGCAGGGCGTAGGCATCGGACACCAGAGCACCCTTGCTGAAGCGCACCGCCGCCAGGCCGACCAGCAGCACCGCCCACGGCCAGGCCTGGAGCAGGGGGCCGCCGGCGGTGAAGCGGAGCCAGCGGCGCGCCGGCATGGAGCTCAGGCCGCCTGACGGGCGAAGTCAGGGGTGTCGAGCACCCGCTCAAGCCGCTTGTAGTCCTCCAGGACCATGCCGCAGCCATTCACCACGCAGAGCAGGGGATCTTCGGCCACGTGGGTGAGGATGCCGGTCTCGTGGCTGATCAGGTCACAGATGCCCCGCACCTGGGCACCGCCGCCGGCCAGCATGATGCCGCGATCCACGATGTCGGCGGCCAGCTCGGGCGGGGTGCGCTCCAGAGTGCGCTTCACGGCCTCCACGATCACGTTGAGGGGTTCGGCCATGGCCTCGCGGATGTCACCGGCTCGCACATTGATGGTGCGGGGCAGGCCGGAGAGCAGGTGCAGACCCCGCACGTCCATGGAGGTGTCGTCGTGGACGTTGTCCGGGAAGGCCGAGCCGATCCGGATCTTGATGTCCTCGGCGGTGCGCTCGCCCACCACGAGGTTGTGCACCTTCTTGAGGTACACGCCGATCGCTTCGCTGAGCTCATCGCCGGCCACCCGCACCGATTCGCTCAGCACGGTGCCGCCGAGGCTGAGCACCGCCACCTCGGTGGTGCCGCCGCCGATGTCCACGATCATGGTGCCCACCGGCTCGGTGACCGGCAGGCCGGCCCCGATCGCGGCGGCCACCGGCTCATCGATCAGGTGCACCTGACGGGCGCCGGCCAGGCCGGCTTCGCGCACGGCTCGGCGCTCCACGCCGGTGACGCCGCTGGGAATGCCGATCACCAGGCGCGGGGCGATCACGCCGCGGCCCTCGTTGCCCTTCTGGATGAAGGTCTTGATCATCTGCTCGGCGGCGTCGAAGTCGGCGATCACGCCATCGCGCAGGGGGCGCACGGCCCGGATGTTGCCCGGGGTGCGACCAAGCATCAACTTGGCCTCGTTGCCCACCGCCAGGGGTACGTTGCGCTCCAGATCGATGGCCACCACCGAGGGCTCCTGCAGCACGATGCCCTTGCCCGACACGTACATCAGGGTGTTCGCCGTGCCCAGGTCGATACCGATATCACGGGAGAACTGAAAGCGTCGGAAGAACACTGGGAACAGTCGGGGCAGAAGGCGGATCATAGGGGGCACCTCAACCCCTCTCGATGCCCTGGAGCACGCGGAGGGAGCAGCGCTGCCGTGCGCTGAGGGGTCGGGAGAGCCGCCGGATGAGACAGCCGGTGGAACGGAACAGACGTGGCTCCCCAGCCTGGGGGTGCCGCATCATTGGTCCAACCGTTTTTCCATCCACCCCTATGGGCGTCAACTCCATCACCCTCGTCGGCCGGGCCGGCCGCGATCCCGAGGTGCGCTACTTCGAATCCGGCAGCATGGTCGCCAACCTCACCCTTGCCGTGAACCGCCGCAGCTCGGGCGATGAGCCCGACTGGTTCAACCTCGAGATCTGGGGCAAGCAGGCCCAGGTGGCCGCGGACTACGTCCGCAAGGGCTCCCTGCTGGGCATTATCGGCTCCTTCAAGCTCGACCGCTGGACCGACCGCACCAGCGGCGAAGAGCGCAGCAAGCCCGTGATCCGGGTCGACCGGCTCGAGCTGCTGGGCAGCAAGCGCGACGCGGAGGCTGGTGGCGGCTTCGGCGGCGGCGGCTTCGGCGGCGGCGAGCCCAGCGAGGAAGAAGTGCCGTTCTGAGCGACCGCCGGGCTTGTGCCAGTGGCGCAGCCGGGTTATCAAGTGGCACGAAGCCACCAGGGGCGCCCTTCGCGGGGCGCCCTTTTTGCTGTGGGCCTTGCTTTGGGGGGGGTCGCCCTGCCAGCAGGGCTGGGCATGAACACCTCCCCAAAACCCAACCCTCAGTGGCTGTCCTGCCGCTTCTTCCAGGTGCGCAGACCAAGCCAAACAGCGAAGCCGAGCACGGCCAGCACCAGCAGCACCTTGATCACCTTGGCCACCGGATCGAGCCACACCTCCACGTTGGTGTAGGCCTCACCAAGCCCGTAGCCCGCCAAGGTCAACAGCAGGGTCCAGATCAGACTGCCGGCCGTGGTCCAGATCATGAACGGCACGAACGGCATCATCTCGATGCCGGCCGGCACCGAGATCAGCGTGCGGATGCCGGGGATCAGCCGCCCCCAGAAGACCAGGGCGGTGCCATGGCGGTTGAACCAGGTGCGGCTGCGCTTCAGCTCCTGGGGGCTGATGCCGATCCAGCGGCCATGGCGCTCCAGCCAGCGCTCCAGCCGCTGCTCGTTCACCAGCCGCCCGATCCCGTACCAGGGAAGGGCGCCGAGCAC
Source organism: Cyanobium sp. (assembly GCA_044370835.1). Taxonomy (GTDB): domain Bacteria; phylum Cyanobacteriota; class Cyanobacteriia; order PCC-6307; family Cyanobiaceae; genus Cyanobium. Next base: position 23,997 of record JBILUS010000004.1, on the reverse strand, counting down.
CGTGCCCAGCAGCCCGGCCAACACCACCGGCACCATGGCGAGCTGGCCGCCGCGCACATAGAAGCCCCCCAGGGGCATGATCAGCTCCGAGGGAATCGGCGGGAACAGGTTCTCCAGGAACATCGCCGCGAAGATGGCGGCATAGCCAGACGTGGGATTCGCCTCCACAGCGGAGCCGATCAGCTCAGGAAGCTTCTGGACCAGTTCGAGGGCCAAGGCTGAGGGGCGGATGATCGGCGCCAGTCTTCCATGGTCGGCGCATCGTCTGAACGATGCCGGGAGCACGCGTCGGCTGCTCGCCACAAAAAAACCGACCTCCTTTCGGAGGTCGGCATGGGCATGGAAGGACAGCAACGAGCCGACATCGGATGGGCGGCCGAATCAACGCTGCTGGTCCAGACCGAATCGGCAGCGACTCAGTAGCGGTAATGCTCCAGCTTGTAAGGCCCTTCGACCGGCACGTTGATGTAGGCGGCCTGCTCGGGGCTGAGCTCGGTGAGCTTGGCGCCGATCTTGTCGAGGTGGAGGCGGGCCACCATCTCGTCGAGGTGCTTGGGCAGCACGTAGACCTCCTTGCCGTAGTTGGAACCCTTGGTGAAGAGCTCGATCTGGGCCAGCACCTGGTTGGTGAAGGAGTTGCTCATCACGAAGCTGGGGTGGCCGGTGGCGCAACCCAGGTTCACCAGGCGGCCTTCGGCCAGCAGCAGGATGCGGTTGCCGCTGGGCAGCAGGATGTGATCCACCTGGGGCTTGATGTTGTCCCAGGGGTACTGCTTGAGGGAAGCCACATCGATCTCGTTGTCGAAGTGGCCGATGTTGCACACAATCGCCTGATCCTTCATCTGGATCAGGTGCTCGTGGCGGATCACCTGGAAGTTGCCGGTGGCGGTCACGAAGATGTCCACATCCTTCACCACGTCGTCGAGACGCACGACGCGGTAGCCCTCCATCGCCGCCTGCAGGGCGCAGATCGGATCGATCTCGGCGATCATCACGGTGGCGCCGAGGCCCCGCAGCGACTGAGCCGAACCCTTGCCGACATCGCCGTAGCCCATCACCAGGGCCACCTTGCCGGCCACCATCACGTCGGTGGCGCGCTTGATGCTGTCCACGAGCGATTCGCGGCAACCGTAGAGGTTGTCGAACTTGCTCTTGGTCACCGAGTCGTTGACGTTGATCGCCGGGAAGGGCAGTTCGCCGCTCTTCTGGAGCTGATACAGACGGGCCACACCGGTGGTGGTCTCCTCGGTGACGCCCTGGATGTTGGCGTAAATGCGCGAATAGAAGGTGGAATCGCCGGCGAGCTTGGCCCGGATCGACTTGAACAGGGCGATCTCCTCTTCGCTGCCGGGGTTGTCGAGCACCGAGAGATCCTTCTCGGCCTTGGTGCCGAGGATCACCAGGCCGGTGGCGTCGCCACCATCGTCAAGGATCATGTTCGGGGTGCCGCCATCGCCCCACTCGAGGATGCGATGGGTGAAGGCCCAGTACTCATCGAGGGTTTCGCCCTTGTAGGCAAACACTGGAATGCCGGCAGCGGCGATCGCCGCGGCGGCGTGATCCTGGGTGGAGAAAATGTTGCAGCTGGCCCAGCGCACCTCGGCGCCGAGGGCCGCGAGGGTCTCGATCAGAACGGCGGTCTGGATCGTCATGTGCAGGGAACCCGCGATGCGGGCGCCCTTGAGGGGCTTCTCGGCGCCGTAGCGGGTGCGGAGGGCCATCAGGCCCGGCATCTCGGTTTCGGCGATGTTCAGTTCCTTGCGCCCGAAGTCGGCCTGGCCGATGTCGGCGATCACATAGGAACTGGTGGCCTGCAGATGGGGAAAGGCTTCGACAGCCGCAGGGCTTGTGGGTGTTGCCACCATGGGTACGGACACTCCCGACTGGGAGGACGAATGGGTTGTCTGGGAAGTTCTGCGGAGACGCCGAGGCTTCGGGCTCGCTTGAGGAGAATCTACAGGGATCGTGAAGGGCACCGCGCCGGCGGCGGTGCCAGTCCCAGAGGTGCGACCCAGCCTGAGACGGCGCTGCAATCCTGCGGAACCGGCCAGCCAGGCGCTCTGGACAGACCTTGATCCAGCGCAGCAGAAGCCGCGACGCCGCCGATCCGCGCCAGGGTGGCTCAGGAGCGATGCCCGAACCTCATGGCCCATGGCTGAGCACAGCTGCGACCTCACCGACGCCGCCGCCACCCGGGCCCTGGGACAACGCCTGGTGGCCGCCTGGCTCTCCAGCCCCGAGCAGCCGGCCCCGCCTGCCGAAGCCGGTCCGGCTCCCTTGCTGCTGCTGCTGCAGGGGGAGCTGGGAGCGGGCAAGACCTGCCTGGTGCAGGGGCTGGCCGAAGCCCTCGGTATCGACGAACCGGTCACCAGCCCCACCTTCGCCCTGGCCCAGCAGTACGAGGGCCGCCTTCCCGGGGGCGGCGCCACCCGCTTGGTGCACCTCGACCTCTACCGGCTGGAGCTGGCCGCCGCGGCCGATGAGCTGTTCGCTCAGGAGGAGGACGAGGCGGCCGCCCTGACGAGGGGGGAAGCAGACCATGAGGCGAATGACGTGTGGGTGGTTCTGGCGGTGGAGTGGCCCGAGCGGCTGAGCTTCGTTCCGCGCGAGGCCTGGCAGGTGCGGCTGGAGCACCGGGGCGAGGGGCGCAGAGCCCACTGGGTGACGCCGCAGTGCGAGGGGGAAAGAGGGGCAATCGAGTTAGCCCGGGCCGCTGGAACCGCCTCCGAAGGGAGGGCTATGGAACCGCCGGCGCAGTGATCCCGCCGGGCCGCTTCAGCCCTGCAGCCGTGGCGCGCCGCCCCGGGCCGCCAGAAACCGCTCCACCTCGGCGGTGGTGGGCTGGGGATCGATCGCCCCGGCGCCGCGGCACACCAGCGAACCGCAGGCGGCGGCAAACCGCACCAGGGCTTCCGGGGCGTCGAGCCTGCCGGGCGCCGCACCGGCACGGCAGAGGCCATGCAGCAGGCCAGCCATGAAGGCATCGCCGGCGCCAGTGGTGTCCACGGCCTCGATCGCGAAAGGCTCCAGCCGGCCCGAGCACCCCCCCAGGTACCAGCCCAAGGGGGCGGCACCATCGGTGACGCACACGGCGGGCCGGCCCGGCAGCGCCGCGCTGATCGCAACGGGATCCGTGCTGGCGAAGAACCAGCGGGCCTCCTCCGCGGCGCACTTGAGCAGATCGGCCCGCTCCAGCAGGGGCCGGATCCGCGCCCGAACCGCCGCGGGCGGAGCGCTGCCGGCGGGCAGGCCCCAGAACGTGGGCCGCCAATTCACATCCACCGCCAGCAAGGGGCGGTTCGTCTGGAGGGCGGCCCCAGCGCCGGGACCTGCCGCCTCGCCGGCCGCCGCCGCCAGCAAACCCTCGAGGGCCGCCGCCGCCGCTGGCGACGCCAGGGGCAAGGTGCCGCAGAGCAGCCAGCGCGCCCCGCTGAGCAGCGGAACGGCCGCCAGGCGCAGCGCCCCGGCATCGACGGCCTGATCCGCGAAGCCGGCCCCCCGATCCCCCTCGAACCCGCCGAAGCTGCGCTCCCCGGCGGCGTCGCGGCGCACCAGGACGCGGCGGCTGGGCCGGAGCGGATCCCACTGGAGGGCGCTGGTGTCCACCCCCCGATCGGCGAAGAGCGCCGCGAAGGCCTCGCCGATTGCATCGGTGCCGAGGCGGCCCAGGAAAGCCGCCGGGGTACCGAGCCGCGCCAGGGCGCAGGCCCCGTTGGCGGGGGCGCCGCCGAGGCGATCCTCCCAGCCACCGGCAGCCGCGGCCGGCATGGTTTCCCCCGGTGGCAGCAGGCGATCCACCAGGGCTTCGCCAAAGCAGAGCACCAGGGGAGGTGTGGTGGGGCCCATCAGGCGGCCGATCGGGTACCTCCAGGCTGGGACGGTGCGGCGCCCTCGGAGGCCGCCTGGGCCAGGTGCTGGCGCAGGGCCGCGATGATGCGGGCGTTGGCGGCCGGAAAGGGATAGGCATCCAGCTCGACCGGCTCCACCCAGCGCACCTGCTGGGAGGCCAGGGGCTGCGGCTCACCCTCGAGCCAACGGCAGAGGTGCACCACGAAGCGCAGCCGCTTGTGGCTGTAGGCGTGCTCCACCACGACCAGTTCCTCCCCCACCGCCACCGTGATCGCCAGCTCCTCGGCCAGCTCCCGCGCGATCGTGGCGGTGATCGCCTCCCCCTCCTCCTGCTTGCCGCCCGGAAACTCCCAGAGGCCCCCGAGCAGACCCTCATTGAGCCGCTGGTCGATCAGCACCCGGCCGGCGGCATCGAGCACCACCCCCACCCCGATCACCTGGAAGGGCAGGCTGCGGGGAGCGTGCTTCACGGGGTAGCGGGCGGGGTCGCCGGCAGCGTAGGCAGCGCAGCATGCCCGCCAGGGGCAGGGGCCGCAGGCGGGATTGCGGGGCGTGCAGACCGTGGCGCCCAGATCCATCAGGGCCTGGTTGAAGGCGCGGGGCCGATCGCGATCGAGCAGGCTCTCGCTGAGCTGCCAGAAGCGATTCAACCGGCGGACCGGCGGCTCGGGGCAGGCAGTCAGCCGCGCCAGCACCCGCTTCACATTGCCATCGAGGATCGCCGCCGGCTGATCAAAGGCCGAGGACAGGATGCTGGCGGCGGTGCTGCGGCCCAGGCCCGGCAGCTCCAGCCAACCCTCCAGGCTGCGGGGCCAGAGCACCGGAGCTGTGGCGTCCAAGCAGGCGGCCGGGGACGCGGCCGCACCCAGCAACTGGCGGGCCCCCTGATGCAGCCGCCGCGCCCGCGAGTAGTAGCCGAGGCCCTGCCAGTGCATCAGCACGTCGTGCTCCTCGGCGGCAGCCAGGGACTCCAGGCTGGGGAAAGCCTCCATCCAGCGCCGCCAGTAGGGCAGCATCACCGCCAGCTGGGTCTGCTGCAGCATCACCTCCGCCACCCAGATCGGATAGGGATCCAGGGGTGCGCCATCGGCGGGCAGGCCGCCCCCCGGCCCGAGCTTCCAGGGGATGCCATGGCGGCCATGGATCTGCCACCAGGCCAGGAGCTGGTGGCGCAGCTGCGGTCCCACCTCCTCGAACGACGCGCCAGGCCAGGACGTCGGATTCAGGGTCATCGCGGAACGGAAGAGCGACCTCGGGGCTCAGAACCCACGGGGTCGGGGCCGCGCTGACGACAGCGAAACATTCAGCGACGACGAGTCCGGCTCCGCCAGAGACACCTGGGGCTGCGGCGCGGAAGGGCGGGGCGGCTGGGGCACCGCCACCACGTTGAAGGCGATCGACCAGCGTTCACCTTCGCCCCGGAACGGGGCCACTGAATGGGGCTGCCAGGCCGGGAACACGTAGTAGTCGCCAGGTCGGGGCAGGATGAACTGGGCCATGCCGGTGCGGAAGCTCTGGATGTGCCACTCCTCCGGGCCATGCAGGCAGAGCTGGCCATCGAAGCTGTCGGCGTTGATCTGATCGGGCACCTGCAGGTAAAGAACCCCCGAGAAGCTGCCGCCGTGGGTGTGGGTGGGGTTGTAATCGCCGGCGCGCTGCACGTTGAGCCACAGATCGATCATCTGCAGGCCGTAGCGACCCGGTGTCCAGGGGCCGCGGCCCTGGGGGGGCTGGCGATCGATCACATGACGGATCCAGCGCTCACAGGCCGGCAGGATCACGGTCTGGCAGAGCTCTGTGGCGGCGGGATGGCCTGGACCCAGCTCCCGCTGCAGGGCCAGCTGGCCAGCCAGCTTCGGGGCCGCGTCGGGGCAGGCGGAGGGGTTGGCGAGCACCGCGGCAGCCAGGGCCTGAAGATCGGCGAGCAGGGCGGCAGGCAGGCGGCCCTGGAGCAGGTAGCGGGGAAACAGCTCGCGCATCTCCATCGAACCCTCAAGCTCCTGCTGAAGCGGAGCCGGGGATTCCTCGGGGCGCGGCTGCATCGATGGCTGCATCAAAGGATGAGGAATCCTCTCAGCAGGCCACGTAAGCCTCCACCGCCGGGCTCAGCCGCCGCAGGCCCGCCAGTCCGTCGCGCTCGAGGTTGCGCACCCGGTCGCGGCTGATGCCGAGGATGCGGCCGATGCCGGTGAGGCTCATCGGCTCATCGCCCTCCATGCCATAGCGGAGCCGCAGCACCCGGCCCTGCAGTTCGGGCAGCTGCTCCAGCAGGGCGCGCAGGTCGCCGCGCAGGCATTCGCTGGCCACCATCTCATCGGGTCCGGCGCTATCACCGGCCAGCAGGTCGAGCAGCTCGGTGTCCTCACCGTCGCCCACCTTGGTTTCGAGGCTCACCGGCTGGCGGGCGCGGCAGAGGAGGTCCTTCACCTCGTCCTCGGGCAGGTCCACCGCCACCGCCAGTTCGGTGACGGTGGGGGTGCGGCCGAGCTCCTGGCTGAGCTCCCGCTGGCCCTTCTTGAGCTTGTTGAGGGTTTCGGTGATGTGGATCGGCAGGCGGATCGTGCGGCTCTTCTCGGCGATGGCGCGGGTGATGCCCTGGCGGATCCACCAATAGGCATAGGTGGAGAACTTGTAGCCGCGGGTGGGATCGAACTTCTCAACGCCGCGGACCAGGCCGATCGTGCCCTCCTGGATCAGGTCCAGCAGCTCCATGTTCCGCTTGGTGTACTTCTTGGCCACGCTCACCACCAGGCGCAGGTTGGCGGCCACCATCCGCTCCTTGGCGCGGCGGCCGGCCTGGAGGCGGCGGCGCAGCAGGGGTGCGGTCAGTCCGGCCTCGGCGGCGAGGGCTTCCAGGGAAGGCTCCTGCCCGCCGGCGCGCAGGCTGAGCTCCTCACGCAGCTCCTCAAGGGCCATCAGCTCCTGCACCTGCCGGCCCAGGGTGATCTCCTGCTCATGGCTGAGCAGCGGCACCCGGCCGATGTCGCGCAGGTAGGAGCGCACCAGATCGCCATCGATGGAGGGCATGGCGCGGGCGGCGGCGGGGGCTTTGCCAACGCGGAACTCAGGGTCTGGATCCTCAATGGCACCGTCGGCGAGGGAGGTGGGGGCGAGGGAGAGGGCGACAACCACGGGCCTGGAGACGTAACGGTGTGCAAAGCATAACCTGAAGAAGTGTGAACTCCTCTCAGATTCGCGCACAAAACCCGCGAAAGCGCCGCTCAGGACTGGCCGAACCGGCCCAGCAGCAAGCCGGCGGTCTGCAGGTAGATGAACACCCCCGCCACATCCGTGGCGGTGGCGATGAACGGCGCCGACATCAGGGCCGGATCCAGCCCCAGCCGGTCAAACAGCAGGGGCAGGGCCGCCCCGGCGGTGGCCGCCAAGGTGGTGATCGCCACCAGGCTGATCGCGGCGGCGCCGGCCACCACCCAGCTGCCCGACACATGGGCGGCCCAGGGAAGCACCACCAGCACCATCAACAACCCCAGCAGCAGGCCGGCGAGGGATTCCCGGCCGATGGCCTTGCCCACACCGAGGCTCTGGATCCGCTGGGTGCTCAGACCCCGGATCACCACCGTGGAGCTCTGGGCCCCCACGTTGCCGCCGGTGCCGATCAGCAGCGGAATGAAGGCGGCCAGCACCACCACCTGGCTGAGCACCTTCTGCTCCGAGGCAATCACCGCCGAGGTGCCGCTGTTGGCCAGGAGCAGCACCAGCAACCACACCACCCGGCGCCGCGCCACGGTGAAGAGGTTGCTCTGGAAATAGTCGTCCTCATCGCCGGCCTGCAGAGCGCCGGCGGCGTAGAGGTCGCGGGTGGCCTCCTGCTGGATCACGTCGATCACGTCATCCACGGTGACGATCCCCACCAGCCGCTCCTCCCGGTCCACCACCGGCACGGCCAGGAAGTCGTAGCGCTGGATCACCCGCGCCACCTCCTCCTGCTCGGTGCCGGTGCTCACCTTCACCACCTCGCGGGTCATCACATCGCCGAGGCGGGCCTGCGGATCGGCCGTCACCAGGTCCCGCAGCGAGAGCATGCCGGTGAGGTGCCGGGAGGCGTCGGTCACATAGAGGCTGTAGATCGTCTCGGTGTCGCGGGCGCGGCGGCGCACGATGTCGAGGGCCTGGTCGGCGCTGTGGAACTCCTTGAGGTCGATGAATTCGGTGGTCATCAGACGGCCCGCCGTCTCGGCCTCGTAGCCGAGCATCTGAGCGGTGACCCGGCGCTCGGCCGGACTGAGCTCGGCCAACAGGCGGCGCACCACCTTGGCCGGCAGCTCATCGAACAGCCGCACCCGGTCATCGGGCGACATCTCCTCCACCAGCTCCAGCACCTCACCAGAGCGCAGGAGATCGAGCAGGCTCTGCTGCACGGTGGGTTCGAGGTATTCGTACACCTCGATCGCCTCATCCTTGGGCAGCAGGCGGAAGGCGAGAGCCTGCAGGGTGCGCGGCAGGCTGCCGATCGCCTCGGCGGCATCCACCGGCTGCACCGGCTGCAGCAGCAGCTTGGCGCCGTCGTAATTGGCCGCCTCCAGCAAGCCCTCCAGCTGGCGAGCCACCACTTCGGCCACGGCTGACCCTTCGCTCATCGACCCGGCTCAGGGAGCAGAGGCGAGTGTATGGGGCGGCGCGGCAACAGCCATCGAGCGACTGCGCGTGCAATCCTGTGCTCCGGACCCCAACCTCCGCCGAGCAAGCCATGGCCAGCGTGAATGTGAGCGATGTGCTGGTGCGCAGCGCCAGCGGTGAGAGCCGCCCCTTGGGCGACTGGGCCGGCCAGGTGCTGCTGATCGTGAACGTGGCCAGCCGCTGCGGCTTCACCCGCCAGTACGCCGGTTTGCAGAAGCTGCAGGACACCTACGGCCCGAAGGGGCTGACGGTGCTGGGCTTCCCCTGCAACGACTTCGGCGCCCAGGAACCCGGCAGCCTCGAGGAGATCAAGGCCTTCTGCTCCACCACCTACGGCGCCAGCTTCACGCTGTTTGACAAGGTGCACGCCACCGGCGCCACCACCGAGCCTTACACCACCCTCAACCAGGTGGAACCGGCGGGCCCGGTGGCCTGGAACTTCGAAAAGTTCCTGGTGGGCCGCGACGGCACCGTGCTGGCCCGCTACGGCAGCCGCGTGGAGCCCGATGCGGCCGAACTCACCAGCGCCATCGAGGCCGCCCTCGGCTGAGCGGCGGACTACCGGCGGGAACGGCACCAAGCGGAGCGGGGCAGCTGTGTTTCTCAGCCTCGCTTCAGGCCCGCGATTCGAGCAGCAGCCAGCCGCGCCGTGCCGTCGCTGGGCCGGCGGCTGCGGCCGTCTCCACCATCAGCCAGCGTTCGCCGCGGGCGCCACGCCACTGGCGCATCACCCGCAGCGGTTGGTGGATCGCCACCCGGGCCAGGGCCGGCGCCTGACAGCTCGGAGCGGCCTTGAGGGCGCCGCAACCCTGGGCCAGCAGCGGTTCGCCGTTGCTGCGACGGCGAACCTCCGGCTGGCGACGCTCCCCTCCCCCCACCGGCAGGCTGACCGGCCCGATCAGGGCGAAGCCGAGCAGGGCCGCCCAGCGCCAACCCGGCAGGGAGGGGGCGCCAGCCTTCATCAGATGTCGAGCTGGGCGAAATCCAGCTCAGCGCTGTGGGTTTCGATGAACTCGCGCCGTGGCGCCACCTTGTCGCCCATCAGGATCGTGAAGATGCGGTCGGCTTCGGCCGCGTCCTCGATCTCGACCCGCTTCATCGTGCGGGTGGTGGGATCCATGGTGGTTTCCCAGAGCTGCTTGGGCATCATCTCGCCCAGACCCTTGAAGCGCTGGATGGTGAAGTTAGCCTTCTCGCCAAAACCCTCGATCGTGCGCTTGAGCTCGGCTTCGTTGTAGCAGTAGGTGTGATTCTTGCCCCGTTCCACCTTGTAGAGAGGGGGGCAGGCGATGTAGATGTAACCGCCTTCCACCATGGCCTTCTTGTAGCGGTAGAAGAAGGTAAGCAACAGGGTGCGGATGTGGGCGCCATCCACATCGGCATCGGTCATGATCACGATGCGGTGATAGCGAAGGTTCTTCGCATCAAAATCCTCACCCTTGATCCCCAGACCCAGCGCGGTGATCAGAGCCTGGATTTCGGAATTCTTGTAGATCTTGGCGTCGTCGGTTTTCTCGATGTTGAGGATCTTACCCCGCAACGGCAGGATGGCCTGGAAGCGACGATCGCGGCCCTGCTTGGCGGAGCCACCGGCCGAATCGCCCTCCACGATGTAGATCTCCGATTCGCTCGGATCGCGGGAGCTGCAATCGGCCAACTTGCCGGGCAAGGTGGAGCTCTCCAGCACCGACTTGCGCCGCACCAGCTCGCGGGCCCGCCGAGCCGCCTCGGCCGCATTGAACGCCTGGATGGCCTTTTCCAGGATCAGATCGATCACGGAGGGATTGAATTCCAGGTATTCACTGAGCGATTCGCCCACCAGAGAATCAACGATGCCGCGCACCTCAGGATTACCGAGCTTGGTCTTGGTTTGGCCCTCAAACTCCGGATCGGGCACCTTCACCGACAGCACCGCCGTCAGACCCTCGCGGATGTTCTCACCGGCCAGGTTCGTATCGGCATCCTTGCGCTTGCCCCGCTTCTTGGCGAAGGTGTTGAGGGTGCGGGTGAGTACCGCCTTCAGGCCCTCAATGTGCGTGCCGCCATCGACAGTGCGGATGTTGTTGGCGAAACCAAAGATATTATCGGAATAGGCATCGACGCACCACTGCAGCGCCGCCTCCACCTGCACACCATCGCGCTCGGAATTGACATAGATGATTTCCGGATGCAGAGGATCCTTCTCCGCATTCATGTAGGCGACGTATTCCTTGATGCCGCCTTCGTAGTGGTAGACCTCCTCGTGGGCCTCGCCTTCGGCATTGAGGGCTGTGGCACGTTCATCGCGGAACACGATCCGCACGCCGCCATTGAGGTAAGCCAGCTCCCGCAGCCGGGCGGCGAGGGTGTGGTAATCGAAGACGATGCCGGTGCTGAAGATCTCGATGTCCGGCTTGAAGCGCACCTGCGTGCCGGTGCGATCGGCCTCGGCGGCAGGCTTGGAGGCGAGCGTGCCGATCGGGGCACCGCGCTCGAAGCGCTGGTTGTGGACCTGGCCCTGGCGGTGCACCGTGACCTCCACCCACTCGGAGAGGGCGTTCACCACCGACACCCCCACCCCGTGGAGGCCGCCGGACACCTTGTAACCACCGGCGCCGAACTTGCCGCCGGCGTGCAGCACCGTGAGCACCGTTTCCAGGGCGCTGCGACCGGTGCGGGGATGGATGTCGGTGGGGATGCCGCGGCCGTTGTCGGTCACGCTGGCGGAGCCGTCGTCGTGCAGCACCACCAGGATGCTGTCGCAGTGGCCGGCGAGGGCCTCGTCAACGGCGTTGTCGACCACCTCGTAGACAAGATGGTGGAGGCCCCGGGGTCCGGTGGTGCCGATGTACATCCCGGGCCGCTTGCGGACCGGCTCCAGGCCCTCCAGGACCTGGATCTGCTCGGCGCCGTAGGCGGACTGAATTTTGGTGGAGTCGCTCATGCGGAAAGGGCTCCCCCGATCAAGGGCGCAGCAGGGTTGAACCCCGGAATCACGGAAGCGGGGCCTGCTGGAGACTGGGGCATGGAGGTGGCCAGGGGACCCGCTCGCAAGGGGCACTTTAGCACCGCCGCCCCCAGGCGTCACCTGGGCGCCGCTCCGGGCGATTTCGGCCAGGGGGTTGAATCAATGGCAGACAGCCCCACAGCCGCGCCTGCGCCCCGTGAGCGTTTCCCACGCCACCGCCCCCCCTGGGGAACCGGATGCCGGGGCCGATCACCGGCCCCTCACCATCGCCCTGATGGGGCCCACCGCCAGCGGCAAGACCGACCTGGCCATCGCCCTGGCCGAAGCCCTCGACCTGGCCGTGCTGTCGGTGGATTCGCGCCAGCTCTACCGCGGCATGGAGGTGGGCACGGCCAAACCCACCGCCGCCCAGCGGCGCCGCGTGCGCCACGAACTGCTGGACCTGCGCGATCCCGATCAGCCGATCAACCTGCAGGAGTTCACCGAGCTGGCGAAGGCCGCCATCGCCGCCGAACACCGGCGCCGGGGGGTTGCCCTGCTGGTGGGGGGCAGCGGCCTCTATTTGCAGGCGCTGCTGGCGGGTCTGGCCCCTCCGGCGGTGCCGCCCCAGCCGGCTCTGCGGGCCCAGCTGGCGGCCCTCGGCCAACCCCTCTGCCATGGCCTGCTGGCCCAGGCCGACCCGGTGGCGGCGGCCCGGATCATGCCGGCCGATGCGGTGCGCACCCAACGGGCCCTCGAGGTGCTCTATGCCACTGGCCGGCCCCTGTCCAGCCAGCAGGGCCAGCGGCCGCCGGCCTGGCGCATCCTCGAACTGGGCCTCAATCCGCCGGATCTGAGCCAGCGCATCCGGCTGCGCACCCGCCGCATGTACGAGGACGGACTGGTGGAGGAAACGGCGGCGCTGCTGGCGCGCTTCGGGCCGACCTGCCCCCTGCTCGACACGATCGGCTACGCCGAGGCCCGCCAGATGCTGGCCGGCGCGCTGGACCGTGAGCAGGCGATCACCCTCACCGAGCGGCGCACCCGTCAGTACGCCAAGCGCCAGCGCACCTGGTTCCGGCGGCGCCACCGGCCGCTCTGGCTGGGCGGGGCGGCCAGCACCCAGGCGTTTGAAGAGGGAGCTGGATCAGCGGCGGGCCCCGGCGGCGAACCCGGCTCCGCAACTGCAAACGTTCCAGCCGTGGACGGCAGCTCAGGGACCAGCGGAGCACCGGTGGGTGGCGATCTGCTGCAGGAGGCCCTTACCGTGACCCAGCAGGTTCTAGGGTAAGCGTTCATCAGCCCTTTTTGATGCCGCCCCGTCCGCGTTTTGATCGCCGTGCTCCCGTGCGGGAGCTGCCCAACATCAATGACCGCATCAGCTATCCCAACCTCAGGGTGGTCGATGCCGATGGAAGTCAGCTGGGGGTGATCAGCCGCGAGCGGGCCTTGGAGGTGGCCAAGGAGCGCGAGCTCGACCTGGTGCTGGTGAGCGAGAAGGCCGATCCACCCGTCTGCCGGGTGATGGACTACGGCAAATACAAGTTCGAGCAGGAGAAGAAGGCCAAGGAGGCCAAGAAGAAGTCGCACCAGACCGAGGTCAAGGAGGTGAAGATGCGCTACAAGATCGATTCGCACGACTACCAGGTGCGGATCGGTCAGGCGGTGCGCTTCCTCAAGGCCGGCGACAAGGTGAAGTGCACGGTGATCTTCCGCGGCCGCGAGATCCAGCACACGGCCCTGGCCGAAGTGCTGCTGCTGCGCATGGCCAAGGATCTGGAGGACAACGCCGAGATCCAGCAGCATCCCAAGCGGGAGGGCCGCAACATGATCATGTTCCTCAGCCCCCGCAAGCAGGCCGCCGGCAAGCCCCCCGCCGCCGCCAAACCCGCCGGCAGCACGTCTGTGGCAGGCGGTTCAGTCCCGGCTCCCACGAAGATCTGAGCCCACCCCCAGAGGGCTTTCAGAGGGTTTCGGCGAACAGGCCAAGCATGGCCGCCCAGCCGGCCTTGGAACCCTCGCTCTGGAAATCGGCGCGGGCCTCACACAGGTAGCCGTGGCCTGCGCCGGGCGCGGTGATCAGGCGGTGGCGCGCGGCCGGATCGGTGGCGGGGATGCCACCGTTGGCGGCGGTGAGGGCGGCGGCGATGGCGGCGCGCTCCTCGGGGGGCATGAGCGGATCGGCTTCGCCGCAGAAACACCAGAGCCTGCCGGCGATGCGGGGCACCAGTTCGAGGCTGGGTGGACCACCCCCCGGCCGGAAGGACGACACCCGGGCGCCGTAGAAATCGCAGCTGGCCGCGAAGACCGGCAGGGTGGCGGCGATCAGGGCCAGATGGCCGCCGAAGCAGAAGCCCACGCAGCCCAGGGGCCGCTCGCCGAGCCGCTCCTGAAGCCAAGCTGCCGCCGCCGCCGCATCGACCAGCAGCTGGTCGGCCGTCACCCGGTCCCGATGCTCCCGCCCGGCCGCCAGGCCGGCATCGTCGTAGCCCACATCCAGATCCGGAGCGGTGCGAGCGAACGTGCTGATCGCCAGGGCGGCGTAGCCCTCGCCCGCCAGCCGGTCGGCCACGCTGCGCACCCAGGCATTCACCCCGAAGACCTCCGGCAGCACCAGCACCGCGCCGCGCGGTTCGCCGGCCGCCGGCCGCGCCCACCAGGCCGGCATGGTGGCGGCCGGGACAGCGCCGGAGGCCGCCACCGCCACCTCCACCCAGTCGGCCCGCACGGGGCTGCGGGGGGCGGGGAGGTGGGCCATGGGAGGCAAGGCGCCGGGCCCGGTCATTGTGACGAGGGCCGCCGACCTCGTTGGTGCAGCCCCAGGGGGCGGGACGCGGGGGACAGAGCCGGGGCTAGAGCAGGGGCCAGCGGCGTGAGAGTCCACCGGAATCGGCAGGGGCGGCACCACGGCTGGGGCGTCTGGCACACCCCGGCACATGGACTTATGCCAACGGAACAATTGTCACCGGGTCCAAAGCTCCGTAGGGTGGCCGGCAGTTGATCTGGCCCACCCCGGCGTGCGATTCCACATCCAGCAGGAAAGCGACATTCCGGCTTCAACCCAGCTGTACAACCAGATCTGCTTCGCGATTGCGGCCCGTCACTACCCGCCGGGCCACCGACTGCCGAGCACCCGCCAGCTGGCGATGCAGACCGGCCTGCACCGCAACACGATCAGCAAGGTCTACCGGCAGCTCGAGACCGATGGCGTGGTGGAGGCCATGGCCGGTTCGGGCATCTACGTGCGCGACCAGCAGAAACCGCGGGAGATCAAGCCGCCGCCGGGGCTGCGCCACCGCGCCATGCCCGACATCGACCGGGAGGTGCGCCAGAGCGTCGATGGGCTGCTCAACGCCGGCTGCACCCTGCAGCAGGCCCGCGAGCTGCTCACCCGCGAAATCGACTGGCGGCTGCGCTGCGGCGCCCGGGTGCTGGTGAGCACCCCCCGCGAGGACATCGGCGCCTCGCTGCTGATCGCCGAGGAACTCAGCCCCACCCTGGAGGTGCCGGTGGAGGTGGTGCCGATGGAGGAGCTCGAATCGGTGCTGGAGAGCTCCAGCAAGGGCACGGTGGTCACCAGCCGCTACTTCCTACAGGGGGTGGAGGAGATCGCCCAGCGCCACGGCGTGCGGGCCGTGCCGGTGGACCTCAACGACTTCCGCCACGAACTGGACCTGCTCAAGGAGCTGCGGCCGGGCAGCTGCGTGGGCCTGGTGAGCATCAGCCCGGGCATCCTGCGCGCCGCCGAGGTGATCCTGCACTCGATGCGCGGCAACGAGCTGCTGGTGATGACCGCCAATCCCGACACCGGCAGCCGCCTGCTGGCCCTGCTGCGGGCGGCCAGCCACGTGCTGTGCGACCGTCCGAGCTTGCCGCTGGTGGAGCAGACCCTGCGCCAGAACCGGGCCCAGCTGATGCGGCTGCCGGTGGTGCACTGCGCCCAGAGCTACCTCGGCACCGCCACGATCGACCAGCTGCGCAAGGAAATCGGGCTGCTGGCGGCCTGATGGCACCCCGCTGCCGCTGAGGATGGAGCGATGCTGAACATCCTGCGCGCTGATCTGGCGATCATCAAGGAACGGGACCCGGCGGCGCGCAGCTCGCTGGAGATCCTGCTCTGCTACCCGGGGCTGCACGCCCTGGCCCTGCACCGGCTCAGCCACCGCCTGTGGCGGCTGGAGGTGCCGCTGCTGCCGCGGCTGATGAGCCAGGTGGGGCGCTGGCTCACCGGCATCGAGATTCACCCCGGTGCGCGGATCGGCAAGGGGGTGTTCATCGACCACGGCATGGGGGTGGTGATCGGCGAAACAGCTGTGGTGGGCAACAACTGCCTGCTCTACCAGGGGGTGACCCTGGGGGGCACCGGCAAGGTGCACGGCAAGCGCCACCCCACCCTGGAGGACAACGTGGTGGTGGGGGCCGGCGCCAAGGTGCTGGGGGCGATCACCGTGGGGGCCAACACCCGCATCGGCGCCGGCTCGGTGCTGCTGCGCAACGTGGCCGCCAACAGCACGGTGGTGGGGATCCCGGGGCGGGTGATCCACCAATCGGGGGTGAAGATCGATCCGCTGGCCCATTCGGCCTTGCCCGATGCCGAAGCGCGGGTGATCCGCAACCTGATGGAGCGGATCGACACGCTCGAGAGCGAACTGGCCCGCACCCAGGCCTGCTTACGGGAGGTGGCCGCCGGCCGGCCGCTGCTGGAAGGCTGCGGCGGCAAGGCCCAGAACCTCAAGGACCGGGAGATCCTCGAATTCCTGGGTGAAACGGATCAGCGGCCCAGCGGATCCTGAGAACCTCACTCTGGTGAGCCCATCGGGGAGCGGCGATGGCGAGAGGGCAAGGCCCAGGAACAGCATCGAACCAGGAAAGATCGATCTGTACAGGCTGTACAGATCGATAAATGTGGCCAATCACACCCCCGGGCGGGCGCGACCGGCTGCAACCACCAACCGTGAACGATCGAAAGATCAATCTTTCGCGTGCAATCCATGCACGTTCAACCAATCAGCCGCCAACGTTTCCCGCAACCCCGTGCCGCCCGCTCAGACGGTGACCTCCTGGGGCACCTGGGGCTGGAACATGAACATCGAGTAGATCACGTTGCGGCGCATCTGGGTCATCATCTCGAGGAACATGTCGTAGCCCTCGTTCTTGTATTCGATCAGCGGATCCTTCTGGCCGTAGCCGCGCAGGCCCACCGATTCGCGCAGCGCATCCATCGCCTGCAGGTGCTCGCGCCAGAGCGTATCGATCTGCTGAAGGATGAAGAAGCGCTCCGCCTCCCGCATCAGCCCCGGCCGCGCCTGCTCCACCTGGCCCTCCTTGAGGTCGTAGGCGTTGCGCATCTGCTCCTGCAGGAAGGCCTTGAGCTCCTCCATCGAAAGACCCTGCAGCTGGCTGGGCTGCAGATCCTCGAGCAGATGGATGAACTCTTTCACCTTCGCCACCAGGTTGGACAGATCCCATTCCTCCGGCGGTAGATCCGGATTCACGTAGGCCTCCACGATGTCGTCGATGGTGCGCTCGCCGTAACCGATCACCTGCTGCTTGAGGCCACGGCCCTCGAGCACGCGGCGGCGCTCGGCGTAGACGGCCTTGCGCTGGTTGTTCATCACCTCGTCGTACTCGAACACCTGCTTGCGGATGTCGTAGTAGTACGTTTCGACCTTCTTCTGGGCCCCCTCCAGGGAGCGGTTGAGCATGCCCGATTCAATCGGCATGTCCTCCTCCACCCGGAAGGCATTCATCAGGCCAGCCACCCGCTCGCCGCCGAAAATGCGCAGCAGGTTGTCTTCCAGCGACAGGAAGAAACGGGTGCTGCCGGGGTCACCCTGGCGACCGGCCCGGCCGCGCAGCTGGTTGTCGACCCGGCGGGATTCATGGCGCTCGGTGCCGATCACGTGCAGACCGCCGGAGCTGCGCACCTGGTCCTCCTCCTGCTTCACCACCACGTCGTATTCGCCCTTCACCCGGGCGAGCAGCTCCCGCAGCCGCTGCAGCTGGGGGTCCTCGATCGGGGCCTTCTCGGCGGCCTGGGCGATGCGGTCTTCCAGTTCGAGCACGGTGAGGGCCCGGTCACCCCAGGCCTGCACCAGCTCCCGGCAGAGGGCGGCGAGGGCCTCCTCGGTGTCGGCCTGGAGCTGACAGGGGTAGAGGGTGCCGAGGGCGCGGGCCTCGCTGGGGGCCTTGTAGGGATCCGCCTCAACGCCGCCACCGAATCCGCCGCCGCCGCTGGCCGAACGCTGGAGAGGCACCGGCGGCAGGTGGTCCTCCTCGGGGCGCACCAGGCGGGGGAGGAGCACCTCCCGCAGCTTGAGGCGGGCCATGTAATCGCTGTTGCCGCCGAGGATGATGTCGGTGCCGCGGCCCGCCATGTTGGTGGCGATGGTCACGGCGCCGGCGCGGCCGGCCTGGGCCACGATCTCGGCCTCCCGCTCCACGTTCTCGGGCTTGGCATTGAGCAGGTTGTGGGGCACCTGCTGCTCGGCGAGCAGGGCCGAGAGGAGTTCCGATTTCTCCACGCTCGTGGTGCCCACCAGCACCGGACGGCCGCCGGTGTGGATCTGGGCGGTTTCGGCCGCCACCGCACGCCATTTGGCGGTTTCGCTCTTGTACACCTGGTCGGTCCAGTCGGCGCGGGATCGCACCCGGTTGGTGGGCACCACGGTGACTTCGAGCTTGTAGGTCTTCTCGAATTCCACTTCTTCGGTCTTGGCGGTGCCGGTCATGCCGGCCAGACGGGGATAGAGCAGGAAGAAATTCTGATAGGTGATGCTGGCCAGGGTCTGGGTCTCGGGCTGGATCGGCAGGCCCTCCTTGGCCTCGATCGCCTGGTGCTGACCATCGCTCCAGCGGCGGCCCGGCATCACCCGGCCGGTGAACTCATCGACGATCACCGCATCGCCACCGCGCACGATGTAGTTCACGTCCTTGATGAACAGCTCCTTGGCCTTGAGGGCGTTGTTGATGTAGTGGGCCCAGGGGTCGGCGGGGTTGAACAGGTCAGCAACGCCCAGCAGCTGCTCGGCCTTGGCGTAGCCCTCATCGGTGAGCGTCACATTGCGCTGCTTCTCATCCACCTCGTAGTCGCCTTCCGGGTCGATGCCGTCCTTGCCAAGCTCGGCAGCGCGGAGGAGCTGCTCGGCGATCTCGGAGGCCTGGCGGTATTTCTCCTGAGGCCGCTCGATCTGGCCGGAGATGATCAGAGGGGTGCGGGCTTCATCAACCAGGATCGAATCGACCTCATCGATGACGCAATAGTGGAAATCACGTTGCACCACCTCGGCGATGTCGTTCGCCATGTTGTCGCGCAGGTAATCAAAACCGAGCTCGGAGTTGGTGGCGTAGGTGATGTCGCAGCCGTAGTTGCGGTGGCGGTCAGACGGGGCCATGTCCTGCTGGATCAGGCCCACCGACAGGCCGAGGAAGCGGTGGATCTGGCCCATCCACTCGGCGTCGCGGCGGGCCAGGTAGTCGTTCACGGTCACGACGTGCACGCCGCGACCGGTGAGGGCGTTGAGGTAGGCGGGCAGGGTGGCCACCAGGGTCTTGCCCTCGCCGGTCTTCATCTCGGCGATCTGGCCCTCATGCAGCACCATGCCGCCGATCAGCTGCACATCGAAGTGGCGCATGCCCAGCACCCGCTTGCCGGCCTCGCGCACCACAGCGAAGGCCTGGGGCAGGAGTTCATCGAGGAGTTTGCGCTCCCGGGTGGCGATGGCCTCGCTGCTGCCGCCCGCACCGCGAGCGTTCTCGAGCTTCTGGCGGAACTCGGCCGTCAGAGACCGCAGCTGGTCATCGGAGAGGGGGGCGATGTCCTCCTCGAGCAGATTGATGTCCGAAACGATCGGCTGGAAACGCTTCAGCTTGCGGGCATTGGGATCACCCAGCAGCAGCTTGAGCATGGGACCAACAACCAACCGAATGGTGCCACCCTATCACCGCCAGGCCGGGCTGTGTGGGCCCAGATGCAAGGCGGCGCAAGGGTTCTGAGCTTTCGAACGGGTGGATCTCCGCCCTCTGCGCAGCCCTCGGCCCGGCCCTATGCGCCATCCTCCAGGCCGCCACCGCCGCCGCCCTGGCGCAGAGGGTGAGGCCGGGAGCGAGGATTCAAGGGGCCGACGAGCCGGCCGCCCCCGCCCCCCGTGTCCAGAGCGAGCCTTCCCAGCCCCGCGATCCAGGCCCACCGGCACACCGAGCCGGCGGCCGGGGAAGCGGCCGGCGCCACCGCGGCCCCGATTCGGCTGGTGCGTCACGGCCGGCTGCCGCTGCTGCTGTTGCTGCGGATCGGCCAGGTGCGGAAGTTGTTTGATGCCCACAGCTTCTGGGCCCAGCACCGGCCCCGCCGCGCCCTGGCCCGCATGCTCCTGGGCAGCTGCAGCGTGGTGAGTGCCTGGCAGGGCGGTCGGCTGGTGGGCATCGGCCGGGCCACCAGCGACGGGGTGTACCGGGCGGTGCTGTGGGATGTGGTGGTGGCCGGCGAGCAGCAGGGCCAGGGCCTGGGCCGCCGGATCGTGCAGGCCCTGATCGCCAGCCCGCCGCTGGCCGCCGCCGAGCGGGTGTACCTGATGACCACCAACAGCAGCGGCTTCTACGAACGGCTGGGGTTTAGCGGCGAGCATGGCCAGCAGCTGCTGGTGCATTACCGCAAGCGGTGAGGGTATTGAGACGCTGGGGTCCATCGGACAGCAGCGGTATCGATTAAAGAAGGCATGGAATAAACACGGTTACAGAAGCGCCCACCGCATGATTCCCTGGTCCCTCGGCCATTAAGGCCAATAGCAAGCAAATGCTGGAAGATCAGGAAGTGAATAGGCAAACTGAATACAGCCTGGCGAATCTGCCGCCAATTGCCTCAGAGCACGAATTCAACGGCCGGCGCAAAAGTTTTGATTCAAACGAACATTCCATGACCCAAGGATCACCGCAAGCAGTACGGACATGGACCTGCCGAAGTAGACTGATTAAATCACCAAGCCAGATCCTGTGAGCAACTCTGGTTCGAGGCTGAACGCGCTGACCAGCTTGCGCCTGATTGCAGCGCTGATGGTTGTCATCCATCACTCAAGGGGGTCGCTACTACCTGTCGACTTAACAGCACCGGCAATTGAAGCCGTCAGCTTCTTCTTCGTACTATCCGGATTCATCCTGACCTACTCCTACCACCAGCGAGATTACACAATACGAGCTTTTTACACGGCACGTCTAACACGCATCATGCCTGCCACAGTGCTTTCGATTGTGCTGTTCTTCGTCCTCAACCAACAGACACCTAATATTGCAAATCCAGACGAACTAGCGGTTACGGCAAGCAATCTGCTATTGATCCAAGCCTGGATACCGCTACCGCGTTATTACTTTGCCCTCAATGCCGTGGCCTGGAGCGTCTCGGTTGAAGCAGGGTTCTATTTGCTGTTTCCACTGCTGCACCGTGTCCTCACTCGAAACAAGGGGCGCGTATTCATCATTGCAATACCGCTGATTATATCAAGCCTGCTGCTGGGCATCTGTCTATGGAAAAACTTACCCTTCCAAACGTCAACGCAGCCCAACCAAATCACCTGGATTGGATTGATCTACATCAGCCCCTTAGCAAGGCTAAAGGAGTTCTGTCTTGGCATGCTTGCAGGGCACATATACATACAGCTCAGAGCCAATGACAGCTTGGCACTGAAAAACAAGCTCGTTCTAAGCATTACAGAAATTGCATTGCTTGGATTGCTCATCATGGGATTCCTGAAAGTTTCGGTTCCACTGACCCAGAATCCAAACCTGATCGGAATATTCTGGTATCAAATAGCCACGGGCGCACTGTTCGCTGGAATAATCATTGTACTCGCCGCTGAAAATAGCTTAATATCTCGAAGCCTCAACAGCCAATGGCTTCTAACAGGTGGAGAAATGAGCTTTTCGATATACCTTTTTCACCAGATGCTGATTACGTGGCAGGCCAAGCACCCGTGGCTATTGAGCTGGGCACCTGTACAGGCCAGGTTCATGATCATGCTCTGCTTTATCTTGGCGTTCTCCTATGCGATCTGGCGCTGGTTTGAGCGGCCAATGCGGACAGGGTGTCAGAGGTTGCTTGAGAGATGTTAAACATAAGTCGTCACCAAAGCATGTGGCATTCATCAGGACAGACAATTAAACAAGCGCCACCAGCCGAACGCAGCAAAACACATGAGGAAACAACCCAAATCAATTTGGCCAGCCTTAGCATTGCTAGTCGCCTGGCTCCTTGTGGCTGGTGGCCTGACATGGCAGCGAAGTCGTGAAAGTGTCATTCCCCCCATATGGGACCAAAGATCATATGTACAGAAGGCAGATAGTTTTTGGAATGGGCTAGAGAAAGGAGAAAGGAAAAACCCGCTCAATATTGAGCCAACGGTGAGGCCACCTGGAACAATTCTGCTCACAGCCCCCTTGGGCCCCCTGAAGGATTTCCGCAACTTCTACTTTCGTTCAGTGATGGTTCCAGTGGTGATCACTGTGGTCGCAGTATTCATCGCCGGGGTAGGAAGCACGGGCATGGCCTGGCAATCAGCTGCTGTGGCACTCCTGGCTGGATCAATGCCCATGTTCTGGCAGTTTGAATCACATTCCGTTTATACATGGGGATTAGTAGATAGCTTTTTAGCAAGCATTGCTGCGCTGGCCATGGCTTGTCTGCTCTTAGCGGCAATGAAATCAAAACCAATCTGGGCTGTACCGGCATTGGTCGCCATCGGTCTGCTTCCACTGATCAAACCTTCTGGCTTTTTGGTGGCTGCAATGATCGGGATCGCATGGGTAGCCATTGGAGCTCGCTCCGTTGGCCTCCATCCCCAAGGGAAAAAACGAGGATGTATTGAACTGACGATCATCGGCTGCATGATCCTCACAACGGTAGGAGTGGTTGCACTGCTCAGCAAAGGATCGGATTACTTTTCAGCCGAAAACATCGCCTTTGGGAACGAAGCGCTTGCACAGCTGAGGGAACAGTCCAATGGATTCAGGGAATCATTGTCATACTTACGTAAAGTTTTTACTCAGGGAATCGGGATCCTCCCGATAGCCGTAATTGCGACCATCGCAGCACTAGCGACCTTCCACAGTAAAAACAAACGAACTAAGGCGTTGGATAGTTATTTCGCTTGGCCAGCAAAGGTTGGCGGGCTAATTCTCATACCGAGCGTCATACTCTGCTATCAGACAACCCTATTCCTGCAACCTCGATATCTATTCCCGTTCATTGCCATAGCATTTGTTATGCTTGTCCCAATGCTAGCAAACTGGTGCAAGCAAGCCGGGAAAATTGGGCTGGCAAGCTTTATGATATTCCCATTTGGCTTGCTCATTTACCTTGGCTCGCCATCAATGGCAAAGGTGGCCCAAATGGCTGGCGGATATGGGCTTTACATCAAGCATGGAAAAGGTGAGATCCAACTCGCTGAGAAGCTAACAAAAGAATTTTCCGAAACAAGGAAAAGCACACGAACCCTATTCCACAACGACACATCCTTAAACTCCAGCTTGATGGCATTTATCGCGGGTTATACCTACAGCCTTGAGAGGCTGGGAAAAAATGAAACGCAAATCAATGAATCGATCAAAACTTCGGTAAGCTGGGGCAAAGATCCAGTAATAATAATTGATTCAATATACAATTCTGACATTCTAGCTTTAGACATGGCTATGCTCAAAAACGAGAATGCGAACAACTCGCATGCGTCAAACTTTTACGAGGAAAGGGGTCTATGGATGAGCTGGCTGGCAACGACCCCGAGGACTGGATCCACAGTTGTTATAAAGAAATCGCCAGAGTTGCTTGTATTAGCAGTTAAGGACAGGGAATTACTAGAGAAGCAAATGCGCTCCTTTATCGCCTCCAGAACCTGGCGCCCCGAATTCTTGGCTGCCAATGAGCCCAAAAACTATGCGGCAGGTCAACTGATCACGCGGAAACTGAATGGAGAACTGATTCGACAACCGATCAACTTCGAGAACCGGCT
Organism: Cyanobium sp.; assembly: GCA_044370835.1. Taxonomy (GTDB): domain Bacteria; phylum Cyanobacteriota; class Cyanobacteriia; order PCC-6307; family Cyanobiaceae; genus Cyanobium. The sequence continues at coordinate 591 of JBILUS010000004.1, read as the reverse complement.
GAAAGTTCATGCTCTAACCTTCTCTCGCATGAGTGGGACTGGCCAAGTGAAGGCGACTGTCTACAGCGAAAGGCTGCCTTCCGGAAAACTTGACAAGCCAGGGCTGTTCATCCACGAACTCGATAATAAGAACAATGTGGTGGCGATGCACGAAATCCCTCTCTCAGCCAGTCTCCTTCCAGACCGACCAATCAGCCTGGATGTAACAACATTCCAACCAATGCCCAAGACCAAACGACTGGGAATAGGTGTTTATGAGCCTCGTATCGGCAGCCTAAAGACGAACTGGGCGCAAGCAAAAGACTGGGGCGGGCGGCGGGCTAAAATTGATCTCGACAATCTGACTACTGTGGAGAGCCCGGGCCGATAGCCAAGCAAGGGTTGCCTTGAAAAGCAAACCTGAGATTCGTCTAGGGAGACCCTGGAAAACCCAGGCCATCCACGGGACAATGGCCCTGTAATTCCAGGCTAGGACTGGGGTGATGGGCGGCAAGCAGCTCGGCTTCTCGGATTACGAGCTGACCACGGCCAAGAAGCAGACCAAACGGGAGAAGTTTCTCTCTGAGATGGACGCGGTGGTGCCCTGGCAGG
>JBILUS010000056.1:0-6439 GCA_044370835.1 Cyanobium sp. | reverse complement strand
ATCAGGGGGCTGTCGTCGCTGCCGGTGATGGTGATGGTGAGGTTGGAGGCGGCAGCACCATCGGCGGAGCGCACCGAGAAGACATCGGTGACGACCTGTCCGGCGCGAAGGGCATCGAGGGCGGAGCGGGTGCCATAGGACCAGGTGCCGTCGGCGGCGAGGCTGAGGGCGCCGTAGGAGCCGTTGGCAACGAGCGGCGCGAAGGCGGCGCTGGGGTTGCTGGGATCGTTGAGGGACAGCAGCCCCTGAATGATCTGGCTGGTGTCGCTTTCCTCGAGGCTGATGCTCAGCCGGCCGCTCACGGAGGGCGTGCCGCCGGACGCGCTGGAGGAGAGGCCGCTGCCGGGGGGCGCATTGTTTCCTCCGCCAGCCAGGGCTGGATCGGGAGCTGGGATCACACCGTCGCCGTTGAGATCCAGCTGGAACAGTTTCTCGATCTCCCCGGTCCGGGCGGTGGACAGGGGCACATCCAGGCTCAGGGCCCGGCCGCTGGTGGCATCAAAGCTCGAGAGGAAATGGGCCGCCGGGATCGTGGTGGTCACGTTGCGGGTGACCGTGGTGCGGCGCCGGTTCACCAGCACGGTTTCGGTGAAGGTCCGGGTGGTGGTGCTCGCGGGCCGGGTCGTCAGCAGCGTTACGGTTCCGTCCTGGGCCGTTTCCGCCGCCACGGCCTGAAGTCCCGCCGCCAGGGTGAGCGCCGTGCCATCGGCTCGGGTCAGGCGAAGCGGGCCATGGCCGCGATCCACCCGCAGCCCACCGCCCGCCTCGGCGATCAGCACGGTGTTGCCCGCGGCTTCCACCAGGCTCTGACCGCTGGTCAGCACCTGCTTGCCGGTTCGGTAGGCCTCCAGAACGGCGGCCACCGAAAGGGGGTGGCTGGGACTCCGGTTGCCCTGGATGTCGAGCACCAGGGTCTGGCTGCTGAGCCCATCGGCAGAGCGCACCTGGAAGCGCTCCTGGACGCTTTGCGCGGTGGTGAGGGCCTGGATCGGAGGACCGCCGCGGTAGGTCCAGCGGCCATCCGCCGTGAGGCTGAGGGTGCCGTAGCTGCCGCTGTGGCCATCGAGCACGTCAAAGGCGGCAGCGGGATTGTCGGCATCGGCGATGCTGAGCCGGCCTGTCGCCGTGATCGCCTCGCTGCCCGCCCTGATCGCGATGCTGAGGGCACCGCTGATCACCGGCCTGTCGTCGGTTCCGCTGATCGCGATCGTCAACAGTCGTGTGGCAGAACCATCCGCCGCAGCGAGGTTGAAGCGATCGAGCACCGTTTCGCCGGCCATGAGGCGATCGAGGTTGCCGTTGCTCTGGTAGGTCCAGTTGCCGTTGGCTGCCAGCTCGAGGGTTCCGAAGCCACCGTCCTGGCGCAGGGGCTGAAACACCGCCGCCGGTGCGTCCGGATCGCCGATCGCCACGGACCCGGCCAGAGTCAGGGGTGAATTGGTTTCGCGAAGCTCGAGGCGGCCTGGATCAGCGATCCTGGACGGGTCATCGCTGCCGTTGATCCAGATCGTGAGGGTTTGGCTGGTGGCACCGTCGGCGGAGCGCACCTCGAACCGTTCGCGCACCCGCTCGCCCGCCGCCAGGCCATCGAGCGAACTGCTGGTGGTGTACGTCCAGGCGCCCCGGGCGTTGAGCTGGAGCCAGCCATAGGTCCCGGCGGTGGCGATGAGCGGCGTGAAGGCTGCCGCAGGGTTGGCGGGATCCTGGAGGCTGAGGGCACCGCCGATGCTGCTTACGCCGTTGGCTTCCACCAGTTCCGCCGTGAGGTCGCCACCGATCACGGCAGGGGGCGGGCTTGGCGGTGGCGTGACGACAGGGGGTGGGGTGGGGATCGCAGGTGGTGTGACGACGGGAGCCGGCGGCGGGGGAACGGCGGCGATGGCTGCGGCAGTGAGTGCGGCCAGCGTTGCGGAGAAGCCCTGGGGGTCGGTGTAGGAAACCAGCAGGCGAAGGCGGGAGCCAACGTCGGCCGCGGTGGGCGTGTAGGTGGCGGCGTTGGGTCCGGAGAGGAGCGGTGTTTCGGCGCCGTTGGCAGCGATACGGCTCCAGGCGTAGGCGGAGATGGTGGCGGCGCCATCGGGATCGCCGGTGATGGAGCCGGCGCGGAGGATGGAACCCTCGAGCAAGTCGCCGGTGATGGGCGAGAGGGTGCCGTTGCCGTCATTGACGGCGGCGATGGCTGCGGCAGTGAGTGCGGCCAGCGTTGCGGAGAAGCCCTGGGGGTCGGTGTAGGAAACCAGCAGGCGAAGGCGGGAGCCAACGTCGGCCGCGGTGGGCGTGTAGGTGGCGGTGTTGGCGCCGCTGAGCAGGGGCGTTTCGTTGCCGTTGGGAGCGATACGGCTCCAGGCGTAGGCGGTGATGGTGGCGGCGCCATCGGGATCGCCGGTGATGGAGCCGGCGCGGAGGATGGAACCCTCGAGCAGGGCGCCGGTGATGGGCGAGAGGGATCCGCTGCCGTCATCGACGGCGGCGATGGTGCCTGTGGTGAGGGATGTCAGGGTTGCAGAGAACCCCTGGGGATCGGTGTAGGAAACCAGCAGGCGAAGGCGGGAGCCAACGTCGGCGGCGGTGGGCGTGTAGGTGGAGGCGCTGGGTCCGCTGAGAAGGGGCGTTTCGTTGCCGTTGGCGGCGAGGCGGCTCCAGGCGTAGGCGGAGATGGTGGCGGCGCCATCGGGATCGCCGGTGATGGAACCAGCGCGGAGGATGGAACCCTCGAGCAGGTCGCCGGAGATGGGGGAGAGGGTGCCGTTGCCGCGATCGAGGAGCTGTGGGGCAGCGGTATCCGGCGGTGGAATCAGCCCATCGCCGTTGAGATCCAGTTGAAACAGCTTTTCGTGCGTTGCCGTGGTGGCGGTGGTGAGGGTTGTGTTGAGCGAGAGGGCGCTGCCGGTGGTGCCGTCGAAACGGGACAGCAGGTAGGCGGCCGGGGTGGTGTCGGTGACGGTGCGGGTCACGGTCGTGCGCCGCCGGTTCACCAGCACCGTTTCCGTGATGGTGCGGGTGGTGGAGATCGAGGGTTGGTAGGTGAGGAGCGTGAGGCTGCCGTCGGAGGCGGTTTCGGCCGCCCTGGCGCTCACGCCGCTCGGCAGGCTGTAGGCCAGCTCAAGGGCCACCGAGGCGCCGGTCCCTCCCCGCCAGACGCTCAGCCGCTCGCTGATCGGGTTCTGGCTGAGCAGCGTGTTTCCCTGGGCCTCGATCAGCCGCTGCACCACAGGGGAGCGCAGCGACAGCACGGGGTTTTCCAGCCCCGCCCCATTGCTCAGGCTGGCCTGAATTCTCAGGGTGAGGCCCAGATCCAGGGCCGTGAGGCTGTAGCTCAGACCGGTGGCACCGTTGATGTCGCTGAAGCTTTCGCTGCCGGGCGCGGCCCGTTGCCATTGGTAGCGAACCGCTGTCGGTGGCGCCGAGGTGGGACCCAGCACGGCCCGCAGGGTGCCGCTCTCCAGAGCGGGCCCTTCGAGGCTGATCGTGCCGGTGATCGGATCACTGGCCCCGGCCCCCAGAACCGGCGCGACATTGAGGTGTTTGGTGCCGATCCCTGCATCCCCGGAATCCTGGACCAGCACTGCTGCCCCATCAAGATCGCCGCTCCAGGAGAGCGAGAAGGATGGAGGAAGCGGCCAAGACTGGGGCAGCCCGATCGGTTCTGGAGCGGGAAACGCCGTCCCCAACCCTGCTGTCCAGCTGCCACCACCCGGCGAAGGGGCGAAAGGCTGGATGGTGGCATCATGCGTATCCAGCACAGCGCAGCAAGGGTGCCCCAGTTCACCCCCAAGCTAAAGCCGCTTCCCCTCGCGATCCATGGCGGGGCATGGTGGGGAAAGCCCCATACAATCTCCCGGTGATCGGGGTTGGGCGGGGCGATGGGCAGGACGAAGGCTCGGGGCAAATTCCCATCTGCACCAGCCTCAGGTTTCGGCAGCCCGCCTGCGGCTCCATCCCCGCCGCCAGCCGTTGTTGTGCCCCCATCGCCGCTCACCGATCCGGTGGGCTTGTTTGATCAGGCCCTCGCCGCCCATCTCGGTGGTGCGCTGGCTGAGGCCCAGCAGGGCTACGAGCGCTACCTGGAGCGGCTCGGCTCCCTGCCGGTGGTGCGCACCAATCTGGCGGGCATCTATCTGAACCAGGGCCGCCTTGAGGAGGCCGAACGGCTGCTCACCCTGGCCCTGGCCGAGTGGCCCGACTACAGCGAAGCCCTCAGCAACCGCGGCTACCTGGCCGCGCTCCGGGGCCAGCCTGAGCAGGGCGTCCCCGATCTGGAGCGGGCCCTGCAAGCCAGTCCGGCCCTGGCTCCGGCCCTCACCAACCTGTTGCCGATCTACCGCCAGCAGGGCCGCGATCGCGAGGCCCTGGCGCTGGTGGAGCGGGCCCTGGCGGTGAAGGCTGATGCCATCGCCCTGCACGATCTCAAGGCCCAGTTGCTGCAGTCGCTGGAGGGGCCCGCCGCCGCTTCGGCCCATCTCGATGCCGTGCGAACCCGCTTCGAAGGCGTTGATCGGGCGGCTCTCGACAGTGTGCGCGGGCGGATGCTGCTGGCCGAGGGCACCGATCTGCCAGCCACCCTGGCGGCCTTCGAGGCGGCCATTGCCGCCAGCACGAAGCCCCAGGTCCACGATCTGATCAACAAGGGCGAGGTGCTCCGGAAGCTGAGCCGTCATGCCGAGGCCTTCGACTGGGTCAACGCCTGCCTGACCAAGGAAGGAAATGTGGGCGGTTTGCTCAACCTCAAGGCCTGCGTTCTTCAGGATCTGCGTCAGCTTGATGATGCGATCACTCTCTACAAGATGGCTGTGGAGGCAGAGCCATTCAACCCTCTGTATTATGCAAATCTAGGGTTTTTGTATAGTGATCGTGGAAGCCATCAGCAGGCGATCCAAGTCTTTCGATCCGGATTGGACTACTCGCCCTTCTTCAATAGTTTGCACCATGGCATGGCTCAGGCTCATTTTCACCTGGGCAAGCCTTCCCTGGCCTATCACCACTACAAGCAGGCTGTGCAGTCGGCGCCAGATCATCTCAATATTTGGGACAATTTCCTTTATTTCTTGGCCTTCGTTCGTACCATACCTGGCGAAAAGGTGCTTGAGCATTGCCGGGTGTATGCCGAGAAAGCCCTCACGCCAAGGCTCGTTGCCTCGGCCGATTCTTTTCACCACAGCTGGCTGTCACCCGAAGCTCGGCCGCTGCGGATCGGCATCATCAGCGGTGAGATCGGCTCCCACTGCGTGAGCTACTTTCTGCTTTCCCTGGTGCTTGGTGCCAGCTCGGAACAGGCTGAATTCTTCATTTTTCCCACCAAAGATCGCTCCAGTGAACCGCGCTGGCAACTGTTTCAGCAGCGTGCAACCGTGTTCGAATGCATCGAACAGCTCTCCGATCAGGAGGCCTGCCATATGATCCGCGCGCTCAACCTTGATGTGGTGCTGGAAACCACCCAGCACATGGTGGCCAACCGGCTCACCCTGATGGCCAACCGGCTGGCCCCGGTGCAGTCCCACTACATCGGCATGCACGGCACCACAGGGGTGCCGGCCATCGACTATTTCATCGGGGATGACCTGGTCACCCCGCCGGAGTTTGCGTCGCACTTTTCTGAGAAGCTGTTGCGGCTGCCCCGCACCTGGGTCTGCTACACCCCCCCCGAGCAGGGTCTGCCACCGCTGCGCCCCACCAAGGCCCGCACGCCCCTGCGACTCGGCAGTTTCAACAACGTCAGCAAGATCAGCCGCGATTGCCTGCGGGTGTGGACCCAGGTGCTGCTGGCCCTGCCCAAGGCAACCCTGTTGATCAAGGATTCCCTGCGCAGCGGCGAACTTGACCACCAGCGCAACCTGATCGACTACCTTCGCCGCCGGGGTGTGGACCCCGCCCGGATCACGGTGGTGCCTCGCACCGAGAGTTGGGAGGCCCACATGGATCTCTACAACGACCTCGACATCGCCCTCGACACCCTTCCCCTGACCAGCGGCACCACCGCCTACGACGCCCTGCTGATGGGAGTTCCCCTGGTGGCCTACAGCACGCCCTGGATCGGGGGCCGTCTTTCCGCCTCGATCGTCAATGGCCTCGGCCAACCGGATTGGATCGCCGATTCCCCCGAGGCCTATGTGGCCTGTGTGAAGACCCTGGCCGCCAATCTCTCCGCTCTGCGGGCTGGCCGGGAAGCGCGGCGCCAGCAGTTTCTCGCTTCCCAACTGTGCGACCAGGCCAGTCTGGCCACCGCGGTGGTGGATGGGTTGCACCAGGCCTACCGCGAAACCAAGCCCGTCTGACCTCTCCCCATGTCAATCCCTGCCTCACCGCTTGCCCTGAAGCTGCATCTGGGCTGTGGTTCCAAGTACATCCCAGGTTTTGAGCACATTGACAGCACCCACCATCGCCACCTGAGCCATTGCGCCGATGTGAGCCACCTGCCGATGTATGGCGATGGCACGGTGGA
>JBILUS010000014.1:0-64218 GCA_044370835.1 Cyanobium sp. | reverse complement strand
TGGTGGGGCGCCACCACCATCCCAACGCCCACCTCAGCGCCGTTGTCTACCTCAATGGCGATGGCAGCGGCCGCAGTGGTTGCCTGCGGTTGTTCCCGCCCCGCCAGGCCAACGAACTGGTGCCGGGACTGGCGGTGGGCCACGGCGGCCCGATCCGCGGCGATGCTCCTGCGGCGGCCCAGTGGAATGCGCCCTGGTTTGATCTGGCGCCGCGGGCCGGGCTGCTGCTGCTGTTTCCCGCCAGCGTGGACCATGCGGTGCTGGAAAACGAAAACCCCGACGACAGCCGCTTCTCGATCAGCCTCGATCTGGTGCTCACCGCCCCGGCCGCCAGCTCAGGGGGGCCAGCGGAGTATCTGGCGCCCCATCCGGCGGATTGGCAGGAGGTGGGGTGCGCGGGCAAGCCCTGCAAGGGAGGGACAGATCGAGCGATGGCCAGCAAGTGAGCCGCCGATTCAGCCCGTCTACCCCATCAGGAGCAGGAGTTGGGACAAGTTGACCCAGCGTATCGACCGATACTTTACAAGAATAAAAAAGGGGGGGTATAAATTTGAGGCACTTCCACAGAAAAAACGATGCAATTTGCATCTTTTCGATTAATGCCACGTTCCCTTGCCAAAACGATTGCGCCGATTGCTCTAGCCGGCGCAACACTGGGCCTCGCCGCCAATCCTGCTCAAGCCCTGACCCAGTTTGCTGGTTATTACGCCCCTGCCAACTGGACCCAAAGCATTCAGGGCGATGGCTTTATCAACACAGGCGGCGCCCCAGCCAGCATTTCCCTATCTGGCGCCGATGATGGGACGGAGACCAATCAGAACACCGATTTCACGATCGCAGCACCGACAGCGGGAACCGTGAGTTTCGACTGGGCTTTTTCTACTGATGATGATGAGGGCACTGAATTTGACCCATTTGGCTATCTCTTGAATGGAGCCTTCACGCAGCTTACCATTGACAACTTCAGTTTGACTCAGTCTGGTTCAGTATCTTTCTCTGTGCTAGCCGGAGATGTGTTTGGCTTCAGGCAGAACAGCATTGATTCAATTTTTGGCAGGGCATCCACCACCATCAGCAACTTCAATGGGCCCTTGCCTGCCTCCGGCCCGGCATCTGTTCCTGGCCCTCTGCCCCTGCTCGGTGCTGGTGCCGCCTTCGGCTGGAGCCGTCAGCTCCGCAGGCGCATCGGAACCAGCGGCGGCGTGAGACCGGCAGCCTGAGAACTGAGCATCTCAAGCTGATCCATCGGCGGCCGGGCTGATACCAGCCCCGCCGCCTGCGCCATGGTCCCTGACCCGCCTTCGGCGAAGATGGCTTCCAACCACGGCATTCCGGTGAGCGACACCCCCAGCTTCTTGATCACGGCCAGCCTCGAGGGCACCAGCCACAGCTTCCACTGCCACGCCGACCAGACCGTGCTGGCCGCCGCCGAGGCCGCCGGGGTGCCGCTGCCCAGCAGCTGCTGCTCGGGGGTGTGCACCACATGCGCCGCGCGCCTCACCAGCGGCAGCGTGAACCAGCCCGATGCCATGGGCGTGAAGGGGGAGCTGCGGGATCAGGGCTACGCGCTGCTCTGCGTGAGCTACCCGCTCAGCGATCTCACCCTGCTGGCCGGCCAGGAGGATGCCCTCTACGAGGCCCAATTCGGCCAGTATCAGAAGTGAGGCGCAGGTGAGGTGGCGGGGGTGCTGAGCCAAGAATCCGCCGGGCCGGAGGGAGGGATCGATCCACCGGGGCTAGAGCCGCCAGCGCTTGATACGTCTGCCCTTGTGCTGGTGCCGTTTTGTTTCTGGCTGCCCCACGCCGCCGGACCCACCGCGCCACCTGATCCTGAGGGTCCGGCTGCCAGCGTCACGCCCAAGTCCAATCGGCCCGATCCGCCCGATCCTGTTGCCCTGCGCGTCGCCATCGCCGCCCACCTCGGGGGCCTTGGCTGCCCGAGTGCTGAACCCTTGCGCTGGGCGATCACAGCGGTGGATCCGCTGCGGGGCCTGCAGCTCGAAGGGGTGGGGGTGAGCCAAGGCCAGTCGAGCCAACCGGAGCGCCAATGAGTGACGCGCCGCCCCTGCCCACCCTGCTGGTGATCCCCACCGGCGTTGGTTGCGTCGTGGGCGGCTATGCCGGCGATGGCCTGCCGGCGGCGCGGTTGCTGGCGGCGGCCAGCGGCTGCCTGATCACCCATCCCAATGTGATGAATGGCGCCTCCCTCTATTGGAGCGACCGCCGCATTCACTACGTGGAGGGCTGGGCCCTCGATCGCTTCGCCGCCGCTGAGCTGGCCCTGGCGCCGGTGGCCGGTCGGCGGGTGGGGCTGCTGCTGGATGCGGGGATCGAAGCGGAGCTGCGCGCCCGCCAACTGCAGGCGGCCGAGGCCTGCCGCGCCACCCTCGGCCTTTCGATCGGTCCGGTGGTCACCACCGAGCTGCCCCTGGGGGTGGGCCTGAGCCTGGGGCCGAGCGGCAGCAGCTGGGGCACGCTGGAGCGGCCCGATGCCTTGCTGCGCGCCGGCGAGAAGCTGGTGGCGGCTGGCGCCACCGCCATCGCCGCCGTGGCCCGCTTCCCCGACGAGCAAGACAGCGAAGCCCTGGCCGCCTACCGGGCCGGCTCCGGGGTGGATGCCCTGGCGGGGGCCGAGGCGGTGATCAGCCACCTGCTGGTGCGCCATCTCGGCATCCCCTGCGCCCATGCGCCGGCTCTCGCGCCCCTGCCCCTCGATCCCGATCTCGATCCGCGGGCGGCGGCAGAGGAGCTGGGCCACACCTTCCTGCCCTGCGTGCTGGTGGGCCTGAGCCGAGCGCCGGATCTGCTGCCGCTGGCCCCGGCCTCGGCGCTCAGCGCCGCCTCCCTTGGCGCGGTGGTGGCACCGGCCGGTGCCCTGGGGGGGGAGGCGGTGCTGGCTTGCGCGGCGCGGGGGGTGCCCTTGATCGCCGTGGCCGCCAACCCCTGCCTGCTGCAGGTGGATGGCGCCGCCCTGGGGTTGGAGGTGCTGGCCGCCAGCAGCTACGCTGAAGCCGCGGGTCTGGTGCTGGCGCTGCGGGAGGGCCTCGATCCGGCGGCCTTGCGGCGGCCCCTGGCGCGTTTGGCCTAGCGCACCGACGGGCCTGGGGCGGCGGGGCCGGGGCAGAATCAGGCCCATTGACGCCCCCGCCGGATGCTGCCCAGCCTGCGTTTCCTCAGGCCGGGATGGTGGAGCCGCAGCAAGGTCCGGCCCGCTGAGGCCGCCGCTCGCGAGCCGGTGCCGGCTGCTGCCAAAGGGACGGAACCCTTGCCATCGCCTCCGCTCGCACCGCCGGGGGGGCTACCGCCGCGGCTGCTGCTCTGGCTGGTGCCCGCCGGGCTGCTGCTGGGCCTGGCGATGCTCCCCCTGCAGGCCCTGGCGGCGGCCGGATTCGCTCTCCAGGGGCAGTGGCATCGCGGCACGCCGGGTCTGGTGGATCCCCTGCTGCTGGTGGTGGTGTTCAGTGGCACGCTCACCCTCCTGGCGCTGGCCTGGGGCCCCCTGGCGGCCGGCCGCGGGGCCGGCCTGGCCGGTGTGGAGGACCTCCAACAACCCGGCCTGGCGCTTGCGGAGCAAGAACGGCTGGTGGCGGGGTTGCGGGCACGCGTTCAGCTGGCTCGGCTGCCCCTGCTGCTGCTCACCCATCTGGCGGGGCTGGCGGTGGGGATCGAAGCCCCCGCCGCCTCCCTGGGGGCCACCACCCTGCTGGCCCTGCGGCGCCGCATCCGCTCCCTGCAGGCCCTGCCCGAGGCCCTGACGGCGGCGGTGGGGGCCAGCGCCGGCCTCGGGGCGGCCTTCCGCTCCCCGTTGCTGGGGGTGATCTACGGCCTGGAGTGCCTCAGTGTCCAGCGTGGTTTCTCCCTGGTGCTCCCCACCCTGCTGCTGGGGGGCTTCGGAGCCCTGGTGGGCACGGATCTGGGGGAGCCGGCCCGGGTCACGGCGGTGCTCAGCGGTGCCCTGCCAACGATCCTCTGGCCCTGGGCCCTGCTGCTCACCCTGCTGGCGGCCCTGGTGGGGGTGGGCTTCCGCCGGGCATTGCTGCTGCTGCTGCCCCGCCTCGATCGGCTGCTGCAGCGGCATTTCCTGGCCACAGCCCTGCTGCTGGCGCTGTTGACCACGGCACTGGCCCACCTCAGCGGCGGCATCAGCCTCAACGACGGCTCCCTCGAACTCGGCCCCGCCCTCGCCGGCCGTCCCGAGAGCCCCTTCTGGGCCGCCCTGCCCCGGCTGCTCAGTCCCCTGTTGGCGGTCGCCGGTGGAGCCCCCGGTGGGCTCATGCACGACTGCATGGCCCTCGGGGCGGTGTTCGTGGCGCCGTTGGTGCGGCGGCTGCCCGCCGATCAGCAGGCCATGCTGATCGCCCTCGGCGCCACAGCCGTGTTCAGCGCCGCCTGCCGCACCGCCCTGCTGGCCCCGGTGTTCGTGTTCGTGCTGCAGAACAACGCCCAGCTCTTTCCCCTGCTGCTGCTGGCCAGTGCCGTGGCCGCTGCCCTGGGCGAAGCCCTCGGCGGCGATGCGGGCCCGGGCGTGCCGCTGATCAACCGGCTGCCCCTCGGCCCGGAGGCCTCCGCTCGGTTCAGGCCAGCAGAAGCCGGTCGATGAAGGCCGCCCAGCTGAGGCGCCCGCCCGCTTCGCCGAACAGCCGTTGTTCCTCGGCGGCGTTGAGGGGAGGCTGGCCCACGCTGGCCAGGAGGCGCCGCATCTCGCCGGCGTCGATGTGGTCGTCACCGTTGACATCCACGGGCTTGAGGTAGCGCAGCAACCGCTCCTCCCCTGCGCTGAGGCGCCGCAGACGCAGCATCAGGGCGGTGAATTCGTCCTCGCTCACGGCGCCATCCCCGTCGCCGTCCATGGTGCTGAGCAGTTGCCGCAGGCGCTTGAACAGGGTGCGGTTGGCCAGGTCGGCCCGGCCACCGCGACGGCGTTGGATCAGGCCGGTGGCCAGTTCCGCCACGCTCAGCTGCCCGTCGCCGTTGCGGTCGAGCTCGCGGAACAGCCGCCGCAGCAGCCGCTCCCCCTCCCCTTCCGCATCGGCCGTGGCTGCCAGGCCCACCGCCGGCGCCAGGAAGTGACGGCCCCCGGCAGCCGTGGCCCCCAGCCGCCGGCGGAAATCGGCCAGCAGGGCGCGGCTCACCACAAAGCGGCGGCGGTGTTCCTCCGGCGTGTAGAGAGCGTGCAGGGCCACCGGCAGCAGGCGAGGCAGGGACCAGCGGATCACCAGCACCATCGCCAAGGTGGCGAGAATGAAGGGCAGGTGCAGCAGGGGCAGGCCTGGGCTGCCCGCCCGGGCCAGGAGCTCGGAGAGGCCCGGGGTCAGCAGGCTGGCGGCCGCGGCCCCCAGCAGTGACACCGCCAGGCTGAGGCGGGTGGGGGCGTAGAAGGTGCCGGCGATCGCGATCGCCGTGAGCACGCCGTCGTAGCTCCACAGCCCCATCGCCACCGCCTCCGGCTGGGCGCCGATCAGCAGGCCCACCAGGCCTGCCACGGCCCCGCCCAGCAGGCCCACCAGCGCCGCCAGCGGGCTCGCTACCGCCGTGGCCAGCAGCACCAGCACTCCACTCACCAGGTTTGGGCAGAGCAGCACCTGGCCGAAGCCCCGGGGCAGGCCCGCCAGCAGGGCGCCCAGGCCTCCCACGCCGCTCTGCAGAGGAGGCTGCAGCGCCAGCTGGAGGGCCGGATGGCCCAGGCTGCCGGCCAGGGTGAGCAACAGCCAGGTGACCAGGCAGAAGGGCAGGGTGAGGGGCGGCAGCCCCGCCCGCCGGAACACCCAGCGCCCCGGTCCATCCAGCAGCAGGGTGGTGATGGCGGCACCGCCGGCCACCACCAGCAGCCAGGCCAACACGCTGGTCCCATCACCCAGCTGGGCGAAGGCCCCCACCGCTGCTCCCACCAGCGCGCCGTTGAAGCCGTAGATCCCTTGGCTCCAGGCGCTGCGTTCCGCTCCGATGGCGCGGGCGCAGAGGTTGGCGGTGAGGATGCCCACCACCGCGAAGAGCGCCATCCAGGCCGACTGGACCAGCAGCGCGATCAGCAGCAGCAAGCCGCTGAGCGGATTGTTGAGGAACAGCACCTGCCCCAGGCTGCGCAGGCTGCTCAGCAGGCTCCGGCCCAGGCGCTTCTGCCCCCAGCGGGCCTCCAGGGCGGGCAGGGTGCCGCCGCCGGGCAGCTGGCCCGGCCGGGTGTCCCGGTCCGAGGGGATGGGGCTGAGGAACGCGCGCAGCAGGCCGTAGCCGTCCAGCTCGGATCCGTGGGAGACGCTGGCCATGGCGGCAGGAGGGGCAGGGGGGGCCGGCCCGCGGCCGGAATGCCCCCAATCGTGGCCGCGGAACGGCCTCGGCGCATCGGGTCCGGACAGCTCAGGGCCCGCTCAGCGCAGGCAGGCCATCGGATGGCGGGGCGTGAGATCGAGGGCCTTGGCCACGCCGGGGTGGCAGACCGATCCATTCACGGTGTTGAGGCCCGAGAGCAGCTCCGGCCGATCGGTGACCGCCTCGGCCAGCCCCCGACCCGCCATCCCCAGGATGTAGGGCAGGGTCACGCTCACCAGGGCCTCGGTGGAGGTGAAGGGCACGGCGCCGGGCATGTTGCCCACGGCGTAATGCTGCACCCCATGGATGGTCACCACGGGATCGGTGTGGGTGGTTTCGCGGCTGGTGGCGATGCAGCCGCCCTGGTCGATCGCCACATCCACGATCACCGAGCCCGGCTTCATGCGCCGCACCAGCTCCTCGTCCACCAGGGTGGGGGCTCGGCCGCCGGGCAGCAGCACGGCGCCGATCAGCAGGTCGGCTCCGGGCACCAGCCGCTCGATCAGCCCGCGGCTGCTGACAAGCGTCACCATCCGGCCGCGCCGGTCGGATTCGAGGCCCCGCAACCGCTGGGGCGAGCGATCCAGCAGGAACACCTCCGCATCCATGGCGGCGGCGATCCGTGCGGCATTCCAGCCCACCGTGCCGGCGCCCAGCACCACCACCCGCGCCGGACGCACGCCGGTGCAACCCCCCATCAGGATGCCGCGGCCGCCATGGGGCTTCTCCAGCAGGTGCGCCCCCACCTGGGCCGCCAGCCGACCGGCCACCTCGCTCATCGGCGCCAGCAGCGGCAGGCTGCCGTCTTCGAGTTGCACGGTTTCGTAGGCCAGCGCTGTGGTGCCCGCCTCCAGCAGGGCCCGGCCCACCTCCGGGTAGGCGGCGAGATGGAGGTAGGTGAACAGCACCAGATCGGGCCGCAGGAAACCGAACTCCTCCGGCTGCGGCTCCTTCACCTTCACCACCAGGTGGGCCGCCCAGGCCTCCTCGCGGCTCACCAGCCGGGCTCCGGAGGCGGCGTAGTCGTCGTCGTCGATGCCGGCGCCATGGCCCGCTCCCGCCTCGATGCGCACCTCCATCCCCTGGCTCACCAGTTCCCGCACCCCGTCGGGTGTGAGGGCCACCCGCTGCTCATCGCGCTTGATCTCCCGCGGCACGCCGATGCTCGCCATCGGTGAGACCAGGGGCGCCGCCAGGCCGGGGGGTGCCATGGGCCAAGGAAAAGGCTGTGCACAGACCCTAGATCCGACCGGGGCCGGGGGCTGGAGGCCGCCCGGGCGCCCGGGGCCTCACCCCGCCGCGATCGGCATGCGCCAGCCGGTGCCGAAGGAGCGGGGGCTCACCTTCAGGGCTGGAGCGGCCTGGCGGCGCTTGAACTCGGCGCGGCGCAGCAGGGTCCAGATCCGCTCCACCAAGGCCGCGTCGGCGCCGGCGGCCACCAGCTGCTCCGGGCTGGCCAGCTCCTCCACCAGCGCCTTGAGGATCGGATCGAGTACGGCGTAGTCGGGCAGCGAATCGCTATCGCGCTGGTCGGGGCGGAGCTCGGCGCTGGGGGGCTTGCCGCGGATGGCAGCGCCGATCAGCTCCCCCTCGGCCGGCAGCCCCAGGGCGGCGCGGCAGGCGGCGGACTCCGGCGCATCGAGCCAGGCGCAGAGGCGGAACACGGTGGTCTTGTAGAGGTCGCCGATCACGGCCAGGCCGCCGTTCATGTCGCCGTAGAGGGTGCAGTAGCCCACCGCCAGCTCTGATTTGTTGCCGGTGGAGAGCAGCAGCTGGCCCTCCTGGTTGGCCACCGCCATCAGCAGGGTGCCCCGCAGCCGCGACTGCAGGTTCTCGGCGGTGAGGCCTGCCGGGGGGGCGCCGAGCGCCGGGGTGAGGGAGCCCTCCATCGCCTCCATCAGCGGCGCGATCGGCACCGTGCCCAGCGTCAGGCCCAGCCGCGTCGCCAGATCGGCCGCATCGGTGAGGGATCCCTCCGAGCTCCAGGGAGAGGGCATCCGCAGCGCCCGCACCCGCTCGGCGCCGAGGGCGGCGCAGGCGATCACCGCCACCAGGGCCGAATCGATGCCGCCGCTCAGCCCGAGCAGGGCGCCGCGGAAGCCGCATTTTCGGGCGTAGTCGCGCAGGCCGAGCACCAGGGCGCGCAGCAGCTGCTCCTCGCCAGAGGGCTCCGTTGCCGGCGACAGCACGCCGGCCAGCATCGTTCCCGGCGCTTCCGGCTCAGAGCTGGCCAGGCTTGACCCCGCGGCGGCGTTTCGCTCAGGGCTGCGCTCCGGGGGGGCGGGTTGGTCCGGCGCCACATCGCGGCCGGCCACCACCTCCCACACACGGAGATCCTCCGCCGACCAGGCCTGCTGCAGCACCACCGCTCCGGCGGCATCCACCACAAAACCGGCCCCGTCGAAGACCAGGTCGTCGTTGCCGCCCACCTGGTTGACGTAGACCACCGGCACCCCCAGCCGCCGCGCCGCCCGGCCCGCCAGGTTGCGCCGCAGGGCCGTCTTGCCCTGGCCGAAGGGGGAGGCCGAGAGGTTGAGCAGCAGATCGATCGGCCGCTCGCCCCGCTCGGCTAGACCCGCCTGCAGATCGGCGATCGGATCGGCGCCCGCCAGGCGATGGCCCTGCAACTCCTCCTCCACCCAGAGGTCCTCGCAGATGGTGAGCCCCAACCGCCAGCGGCGGCCTTCCGCTTCGAGCTCCATCACCGAGGCCTCCTCGGCGGGGCGGAAGTAGCGGCGCTCGTCGAACACGTCGTAGCTGGGCAGCAGCCGCTTGCGGCCCACCACCCGCCAGCCGCCGGCCTCCACCAGTGCCACGGCGTTGTGCAGCGCTGGCCGAGCGGGGCCCGGGATCGGCTCGGCCATGCCCACCAGCAGGCTCATCCCCGCCGGCAGCGCGGCGGCCAGCTGATCGAGGTTGCGGTGCTGGGCCTCGAGCAGGGACGGGCGCAGCAGCAGGTCGCGGGGGGGATAGCCCCAGAGCGAGAGCTCCGGGGTGAGAACCAGGTCGGCTCCCCGGTCGGCGGCCCGCCGGCTGGCCTCCAGGATCCGTGTGGCGTTGCCCGCCAGGTCGCCCACCAGGGCATTGAGCTGGGCGAGGGCCAGGCGCATCAGGGGGCGGCGGGGGGTGGAGGCGGCCCGGCGAGGCCGTAGAGATTGTGCTCCAGCAGCACCGGCCGCAGGGCGGCCGGTACCTCCCCCAGGGCGGGGTCCGGCGGGTCCTCCGCCCGTTGGCGCACGTGGCTGCTGGCGGTGGCCGGCACCGCCAGATCGAGGATCTCGATCCGGGCCCCGAGCGCCTCGAGGGCCGTCAGATCGCCGGGCTGGAGGGGCCAGCCGCCCCGCGGCGCGATCGCCAGCCGGCAGCCCTGCAGGACCTCGGCGGCCTGGCGCCAGCGCGGGATCTGGGCCACCAGATCGCTGCCCACCACGAACACCAGCGCCTCACCCGGCCAGCGTTGCCGCGCCCGTCGCAGGGTTTCCACCGCCCAGGGGCTGCTGAGCTGCGGTTCGAGCTTCAGGCGGGGATCGCCGATCGCGCCGACCAGGGCCCCGAGCAGGGCGCTGCGCAGCTCCAGGGGCGCCCCATGCTCCTTCATCGGGTTGTCGCTGGCCCAGGTGGCGACCCGCGGATAGAGCTCCAGCAGGCCCTGCAGCAGGGCCCGGTGGCCTTCGGTGGGGGGGTCGGCGCTGGTGCCGAACAGGGCGATGGCCACGGGGTCAGGGCAGCAGCGATCCCGGCAGACCGCCGCCGGGGCCGGCCGCCTGCCAGGCGCTCAGCCAGCGGCGGGTTTCCGGATCCTGGGCCACCAGCCGCCGCAGCAGGGCCCCGGGCTGGCCGGCGGCCACGGCGGAACGGAGCAGTTCGGCCGCCGCCAGCCGGCCGGTGCGGCGGGTGGTGTGCACCGCCAGGGCGGCCTGGGCCAGGGCCACCGGCGCCGCCGGCGCCAGGCTCAGCCCGCCGCTGATCGGCGCGGCCAGCAACAGCAGCTGGCGCACGCCGCCCAGCGCCAGCTGCAGGCCGATCTGGGCTCCCCCCAGCAGGGCGTTGTGGCCCGAAAGACGGGTGAGCAGCTGGCGCGCGCCGGGGCGGCTCATCGGCAGGCCGTAGAGCTGGCAGAGCTGGATCACCAGGGCGCTGTCGCAGGCGATGCCGCCGGCCAGATCCAGCAGCAGCAGGGGGTTCATCGCCACGCCGGTGGCCTTGACGGCGGCGAAGCGGCCGATCAGGTCCTGGGCGCGGCGGCGTCCGTGGGCCAGGCGGCAGCGATGCAGGGCCTGGCTGAACTGGTCGGCGGAGCGCAGGGCATTGAGGGCCAGCAGGAGTGGGCCCTGCTCCGCCAGCAGCCCGTGCAGCGCCTCCTCCAGCGGCGCGATGCGGGGAGCGCCGGCCGTGCTGCGCACCCGCCCGTCGGCGCGCAGCTGGGGGTCCCGCGGTGCCGCCGCCACGGCGATGGGCTCCAGGTGGCGGGCGCCGACCGGCAGGCGGCGCCGGATGCTGGCCAGCAGGGCCGGCCGTTCGGCCGCGGGCCAGCAGTCGCTGCGGTTCAGCACCAGCAGCAGGGGCTTGCCGCAGGCCAGCAGGGTGTCGATCGCCTCCAGCTCGACCCGGCTGAGGTCGGCATCGAGCACCAACAGCACCAGGTCGGCGCCAAGGGCCACGCGCCGCGCCAGCCGGGCCCTGGCGGCGGCGGCGATCTCATCGATCCCCGGGGTGTCGACCAGATCCACCCCCGCCAGGCCGGCCACCGGACGCGGCCAGGCCCGCTGCTCCTGGCGGCGGGTGCAGCCGTGGGCCACATCGGTGGCGAAATGGGCTTCCCCCAGCAGGGCATTGAGCAGGCTCGACTTGCCCACCCCCACCCGGCCGAACACCGCGACCCGGGGCCGGCGCGCTTCGAGGCGCTGCAGCTGCTGATCCAGCACCACCAGCTCCGGGCCCAGCAGGGTCCGCTCGCGGGGGCTGAGGCTGAGCTCGCCGCGCCACTGCTCGAGCAGCAGGCGGCAGCGTTCCGGGGTGGGAGGGGAGCCCGGCGGCGGCTGGTCGGAGGGACCGGGGGCCGCGCTGCTGTCGGGGTGTGGGGCGCGATCGCGGCGGGGCCGGCGGGCGGTGGCGGTCATGGGCTCAGCTCCGCCGCCGGCAGGGGCCGCCTCCACCAGCCGGCCAGCACCGCCAGCACCGCCTCGGGCCCGATCACCCCCACGAAGCCGCCGAATTCATCCACCACCACCCGCACGCCGGAGCCGTTGCGGCGGAAGCTGGTGAGCAGCCGGTCGGCCCGGATCATCTCCGGCACGAACTCCACCGGATCCATCAGTTCGGCCACCGTGGCCTCCCCCTGGCCCTCCAGCAGCAGGGTGAGCAGCCGCTCGCGGCTGGCCACCCCCAGCACCTCATCCACCTCCTCGCCCAGCACCACCCACCAGGGGGCGGACTGGCGCAGCAGGGTGGCGCGCTGGGAGGCCAGCGTGGCGTCGCCCTCCAGGGTGGGGGCCGCCACCCGCGGCACCATCAGATCGCGGGCGGTGAGGTCGTTGAGCTGGAACACCTTGGCGATCATCGCCGCTTCGTCCGCCTCGATCTGGCCCTTCTGGGAGCCGAGCCGCGCCAGCAGGCGGATCTCATCTTCGTCGGTGCTGATCTCGTTTTCGGCGGTGATCGCCGGCAGCAGCCGCTCCAGCAGCAGCACCAGCGGCAGCATCATCCGCACCACCACCCCCACCGCCGGGGCGGTGGCGAGGGACACCGGCAGGGCGAGGCGGCTGCCGATCGCCTTGGGCAGGATCTCGCCCAGCAGGATCACCAGCACGGTGAGCCCCACCGAGAACAGCGGCAGGGCCGGCCCGCTGATGCCTTGGCGGGAGAACACTTCGGCGGCATAGCCGCCGACCATGATGCTGCCGAAGATGTTAAAGACGTTGTTGGCGATCACCAACACCGCCAGGGTGCGGCCCAGGCGCAGCCGCAGCCGCTCCAGCTGACGGGCCCCGGCCACCGGCCGGTCGCGCTGGGCCAGCTCGTGAACCTTCACCGGATTCACGGTGAGCAGGGCGGCTTCCACGCCGGAGCAGAAGAAGGAGCCCACCAGCATCAGCGCCACCACCAGGGCCAGTAGCAGCAGATCGTTCATCGGGCGGCTGGCGGCACGGGAAGCGCGGCGGCTGGGGAAAGTCCCCTGTATTTAATCGGTTGTGCCATCGTCGCGCTGGTGCAACAACCGCCCGTGGCCCCCTGAGCTTGCCCTCCGTGCCCATCGCCTTTGCTCCGCAGCACGATCCCGCCGGCTTCGCCGACCGCCGCGATCGCTTTCTGCACCGACTCGGTGGCGCCGCGGCGGTGATCCCGGCGGCCCCCCTGGTGACCCACCACGCCGATGTGGAGCACGCCTTCCGCCAGAACAGCGATTTTTGGTACCTCACCGGGTTCGATGAGCCCGGGGCGGTGGCCCTGTTTCTGCCCCACCAGCTCCAGAACCCTTTCGTGCTGTTCGTGGCGCCGAAGGAAGCGAGCGCCGAGGTGTGGAATGGCGTTCGCTGGGGCTGCGAGGGGGCGGTGGAGCGTTTCGGCGCCGACCTGGCCCATCCGATTGAGGAGCTGGCGCAGCGGTTGCCGGACTATCTGGAGGGGGCCGAGGGCATCGCCTTTCGGGTGGGCCGCCACCCGGCGGTGGAACCGCTGGTGCTGAAGGCCTGGGGCACTCAGCTGGACCGGGCCCCCCGTAGCGGCCGCGCCGCCCTGGGGCTGGTGGCCCCCTGCCCGCTGCTGCACGAGCTGCGGCTGCGCAAGACGCCTGAGGAACTGGAGCGGATGCGGGAGGCGGCCCGGATCTCGGCCGAAGCCCACGAGCTGGCTCGCCAGGTGGCCCGGCCCGGGCTCAACGAGCGCCAGGTGCAGGCGGTGATCGAGCAACACTTCCTCGAGCAGGGCGCCCGCGGGCCGGCCTATGGCTCGATCGTGGCCGGCGGCGACAACGCCTGCGTGCTGCACTACACCAGCAATAACGCCCCCCTGCGCGATGGCGACCTGCTGCTGATCGACGCCGGCTGCTCGCTGAGCGATTACTACAACGGCGACATCACCCGCACCTTTCCGATCAACGGCCGCTTCAGCGGCGAGCAGCGGGCTCTCTATGAGCTGGTGCTCGCGGCCCAGGAGGCGGCGGTGGCGGTGGTGGGGCCGGGCCAGACCGCCGAAGGGGTGCACGACACCGCCGTGCGGGTGCTGGTGGCGGGGCTGGTGGAACTGGGCCTGCTCACGGGCGAGCTGGACGGCCTGATCGAGCAGGGGGCGTACCGCCATCTCTACATGCACCGCACCGGCCACTGGCTCGGCCTCGATGTGCACGATGTGGGCGCCTACCGGCTGGGCGAGCACCACGTGGAACTCGAGCCCGGCATGGTGCTCACGGTGGAGCCGGGCCTGTACGTGAGCGACCGGCTGCCGGTGCCCGAGGGTCAGCCCGCCATCGCCGAGCGCTGGAAGGGCATCGGCATCCGCATCGAGGACGACGTGGCCGTGACCGAGCGGGGCCACGAGACCCTCACGGCGGCGGCCCTGAAGGCGCCGGCGGCGATGGAGCGCCAGACCGTCTGACCCGCAGCCCTGCGTGGATCGCTCGGGGCTCAGCCCCCGGACAGCAGCTCCTCCATGCTGGCCAGCACTGCGGTCGTGCAGGCCAGGATCCGGTCGGCGCCGGCTTCCAGCAGCTGCGCTTCGTAGCGTTGGCGCTGGGCCTGCCGGCCCGGGCCGTGGAGGTGGGGCGGCGCCACCGCCAGGCTGAGGAAGGCCTGCTGCGGCATGGCCTGGCGGGCCCGCTGCACGGTCTGCACATCGGCCACCGTGTCGCCCAGGTAGGCCACCGGCGGGGCCCCGGTTCCCAGGCCCCGGCCGCTGCGCTGGCGGCAGATCCGCTCCGCCAGCTGCAGCAGGCCGGTGGGGTCGGGCTTGTCGGGGGCTTGCCCCATCGCGATCGCCGGTGGATCGGCCAGGCCCAGCCGGCGCTCCAACACGAAGCGCACCGAGGGGGGCTCGGCCCCGCTCACAAAGCCCCAGGCGATGGCGGCCTCCCCCAGCTGCTGGAAGAAGGCGGCATCCACCAGCAGCGGTTCATCGCCGATGAAGCCCCGCCACTGGGCCGGATCCCCCTCCGGATCGCCACCGAAGTAGAAGCCGCCGAACACCGCCACCAGCGCTTCCAGCTCCGGCAGGGCGAAGGGCTCGCCGGCGAGGGAGGCGGGCAGCTCCTGCCGGCGGCGCCGCAGCAGCTCCAGGGAGGCCTCCCAGTCGTTGTTCCAGCAGCCCTCCCCCTTGAGGCTGTCGATCGCGGCCGGATCGGGCCGCCAGCCGCTGTAGTGGTGCACCGTTTCCACGATCGCGCGGCGGTAGCTGCCGCCCACATCGCGGATCACACCGTCGATGTCGAAGAGCAGCAGGGCGCGCGGGTCCAGGAATGGGGTTCGAGGCGGCTGTTAGGGTAATTGTTTGCACCCCTGCCCCTTGAGCCCCGAGACCATGGCAGCGACCCCAGGCACCACGGAAAGCACAGCGGCAGAGACCGCGTCCGCTGCCGATCTGAGCGCTGCTGAGGCGGTCGTGGCCACCCCCCTGCCGGCTGAGGGCCGTCCGGTGCTGCGCGGCGGCACCGCTGCCCTGGCCACCGCCACCATCGATGAGGATGGCGTTCCTTCCGGTTACACCCCCAAGGCCGATGAGGGCCGCTTCCTGCTGAAGATCCTCTGGCTGCCTGACAACGTGGCCCTGGCGGTGGATCAGATCGTGGGCGGCGGTCCCAGCCCGCTCACCGCCTACTTCTTCTGGCCCCGTGAGGATGCCTGGGAAACCCTCAAGGGCGAACTGGAGGGTAAGAGCTGGATCACCGACAACGAGCGGGTGGAGATCCTCAACAAGGCCACCGAGGTGATCAACTACTGGCAGGAGGAGGGCCGCGGCAAGTCGCTGGACGAGGCCAAGCTCAAGTTCCCCGACATCACGTTCTGCGGGACCGCCTGAATCCGGCTTGCTTGGCCGCCAAGCATTTGAATCCCCCGCAGGACCGAGCTCCTGCGGGGTTTTTTGTGTGGATGGGTGGGGGGCCGCCGCTGCGCTCCGGGACTTCAGGGGCCTCGGCGGCGGCCTGAATCCGTGCCCCTGCCGGGCCCTGGGCGGTCATGGTCCTTGGCGCGGGCTGCGGGGGCTGAGCACCGACTTGAAGGCGCTGGCGCTGATCCGCGAACCCTCGGGGCCGGGCTCCACCCGGAAGGAGCGCGTTTCGGTCTGTTCGGAGCCATCGCGGTAGGTGAAGCGAACCACCCCCTCGAGGGTCGTGGCGCTGCCTCCCGGCCCGGTGGGGCGCAGGTCCTCCACGCTCACGCGCGAGAACTGGCGGAAGAAGGCCGGATCGAACTGGTCGGCTGCTTCGCCGCTGAAGAAGCTGCGGGCCGTGGCGAAGTCCTGGCGGGAAAGGGCGGCGTAGAGCCCCTCCACGGCGCGGATGGCGGCGTCGCTGCCGGCCTGCCCGTCGGTTGGGGTTTCCGCGGCAGGGGACTCGGCGTCGCCCGCCGGGGGTGTGGCGCTGCTGGGCGGCAGATCCGGGGCCGCTGGGGTGTCGATGCCGGCCGCGGCGGGATCCTTCGGCACAGAGCCCGCTGGGGTGTCCAGCGGCTCCCGGGGCAGGCTGTCCTCGGGGGGCAGGACTGGCCTGTCCTGGGGTTGGCGGCTCCCCGGGCCGCTGGGCTGGCGGTTGTCGAGCAGCCAGAACAGCAGGCCGGCGCCGCTGAGCAGCAATGTGCCGCAGAGGAAGCCCAGCATCGCCGGGACCCAGGGCCGGGCGCTCGGCACCGGCTGCGGCGGTCGCGGCGCTGGGGAGGTCGCGGCGGGCGGCCGGGGAGCCGGGGGATCCGGCTGGGCCGGACGGGGTGGTGCGGCCGGCGGCGGGCCAGGTGGGTCAGCGAACGCCGCGCTGTTGGACGCTGGGACGGCAGCAGCGGCGGCGCCGGTGACAGCAGCGGTTTCGCTGGGGTGTCGCCCGGGCGCCGCCGGCAGGTCCAGCAGGCCATCGATCACCGCCTCCATCCGGTTGCAGAGGGGGGCGGCGAACACCGTGCGCAATTCGTTGATCAGCCGAAAACGGAGGCGGGCATCGGCGAAGGGCGGATCGTGGTAGGCGCCGCTGAGGAAGGCAGGGGAGAGCACCAGGTGGCGCAGGGGCGGCAGCAGGGCCTGCTGGTCGGCGCCGCACAGGTCCCCCACCAGCCCTTGCAGGCGGCGGCCCTCCAGGGGGAGCCCCCGCTGGCGATCGTGGATCAGGGCCTGCCGCAGGCGGGCACCGAGGGCGTGGTCGCTCATGGCCGGGACGGGGCGGACGTGGTGGGAGGAGCTGGGCCCGGCGTTGGTGGTGGGCTGGCGGTCGGGGATGGGCCGGGTCCCGCTGGTGCTCCGCTCTCCGCTGGCGAGGCTTCCCCCTGCCCGAGGGAGCGCAGGGTGGTCTCCAGCTCCGGACAGCCTGCAGTGGCGCCGAGCCCGGCCGGCGCCGGCGGGCTGCCGGGGGGTGTGAAGCGCGCGGCGATCAGGGCTCCGAGCGGATCGCGGGCCGCCTCGGCGAGCAGCGCCTCGCGCCGCAGCCGGCCCTGCCGCAACCCCTCGAACTGACTGCGGCGGTTGCGCAGTTCCGCCCGCGCCAGGCCGGGGCTGGCGCAGAGGCGGCGGGCCTCGGCCTCCAGCAGCGCCGGCAGCCCTGGGGGGGCGCTGCCAGGCTGGATCCGCTGCAGGCTCAGCAGGGCCCCGCCGCCGGCCACGGCCAGCCCGAGCCCCCCCAGGGCCGCCCGCCGGGCCCGGGCTCCGCCCGCCGGGCGGGGGACTGCAGGCAGGCCTGAGGGCCCTGAGCGCTCGGCGTTGCGGTTGCTTCCCTCGCCGGGCCCGCCTGGTGCCCGCAGCGTCTCGCCGCCGTCGCCCAGTCCCACACCGGAGCCGCCGCGACCCCCCACGTCCGGGGCCGGAGCATCCCCCGCCGGCCCCCGCTCCAGACCACCCCACCGTGCCAGGGCCACGCTCACGTCGTCGCCGCAGCCCTCGGCGCTGATCCGCTCGAGACTCTCCGCCAGGGCCGCGCCCTCCATGCCGGTGGCCAGCCAGGCGGCAAGGGCGAGGAAATCGCCATCGCTGGCGCAGGACTTGCGCATGCCGTCGGTGGAGAGCACCAGGGCGAAGGGCGCCTGATCCGGCTGCAGCGACCAGTGGGCCGCGCGGATCTCCGCCAGGGCCCTCCCCTCTGGCAGGCCGAGGCTGGCGGTGGCTTCGCCGCGCTCCCCATCAGCCTCCTCCTGGCTCAGCAGCCGGGCCCCCGCCGCGTCGATCCGCACCAGGTCCCAGTCGCCCAGGCCGGTATGGCCCCACCACCGGGGGGCCAGCAGCACCAGACCCAGGGTGGTGCCGTAGGGCCGGGGCTCGAACGGCATGACCCCCTCCCCGTCCAGGCTCGCCCAGTGGCTCCGGGTCGCCGCCAGCCAGTGGCGGTGGATCGCCGCCGGTAGTTCCCGCTCCAGCCACCCGGGCGGTGGCTCAACCGCAAGGGTCCCGCCGCCGGGGCCGGCGGCCAGGGCCTCTGCCACCGCCCGCCGAGCCGCCTGGCAGGCCAGGTCACTGCCCAAGGCGCTGTGGCGGTAGGCCGCAGCCCCGTGGCCATCGGCCACGGCCAGCAGGGTGAAGGGCTCGCCGCGTGGGCCTTCGAGGTGCGCCACCAGGGAGGCGTCCTGGCAGGGCTGGCCCCGCCGCCGGTGGGCCGCCCCGGTGCTGCTGCCGGCCAGCGGCATCGACCAGGGGCTGACCTTCACCACTTGAGCGGATCCGGCTCGTCGATCGGATCCAGTTCGGTGGGGGGCAGCTCGGGCAGCGGCACGGTCTGGCCCTCCTCCTCGCCGTCGCCGCCGATCCGGCTGACGCTGGTGGAGGCGGCTCCCACCACGGCGGTGGAGGCCCACTGGATGTAGCGGGCCAGGGTGGTGGCATTGCTGGCCTGCAGCGGCCTGCGGGGCGAGCGGCCCACCGGGTGCCGCGGCATCTCACCACTGGCGCCGGGCACCTCGCCGCGGGGCAGATCCCTCCCTGGGCTGGGCCCGATGAACCGTTGCAGCACCTCCTCGTCGGCGTCGTGGCCCATGGCGATGGCGAGCCGCACCGCTTTGCGGGCCCAGGGTTCGGCCATCAGGGCGGCCAGCCCCGCTTCGAAATCGTCCGTGGGCTGGCCATCGGAGATCAGCACCAAGACCGGTGGCAGGGCCCGCTGCTCCATCGGTGGACTGCGCAGTTCGGCGGCCAGCAGTTCCAGGGCCTCCCCCAGGGCGGTGACACCGCCGGCCTGCAGGTCGTTCCAGTGCAGCTCCTCCACCGGGGTGGGGCTCGCAATGTGCCAGGCGGCGCGGTCGGCGAAGCGCAGGGCCCGCACCAGCACCCGCGCCTCGGGGTTGTCGCGGGCCACTGCTGCCATCCCCGGCAGCGACTGGCGGATCGCCTGGTTGAGCGACTGGATCTTGCCCTGCGCCTCCATCGATCCGGAGCAGTCGCAGAGGTAGATGAAGTGGAGCGGACGGCTCGCCAGCCTGACGTTGGGGAAGGCCATGGGGAGGGAAAGGCCGAAGGGCAGGCGGGAGGAGGCTGGGGCGCAGGGGGCTGCGGTGGGCGGGGCGAATGGCTTCAGGCCTGAATCAACACCTGGCCAGCCGCGCCGCTGAGCTGGGTCGCTGTGGCGAGATTACCGGTTTCGCCCGGGGCCACCCTGACCGTCTCCCCGCTGCTCAGCACCAGGGTCCAGGGATCGGAGGAGAGGTTGCGCAGCCCCAGCAGGCCGGGCCGCTGCGGATGGGCCTCCACCCGGGCGAGGGGGTGGTCGAGGCATTCGGCCGCCAGGGGGTCGAGATGGTGGGGGTGCAGTTCGTTACCGGCTGCCACGCTGATCACCCCGGCCGGCGTCACCAGCCGCGGCGGCGGTGCCAGCGGGGTGGCGCAGGCCCAGCAGAGGCTTTCCGCAACGGGGTCGGCGAAGTTCTCCTCGCCGCAGGCCGGGCAGAGGCGCCGCTGGTCGAGGCAGGTGGCCAGGGTCTGGCGCCACTGGCCGGTGAGGGTGCGGCGGGAGGGGTCCCGCAGGCCGGGTCCGAAGCTTCGTTCGAACAGCTCCTGGAGTGGGCGTGGGTAGATCGGCCAGGTGAGCAGCGCTGCCCCGTGCTCGATCGGATCAGGCCGGTTGCGGTCCTCCCGCGGGTCGAACACGAACACCGGATCCTCGGCGTAGAGGAGGCGGCGGCCGGGCAGGTCGAGGCAGGGAATCGCCAGCTCCAGCGCCCCCCGGAAGGGGTCGTGGCGGGTGAGCAGCTGAAACAGCAGGGCCGCCAGGGAGAAGAGATCGGAGCGGTCGTTCGGTTTGGCCTGCCCCAGCGCCACCTCCGGCGCCATGAAGCCCCAGGTGCCGATCACGGCACCGCCGGCACGGCCGCTCACGTCCACGTTGTCGTTGTCGCCGATCAGGATCCGCCCGGCGCGTGGCTCCAGGAAGACATTGCCGAGCGACACGTCCTTGTAGCAGAGGCCCAGGCTGTGGAGGGCATGGAAGCCGCTGGCCAGACGGAAGGCACAGCGCAGCACATTGGCCAGGCTGATGCTGAGCCGGCCGGCGGCATGGTCCACAGCGCCGTGGAAGCCGGCGGGGCGCAGGGGCATCAGGTAGCCCAGGCCGGTTGGGCCCCCCTCCTGGGGATCGGGCCTCAACAGGGCCAGGGGCCAGAGGAAGTCGCCGCTGGGGGAGCCGCGCCGAATGCTCTCCTGCAGCCGTTCCGCCACCCCCGGATCCCGCTGCAGAAACCCCCTCAGGTACCACTTGAGGGCCAGGACCTCGCCCCCCGCATCGCCGATCCGCACCGCGTGCACCTCCCCCTGGCTGCCGCCGCCCAGCTTGTGCAGCACCGTGAGCGGCTCCGGCAGGCCGACGAAGCGGTGGGTGGAACCAGGGGCCAGCAGGGGGGGCATGGGGGAAGGGCCGGGGCCTCAGGGGCGGGGGGTCAGGGGTCCACCGCCTGGCCCAGGGCGCGCCGGATGCCGTTGCGGTGGGCCAGGGCGGTGGCCCGGTCGCGGAAGCTGTGGTGGTGGGCCATTCCGTCCCGCAGGGTGAGGGTGAGGACGTGCTCCTGACGCCGGCCCAGGGTGATCCACACCACCAGCGCGCTGATCTCCACCACCAGGAAGAGGGGACGGGAGGGGAGCAGCAACAGGCCGCTGAGACAGGCCAGCACCCACCAGCTGAAGCTGTGGGGATGGCGGGGTTCGTGCCGCAGCGACACCGCGCGGATCTGGGCGAGCGGAACACGGCGGCCCCCCACGGCGATGCTGCCCTCGAGCACCGCCGGCGGTCCGGCCGGTTCCCTGGGGGGCGCCGCCCGCTCCAGGCTGCTTGGCGGCTCCGGGATGGCGGGGGCCGGCGGGGTTGGACCGGCCCCCGGTCCGCTGCGGAACACCAGCACTGGGCCCTGGCGGCCCAAGCGGATCTGGTCGCCATCCTTGAGGGGGCGGCATCCGGCCAGGCGTTCCCCGTTCAGGAAGGTGCCGTTGCTGCTGGCCAGGTCGCACACCTGCCAGCCGTCGCCGGGCTGATGGCGAACCTCGGCATGGCGGCGCGACAGGCCCGGCTCCTGGGGCAGGCTCAGGCCATTGGCCGGATCCCGCCCCACCGTGAGGGGCGTGCGGGGATCGAGCGCGATGGGTTCGGCGGCCGAACCCAGCCGCACCAGCCGGGGGGCGGGGCTCATCGCGCCTCGTCCCCTACCGATCCGTCACCGCGGCGGCGGCCCGCCCACCAGGGCGGCGGGCCTTCGCGGAAGGGCACCACCCGCCCGGGGACGAGCAGGGCCCGGGCCGCCAGCAGGAGGGCCCCCAGCACCATCAGCAGCAGCACGAAGCCCGGGATCGCCCCGAGTGGCGTGGTCACGAAGGCGGCCCGCACGGCGTAGAGCCCGATCGTCAGGGCGATCCAGATGCGGAATGGGGCCCAGGGATCCCGCCGTCGCTCCACCAGTCGACACCGATCACCCGGGTAGCCTATGGGCCCCGGGTCCCGCCCCGTCGCCGCCCGCCACAGGCCCGCTGCCGCGATGGATTCCCCACCCCCGGCTGCGCCTCCCGGCCCCCCGGCCCCGCGCCGGCCTCTGCCGGCCGCCCTGGCCCCCTGGTCTCCCCTGGCCCGGGCCCTGCTGCGTCCAGCCCCCTGGCCCCAGCGGCGGCAGGCCCTGGCCGCCGCCTGGGCCGGGCTCACCGCCCGCCAGGCCCACCTGGAGCTCTGGCTCGGAGGCGCCTGCACGGCCCGGCTGCTGTTGGGGGAGACCCGGCTGCGGATCGGCCGCGACCCCCTCTGCGAACTGCCGGTCGAGGCCAACGGCGTGAGCCGGGTGCATGCCTTCGTGGAACGGGAGCACCGCGGCGACCGCGACCACCGCCTCGACGATTTCAACTCCGCCAACGGCCTGTTCTGGCGTGATCGCCGCATCCGGGCCATCGGCCTGCGCCATGGCGACCGGGTGCTGCTGGGGTCTCCCCTCAAGGGGCCCGCCACCCCCACCCTGCGCTACAGCCACCCGCGCAGCCCCCTCGAGCAGCTTCTCCATGCGGTGGGGCTGGCCGCCCTGGCGGGCTCGGGTCTGCTGGTGGCAGGGCTGCTGGCGGTGAGCAGCATCGCCGGAGGGTCCACAATCCGCTTCTACGGCGGGCCGCTGAAGATCCTGGCGGCCGATTTCCGCCGCATCGATGCGCGGGAGGGGGCGGCCACGGCCCTGCCCTCCCTCGCCGATTACCCCCGGGAACTGCGGCTGGCCCTGCTGGCCTCGGAGGATGCACGCTTCGGCTGGAACAGCGGCCTCGACCTCTTCGGCACCCTGCGCTCCCTGGTGCGGAGAAGCGGCGGCGGCAGCGGCCTCACCCAGCAGGTGGCGCGGCTCTATGACCCGGCCGTGGGCAACGACCTGAGCCTGGGCCGCAAGCTGCGCGAACTCTGGGTGGCCTGGCAGCTGGAGACCGCCTACAGCAAGAACCGCATCCTCAAGATGTACCTCGACCGTGCCCCCCTGGGGCTCGGCAGCGATGGTTTCGAGCAGGCCGCCCAGCTCTACTTCCGCAAGTCGGCTCGCCAGCTCGATCTGGCGGAATCGGCTTTCCTGGTGGGTCTGCTGCCCAGCCCCAACGGCTACAGCCCCTGCTTTGCGCCGCGGCCGGACTCCGGGGCGATCGACGAATGGGCGCCAATGCAGCGCCGCAACCTGGTGCTGCGGCGGATGCACGAGGAGGGCTTCATCGGCCAGGACGCCCTGCGCGATGCCCTGCGGCGCCCCCTCAACATCGATCCCTCCGCCTGCCAGAGCTCCACCTATGTGAGCCATCCCTACTTCGCCGACTACGTGCAGGGCGAACTGGAGGGTCGCCGCTTCGGGCTCAACCTCGACCCCCGCCGCGGTGGGGGCAACTATGCCGTGGTGAGCACGGTGGATCCTCGCTTGCAGGGCCTGGCCGAAACGGAGCTGCGCCGCTTTCTGGCCCGGGAGGCCGAACCCCTTGGCGTGAGCCAGGCGGCGCTGATCAGCCTGGATGTGCGCAGCGGCGACATCCTGGCCTATGTGGGCGGTCGCGATTACGCCCGCAGCAGCTTCGATCGCGTCCAGGCCCTGCGCCAGCCCGGCTCCACCTTCAAGCTGTTCACCTTTCTCGAGGCCCTGGCCCAGGGGGTGGAGCCGGCCGAACGGATCTCCTGTGCCCCCCTTGGGATGGTGGACGGATGCGGCCATGGGCCAGTGGCCGCCGATGGCACCACCTCCGTGGCGGCGGGCTTCGCCGATTCCGAAAACGTGGTGGCCCTGCGCCTGGCGGATCGGGTGGGGCTGGAGCGGGTGATCCGTCAGGCCCGGCATCTGGGCATCAGCACCCCCCTCAACGCCGACCACAACATGGTGCTCGGCGGCGACGGCACCTACCTCTACGAGATGGCCCGGGCCTATGCGGTGGTGGCCAATGGCGGCCGCTCCGTGCCGATGCACGGCGTGCGGCGCATCATCGACCTCGGCCTCTGTCCCGCCATCGAGCGGCCGGAGGCCTGTCCGGCCGCGGCGATCACCGATCCGGTGGGCGAGGCGCCCCGCCAGCTGATCGAACCGGCCGTGGCGGCCCGGATGGATGCCCTGCTGCGGCAGGTGGTGACCAGCGGCACCGGCCGGGCCGCCGCCGCCATCCCCGATGCCCGCGGCAAAACCGGCACCACCAACAACGGCGTGGATGTGCTCTTCATCGGCTATTCCCCCGCCAGCGGCATCCTCACCGCCATCTGGATGGGCAACGACGACAACCAGCCCGCTGAGGCGGCCACCAGCGTGCTGGCGGCCCGCATCTGGGCCCGCTACATGAGGGCAGCAGCGGCCTGATCAGCCGGGCGGCGGCAGCCAGCCCCGCAGCAGGGTCGATCCCCAGCTCAGGCAGGCCCAGCCCACCCCCAGCACCAGGCCCCACCACCATTGGGACACCAGCAGTCGCTGCCAGGCCCCGCCGCCCGGATCGGCGCTGTCGCGCCGGGGCAGGATCCAGGCCAGCTGCAGGCTGCCCACCACCACCAGCAGCACCCAGGCCGGCACCGCCAGGCTGCCCAGCGGAAAGCTGATCTCGCGCCAGCGCAACAGGCTCAGGCCCACGGCCAGGCCGATCAGGGCCCCGCTCACGCCGGAGGCGCCCGCCCAGCGCTGGTCCCGCAGCCCCAGGCGCCGGGCCGTGAGGCAGGCCAGGGCCAGGGTTGCCAGGGAGGTCAGGCCGTAGCGCAGCACCCCATCCTCCAGGGGGAGCGGGGAGGGCCCCAGGATCAGCAGCAAGACCAGGCCATGGAGCACCGCCTCGGCGGGGCTGGCATGGATCCAGGGCGCCGTGACCCAGCGCCAGGCGCGGCGGGGATCGCCGCTCTGCTCCTGCTGGAGCATGGCCGAGCGCCGCAGCGGTGCCAGCCGGCCGGT
The DNA here is from genome assembly GCA_044370835.1 of Cyanobium sp. GTDB lineage: Bacteria > Cyanobacteriota > Cyanobacteriia > PCC-6307 > Cyanobiaceae > Cyanobium. The sequence continues at coordinate 39,895 of JBILUS010000014.1, read as the reverse complement.
GGTGATGATCTGCAGCAGGGCCAGGGTCGCCACCATGGCCTCGCCGCCGCTCCACGGCCAGCGTTGGATCAGCTGGTGGTCAAGCACGCCCGCCAGCCAGGAGAGCACCAGGGCCATGGCGGCCCCCAGGGCCAGGCCGGGACCGAGGGGCCGCAGCTGCCGCCCCAGGGCGTGGGCGCCGCGCTGCAGGGAACCGCCCGTCTGCCGGGCCGGGGACCTGGGGGGCGGCGTCCCGGAGCCTGTGGCTGCAGGTCGATCGGGAATCGCGGCACTGCCGCTGGCGGTGGAGGAGCGTTCGGGCCCTTCCGGGGGCGAAGCCACCGTGTCCCTGGCGGGGCCCCGCGGGGGGGCAGCGGCCAGGCCGGTTTCGCCGAGGGCTGCCTCCAGCAGGGCCACCAGTTCGGCCAGCACCGCCGGCGTGTAGGTGCCCTCGAGGTCGTTCACCAGGGTGAGCAGGGCGCTGCGGCGGGCCACGCCGCGGCTCTGGAGGGCTTGTTGCAGCAGGGGCCGCCGGGCCAGATCCCGCAGCGGACCGGCCAGGGCCTGGTCGGCGCCCAGCAGGTCGCAGAGCCGGTTGCCCAGGGCCGTGCCGTTGTCGAGGCCGGTGGTGCCCACGGCCAGCCATTCCCCCAGCCGGAGGCCCAGACTGTGCCCCGCGCCCATGGACCCCTTCTGCACCGGCTGAGCTTAGGGATCGGCCGGGCCTTGCTTCGGCTGGAGAAGGGCCGCCGCATCCAGCTCAAATTGCGCGGCTGCCAGGGTTGTGGCTTCGCAGTCCAGCAGGGCCGCGGCGATCGCCGCGGACATGGTGAAGCAGCTCAGGCCGGCGGCCGCCAGCCGGCTCAGGTCTGTGGGGGAGCGCAGGCTCGCCACCAACAGCCGCGTGCTCGATCCCACCCCATCGAGGGCCCGCTGCATCGCCACCAGTTCGGCGTGGCCATCGCCGCCGAGGTCGCTGATCCGGCCCAGGTAGGGAGCGATGTAGCTGGCGCCCAGTGCGGCGGCCAGCAGCACCTGGGGCGCCTGGTAGCAGGCGGTGAAGGTGAGCGGCACCCCGGCGGCGATCAGGCGCTGACCCGCCTCCAGACCCTCGCGGGTGATCGGCAGCTTCACCAGCACCCGGCCGGGGGCGAAGGCGGCCAGCTCGGCACCCCGCTCCGCCAGGGCGGTGGCATCGGGCCCCCAGGCCTGCAGATGCACCTCCTGCATCCCCAGGTCGAGAGCCTGCCGGGTGAGGCTGCGCAGCTCGGCGCTGTGGCAGGGCCGGCCGGCGCGGCGCAGCAGGGTGGGGTTGGTGGTGACCCCGTGGAACAGGCCGCTCGGCAGCCAGTCGCTCCAGGCCCGGGGATCGGCCGAGTCGAGCAGAAGGCGAAGCGTCATGGGCGGGGGTGGCCTGTTGGCTCGACCTCAGGGGCCTGCCGGGGGGACCTCCACGCTGCCAGGTCTTGGTGCTGTGCTCAACAAAACCCCCCACCCGGCGGGGGGCCGGCGTGGGGGGACGAGCTCGATCGGCTCGGGATCAGCCGCCGCGGCTGGCGGAAAGGCGGGCGCGGGCGGTGGCCAGGGCCTGCTGGGCTTTGACCTTCTCGGGGCTGGGGGGCTGGCCTTCCAGAGCCGTGAAGGCCTGCTGGGCGGCCTCAAAGGCTTTTTCAGCGGTGGCGGGGTCGATGCTGCTGCCGAGGGCGGCTGCATTCACCAGCACCGTGACCTCATTGGCCTCCACTTCGGCGAAGCCGCCGCTGAGGGCGATCGACGTCCAGCTGTTGCCCTCCCGCAGCCGCAGCACACCGCTGTCGAGGGCGGTGAGCATGGACACGTGGCCGGTGAGGATGCCGAGCTGGCCGGTGGTGCTGGGGAGGATCACTTCGTCGGCACTGCCGTCGAAGACGCTCTGATCCGGGGCGAGAACGCGCAGGTTGAGGGTCATCAGAAATCAGCCCTTGGCTTCGGAGAGGATCTTGGCGGCCTTGGCCTTCACTTCCTCGATGTTGCCCACCAGGTAGAAGGCGGCCTCGGGCAGATCGTCGAGTTCGCCGGCCAGGATCTGGTTGAAGCCCCTGATGGTGTCGTCGAGCTTCACGTACTTGCCAGGCATGCCGGTGAAGATCTCGGCCACGAAGAAGGGCTGGGAGAGGAACTTCTCGATCTTGCGGGCCCGGTCCACCGTGCGGCGGTCGTCCTCGGAGAGTTCGTCGAGGCCCAGGATCGCGATGATGTCCTGCAGTTCCTTGTAGCGCTGCAGGGTGCTCTGCACAGCGCGGGCGGTGCGGTAGTGCTCATCACCCACCACGGCGGGTTGGAGCATGGTGCTGGTGGAATCGAGGGGATCCACCGCCGGGTAGATGCCCTTGGAGGCGAGGCCGCGGCTCAGCACCGTGGTGGCGTCGAGGTGGGCGAAGGTGGTGGCGGGGGCGGGGTCGGTGAGGTCGTCGGCAGGCACGTAGACGGCCTGGATCGAGGTGATCGAACCCTCCAGGGTGGAGGTGATGCGTTCCTGCAGTTCACCCACGTCGGTGCCGAGGGTGGGCTGGTAGCCCACAGCCGAAGGCATGCGGCCCAGCAGCGCGGACACTTCCGAGCCGGCCTGCACGAAGCGGAAGATGTTATCCACGAACAGCAGCACGTCCTGCTTGTTCACGTCGCGGAAATGCTCGGCCATGGTGAGGGCGGAGAGACCCACGCGCATGCGGGCGCCGGGGGGCTCATTCATCTGGCCGTAGCAGAGCGCCACCTTCGACTTGGAGAGATCCTCGGAGTTGATCACTCCGGACTCCTTGAATTCCTCGTAGAGGTCGTTGCCTTCGCGGGTGCGCTCACCCACACCGGCAAACACGGACACACCACCATGTTCTTTGGCGATGTTGTTGATCAGCTCCTGGATCAGCACGGTCTTGCCCACGCCGGCGCCACCGAACAGGCCCACCTTGCCGCCCTGGCGGTAGGGGGCGAGCAGGTCGATCACCTTGATGCCGGTCTCAAACACCTTGGGCTTGGTTTCCAGCTCGGTGAGCTTGGGGGCCTCGCGGTGGATCGGGGAGGTCAAGGTGGTGGCCACGGGGCCCTTCTCATCGACAGGCTCGCCCAGCACGTTGAAGATGCGGCCGAGGGTGGCTTCACCCACGGGCACGGAGATCGGAGCGCCGGTGTCGAGGGCGGCCATGCCGCGCACCAGGCCATCGGTGCTGCTCATCGCCACGGCCCGGACCCGGTGGTCACCCAGCAGCTGTTGCACTTCGGCGGTCAGGGCCACGTCCTGGCCAGCGGCGTTCCTGCCGGTCACGCGAAGGGCGTTGTAGATGCGGGGCAGCTTGCCGGCGGGGAATTCAACGTCCAACACCGGGCCGATGACCTGCTTCACGACACCTTGGGTGCCGGAGGCGGCGGCTTTTTTGCCGGAGGCGGCGGGAGCAGCAGCAGCCATAAGAAAGGGAGAGTGGCGGGGAACGCGCAGGGGGTTCAACCCGCCTGGAGCGGCGCAACCTTATCACTGCACCAGCCCCACCTGGCGAGGCTGGCGGGGGCGCTGATCGGGGCGGGGATTCATGGCGCGAAGGGTTCGGTCACCCGCACACCGCCGCGCTGGTCCCCAGGGCGGGCGCACACCTAAGTTGGCAGTCGACGGGCCCGAGTGCTAACGCGCCCGATCCGAACCCATTCCATCGCGACAACCCATGGCTGCTGTTTCCCTCAGCGTCTCCACCGTCAAGCCCCTCGGCGACCGCATCTTCATCAAGGTGTCGGAATCCGAGGAGAAGACCGCCGGCGGCATCCTGCTCCCCGACACCGCCAAGGAAAAGCCCCAGGTGGGCGAAGTGGTGCAGGTGGGCCCCGGCAAGCGCAACGATGACGGCACCCGCCAAGCTCCTGAAGTGAGCATCGGCGACAAGGTGCTCTACAGCAAGTACGCCGGCACCGACATCAAGCTCGGCTCCGATGAATTCGTGCTGCTGTCCGAGAAGGACATCCTCGCCATCGTGAACTGAGCGCTCCGCCTTCAGCCGCTTCAGGCTGAACGGATCTCGCCAGGCGCTTCCGGGTCAGAGCGCTGAACGCGTTCACCCATCGCTTCACCCTTTTCACCCTCCCCGCCACCACACTTTCCATGGCCAAGCGCATCATCTACAACGAGCAGGCTCGTCGTGCCCTCGAGCGCGGCATCGACATCTTGGCTGAAGCCGTCGCCGTCACCCTCGGTCCCAAGGGCCGCAATGTGGTGCTGGAGAAGAAGTTCGGCGCTCCCCAGATCATCAACGACGGCGTGACGATTGCCAAGGAGATCGAACTCGAGGACCACATCGAGAACACCGGCGTCGCCCTGATCCGTCAGGCCGCCAGCAAGACCAACGACGCCGCCGGTGACGGCACCACCACCGCCACCGTTTTGGCCCACGCCATGGTCAAGGCGGGCCTGCGCAACGTGGCCGCCGGCGCCAACGCCATCACCCTCAAGCGCGGTATCGACAAGGCCTCCGATTTCCTGGTCGGCAAGATCAAGGAGCACGCCAAGCCGATCAGCGACAGCAACGCCATCGCCCAGGTGGGCACCATCTCCGCCGGCAACGACGAAGAGGTGGGCCGCATGATCGCCGACGCCATGGACAAGGTGGGCAAGGAGGGCGTGATCTCCCTCGAGGAAGGCAAGTCGATGACCACCGAACTGGAGGTCACCGAGGGCATGCGTTTCGACAAGGGCTACATCTCCCCCTACTTCGCCACCGACACCGAGCGGATGGAGGCGGTGCTCGAGGAGCCCTACATCCTGATCACCGACAAGAAGATCGCCCTGGTGCAGGACCTGGTGCCTGTTCTGGAGCAGATCGCCCGCACCGGCCGTCCCCTGCTGATCATCGCCGAGGACATCGAGAAAGAAGCCCTCGCCACCCTGGTGGTGAACCGCCTGCGCGGCGTGCTCAACGTGGCCGCCGTCAAGGCTCCCGGCTTCGGTGACCGCCGCAAGGCCATGCTCGAGGACATCGCCGTTCTGACCAACGGTCAGCTGATCACCGAGGACGCCGGCCTCAAGCTGGAGAACGCCAAGATCGATTCCCTGGGCACCGCCCGCCGGATCACGATCAACAAAGACACCACCACCATCGTGGCCGAAGGCAACGAGGCGGCGGTGAAGGCCCGGGTGGAGCAGATCCGCAAGCAGATCGAGGAAACCGATTCCTCCTACGACAAGGAGAAGCTGCAGGAGCGCCTCGCCAAGCTCAGCGGTGGCGTGGCTGTGGTGAAGGTGGGCGCCGCCACCGAAACCGAGATGAAGGACAAGAAGCTGCGCCTCGAAGATGCCATCAACGCCACCAAGGCGGCGGTTGAGGAAGGCATCGTCCCCGGCGGTGGCACCACCCTGGCCCACCTCGGTCCTGCCCTCGAGGAGTGGGCCGCTGCCAATCTCTCCGGTGAGGAGCTGATCGGTGCCCAGATCGTGGCCTCCAGCCTCACCGCTCCGCTCAAGCGGATCGCGGAGAACGCCGGTGCCAACGGCGCCGTGGTGGCTGAGCACGTGCGCAACAAGCCCTTCAACGAGGGCTACAACGCCGCCACCGGCGAGTACGTCGACATGCTGGCCGCCGGCATCGTGGATCCCGCCAAGGTGACCCGCTCCGGCCTCCAGAACGCCGCCTCGATCGCCGGCATGGTGCTCACCACCGAGTGCATCGTGGCCGACCTGCCCGAGAAGAAGGATGCAGCTCCCGCTGGCGGCGGCGGCATGGGCGGCGGCGACTTCGACTACTGAGGTCAGGCGATCACCCCAGGCTTTCCGGGCCATGCCCGGGGCCTGACCTGGTGGAGGGGCTGCGGCCCTTCCACCTTTTTTTGTGGAATGTTGATCAGGTCTCGTCCTGATCGAGCGGTCCCTGGGTCACGTCCAGCCGGTCGGCGCCCTTGCTCTCCAGATGGCCGCTGATCGCTTCCTGCAGAACCTGTGCCAGGGTTTTGGTTTCAAGGATGCTCAGCAACTTCAGCGAGCGGTGCTGGGCGTCGTCCAGCGTGATGATGATGCGCGTCATCGCCAACATCTTGTTTCGGAACCATACAGCCTTCGGCAAGAGGTGGAGCATTGACGCACTTCGCCACTTTTGCACCTGGATTTCTTGCAAGGATGTCGATACTATGGTGTAAGTAGCTTGAAAGAAAGCTTTGAACAGGATGTTTGGGTATAAAAATTCTCCTCTTGATGAGTGCCCCATTCGGCTGAATGTTGCTCGGGATTGTGGTGGAGATGCCGATGCATTCCCCCGTCTTGTTGATGGATCGCTCCAGGCCGCCGCAGGGCGGCGAATCCACCGTTGAGCATCCGGATCCACCGGCCTGGGAGGCTGCCGGGGATCCCTGGGTGCTCGACCCCCGCCGGATGCCCCACCGCCTGGTTCTGGATCTCCCTGAGCCCGTGCTGGCCAAGCTGCGGGGGCTGGCCGCCCGCAGGCCGCTTCGTTGAAGAGATCGCCCTCGATCTGATCGAGGCCCAGCTCTCCGACGAGCCCCAGAGCTGAGCCGGACGGTTCAATGGAAGCTCGCGTCCATCGGGCGGCGCAGTGGAGCCGAGGCTGAACCGCCGGAGGCCGGCCGCTCCTGGAGCCCTGATTCCAGCAGGAAGGCAGCCAGGTTGCTCAGGGAGCGCCCTTCCCCATCGGCGCGGTCCTGCAGGTCCTGATAGGTGACAAAGGGCAGGGTGATCGTCACCCGCCGCGGTGAGCGGAAGGCGGGTTTGATGATCGGAGCGACTACGGATTGACGAGCTGTACGAAGAGCGCTGGGGGCTTGAGTCATTCGTGTCTCGGATAAGGCCCAGATAAATTCCCATTGCAGCTGTGGTGCTGTCAAGCTGCGTTCTGATCAGCATCAGGGTGCAGTATCGGTGCTGCTGAGTGATGGCAATGACTGTCGAGATTGCCTATGCGTTAGCCTCATAATCCAGCCTCATATCTGCAGCATCTCGGTCAAGTTCGGTGAACTTCTTTGTTGTTGGGCTGTTGTCGCCATGTCCCCGCGCTGCCATGTCCGGCGGTCGGCCATGGTGATCGCTCAGGGGATGAGCGGCCCTGCGCCTTGGCGCAGCGGCTCGATCGGGCTGGCTGCCGGCCCGAGCTGGGGATGGTCGAAGGCTTCGCGCAGCAGCTCACGCTCGAGCATGCGGATGCGGTTCTGGCGCAGGCAGAACTTGCAGCCACCCGTGGTCTGCAGATGCTTTTCCGGGGTGATCGAGATCAACTTCACCGGGTGCAGCCTGCAGTGGATGCCGATCGGCGTCTTGAAGCTCTTGTACACGATGCCGCTGTAGTCGTAGGCATCGCCGAAGCGGGCCCGGGCCCGGGCCAGAAAGGTGTCGCAGCTGATCGGACTCCCCATGCTCAGGGCCTGGTGCAATGGTCGACAGCAGTGGCTGGCGGTTCAGCCGCAGCGATCAGGGTAGGCGAATCCTTCCGATCCGCTGGCCGCGGCCGACTTTTGATAGAAACGCCCTCTTCTCCTGCCCAGGGCCCACGGCGTCACCGGTCGGATCAGCCGGCCACGAAGGCCAGGGCCACGCCGTTGTTGCAGTAGCGCTTGCCGGTGGGCCGCGGCCCATCGTTGAACACGTGGCCCTGGTGGCCGCCGCAGCGGCGGCAGTGGTATTCGGTGCGGGGCACGATCAGCTTGAAATCCAGCTTGGTGACCACCGCCTCGCTCAGGGGTTGCCAGAAGCTGGGCCAACCGGTGCCGCTGTCGAACTTGGTGCTGGAGCTGAACAGGGGCAGCCGGCAACCGGCGCAGACGAAGGTGCCCTTCCGCTTTTCGCCCTCCAGGGGGCTGCTGAAGGGGCGCTCAGTGCCCTCCTGCCGCAGCACCGCGTAGGCCGCCGGGCTGAGCCGCCGCTTCCAGGCCGCATCACTGAGCTGCCAGCTGGCTTCGCCCGCTGCCGAGGCCGCCTGGGCCGGCCGCCCCCGCCCGATCAAGGAGGCCAGGCCCGCCACGGGAGGGAGGGCCCCCAGCAGGCCCATCAGGGTGTTGCGGCGCTTCATCGCGGCGAGGGCCTCAACCCACCCAGCCGGCGCTGAGCACCACCGCCAGGCCGAGGAACAGGGCCAGCAGGGTCCAGCTGATGCGGTTGAGGGTCTCCTCGGCGCTGCGGGCGCTGGTGAACATCGAGCCGCCGCTGGCGGCCAGGCCGCCCATCCCGTCGCCCTTGGGGCTGTGGAGCAGCACGCTCACGATCAGCAGCACGGCACTCAGCATCCAGAGCGAGGACAGCACGGTCTTGAGCATGGGGAGGGGCTGGGTGGAAGGAACGGGGTGGGCTCAGATGCCCAGGGTCTGGGGGATGCGGCTGGGGGCGCTGGGGGTGCCGGCCGGCACGATCAGGGATTCGCCGCTCATCCGTTCCGGCTTGGGCAGCCCCAGGATGGCCAGCAGGGTGGGGGCGATGTCGGCCAGGCCACCGTGGTCGTGCAGCTGCACGTTGGTGCCGTGACCCGGCAGCTTGCGCTTCTCCCCCTCCACCAGGATCACCGGCACCGGGTTGGTGGTGTGGGCGGTCCAGGGACGGCCATCAGGGCCCCGCATCATCTCGGCGTTGCCGTGGTCGGCCGTGATCAGCAGGGTTCCCCCCATCCGGTTGGTGGCTTCCATCAGCCGGCCCACGCAGGTGTCCACCGTGGTGATCGCCTCGGTGGTGGCCTCCATCTGGCCGGTGTGGCCCACCATGTCGGGGTTGGCGTAGTTGATCACCACCAGGGCGTAGATGCCCTTGCGGATCGCGGCGATGCAGCTGTCGGTGAGCTTCTCGGCCGCCATCGCCGGGGCCTGGTCGTAGGTGGCGACGCGGGGTGAAGGCACAAGGTGCCGGTCTTCGCCCGGGAAGGCCTGTTCGATGCCACCGTTCATGAAATAGGTGACATGGGGGTACTTCTCGGTTTCGGCGGTGCGGAACTGCCGCAGGCCATGCTCCGACACCACCTGACCGAGCAGGCCGTCGAGGGATTCGGGGGGGAAGGCCACCTGCACCGGCAGCCCTTGCTCGTACTGCGTGAAGGTGACCACGTGCAGCGGCGCGATCCGCTGCCGCGGGAAGCCGCTGAACTCCTCCAGCACCAAGGCTCGCATCAGCTGGCGCACCCGGTCGGGGCGGAAGTTGAAGCACACCAGGCCATCGCCGGGCTTGATCACCCCCTCGGCCAGCCGCACCGGCTCCAGGAATTCATCGGTGATGCCGGCGGCGTAGGAGGCCTCCAGGAGCTCGGCCGGGCTGGCGGTTTCGAGCGGACCGCTCTCGGTGAGCAGCCGATAGGCCTTTTCGGTGCGCTCCCAGCGGTTGTCGCGGTCCATGGCCCAGTAGCGGCCGCAGAGGCTCGTGATCCGCCCCACGCCGGTGGACTCGATCTGGCGGGCAATCGTGGCCAGGAAGGCCGGCGCGCTGTTGGGGGCTGTGTCGCGGCCGTCGGTCACCACATGGATGCACACATCGCGCAGGCCCCGGCCGGCCGCCCACTTCAGCAACCCCTCGAGATGGTCGACATGGCTGTGGACACCGCCATCGGAGCAGAGGCCGATCAGATGGAGGGTGCCGCCGTTGCCCAGCAGGGTGTCGGCGAGGGCATTGAGGGGGGCGTTGGCGGCGATGCTGCCGTCGCGCACGGCTTGGCCGATGCGCACCAGTTCCTGACGAATGATCCGGCCGGAGCCGATCGTGAGGTGCCCCACCTCAGAGTTGCCCATCTGATCGTCGGGAAGGCCCACGGCCCCGCCACTGGCTTCGATCAGGGTGTGGGGATAGGCATGCCAGAGGGCATCCATCACCGGCGTCGCGGCGGCCCGGATGGCGTTGTCGTTGTCGGATTGGCGGTGGCCCCAACCATCGAGGATCGCCAGCACCACCGGAGCGACGGGCGCAGCATTGGAGAAGGCCAGATGCTCGGCCGTGGCCACCGCCCCCTGGCTGGGACCCGGGCCCCGGGTCGACGGTTGGGAGGGAGGAACTGCGGTCACCCGATCGGCCAACGGTGTGTAGCGTGAGCCACAACCAACCTACAGCGGTGCCCGAAGGCGGATTGCCCGGTGCTGATCAGGTCAGCCTTTGAGTACATCCTGATCCCCGTGCTCCCCACCTAGCATCATCAGCGCTTGCGGCTGCAGGGTGGCCATGGCCGGCGACCGGCTCGAACTTCTCTCCGAGGCGGAGCTGAGCCGCACCCTCGACCGGCTCGCCTCCCAGGTGCTGGAGAGCGCCGCCGACAGCCATTCTCTGCTGCTGCTCGGCATTCCCACCCGCGGCGTGGCCCTGGCCCGGGTGCTGGCCGGGCGCCTTGAGGCCCTCGCCGGCCACCCGATCGAGCGGGGCAGCATCGATCCCACCTTCCACCGCGATGACCTGGAGCGGGTCGGCACCCGGCTGGTGGAGGCCACCAGCCTGCCCACCGGGGTGGAGGAGCGCCACGTGGTGCTGGTGGACGACGTGATCTTCACCGGGCGCACGGTGCGGGCTGCCCTTGAAGCGCTCCACACCTGGGGCCGGCCCCTGCGGGTGCAACTGCTTGCCATGGTCGACCGGGGCCACCGGGAGCTGCCGATTCAGCCCGATTTCTGCGGCCGTTCGGTGCCCACCACGCGGCAGGAAACCATTCAGCTCTGCCTGCGTTCCGTTGACGGGGAGGAGGGGGTCTTTCTGCTGCGCCCCTGATCCTCCCCGCCCGGGGCGCTGATCAGGCGGTGGTGAGTTCGTCCTCGCGGAAGTGGGCGCGGAAGCGGCCGAAGGCGACCACCACCGGCAGGGTGGGGCTGATCGGCCGGCCTTTCCAGTCGTTGAGGAGCTGCAGCACCTCGCCTTCCTGGCCCTCGAGATCGAAGGCGCTGCCCCGATGTTCCGGATGGGTGTAGACCACCACGCTGCGGCACACCTTCACCCGATCTCCTGGCTGCATCGTTGGCACGCTTCGGCTCAGCAGGTCATCCTGTCATGGGCTGGGGAGGGTTGGGGCTGGCAGGGCTCAGCGTTCACAGGCGGTTTCCGGACCCGCCTCCACCACCTTGCCGCCCAGCTCGGCGCAGGCCGCCTCGAAGGCCTTCCACTCGCTCATGCCAGCGGCGATCCGCTTCTGCACGCGGGGATCGAGTTCGGCCACCGGCACCGACTGGGGCAGGTCGCCGTGGGCGTCGTGCTCATGGTCATGGTCCTTGAGCCGGGCCAGCTGGGCCTCCACCCGCCGGGCCAGGGCCTGGTTCTGCTGCCGCCACCAGGGATGGTCGAGCCGGTGGAGGCTGTCGAGGGCTTCCCACCAGCGGGACTGGCTCACCAGGCGGGCGGCCCGTTCCGCTTCGAGCCGGTTGCGCTGCCAGTTGAGCCGCAGCTGGTCCCCCAGGGCCGTGCCATCGGCCCGGCGGTCCTCCCCGAGCGGCGCCAGCTGGGCGAGAGCTCCGTTCAGGTCGCCCGCCCGGAAGCGGGACAGGGCGTTGCGGTGCAGCTCTTGCTGCCAGGCCTCGAGGCGCTGGTGGTCGGCCCTGGTCACGGCTGGCGAGTTGAGCAGCTGGCGCTGCAGGCGCAGGGCCTGCTGCCGCTGGCCTTGTTCCCAGAGCTGGATCGCCTTGTCGCGCCGGCAGCGGCCTTGCTCAAGGGGGACACGGCCGGGCAGCCAGCTCAGGGCGTTGAGCTGTTCGCCATAGCGCAGGCAGGCATCCAGCTGGCCGGTGGCCGCCGCCTCGGCGATCTTCCCGGGAAGCTGCCGTTCCCACCAGTACACGCCGCCCAGGGCTGAGGCGACCATGCCGAGGGTGAGGGCCAGCCAGAAGCGGGGAAGGCGGGGCCGGCGCGGGGCCAAGGGGGGGCTGGGGTGGGAAGTGCCCCTGTTGTATGCAACGGCGGCGGTTGGGGCGGGGTTCGGTGGCCGCTCACCGCACCGGACCCAGGAGCTGCCCGGCCAGCGGCTCGCCGCTGAGCAGGTCGTTCCCCTCCAGCCGGAGCTGCCCCTCCGGATCGACCCGGAAGCGCAGCCGCAGCCGGTCGGCCCCCTGCTGGCCCGGTGGTTCGAGCGGCAGGGGGGCCGGCTGGCGCGACCAGGGCTCCACCGCCGCCTCGCCGGCGGGGCGGCGGCGCAAGACCGGCACTCCGTCGCGGAACACCACCTCGGCCCGCTCCTCGGCCACCGGTTCCCCCAGCACCAGCTCCAGGGACCGCTGCTGCTCGCGGCTGCAGGCGAGCACCACCTCCAAGGGCTTGTCGGTGGGCCAGGCCTGGCCCGCCACGAAGAGGGGATGCCAGCGGTGCGCACCGCTGCGCTGGTCCCAGCAGCGCAGCGACACCCCCCGCCGCAGCACATCCCGCAGCTGAACACCGGGGGTGAGGGCCAGGGCTCCGAGGGCCACCGCCTCCACCGGCCGCTCGCCCCGCAGGGGAATGGCGCCGCAGCGCTCGGCCAACCAGCGGCGGATGCGGGGGATGCGGCTGCTGCCGCCCACTGGCAGCACCGCATCCAGCCGGGCGGGGTCGATCCCCTCCCGCCGGGCCGCGGCCCACACGGTTTCGAGCAGGGCATCGAGCTGGGCGATCAGGCCCCGTTCCTCCAGCAGGGCCTCGAATCGGCTGCGCTCCAGCCGCAGTTCCCGCGGCGCTTCCCCCGCCGCGCTCCAGAGGCGCACGGCCTGCGGCTGGTCGCTGAGGAGGCACTTGATCGCTTCGGCCTCCCGCAGCAGCTCGCCCCGGGGGGGCACCGCGGGGCAGAGCTCGGCCGCGATCCAGCGGTCGATGTCGCGGCCGCCGAGGGCCAGCCCCGCCTTGCCGATCACCCGCGCGCAGCGCAGGGCCTGGCCGCTGCCCTCCAGGTCGCGGCCGGCGAAGCGCAGCAGCTGGGCGATCGGGGCCGCCCGGCCCTCGCCCCCCTCCAGGGCCACCAGCGAGAGATCGATGGTGCCGCCGCCCAGGTCCACCACCAGCACCCGGCTGCCCGGGGCGAGCCCGGCGCCGATGGCGGCGGCGGTGGGCTCATCCACCAGGGCCACCTCCGGCACCGCCAGGTCGCGGCACACCTGCCGCAGCCAGAGCCGGTAGCCGCGGTAGGCCTCGATCGGTGCGGTGAGCACCAGGCGGCTGGGGCTGAGCTCCGGGGGCAGGGCCTCCCAGAGCCGACGCAGCAGCAGGGCGCCGGCCGCCTCGGGCGACAGCCACCCGGCCGCTTCGCCTGTTGCAGCTGGTTCGGCGCCGATGCGGCGCTTGAAATCCCGGCACAGCCCCGGACCATCCCCGTCGGCCAGGTCCGCCTCCAGCACCTGGCGGCCCACCAGGGCCCGCGCCTCCCCCCCCGGCGCCGCCAGCCAGAGCAGGCTGGGCACCACCGCTGGTTCGCCGAGGCTGTAGGGGGGCAGCGCCAGCAGCCGTGCCGGAGCGCCGCTGCTCTCCTGCCAGGCCACCACGGTGGTGCTGCTGCCCAGGTCGATGGCGAGGGTTCCCGTCATGGGGATGGGTTCCGTGGCTGGCCTAGACTGGCGAATCGCCCAGTTCTGTGGAACCGAGAGCATGCCCGGCAGCGCCCCAGTCAACCCCAAGGAACTGGCCCAACGGGCCGAGAGCCTGATCCGCCACTCCAGCAACCGTTACCTGACCACGGTGCGGATCGCCTTCCGGGCCAAGCAGCGCCGTTTCGATGATTTCGATGGCCTCCTCGACGACGCCATGATCAAGCCTGTGCAGCGCGCCATCATCGAGCTCTCCGACGAGCAGGACCAGCCGGACCTGCTGCCCGGCTGAGCCGCGGCCGGTGGAGGTGCGCGAAGGCAAGGGGTGGCGGCTGGTGTTCGATCCGGCCCGCCACCCCTTTGTGCTGTTGATCGGCGGTGGTCCCGAGGATGCCGGCGCCTGGGCGGCCGAGCTCAGCGGGGCCGAAGCACAGGCTCTGCAGGCGGGAATCGGGCGGCTGGCAGAGCAGCACCGCGCCCTGGTGCCGTCGTTGATGGCGGAGGAGGCGATCGACCTGGAACTGGAGGTCGCCTGCGCCGGCGGCGGGCTCTGGCTGGCCTTGGCGGGGGATCGGAACAGCTGGTCCCTGCGCTTCGTGCTCACCCCGGCGGCGGGCAGTCGCGCCCTGGAGGGCAGCTGGGAGCGGAGCGCCAGCGGGCCGCTGGCGGCGGCCCTGGCGGCCCTGCCCCTGGGAGCCCTTGCGGCCCACCAGCCTCCGAGCGGCGGTGAGAACCCTGCGCCGCGACCGGCCTGATCAGCAATCCTGATCGCCCCGGTTTTCCCCGCCCATTCCCCGGACCCCTTCCCCTTTCCCCGGGTTTTCCCCACCCCGCCGCAGATGGGGTGTGGCCCGGGGGAGAACGGCGGCCGCTTCGGGCCCCACCCTTGACGCCGGGCACGGTGGGCTTTGCGGGACGGGGGGGCGGCCCGGGAGCGCCTCGGGGGCCTTGGTGGGTGGGCGGTCTCAGGCTTGGACGCCGCGGAATGCTCCGCCGCGGCGCGATTTGACGTGGCCCCGGCGGTGTGGGGAACTGGTGCGCGGAAACGAAGGACAGGCCGGCATGGGCAATGGGGAAGGCGCGCAACCGATCGGTGCGGCCGGTGTGCTGGGAGATGGGCAGGGCGGCGGCGGGGAGGTCGCCGGTGACGGCATCGTGAGCCTGCGGGCCGAGGTGCCGGAGGCCCTGCTGCGGGCGATGGGGCAGTTCATCGAGCAGCACCCCAACTGGGACCAGTACCGCCTCTTCCAGGCCGCCCTGGCGGGCTTCCTGGTGCAGCAGGGCCTCCAGAACCGGGGCGTGACCCGCTGCTACCTGGCCAACCTCTTCCCCGGCCAGGGACGGTTCGCGCCCCTGGCGCCGCGGCCGGAGGGCCGCCGCTCGCCGACCTCGGGCCCGGGCCCTGTTCCCATGCACCGGCCCCGCGCCGCGGCCTGAGGCCCTAGGGGGTTTCGCCGAGCAGGGCGTAGAGGCGCAGGGCGCTCGGCTCGCTCACCGGCAGGATCGAGAGGCGGTTGCCGCGCCGCACCACCGCCAGGGAATCGGCATCGAACTCCTCGCGCAGCGCCTCGAGGCTGAGCAGGCGGCCGAAGCTGCGCAGGTACCGCAGCCGCACACAGTCCCAGCGGGGCTTCTCCCGGGTCGCTTTGGGATCGAAGTAGGGGGAGGCCGGATCGAACTGGCTGGGGTCGGTGAGGCCCGTATCCACCACCTCCATCAACCCCACGATGCCCGGCGGGGATGCATTCGAGTGGTAGAAGAAAGCTCGGTCCCCCACCGCCATGCTGCGCATGAAGTTGCGGGCCTGGTAGTTGCGGATGCCATCCCAGAGGGTGCTGCCCTCGGCTTCGAGGTGGTGGATGCCATAGACATCCGGCTCGCTTTTCATCAGCCAGTGGGTCATGGAGCTTCCCCTCAGCGCTCCAGCACGAGACGGCGGAAGTGGTCGCCGCGGGCCTCGAAGTCGCTGTACTGGTCGAAGCTGGCGCAGGCGGGCGAGAGCAGCACGGCGGAGCAGCCGCTGGAGCGGGCCAGCTCCGCCGCCAGCGGCACCGCCTCCTCCAGGCCCGCCACGCCCTCCACCCGGCCTTGGTAGTCCCCTGCGGCCAGCAGGGCGGTGAATTCCTCGCGGGCCGCGCCGTAGAGGATCACCGCCGCCGCCTGGCGCTTCAGCTCAGCGATCCAGCCCGCCGCCTCCCCCTGCTTCGACTGGCCGCCGGCCAGCACCACCAGGGGGCCGGCCAGGGCGCGCAGGGCCACCTCGGCGGCATCGTAGTTGGTGGCCTTGCTGTCGTTGAACCACTGCACCCCAGCGTGCTCGCGGATCCGCTCCAACCGGTGCGGCACCCCGGGGAAGGCGCGGAAGGCCGCTTCAAGGCTTGCGGGGCTGAGGCCCGCCGCCAGGCCGGCGGCGGTGGCCATCAGCAGGTTCTGGCGGTTGTGCTCGCCCGGCATCGCCAGGGCTGCAGCTGCGAAGAGGGGGCCGCTGGCATCCCACACCTGACCTGCCTCGATCCAGAGGTGGGGGTCGATGCCGGCGTCCAGGGCGGCCTGACGGCCTCCGGCGGTCACCCATCGGGCCTGGTCCCAGCTGGCGGCTCGGGCGCGCAGGTCGGGGTCGTCGGCGTTGAGGATGCGCAGGCCCGATCGCTCCAGCAGCTGGCGCTTGATCGCGCGGTAGGCGTCGAGACTGCCGTGGCGTTCCAGATGGTCGGGGGTGAGGGTGGTCCAGATGCCGATGGCCGGCGCCAGCTGCGGGGCGGCCTCGATCTGGTAGCTGCTGAGCTCCACCACCAGCCAGTCGGGCCGGGGGCGGCTGGGGGGGGCTTCGGATCCACCCACGATCCGTTCCAGCACCACCTCGGCGGCGGAGGTGCCGACGTTGCCGCAGAGGGGTGCATCGAGCCCGCCCGCCTCAAGCACGTGGTGCACCAGATGGGTCACCGTGGTCTTGCCGTTGGTGCCGGTGATGCCGATCCAGGGCACGGTGCTGCCCGCCCGCCAGGCGGTCACCAGTTCGCCCTCCACGGTCACGCCCCGCTGCCGCAGGGCCTCGAGGGCCGGGTGGTCGAAACGGATGCCGGGGCTCACCACCACCCGTTCCGGGGCCGGATCGAGCCCATCGAAGCGGTCGGCATCGAGGGGGACGCCCAGCACCACGCCGATGCCTTCGGCCTTCAGGGCCCGGGCCTGCTCCTGCAGGCCGACATCGCTGCGGCTTTCCACCAGCAGCACCGGTTCGCCGAGAGCCCGGAGCAGGCGGGCGGCACCGAGGCCGGACCGTCCCAGTCCCACCACCACGGTGCCGTGCCGTTGGGTGGGGGCCATGGCGGAAACCGGATCGGATCCGGGGCGAAGGGGGGATCGGATCAGTGGCCCGGTCGGGCCGGCCCGGAGCCGCCGCAGGGGGCTGGGCGGGCGCCGGGTCGGGCGCTCGATAGGCTCGGAAGCCTTGGGGGAGTGGGCGATACTGGAATCGAACCAGTGACTCCTACCGTGTCAAGGTAGTGCTCTACCTCTGAGCTAATCGCCCTGGATTCCGCAGGCGATGGGCCCACAGAGCTCGACCGAGCCGGCTTGCACCGAGCAGGAAAGACTCACCGTCCGGAGGACGGCGCGCATGTCCTGGCCGCAACCTACGCCACCGGGGCCTCTCCCGCCAACGGGGGCTGATCGGCGCCGGCTCAGCGCCGCTCGAGGCGGATGCGGTAACGGTCGCGCTTGGTGAGCTCCACCGCTTCGATCAGCAGCTCCCCTCGGCCCTCCAACTGCACCCGCTCGCCGGCGGCCAGCTCGCGGCTGGCCCGGGTGGCGGGTTTCCAGTCGATCCGCACCGCCCCCTGGCGGATCAGCTCGGCCATCCGGTTGCGGGAGAGGCCGAAGCCGGCGGAGGCCACCGCATCCAGCCGGCAGGAGGCCTCCACGGTGGTGAGGCTGCGCGGCAGCCGTGGCGCCGGCAGCTGCAGCTCCGCCAGCGGCCGCGCCGCCAGCCGCACCGCCACCGTGCGCACCGTGCCCTCCAGACCATCGAGGCGCCGGGCCAGCTCCTCGGCGGTGATGGCCTGGGCGCCCCGGTCACCCCGCAGCCAGATGTCGCCGAGCTCGCTGGGATCGGCCCCCGCCGCCAGCAGGCCGGCCCGAACGTCGGCCGGCTCGGCCGGATCGAAGAGAAAGTTGCCGGCGATCTCCAGGCCCCAGAAATCCCCCGCCAGCGTGTCGGCCGGCAGGGCCGCCTCGGCGCTCTGAAACAGCAGCCGGCAGCGTTCGGCCCCCGGATGGCCGCCGGCGCGCTCGATCCGCAGGGCCGCCAGGTCCTGGAGCCGTGCCTCGGCCTCCTCCCGCAGGGCACCATCGAGGAAGCCGCTCCAGGCCGGCTCCCAGCGGCGCAGGGCCTGCTCCGCCGCCTCCAGCACGGGTTCGAGCTCCGCGCTCCGCTCCGATCCGGCCAGCAGCTCACGGCGGGGGATCATGGCCGCCTCAGGTTTCGCCGAGCCGCACCACCGCCCGGGGGCGGGACTGCTGGATCAGGGTCCAGGGGGGGTCGCTGCCCGGGGAGGGCTCCAGCAGCAGCAGCCAGTTGCCCTCCTCCAGCCGGTTGCGCAGGCTGCGGATCCGGTCGTCCTCCTCGGAGGCCACGCTGGCGGCGGCGGCGAAACTGCCCATCCAGCCCGACACCATGCCGAGCAGGCCACCCACCACGGGCTGTCCCCAGCTGCCGAGGGCGTCGAAGGTGTGGAGATCGGTGATCTGGGTGAAGGTGAGGCCGGCCAGGAAGCCGAAGGGCAGCAGCCAGCGGGCCATCGACGTCTGACGCTTGCGTCGGCTGGCCCCGGGATCGAGCCGTTCCACCGCGGCCAGGGCGGTGGCGCCCTCCCCCACCGTCACCAGGCTGAGGGGGGGCGGTTCGCTGGCCGCCAGCTTGTCCCTGAGGGTCTCCAGCCGCCTGAGGTCGTCGAGCACCACCACCACGCTCAGGGCCACGCTTTACCTCCAGGGGCCCACAGGCTGGCATCCGGATCGACGCAGCGGGGCGCGTGGCCCGCGCAAGGCCCCTCTCGACGCCCATCACTACACTGCACCTCCGGCCTGCCCCGCCGGGGCGCCGCGTTCCCCTGCGCCCCCCGGGCTCCCATCACGTGCCGGTCATGACGAAGGTTCTGGTTTCCGATCCCATCGATCAGACGGGGATCGACATCCTCTCCCAGGTGGCTCAGGTGGATGTGCGCACCGGCCTGCCGCCCGAGGATCTCAAGGCGATCATCGGCGACTACGAAGGCCTGATGATCCGCTCCGGCACCCAGGTGACGGCCGATGTGATCGAGGCCGCCACCAAGCTGCGCATCATCGGCCGCGCCGGCGTGGGGGTCGACAACGTCGATGTGAAGGCCGCCACCCGCCGCGGCGTGCTGGTGGTGAATTCGCCGGAGGGCAACACCATCGCCGCCGCCGAGCAGGCCCTGGCCCTGATGCTGGCCCTCTCGCGCCACGTGCCCCACGCCCACGCCAGCACCATGGCCGGTGGCTGGGACCGCAAGACCTACGTGGGCAACGAGCTCTACAAGAAGGTGCTCGGCGTGGTGGGCCTCGGCAAGATCGGCTCCCATGTGGCCCGCGTCGCCCGGGCCATGGGCATGGATGTAGCTGCCTACGACCCCTTCGTGTCGCCGGAGCGGGCCCAGCAGATGCAGGTGCGGCTGTTGCCCCTGCCGGAGCTGTTCGCCGAGGCCGACTACATCACCCTCCACCTGCCCCGCACCCCCGACACCGAGAACCTGGTGAACGCAGCGCTGCTGCGCACCATGAAACCCACGGCGCGGCTGGTGAACTGCGCCCGCGGCGGCATCGTCGATGAGGCGGCCCTGGCCGAGGCAGTGGAGCAGGGGGTGATCGCCGGCGCTGCCCTCGATGTGTTCTCCAAGGAACCGCTCGCGGCCGATTCGCCCCTGCGCAGCGTGAAGGAGCGGCTGATCCTCACCCCCCACCTCGGCGCCTCCACCGAGGAGGCCCAGGAGAACGTGGCGATCGACGTGGCCGAGCAGATCCGCGATGTGCTGCTCGGTCTGCCGGCCCGCAGCGCCGTGAACATCCCCGGCCTCAACGCCGAGGTGATGGAGCAGCTCAAGCCCCACCTGCAGCTGGCCGAGACCCTCGGCCTGCTGGTGAGCCAACTGGCCGGCGGCCCGATCAGCGAGCTGGAGGTGCGGCTGCAGGGCGAGTTCGCCAGCCATCCGGCCCAGCCCCTGGTGGTGGCGGCCCTCAAGGGGGTGCTCTCCACCGCCCTCGGCGACAGCATCAACTACGTCAACGCCAGCCTCGAGGCCAAGGAGCGGGGCATCAAGGTGCTGGAGGTGAAGGACGACGCCAGCCGCGATTTCGCCGGCGGCTCCCTGCAGCTCAGCAGCCGCGGCGCCCGGGGCAACCACAGCGTGACCGGTGCGGTGTTCGCCGACGGCGAGCTGCGCATCACCACGATCGACGAGTTCCCGGTGAACGTGACGCCCAGCCGTCACATGCTGTTCACCCGCCACCGCGACATGCCCGGCATCATCGGCCAGCTGGGCTCGGTGCTCGGTGAGCACAACGTCAACATCGCCTCGATGCAGGTGGGCCGCCGCATCGTGCGCGGCGATGCCGTGATGGTGCTCAGCGTCGACGATCCGATCCCCGCCGACCTGCTGGCCACGATCCATGCCATCAACGGCATCCAGGAAGCCCACCCGGTCACCCTCTGATGCCCCCGGCCAGCCCCCCGGCGCCTGCCCCGGCGCCCGGCCCGTCCGCCGGGCCGGCCTGGTGGCGCCTGGAGCTGCCGCTGCCGCCGGAGCTGGAGGAATCGTTGCTCTGGAAGCTCCCCGAGCTGGGCATCGCGCGGGTGGCGGTGCGGCACCGGCCCGAAGCCCCTGAGCAGCGCCAGCTGTTGGCCTGGCTGCCGGAGGCCGACTGGCCCGAAGAGCAGCGCACCGAGCTCCTGCGGGCCCTGGAGCCCCTGGGGGAGCCTTTCGGTGTTGCCCTGCCGGCCGCCACCTGGGAGCGCCAGCCGGACGAGGACTGGAGCCTCAGCTGGAAGCAGCATTGGCAGGCCGATCCGGTGGGTCAGCGGCTGCTGATCCTGCCCGCCTGGCTGGAGCTCCCACCCGAGCACGCCGACCGGATGGTGATCGCCATGGATCCCGGCAGTGCCTTCGGCACCGGCAGCCACCCCACCACCCGCCTCTGCCTGGAGGCGATCGAGGCGATCGCGGCCAACGGCAGCGGCCTGCAGGGGCTGCGGGTGGCGGACCTGGGCTGCGGCAGCGGCATCCTCGGCTTCGGGGCCCTGCGGCTCGGTGCGGCCGCGGTGACGGCGGTGGACACCGATTCCCTGGCGGTGCGTGCCACCGCGGAGAACGCTGCCTTCAATGGCCTCGGCGGCGCCGTCACGGTGGCCCAGGGCAGCGTGGAGGTGCTGGCGGAGCTGTTGGAGGGGCGTCCGGCCGACCTGCTGCTCTGCAACATCCTGGCGCCGGTGATCACGGCCCTCTGCCCCGCCTTCCACACCGTTCTGGCCCCCACCGGCGTGGGCCTGCTCAGCGGCCTGCTGGTGGACCAGGCCCCAGCCCTGGAGCAGGTTCTGGTGGATGCGGGATGGCAGGCGGAGCTGGTGGCCCGGCAGGAGCGCTGGGGCCTGCTGAGGATCCGGGCACGGCACGATGTCGCATAAGACACGCTGATGCGTGCTTCTGGCTTTGATTGGCCTTCCCGGCCAGCCGGGCCCGGATCGGCGGGAAAGGCCCTCGGAGGATGTAGGAAGGTCGGGTCCTACAGGTTCTGGCTTCCGGCCGCCTGTGAGCTTCAATCCCTTTCATGGCTTCCTACAAGGTCACCCTCATCAACGAGAGCGAGGGGCTCAACAAGACCATCGAGGTTCCTGACGACCAGTACATCCTCGACGCGGCCGAAGAGCAGGGCATCGACCTGCCCTACTCCTGCCGTGCCGGTGCCTGCTCCACCTGCGCCGGCAAGCTGACCGCGGGCACCGTGGATCAGTCGGACCAGAGCTTCCTTGACGACGACCAGATCGAGGCCGGCTTCGTGCTCACCTGCGTGGCCTACCCCACCTCCGACGTGACCATCAAGACCCATGCCGAAGAGGAGCTGTACTGAGCTCCCGGGCTTCGGCCCGCCTGTTGTGCCGCCTTGGCAGCTCGCCACCCCCCGGGGTGGCTTTTTTGTGGCCAGCTTCCACAGCGGGCTCCTGGAGGGTGGTGCTTGGCTGGGCGATCGCGGCTGGCTCGCCCGATCCCGCTCTGCCGGTCGGTGCCTGGCGGTCCGTGAGCGGGGTGCCCTTCCCCTTCGGTTTCTGCCACGCTGAGCGGCGGGCTGGCTGCCGTCCTGCCTGATTCCGTAATGCCGCGCTCCCTGTTGTCTCTTCCGTCCAGCGCCGCTGCCGCCACCCCGTCCCAGCAGCCGGAACACCGGGTGCTGGAGCCCGGCAGCGTGCAGGCGAGCCCGGGCGGGCAGTACAGCTACCGCATCCTGGGGCCCTGCTGCCGCCTCTTCGACCGGGAGGAGCTGCCCTGGCCCTGCTGCCGGCTGGCCTGGCGCAGCAAGGAGCCCAGCTGGCGCCGTGTCGGCCGCCGCTTCGTGGCCGATCTGGCGGCCCGCCGCTGCCCGTCCTATGCGGTGGAACTGCTCCAGCCCGGGGCCCGGCCCACCCAGACCGTGATCACCCTGTTCCCCCAGCGTCTGGCGCCGGCCCTGCAGGAGTGGTGGTACAGCAAGCAGCCGGCCTCCTGCCAGCCTGCCAACGCCCTGCCTCCGCCCCCTCCGGCGGCCTGAAGGGGCTTCCGGGGCCAGGGCCGTCCTTCGGCTCCATCGCCTTGCCAGGGCCGCTCCGACCAGCCACGGCGCCCATCAAAAAAGGGCTCCCGTGATCGGGAACCCTTGGGGGACCAGTCGGAAGAGGCCGGATTCAGAAGTAGATCTTGCCGCCGCCCCACTGCATGCCCTGCACCTTGGGCGCCACGAGGATGTAGCTGGCGATCAGGCGGAGGTCGTTCTCATCGAGTTCGCGCATCTTCACGAACACATCGCTGCTGCGCAGGCTCGGGTGCACGTCAGAAATGCTGTATTCGCCGTCGTAGGAGGTGGGGTCCTTCATGAAGTCCACCAGCGAGTCGATGCTGTCCCGCGGGGGGGTGGCCAGGGCCAGGGTCTCGGGGTCGAGGCCCACGTTCTGGTTGGTCTTGGTGACGCCGCCGGCGTGGCAGCTGCCGCAGGTCTCGTTGAACAGCTTGCGCCCCGTCTTGACCTCCTTCTCGCTGAACGTGACCGTGGTGCCGTCAGGGTGTGCGGGCACCGTGAGGGTGGCGGAATCCCAGCGGGCGGCCGCGGCGGGACCGGCGAAGCAGACCAGCAGTGCCAGCGGCAGCACCAGCAGGGTGCGGAGGACGGCGCGGATGGCTGAGGGGAAGAAGGGGGCCATGGAGGAAGCCGGTGAAATGGCGGTGAGACCGCGACTGAGACCTTGTATCACGGGGCGTGGGTCCCTCGCTGGGGAATCACGCGAACTGTTGCAGGCTCAGGGCTCCGATCCTTGCTCTCCGCCGGCGGTGGTGGGGGCCGTGGCCGCCGCCGCAGGGAGGCCGGCGGATTCCTCCACCGGGCCCACCTCGAGGCTGAGGAAGTCGCGGGCGATCAGGGTTTCCGGGAAGATCGCCCGGGCTTCGGCCAGCAGGTCGTCCGGCGTCATCGGGTTGCCGGGAAGGTAGCGGGGGCTGAGGTGGGTCAGCACCAGGCGCTTCACCCCCGCCGCCAGGGCGGTCTGGGCCGCCATGGTGCTGGTGGAGTGCTGGCGGGCGATGGCCATCGCCGCCTCGCCATGGGCGAAGGTGGATTCGTGGATCAGCAGGTCGGCCCCGCGGGCCAGTTCCACCGCCGCCTCGCAGAACACCGTGTCGGTGCAGTACACCAGGCTGCTGCCGGGCCGCGGCGGGCCGCAGAGGGCATCGCCCCGGATCACCCGGCCGTCGTCGAGGGTCACGCTGCGGCCGGCCTTGAGATCGGCGTAGATCGGGCCCGGCGGGATGCCCAGCTCCCGGGCTTTCTCCACATCGAAGCGGCCGGGGCGGGGCTTGCGGTCGACCCGGTAGGCGAAGGCCGGCACCCGGTGGGTGAGGGCGGTGCAGCGCACCGTGAGGTCGTCGTCGTCGAGCAGCACGGCGCCGCTGCGGGCGGCTTCCCGTACCCGGTGGGTGCGGAGCGGGTAGCTGATCCGGGTGGAGGTGGTGCGCATCACCCCTTCCAGGAAGTCGCGCAGGGGATCGGGGCCGTAGAGATCGAGGCCGGGACAGCTGCCCGCCATCCCGAGGCTGGCCAGCAGCCCCGGCAGCCCCAGCACGTGGTCGCCGTGCATGTGGGTCACGAAGATCCGCCGCAGCTGCGACACCCGCAGATCGCTGCGCAGGAACTGGTGCTGGGTCGCCTCGCCGCAGTCGAACAGCCACAGCTCGGCCCGCTGGGGCAAGCGCAGGGCCACGGCCGACACATTGCGGGAGCGGGTGGGAACGCCCGAGCTCGTGCCCAGAAAGGTGACCTGCACGGCGTGATCGGCGGCCCAGGCATGCTGCCACGCGAAGCCCGGCCGCCCCGGCCTGTGTCCCCGGTGCTGGCCGGCCGGCGCGGCGCTGGGCACAATGGGGCGCTTCGCGTGTCCCCGGACCCCCGCCGTGGCCTACCCCTTTCCGCGCCTGCCCCTGGGCGGACGGGCCCTGTCACTGTTGCTGGGCGGGTTGCTGGCCGCCGGAGCGGCGGGTCGGGCCTTCGCCGAGTCCCCCGTGCTGGCCCGCAACCCCTTTGCGGCCGCCCCCGCCCCCGCGCCTGGCCCCGCCAATCCTTTGGTGCGGGTGCTGCTCCTGCAGGCCGGGGTGGTGGAGCCCAGGGCCCTCGGTGGCCCGCTGCGGCTGCTCGATGAACAGGGCCGTGAGCTGCTGCTCCTGCCGGCGGGTGAGCGGCTGCGGATCAGCCGCGAGGGTCCGTTGCTGCGGCTGGAGCGCCCCGACAGCCGCGATCCGCTCGCGGCGGCGCCCCTGAGCCTGCCGCTTCAGGTTGTCTCCCTCGCGCCGGCCCCCCCGGCGGTGTCCGTGGCCCCTGGAGCCGCCCCGGGCCTGGTGGGTCTGGGCCGCCGCGCCTACCGCGGTGCCCTCCAGCTGCGGCCGGAGGGGGGCTCGCTGATGGCGCTCAACCTGATCCCTCTCGAGATCTACCTGCCCAGCGTGGTGGGCAGTGAGATGCCGGCCCGCTGGCCGGCGGCGGCGCTGGAGGCCCAGGCCGTGGCGGCCCGCACCTACGCCCTGGCCCAGCTCCGTCCGGCCGCTCCCTACGACCTCAAGGCCACCGTGGCCAGCCAGGCCTACCTGGGGGTGGAGGCCGAAACCGACTCGACCCGCGCCGCGGTGGCCGCCACCCGTGCCCTGGTGCTGCGCCATGGCGGGGCCCTGATCGATGCGGTGTTCCACAGCAGCAGCGGCGGCAGCACGGAAAACAGCGGTGAGCTCTGGAATCGCCAGATGCCCTACCTGGTGAGCGTGCCCGACCGCGACGAGTTGTCCCCCTGGCGGGAGTGGACGCTGCGCTTTGAGCCCGAGCAGCTGCGGCGGGCTTTCCGCGAGACCGATGGCGTCAACCGCATCGAGGTGCTGGCGGCCTCCACCAGTGGCCGGGTCCGTCGGGCCCGGGTGATCGGCCCGGCCGGCAGCCTCGATCTCAGCGGGGCGGAGCTGCGGCAGCGGCTGGGGCTGCGCAGCACCCTGGTGCGCTTCCGCTTCGAGCAGCCTCCCCTGGCCGCGACGGCGGCGGGTGGTGGCATCACCACCGCCACCGCCACGGCCGTGGCCGCGGCATCAGCCTCCAGCGGCCGCTCCAGTGCCCCTGCTTCTGCTGAGGCGGCCCAGAGGATGCCAGCACCTCGCTCCGGCCGAAGCACCCTGCCGGTGGCGCCGCCACCGCCACCCCCGCCGGCCGACGGCGGAGTCCCGGACACCGGCACCGCGCTCAGCACCGCCCTGGCCGCTCCGGCCCCCGAAGCGCCGCCGCTGCCGAGCCTTGAGGTGGTGGGTCGGGGCTTCGGCCATGGAGTAGGAATGAGCCAGTGGGGCGCCTACGGCCTGGCGCTGCGCGGCAAGGACTATGGCTCGATCCTCCGCTACTACTACCGGGGTGCCCAGCTGGCCCCCTACGCCCGTCCCTGACCCTGGCGGGCTGGCCGTGGAGCGGGGCCGCGATTCTGCCGCCGCTGCGCTCCTGGGCCCGGATCGGGATCGGCAGGCCGATGGCCCCCGGCTGATCGTGCTGGCCGATAGCGCAGCCGTGGCGGAGCAGGTGGCGGCCCTGCTGCTGGCGGAGGCCCGGCGCAGCGGTCATCGTCCCCTGGGCCTGGCCACCGGCCGCACGATGGAGCCGGTTTACGCGGCCCTGGCCCGCCAGCTGGCCCTGCTGCCCCCCGCGGAGCAGGCGGCCCTGCGGCGGGACTGGTGCAGCTTCAACCTGGATGAGTACGTGGGGTTGGATCCCGCCGATCCCCGCTCGTTTGCCGCCGAGATGGGGGCCCGGCTCACCGCTCCCCTCGGCCTCGAACCCGCCAGCGTGCACCTGCCCGATGGCCGCGATCCCCACCCCGCCGCCGCCGCCGAGCGGTACGGCGCGGCCGTGGCGGCGGCCGGAGGGATCGGCCTGCAGCTGCTCGGCCTGGGCCTCAACGGCCATGTGGGCTTCAACGAACCCCCCGCGGCGGCCGATCTCCCCTGCCGCTGCCTCTCCCTCAGCGCCGCCACCCGCCGCCAGAACGCGGCCGCCTTCGGCGGCGACCCCGCCCGGGTGCCCGAACGGGCCATCACCCTGGGGCTGCGGGAGATCCTGGCGGCCGAGGGGCTGTTGCTGGTGGTGACCGGTTCCGCCAAGGCCGAGGTGCTGCACCGGGCCCTCCAGGAGCCCCCCACCGCCGAGCTGCCCGCCAGCTGGATCCAGCACCATCGGGCCGCCACCGTGATCGCCGATCCGGCGGCGGCCGCCGGGCTGGCTCCTCCGCAGGCCACCGCTTAGGCCATCACCGCCTCGAGCAGGGCGTCGGCGGCTTCGAGGTTGGAGGTCACACTGCGGACGTCGTCGAGCTCTTCGAGGGCATCGAGCATGCGCAGGCAGGCGCGCAGCAACTCTGGATCCTCCAGCCGGCAGGCGGTGGAGGCGATCCAGCGGTGCTCCCACTCGCTCACCGGTAGCCCCAGCTCGCGCAGGCCGTCCTGCAGGGCCTCCAGATCGCTGAAGGCGCCCACCACCTCGGTGCCCTCCGGGTCGGAGCTGTAGCTCAGCACCGCTGGTCCGCCCCGTTCTTCCAGCTCCAGCAGCAGCTCCAGCAGCCTCTCCTCCGCTAGGGCGTCGCCGCTGCCGTCGCCCGGCTGTTGCGGCCCGGACTTCGCGGCCGCTTTCGGCTGGCCCTTCAGCGCAGTGGTCGGGTTTGGAGCCCCCGGTGCCAGCCGCACCACAGAGCGCTGCTCGAACAGGTAGCTCACGCAGCCGCTCTCCCCCAGGTTGCCGCCGTGTTTGCTGAAGGCCAGGCGCAGGTCGGCGGCGGTGCGGTTGCGGTTGTCGGTGAAGGCCTCGAGCAGCACCGCCACCCCGCCGGGGCCGTAGCCCTCGTAGCGAACCGCCTCGAACTGCATCCCGTCAGCACCGCCCTGGCCGGAGCCCTTGGCGATGGCGCGCTCGATGTTGGCGTTGGGCACCCCGGCGGCCTTGGCCTTCTCGATCGCCGTGCGCAGTTGGAAGTTGCCGGCCGGATCGGCCCCGCCCCGGGCGGCCACCGTGATCTCCCGCCCCAGACGGGTGAACACCGCCCCGCGCTTGGCGTCCACCACCGCCTTGGTGCGTTTGATCTGGGCCCATTTGCTGTGGCCGGCCATCGGGGAGAACAGGATGAGGGAGGGGACGGAGAAGACGAGCGGTGGCGCTCAGCCGGCCGCGTCGAAGACCAGGCGGGGCTGCAGCTGACCCCCGGGACCAGGCTGGGCGATGCCGGCCAGGCTGCCATCGGGGCGCAGGATCGCCACCGGTGGCGCAGGAGATTCGTCGTCTGGGGTGGCGGCAACCGCTGGTGAGGCACTGGCCGCGATGGGGTCGCCAGATCGCTGGCCTGGGGGCTGGCCGCTCAGCAGGGCGGCCGGCGGCTCCGCCTCCCCCGGCGGCGGCTCGGCCGGCAGGGCGCGGCCGCAGCGCCAGCTCGGCAGCTCAGCGGGGCTGAGCCGGCGGCGGGCCAGGTGGCCCAGGGCCTCCAGCGGATCCCGCAGGGGCGGGGGCGGGCCCGAGGCCAGGCGCTCCAGGGGCACCGCGCCCTCCAGGTCGAAGCCCAGGGCCGCGGTGCGCCGCAGGGAGGCCAAGGCCCCGCCGCAGCCGAGGCCTTCGCCCAGGTCCCGGGCCAGGGCGCGGATGTAGGTGCCCGCCGAGCAGCGCACCTCCAGCTCCAGCCGGCCGCTGGCCGGGTCCCAGGCGAGCAGGCGCAGCAGCTCGATCGTGACCGGCCGGGGCGCCAGTGCCACCGTTTCCCCCCGCCGGGCCCGGGCGTAGGCCCGCTCCCCCTCCACATGCACGGCCGACACCTGGGGCGGCCGCTGCAGGATCGCCCCCCGCAGGGGCTCCAGGGCCTCCTCCAGGGCGGCGGCATCGAGCCCGGGCGGATCCTGCTGCTCAAGCACGGTGCCCTCCAGATCGTCGCTGCTGGTGCGCACCCCCAGCTGCACCACCCCCCGGTAGGCCTTGCTGCCGGTGAGGTAGGGCAGCAGGCGGGTGGCGGGCCCCACGGCAATCGGCAGCACGCCGGTCACGGCTGGATCGAGGGTGCCGCCATGGCCCACCCGTTTAAGGCCATAGGCCCGGCGCACGACCGCCACGCAGCCGTGGGAGGTGGGACCGGCGGGTTTATCAACCACCAGAAAGCCACAGGGCGCAGGGCCCTGTGGGGGGATGTCGGGGTGGGGGGCGCTCAACGGATCGGCAAGGCCCAAGGGCCTCAGCCCACGGCCACGTGCACGCGCTTGCGATTGCGCAGGTCGCGCTTGATCGATTCGAAGCTCACCACACCGTCCACCAGGGCGTAGAGGGTGTCGTCGGAGCCGCGGCCCACGTTGACGCCGGGGAGCACCGAGGTGCCGCGCTGGCGGATCAGGATCGAACCGGCGCTCACCACCTCGCCGCCGAAGCGCTTCACGCCGAGCCGCTTCGAATTCGAATCGCGGCCGTTGCGGGTGGAGCCTGTGCCTTTCTTGTGGGCCATGGGAACGGGGAAAAGGGAAGGAGCGAGCGGAACGGGGGCTGGGAGGGGGTCAGGCGATCGCCTTGCCACCCACCTGGATCGCGGTCACGAGAACCCGGGTGAGTTCCTGGCGGTGACCATTCTTGCGCCGGGTCTTCTTCTTGGGGCGCATCTTGTAGACGATGATCTTCGGCCCGCGGCGGTGGGCCAGCACCTTGAGTTCCACCGTGGCGCCCTTCACGTAGGGGGCCCCGAGGGTGGTGCCCTTGGAATCCTTCACCAGCAGCACGGTGTCCAGGGTCACGGTGCTGTCGACCTCGGCGCTCAGGCGGTCGATGTCGAGGTACCGGTCGGGCTGGAGCCAGAACTGCTGGCCGGAAGCCTCGACGATCGCGTAGGGGCCAGGGCCCCCATCGCCGGAGGGGGCGGCGGCCTTGCTGGCGGCTTCAGAGGCGGCGTCTGGGGCCGCGGAGGAGGTGGTTGCGCTCATGGGCGTCGGGTCACGGCCAGGCTGGTGGCAGGGTTCTGCCCCCATTGGGCCTGGCGCGCGTCAATCGAAAGACAAACAAAGACTTTCCCATTCAGGGGGGCTTTCCGTCAACATTCGAAGGCCCAGGCGGCTTGTCCCATCGTTTCGGCCGATGCCCGAACCGGAACTCATGATCGCGTCGCTGCTGCGCAACCCCGGTCTGGCTGATGCCTGCGGCCAGTGGTTGCGCGGGGGTCGCTACCGGCTGGAGCTGATCGATCCGGACCGGGATCCACTCGCCAGCCTCGAGGCCCGGCGCGACGCCTTCGATGCCCTGCTGCTCGAGCAGGGGGTGCTCGATGAGGCTGCGGCCCGGACCCTGGAGGAACGGGGCCTGCTGCTACCGGCCGTGGTGATCGGTGAGGTGACCGGCCGGGTCGAGATCCACGAGGCGGAGGTGCACCTGCCCACCGATCAGCTGGAGCAGCTCAGCTACAGCCTCGATGCGGCGGTATCGCGCTTCCTGCGCCTCAGCCCGGGCCGGACCTCCGGCCAGGACGAGGCTGCCCCGTCCCCGGAGGACCCGGCGTCGGTGGCCGGCGCCGACCGCTGGAAGCTGGCCAATCGCCTGCGCGGCCGGTTGGGCTACATCGGTGTTTATTACAAGCGCGACCCCGCCCGCTTTCTGCGCAACCTCCCCCCTGAGGACCGGGAGGACCTGCTGCAGTCCCTCACCCGCACTTACCGCGACCTGCTGCTGAGCTATTTCCGCGATCCCGCCAGCGCCAACCAGGCCCTGGAGAGCTTCGTGAACACCGCCTTCTTCAGTGATCTGCCGATCACCCGGGCCGTGGAGATCCACATGAACATGATCGACAGCTTCGGCAAGCAGCTGCAGCTCGAGGGCCACAAGAACGATTTCCTGCAGGACTACCGCCTCGCTCTGCTCGATGTGATGGCCCACCTCTGCGAGATGTACCGCCGCTCGGTTCCGCCCGATCCGCCGCTCCAGGCCGGCCTCTCCTCGCCATCCTCAAGCCAGTCCCCACCGCCCCGGGCCTTCGCCGCCGGTTTCCGCCCGCACCACCCCTGACACCCTTCGCCAGCTCCGCCTTTTTCAAACCCTTTACCGGTTGCCACGATGACCCCCCGCAAGACCTACATCCTCAAGCTCTATGTGGCGGGTAACACGCCGAATTCGATGCGTGCCCTCAAGACCCTCCGCAACATCCTGGAGACCGAATTTCTCGGTGTCTACGCGCTCAAGGTGATCGACGTGATCAAGAATCCCCGCCTCGCCGAGGAGGACAAGATCCTCGCCACCCCCACCCTGGCCAAGATCCTGCCGCCGCCGGTGCGCCGGATCATCGGTGATCTCTCCGACCGCGAGCGGGTGCTGATCGGCCTGGATCTGCTCTACGACGAACTCAGCGACGAGGACTTCGATCCTGATGCGCGGGCCTCCCGCTCCCCAGCACCGCTCCCCGAGGCTGATCCGGAGGCTGATCCGGAGGTGTTCGCCGGCGGCGATGCCGCCCCCTCCTGAGGCGGTCCCGCCCTTCTTTCCCCGTTCGCTCCGCTCCGACTCCTTTCCCAACCGCGCTTTCGATGCAGGACCCGAGTTTTACCGCCCAGACCACCAGCAATCCGTTGCTGCAGGTGCAGAAGCTGCCCACCGGCATCGAGGGCTTCGATGACATCTGCCATGGCGGCCTGCCGATCAGCCGCTCCACCCTGATCAGCGGCACCTCCGGTACGGGGAAGACCGTATTTTCGCTGAATTTCCTCTACAACGGCATCCGCGACTTCAACGAGCCCGGCATCTTCGTGACCTTCGAGGAATCCCCCCTCGATATCCTGCGCAATGCCGCCAGCTTCGGTTGGAATCTGCAGGAGATGGTGGAGCAGGACAAACTCTTCCTCCTCGATGCTTCCCCCGATCCGGAGGGTCAGGACGTGGCCGGCAGCTTCGACCTCTCCGGGCTGATCGAACGGATCAATTACGCCATCCGTAAGTACAAGGCCAAGCGGGTTGCGATCGATTCGATCACGGCGGTGTTCCAGCAGTACGACGCGGTGTCGGTGGTCCGGCGCGAGATCTTCCGCTTGATCGCCCGACTCAAGGAGATCGGGGTGACCACGGTGATGACCACCGAGCGGATCGATGAATACGGCCCGATCGCCCGTTACGGCGTGGAGGAGTTCGTGAGCGACAACGTGGTGATCCTCCGCAACGTGCTGGAGGGGGAACGGCGCCGCCGCACGGTGGAGATCCTCAAGCTGCGCGGCACCACCCACATGAAGGGTGAATTCCCCTTCACGATGGGCGCCCACGGGGTGAGCATCTTCCCCCTCGGCGCCATGCGGCTCACCCAGCGCTCCTCCAACGTGCGGCTCAGCTCCGGCGTGCCGCGGCTCGATGAGATGTGCGGCGGTGGCTTCTTCAAGGATTCGATCATCCTGGCCACCGGCGCCACCGGCACCGGCAAGACCCTGCTGGTCAGCAAGTTCATCGAGGACGCCTGCCGCTCCAAGGAGCGGGCGATCCTGTTTGCCTATGAGGAATCGCGCGCCCAGCTGCTGCGCAACGCCACCAGCTGGGGCATCGATTTCGAGCAGATGGAGCAGGATGGTCTGCTCAAGATCATCTGCGCTTATCCAGAATCCACCGGCCTCGAGGATCACCTCCAGATCATCAAGACCGAGATCAGCCAGTTCAAGCCATCGCGGATGGCGATTGATTCCCTTTCGGCCCTGGCCCGCGGCGTCAGCCATAACGCCTTCCGCCAGTTCGTGATCGGGGTGACGGGCTATGCCAAGCAGGAAGAGATCGCCGGCTTCTTCACCAACACCTCCGAGGAGTTCATGGGGAGCCATTCGATCACCGATTCCCACATCTCCACGATCACGGATACGATCCTGCTGCTCCAGTATGTGGAGATCCGCGGCGAAATGGCGCGGGCCCTCAATGTGTTCAAGATGCGTGGCTCCTGGCACGACAAGGGCATCCGCGAATTTGTGATCACCAGCAACGGTCCGGAGATCAAGGATTCCTTCTCCAACTTCGAGCGAATCATCAGCGGTGTGCCACACCGCATCAGCAGCGATGAGCGCAGTGAGCTCTCCCGTATCGTGAGGGGAGTGGCCTCCGAAGACAGTTGACCGACCAGGGACCCTGATGGGCAGCACCCCGGCCCCGCTCCCCTGGTGGAGGAAGCCGCTCCCCATGCGCAACCTGCTGGTGGTGCCGGTGGTGCTGCAGATGGCCACCACCGCTGGCCTGATCACCCTGCTCAGCTACCAGAGCGATCAGCGCACGGCCAACGAGATGGCCACGGCCACCCAGGTGCGCACCATGCGCCAGGTGAGCGATTACCTCCATGCCTATCTGCGGGTGCCCCAGCAGGTGATCGCCACCATGGAGGAGGCGGTGGCCAGCGGCGGCCTGGATCCCGCCGACCGGGCCAGCACCACCCGCTTTCTCTGGCGGTTGCACAGCACCTTCCCCGAGGCCCCTTACCTCAATTACGGCCTGGCATCCGGTGATTTCATCGGCGTCGGCCAGGCCGACAACGTGAATCCCCAGCCCTACCTGGAGGTGGCCGCCGCCGCGTCGATCGAGCGGCTGGCGATGTACCGCATCGACGCCGCCGGGTCCCCCGGGCCGCTGCATCGCATCAAGACCTTCGCGGATTTCCGCGGCGACGGCTGGTACAACGAACCGGTCACCGCCGATCGGGCGGTGTGGACGAGCATCTACAACTGGGTGGATGCCCCTGAGGTGATGGCGATGGGGGCCGGCATCCCGATCCGCCGTCAGGGCCGCCTGGTCGGTGTGGCCGGGGTGGATGTGTTCCTGGCCAACATCAGTCGCTACCTCCGCAGCCTCTCCCTGGCGGAGGGTGCCGAGGTGTACGTGGTGGAGCCCAATGGCCTGCTGGTGGCCGATTCCACCGAACGGCTCCCCTTCACGATCGTGGCCGGCCGTGGCGTGCGCCAGAAGGCGGTGGATTCCAGCTCCGCGGCGATCCGGGATTCGGCCCGGGCCCTGGTGCAGCGCTTCGGGGATCTGGGGGCGATCGATGCTCCCCATCAGCTCGACATCGCTCTGGCCAGCGGTCGGGAGCTGGTGCGGGTCGAGCCCTTCCGGGACCAGTACGGGCTCGACTGGCGGATTGTGACGGCCCTACCCGACACCGCCTTCCAGGGCCCCCTCCGCCGTGATGCCCTCACCAACCTGCTGATTTCCCTGGGGGCGGTGGGCCTCTCGGCTGGCCTTGGCCTGCTGGTGGTGAACCGGGTGAACCGGAGCCTGGCCCAGCTGGTGGAGGGGGCCGGAGCCCTGGCCCAGGGGGATCTCAGCCGTGAGGTGGAACCGGGCACCATCGTGGAAACGGCCAGCCTGGCGGAGAGTTTCAATGCCATGGCCGCCCGGCTGCGGGAAAGCTTCCGCAGCCTGCGGGCCCGCAACGCGGCGGTGAGCCACGAGGTGGCCGAACGGACCCGCGAGCTGAGCGACACCAACCGGCGGCTGGAGGAGGAGATCGGCCTGCGCCGCCGGGCCGAGCAGGAGCTCCGCTCCAGCAATGCCGAGCTGAAGGTGCTGGCCAACACCGACCGCCTCACCGGCGTGGCCAACCGCACCCAGCTCGATCGCCAGCTCGCCTTCGAATGGGAGCGCCATCGCCAGGATCCGCGGCCCCTGTCGGTGCTGATGCTTGATGTGGACCACTTCAAGACCTACAACGACTGCTACGGCCATCTGGCCGGGGACCGCTGCCTGATCCGCCTGGCCCAGGTGGTGGGGGAGCTGGTGAACCCCGACACCGATCTGCTGGCGCGTTTCGGTGGCGAGGAGTTCGTGCTGCTGCTCACCAACACCGACTGCCCTGGGGCGATCACCCGGGCCGAGGCCCTGCAGGAGGCGTTGCTTCATCAGGCCATCCCCCATCCCAGGGCCGTGGAGGGGGGCCGGGTCACGGTGAGCATCGGCATCGCCACCTTTGTGCCCGATGCCTACAACGGCCCTGAGGATCTGATCGCCAGCGCCGATGCGGCGCTCTACCGGGCCAAGCAGGGCGGCCGCAACCGCTGGGAAGTGGGGGGCTGAGCCCTCGCGCTGAGCCCAAAGCGCTGAGGCCCCAGCCGCGTTTTCAGCAGATGCGCGGCAACAGTTCACCGCTGGGCGGCACCAGCAGCCGTTCGCTGCCGAAGGGCGTGCGCAGCAGCACCCGGGCCGGCCCGGGGCGCACCGTGCCGATCCAGCCGCCGCCCAGCGGTTCGAGCACCGCCAGGGTGGCTTCCAGGTCGGAGGGGGCCACCACCGCCACGAAGCGTCCCTCATTGGCCAGCTGCAGCGCCTCGAGGCCCAGCAGCTCGGCACTGCGGGCCACCGCCGCCGCCACCGGGATCCGCGCCTCCTCGATCCCCAGCTCCACCCCGGCGGCCGTGGCCAGCTCGTGCAGGGCGCTGGCCAGGCCGCCGCGGGTCAGGTCCCGCAGGCAGTGGGGCCGCACGCCGCGGTGCAGCAGCTGCTGCACCAGGGGCCAGAGCGGGGCGCAATCGCTCTGCAGCGGCGGCTGCAGGGCCAGCCCGTGGCGGGCCGCCAGGATCGCGATGCCGTGGCGGCCCAGGTCGCCGCTTACCACCAACTGGTCGCCGGACGTGATGGCGGCCGGATCGATCGGCGCCTCCAGCTCCCGCAGGCCGATGCCGCTGGTGGTGAGGAAGGCCCCAT
Organism: Cyanobium sp.; assembly: GCA_044370835.1. GTDB lineage: Bacteria > Cyanobacteriota > Cyanobacteriia > PCC-6307 > Cyanobiaceae > Cyanobium. The sequence continues at coordinate 4,984 of JBILUS010000014.1, read as the reverse complement.
CGGCCTTGCCCCGCTCGACCACCTTGGTGTCACCGGTCACAAGCTGCACACCGCATTCGGCCGCCGCCTCCCCCACCGCCGCCAGAACCCGGCGCAGCACGGCCAGCTCCAGGCCCTCCTCCAGGATCAGCCCCAGGCTCAGCCACAGGGGCCGGGCGCCGGCCATGGCCAGGTCGTTGGCGGTGCCCACCACCGCCAGCCTGCCGATGTTGCCGCCGGGGAATTCCAGGGGGTGCACCACGTAGCCATCGGTGCTGAAGGCCAGCCGCCCGTGGGGGAGATCGAGCCGGGCGGCGTCGTGCAGGGGCGCGGCCGGATCCGGCAGCAGGGGTCGCAGTTCGGCATCGATCAACTGCTGCATCAGGGTGCCGCCCCCGCCATGGCCCAGCAGGATGCGCTCGCTCATGGCGGGGTGGGGGCGCTGCGGTAGCGGTGGTAGGCGGCGCAGGCGCCCTCGCTCGAGACCATCGGAGCGCCGAGGGGATGCTCTGGCGTGCAGCGGCGGCCGAAGGCGGGGCAGTGAGGGGGCAGGGCCCGGCCCCGCAGGATCGCTCCGGCGATGCAGGGATCCTCGCCCAGATCATCAGCCGCCAGCTCGGCTCGCTCGGCCGGCGGGGCGGGATCGGCGGGGGCTGCGGTGGGGTCCCCGTCCTCGGCGAGGCCGAAGCGGCGGCGGGCCTCCAGGGCCGCGAAGGGGCCCCGCAGCGCCAGGCCCCCGCCGGCGATCACTCCCAGCCCCCGCCAGGCCCGGTCGACCACGGTGAACACCTCCTCCAGCAGGGCCCGGGCCGCCGGGTTGCCGTCCTCCCGCACGGCGCGGGGGTAGGCGTTGACCAGCGCGGCCCGGCCCGCCTCCAGTTGCCGCACGCAGGCCAGCACGCCCCGCAGCAGGTCCACCGGCTCGAATCCCGTGACCACCACCGGCACCCCGCGGGCCGTGATCCGCTGGCGCAGCTCGGCGGTGCCGACCACCGCGCAGACGTGGCCTGCCGCCAGGAAGCCCTGCACCCCGGGCGCGGCGGCGGGGTCCGCCGCGGGGGCCAGCAGGGCCTCCATGGCCGGCGCCACCCGCACGTGGGCCGTGAGGATCGCGAGGTTGGCCAGGCCCTCGGCCAGGGCCCGGCGGGCCAGCAGGGCCGTGGCCGGCGCCGTGGTCTCGAACCCCACCGCCAGAACCACCACCTGCCGCTGAGGGTGGGTGCGGGCCAGCTCCAGGGCCTCGATGGGGGCGGTGATCAGGCGCACATCGGCGCCGGCGGCCCGGGCGCTGAGCAGGCTCGCCCCATCGCTGCCGGGCACCCGCAGCATGTCGCCGTAGGAGCAGAGGATCACCTCCGGTCGCCGGGCCAGGGCCTGGGCGGCATCCAGGGTGCCGGCCGGGGTGACGCACACCGGGCAGCCGGGGCCATGGATCAGGCGCAGGCCGGGGGGCAGCAGCTGGTCGAGGCCCCAGCGCAGGATCGCGTGGGTCTGGCCGCCGCACACCTCCATCAGGGTCCAGGGCCGGGTGGTGACAGCGGCGAGTTCGGCCGCCAGCTCGGCCACCGCCGCCGCAACCGGGTCCGGGATCCCCGGCGCTGCGGGCTGGGCGGTGATCGGGGCGGCCTGCTGGGGGTCAGGTCGCTCGGGGGCCGGTGCCATCGGGATCTCCTGGGCGATGGGGCGCCATCACCACCATGGCGCCTTCGGCCGGCGGGGGGGAGCGACGCCGGCGAGGGGGCGATGGTTTCAGCTCTTGGCGGAGCGGCGATGGCCCCGGCCGGCCGCGCCATCCTGCCTCTAGTTGCCCCGATCGATCGCCATGGGTGTTTGCAGCGGCCGCCGCGCCCGATCCGCCCCCGCCGCCGGCCGGCTGGCCAGGTTCGTCTCCGGGGCGGGGTTCCGGGGTGGCCCGGGGGCGCGGATCCTGCCGCTGGGCCTGGCCCTGGTGGGGCTGGGGCTGCCGCCGGCCGTCCTGGCCGCCCCCGGGAAAGCGCCGGCTCCGGCGACGGCTGGGACTACCGCTGCCAAGCTGCCGGCAGGGGCCTCGACCGGGGTGGTGCACAGCGGCCCCTGCGATGCCTCGGCGGCCATCCCGTTCGGCAATGGCCTGTTCGTGGTGGTCGACAACAAGGCGAAGCCGCCGGTGGTGCTGCGGATCTACCGCAGCGGTCAGCCCGGGCCGGCTCTGGGCAAGGGGGTGATCCCAGCGGACGCCGTGGCACCCGTGGACGATGGCCATCCGGCGCTGGATCTGGAGGGGGCGGCCCGGATCGGCCCGCTCGTGTACTGGATCGGCTCCTATGGGGCCGCGGCGCCGGCGGCGAAGGGCAAGGGCAACAAGGGGGCCGGCGAACTGGGCGACCCCCGGCCGAACCAGCGCCGCCTCTTCGCCACCAACCTCGGCCTGCGGGTCGGTGCCGACGGCACCACGATGGAGCTCTCGGTGGAGCCGGTGGGGCGGCCCTACACCACCCTGATCGACGATCTGGCCGCCGATCCCCGCTACGCCCGCTTCGAGCTGGCGGCCGCCTCACGCCGGCCAGCGAAGGCGAAGGGCGGGCTCTCGATCGAGGGACTGGCGGCCACGCCCACCGGCGCCCTGCTGATCGGGTTCCGCAATCCGCTGCCCGGCGGCAAGGCCCTGCTGGTGCCCCTCACCAACCCCAATGCGGTGCTGGGGGGCGAGAAGGCGCGGTTCGGCGATCCGGTGCTGCTGGATCTCGGCGGTCTGGGCATCCGCAGCCTGGACCGGGTGAACGGCAATCTGCTGATCGTGGCGGGTCCCGCCGAGGGCGGCCAGGCCAAGGGCAACCCCTCCGCCCTGTACCGCTGGGACGGCCAGTTCGAAAGTCTTGCCGTGCGGCTGCGCAGCTTCGGGCCGGTGGGCGGGGTGCCGTTCAACCCCGAGGCCCTGCTGGTCGATGGCGACAGCCTCGTGGTGCTCAGCGACGACGGCAAGCTGCCGCGCGACGGCGTGGCCTGCGGCGACCGGCCGCTGGATCAGCAGACCTTCCGGGAGGTGCGGATCACGCCCCTGCCCTGAGCTGGTTGGTCATTCCTCCGCCTCCTCCACCAGGCTGATGGCCAGCCCCACATGCACCAGCACCCGGTCCCTGAGCCGGGCCTGGGGCAGGCAGGCCAGGCTCACCGGTTGCAGCACGCCGCCGAAATCCACCGTGGCCATGCGCCAGAGGTCGTCGTCGCTGCCCTGGACAACGCCGGCAGGCCGCTCAGAGGTGATCGCCACAATCCGGCCGGGATGGGCCAGGCACATGGTGGGCGGGGGAGGCTGAGGCCGTTCTAGGCGAGCTGGTCCAAGGCGCGGGCCGGATCGAACCCCTTTACCGCGTAGCGCCAGCGCAGGGTGTCGGGGGACAGGCCGGCCATCGCTGCGGGGTGGGGCGGTGGTTCTTCAATCTTGCGGCCGATCCCCTCTCCTGGCGAGCCGTTCCTGCCCATCCCGGTAGCAGGCCATCACTTGTCCCAGGGCGAGGCCGCCGTCGTTGCCCGGCACCGCTTCGGCCCAATGGGGCTCCAGTTCACGCCGGCGCAGCGCGGCGATGCAGGCCTCCAGCAGCAGGGCGTTCTGGAAGCAGCCGCCCGCCAGCACCACCCGACGGCACCCCGTCTCCCCGGCCGCTGCCGCCAGCAGGTCCGCCAGCCCCAGGGCCAGGCCCCGATGGAAGCGGGCCGCGCAGGGGCCGGGCGCTGCTCCCGCCGCACGATCCGCCAGCAGGGCCTCCAGCAGCGGCTGCCAGTCGAGCCAGCCGAGGGGCAGATCCGCCCCGGACCCCGGCTCCGCCGCCCGCAGCGGCAGCGGGTAGGCGCAGCAAGTGCTTCCCTCGCGAGTGGCCGCGGCGGTTGCGCAGCGCCCGGCCGGCTCTGCTGGAGCCTCCCGGGCCGCCATTCCCTGCAGCCGCAGGCCCGCCTCGCCTTCGTAGCTGGCCCGCTGGCAGAGGCCAAGCAGGGAAGCGACCCCATCGAAGAGCCGGCCGAGGCTGGAGGTCCAGGGGGTGTTCACCCCCTGCGCCACCATCGCCTCCAGCAGCGCCCACTCCTCGGCCGTGAAGGCGGCGCGGGTCCGGGCTGCGCCGGGATGGGCCAGCGCTGGCGCTCCGGCGGCCACCAGCAGCCCCAGGGCCACCCGGCGCGGTTCCCGGGCGGCCCGCTCGCCCCCCGGTAGGGGCAGGGGCCGCAGGCTGGCGAGCCGCTGGATCCGCCGTGGGCCGATCCAGAGCAGTTCGCCCCCCCACAGCGCTGGTTGCCCCTCGCCATGGCCGAGGCCGTCGGCGCAGAAGGCCAGCAGCGGCGCCGCCAGCCCGTGCTCGGCCACCACCGCCAGGGCGTGGGCGCTGTGGTGCTGCACCGCCAGGCGGGGCAGGGGCAGCGCCTGGGCGAGCTGGTGGGAGAGGTAGCCGGGGTGGCAATCCAGGGCGATCCGCTCCAGCCGCTCCCCATGGCGACGCCGCAGGTCGTCGATGCCCTGGCGCAGGCGGCTGTGGTGGCGCTCCTGGGCCAGATCGCCCAGGTGGGGCGCCAGCCACACCGTCCCCCCCGCCGCCAGGGCCGGGGCGCACTTGAGGTCGCCGCCGAGGGCCAGCACCATGGTCTCCTTGTGCGCCACCCCTGGCAGCGCGACGGGTTCGGGGGCGTAGCCCCGCGCCCGCCGCAGCAGGGCCGGCCGGCCGTCGATCAGCTGCAGCAGTGAATCATCGAGGGGCCGGGCGATCGGCCGGTCGTGGATCAGGAAGGCATCGGCGATCCCGGCGAGCCGATCGAGCGCTTCGGCCGGATCGGTGCACAGCGGTTCCCCACTGGGGTTGCCGCTGGTGCAGACCAGGGGGGCTCCGAATTGCCGCACCAGCAGCAGGTGCAGCGGCGAGGCCGGCAGCATCACCCCGAGCTGGGCGCTGCCGGGGGCCACGCCGGGGAAGGGATCCGGTGCACGAGCATCGGCATCGCCCCCGCTGCGGTGCCGCCGCGGCAGCAGCACGATCGGTGC
>JBILUS010000034.1:0-23303 GCA_044370835.1 Cyanobium sp. | reverse complement strand
CGCCGCCATCGAGCAGGTCATCACCGGCCTCACCGCTGAGGGAATCGTTGCCGCTGCCGCCAAACAGGCTGTCATTGCCACCGCCGCCGCTGAGGCTGTCATTGCCCTCGCCACCTTCGAGGCGATCGACGCCATGCCAGCCGCTCAGGGAGTCAGCGTTGGCGCTACCAGCCGAGAGGATCGCTGTGGAGAGGATGGTGTCAACAGTCCAGGCCGTGCCAGTGGAGAAGTTGATCTGCTCGATGTAGTAATAGCCGCTTGAAAACCAGTTTTTAACGCTGAGCTGATCATTGGCATTGACCAAGAAGAGAAGGTCAAGACCAACGCGATGCAGGGGTAGGGCAGAGGGGTTGATTCCAGCACCAAAAACAATCCTATCCATGCCGCCATAACCAAAGTCGTTGATCGCATCCTTGCCATCGCCGAGCTGGTACAGATAGGTATCACCGAAGTAGGGATCGCTGGCCTGCAGCAGATCATCGCCGCTGCCGCCCGCAAAGCTGCCCCGACCGCGGATGCTGTCGTTACCAGCTCCACCGCGCAGGCTGTTCAATCCGGAATCGTCGCTGATCAGGTCGTTGCCGTCGCCGCCATCGAGCAGGTCATCACCGGCCTCACCGCTGAGGGAATCGTTGCCGCTGCCGCCAAACAGGCTGTCATTGCCACCGCCGCCGCTGAGGCTGTCATTGCCCTCGCCACCTTCGAGGCGATCCATACCCTGCCAGCCGCTCAGGGAGTCGGCGTTAGCGCTGCCAGCCGAGAGGATCGCTGTGGAGCGGATGGTGTCAACAGTCCAGGCCGTGCCAGTGGAGAAGTTGATCTGCTCAATGTAGCAATGGCCGCTTGAAAACCAGTTTCTGACGCTGAGCTGATCATTGGCATTGACCAAGAAGAGAAGGTCAAGACCAACGCGATGCAGGGGAAGGGCAGAGGGGTTGATTCCAGCACCAAAGACAATCCTATCGATACCGCTATAACCAAAGTCGTTGATCGCATCCTTGCCATCGCCGAGCTGGAACAGATAGGTATCACCGAAGTAGGGATCGCTGGCCTGCAGCAGATCATCGCCGCTGCCGCCCGCAAAGCTGCCCCGACCGCGGATGCTGTCGTTGCCGGCTCCTCCTCGCAGGCTGTTCAGTCCGGAGTCGTCGCTGATCAAGTCGTTGCCGTCGCCGCCATCGAGCAGGTCATCGCCGCTGCCACCATCGAGCGTATCGTTTCCTGCCTTGCCGTGAAGAATGTCATTTTCAGTGCCTCCAAATAGGCTATCTGACACTAGGCTTCCCACCAGTAAATCAGGTCTAGACGATCCGGAAAGGCTGTTCTCTGCTGGAGCTGCGAAGCGAATAGAAGAATCCATTAAATCACTATTAAAAGCTCCAAGTTCAGGAGTTTTATTCAACTCAGTCAGCAGAAAGTCGTGGGCGTTCCAGTTTAGTTCTGACAACCAGACCGGGCCAGCTGTAGCAATCAATTCGATCAGATCGACGACACCCTCGCGGGGGTTAGCGGCAATAGCGCAGCTGAAGGCATTCTCGAGAGCCGTTGTATCCACAAATGCCTTATCATTATCAAAACCTATGGAGATTTTGTTTGCGTAGCCCTGCAGTCTTGATTGGAATAGCAATGCATAATACAGATCATTTTTAAACATGTCATAGGCCAACGAAATACTTTCGATTTGTGGTCTGGTGAGGCTCACTGACGTCAGTCCTGAGCCTGCCACCAGGGGAGTGACTCGAACTGCTCCAGTTGGCCCTCCATAGGTAAATCCCATGAAACGTTCAACAATGCCAAGTTTGCGGATAAAAGCCTGATGGTCGGTTGTGCCTGGCGCAAAGCCTGCCAGGGAATAACTGAGATTGACACCCGTGCCAGCCAGCGCTTCGGCTTGGGCTTTCAATGACTTCATATTGGATGTATCAGCCCATTTCTCTAGAAAACTGTCCAGCAGATCTATCTGGCCTTGACGGGTCGTTGCCACAAGATAGGACTCCACCAGGCGACCCAGCTCGGGCGAGCGGCTGATGGCTTCAGGCAGATCACGCACTTGCCCCGAACCAGAAAGGGCTGGCAGCTTGCGGGCCTGATCGGTGATGGCCAATTGATCACTAAACTGGCGATAGAAGCTATTGGTAACCAGATCCAAATTAACTGCAGATCCATTCGGCAGACCCGTTGTTCCACTTGTTCCATCGGAGCGACTGAACACGCCAGCAGATGTCTGCATATTGCCATTGCCAAGATTAAGGTTTGAAGCAGTTGACCTGATCCCAATCGAAGTAATGCCGTTGGCATTTAAAGAACTCAGCTCCCAGCTTTGACTGACGCCATCTTGATTGCTGTCTCGCCATAGTCTTAACCTGGAAAAAACTTGATCGGCCAGGTCAATCTTTTCGTCGCCATTTGCATCCATATCTTTCAACGCATCAAATCCATCCGTTGCAAGCTTGTTATTGCTTTTTAGTGTATCGACTCCAAACAGTTCTCGGCCCGTATCGATGCTGCCATTGCCATTGCGATCCAGCACCAACCAGGCATCATCCGGCTTCAACCAACCAGTGCCTGTCTTGATGCCGTCAGCATCATGGTCAAACAGAATGGGTTTGCCATCACGAAGCCCGATGGTTTCGATCCCATCACCATCGAGATCGAATGCGAGGGGATCTCTCAGGATTGTTCCATCGAAAGCTTTTTTGGCTGTTCGGTCCTTGAAGGTGCGTTGCCAGCCGCTGGGGTCATTCTCACCCGTCGGATCGGCCAACCGTCTGAGGAACTTACGCCATCCACCGGGATCACCCTGACCCTCTGGTCCGGCTAATTCTCTGAGGAACCCACTCCACTGGCTGGGATCAAAATTATCCCTCTGATCGGCCAATTGCCTTAAGAGCTCGCTACCAAATATACCGCCTAACAAACCCGCCATAAGGGTTAATCCTCCGGCAAGCAAAGCACCACCGGGCCCGAAGAAGACCAGGGGTGCAACACCAGCAGCCATCAGTTTGGCTGCCATGAGACCACCAACCAGGCCGCCGGTGTAATCCAGTAAGCCATTTTGGACAATCCTCTGGGCCGCTGCCGAATCGCCTTTGGCATAGGCGGCATTGGCCTCGCTTGCCACCAAAGAGAGGGAGATGACGTCGCCGATGATTCCCAGTTGATTGAGATAACGTGAAGCCCTGGCCAAATCCGCAACATCACCAACAGTTTTGGCCTCTGCCAGCCGTTCGGTGGCCTGTTGCTGAACAATCCTGTGGGCGATCTGAGCATCAATGAACTGACTGGTCTTCACCCGAGAGCGATTTTCCAAGTCCAGAAGGCTCGATTTGTTTGACGCCGCTGGAAGCTCCGTGCCTGGCGCCTCGATGCCAAGCCGCTCGAAAAACAGCTTGGTCTCAACATGCTGGGCATGATTCGTTGTTGGATTGGTAATGATCTTGCCATTGTTATCGACAAGAGTGCTCAGCAGGCTGGTGTGTTCTGCCGACAACTCATTGACGTAGGCCAGCAGGATTGCTTTGGCGCGCGATTCTGAGCCTGTTGTTTGGATCAACCGATCTCTGGTGCGGATCAGATCCTGCCTGACAATGCCGTTGATGGTGGGTGCCTGGCTTCTGAGGGCGGCATCGAGTTCGGTGGTGCCCCATACCCTGGTCGGGTCCGCATTGGGTGTAAGCGAAACGATGGGCCCCTTAGCGGCTAGAACAAACCGCTCGGACATGATGTCGGACCAGCCGGGCTTGATGCGCACCTTGTTGCCGAACTGGTCTGTTGCGTATTCGCCGTCTAAGATGTTACGCACAATTGCCTCGTCATAATTATTAGCCTTAAGCAAAGCTCGCTTCAAATTATCATCATTAAGCAATTTACTAGCGTCTGTCTGGCCCACGGTTCTAACAGCCCCAGCGCTTTGGGCGCCAATCGGCTCGGCAAGCTGCCAGGTATATCCCAATCCTGGGTCCACCGGCCCGCTGTAGGTCAGTGTTACTGCATCAGGCCGAGCGCTCGCCACCTCAATTGAGGCATTGCTGAAGATGGCAAGCAGTTGCTCTGTTGTATAGTAACCCGTTGTCTTAGCATTATTCTTTTGCAAGTCTGCGACGATATCTGCATAGTTCATTGCTTAGCCTCTTATTATATTTTTGGAGTCAAAGTTAAATTTTACAGCTCTAACGCGGCCTCTTAGCGTGCTATCCATGTATCCATAGCAGGTGAGTGCCTGCTTGAGCGTTTCCAGAAAGAGTGCTTCTGATACCCCATCCAGCTGGCGCATAAATCGAAGCGCCCAGGTTGCTTCCAGGTCCCAGGTTGGGAAGTTTCCTGTAGTAGAAGCGACCAGATGTACATCGGTGAATTGGCCTTGCCAGTACATCAAAAAGAAGCTGGGATACATCGAGTTCTCCCCAGACCCACCCCCCAGGCTGATCAAGGCAATATCACGCTCCCGATCGATGGTCCATTCAGTTGGCGTGTTGATCGGGCAGAAATGAAGGGGATGGATCACGCTCGCAAAGTCAATGCGGCGCAGATCGGCTGCGGGGATTGTTTCGTTGACAAAAGCCATGGCGATGCTCCTGGAAGGGGTTGATCTGGAATCGTACCCAGGGCCGCAGCCACCTGGCCCCCAGGCAAACGGATCATCGAAACCGCTCTGACTGCCTTCGGCAAAAGCCATGGATCGATCGACAAAGGGCATGGCCAACTTGCGCAAGTCTGCGGCGTTGTCCTGCCTGTCCCTGCCTGCAATAGGGCAATCACGGCGTAACGCAAACCTGGAACGGCTGGCTGTTGAAGACAGGTGAGGCCCACCCCCTGATTGACTCAACCCTCGATGCATTCGCCCGCCACCGGCCCCCTCCCCGCCATCGCCGGGCCAGCAAGCCATCGCCATTGCCGCCGTAGTGCTCTCCAGCATCGAACTCGAATCGAAGGGTCGCGAAACAGTGTTCCCGCGCCCCGTCAACGGGCTGTCAGCAGCTGGAGGCTCAGGGGTCTGATCAACCAGATCCGGCCCGCTTGGCAAGGCCGGTTTTCAGCCGATCCACGGGCCGCTGGCAATTCGCTGTGTCAACAGCGCCAGCAGCAGGCTGCCGAGTCCCCGTAGAACTCCCACCCAGCGCGGACGTTGCCTGAACCTGGCGCCGTAGAGCATCAACGGCAGAGCGGTGGCCGAGCCATGGCGCTCCAGGCCGATCGTGTGCTGCTTGAGCAGCTTGGCCGCCAGGCTGGCGGCGCTGAACAGCCACAGCTCCAGCGGCAAGCGCCTGGACCCCCAGACGCCAAGCGGAATCAACCGGATTCCAAGTGGCGAACAGCACCACTGCCTTCGCCGCCTTGACGGCTAAGGATGCTCTGGGCAAGCCGAAAAGCGATGCATCGGGCTGCGAAGTATTCGGAATGAAGGCTTGAAGACCAGTCCCAAGGGGGATGTTGGCTGAGTTCACTTGTGTAGCGGGACTTCAGCTGCTGTTCATGGTGCAGTTTCACCAAAGGGGACACCATTCCCTTACGCATGTCTTGCCCATCAACTGATGACAGACCATGAATAGGTTTATGCCTGCTGCCAAAACATTCACCTTGCAGCGGTTCATGGCTATGCCGCATAGGCCCGCATCAACGACCGACCATCACGGGGACGCGGCGTGGCCAGAAGAACCTCCAAGGTTCTTGCCATGCGCGTGCGCAGATCCCGCAGCGTCGTTTCCCGGCGCCCCTCGCGGGAGAGCAGGACCTTCTGCACCACCACCACCCAATCCAGCCGGCCTGTTTCCGCAGTCGGCCCGAGTGGATCAGGCCATAGGCCTCAGCCAGGCCCAGCCCATGGGCATCCATCCGCTCCCGCATCTCGCCAACCGCATTCACCACGCCGGTCTGGCAAGACGCATCCCAGGGCAGGTCCAGGCTCACCGCCGAGCGGGTTCCATCCTCGAAGCGGCCGGTGAGCTGCACCTGGTGGTCATGGCTGCGCTTCAGCCCCGTGCAGGGGCAAGTTGCCTGCTGAATCGGCCTCCCCGCCCCCTTCACAACGCCGGTTTTCCTGCTCCAATAAGGCCTACGACCAGCCCCCGCACCGAGCCCCGCAGCGATGAGTGACAGCAGCAGCGAGCAAATGGAGATCGCTCCCCTGCCCTCCCTCGAGGAGCTTCAGGGCAGCGACCAACCCTTCGTGATGGCTGATCACCAGGGCATTGTGCTGACGATCAATCCGGCCTTCGAGACCGTCTATGGCTGGCGGCCTGACGACCTGGTGGGCACTTCCCTGGGGCGGATCCTGCCCGAGGCTTTCTTGATGTCCCATCAGCTCGGGTTCAGCCGCTTCCAGGCCAGCGGCACCTCCACGGTGCTGGGCCACCCGCTGCGGCTGAGCACCCGCTGCAGCGATGGCTCCGACATCGTGTCCGAGCACTTCATCATCGCCGAGAAGCACGAACGGGGCTGGGTGTTCGGTGCCACCCTCACCCCACTGCCGGCGGGCACTGAACCGGATCAGTAAGGCAGGCCGGGAATCATCCCGCGCAAGCGGGCGCGATTCGCGCACCAACCGCGCCGGCTTGCTGACAAGGCGCGGTCCGCTGACTAGGAACGGACAAGCCCCCTCCGTGGCCGATGCTTCGTACCTCCCTGCTCCCCCTGATCGGGGGAGCCCTCCTGACCGGCGGCGCCGCCCTGCTGCACCCCAGCCCGGCACGGGCCGATCTCCTCTACAGCCTCGCCACCCGCTGCAGCCTCGGATCAGCCGCACCCACCGCCTGCACGATCGAGGCGGTGGACCAGGGCACGGTGACCCTCTACCTCCACCGCATCGGCCGGCAGGAGCAGGTGATCGGCATCAGCGAGGAGCCCTACGTGCGGATGGGTCTGTGGAATCCGGCCACCAAGAGCTGGCAGGCGCTGCAGTCGGCCAGCGCGCGCCTCTCCTCCAACACCGTGTGCTTCAACGGCACCGACCTCTGCGCGGTGAACCCCAACTACCTCAACAGCCTTCGCCAGGAGAAGGGGGCGGCCCTCAACGGCCGTGACCTGATCAAGGTGACCTTCGGTAGCGACGGGCGGATCAACGCCTACTGCTACGACGACGGCTGCCCCGCCACCACCCGCTGAGGAGACGGCACGATGCGACGCTTCTCCCTGCTCCTGGCGGCCCTGCTGGTCCTGCCCCCCGCCGAAGGGCGGGCCTTCTCGAACCCGGAACGTTCATCCACGGTTTTGCCGGCCTCCGATCAGCTCCTGGCCCGCGGCGGCGGCCGCGGCGGCGGCCGCGGGGGTGGCGGCAGCCGCAGCCTGGGCAGCGGCGGCGGGGGCCGGGCCCCGCGGGGCAACACCGGCCTGGACCGCACCCCGCGCAGTTTCGACCGCGGCAACCGCGCCCCCAGCGGCGGCTGGAGCCGGGATGTGGTGAACCGGCCGGACAAAGCGCGGCCCTCGCTGGATCGCACCAGCTTCGACACCAACCGGGTCGGCAACCGCGTCAGCAACCGGGGCGGGGCGGCCATCAACCGGGGCGACCGCATGGCCCCTGCCAACCGCGGTGACCGGATGGCCAACGTCAACCGCGACGCCGTGCGCGACCGCGCCGCCAGCCTCGACCGTCAGGCCGTCCAGGACCGCATGGCCAACGTCAACAGCGGGGACCGCTTCGCCAACGTCAACCGCGACGCCGTGCGCGACCGGGCCACCGCCATCAACCGCGACGACTGGGACCGGGCCAGCGACCGCATCCAGAACGGCTGGAATGAGCGGCGCGACACCCTCAACACCGCGCGCGACACCTGGGCCGACAACCGCAACGAGCTGGCCAACCGGGTGGATCGCGTCTCCGACCGCTACAACAACTACTGGCCGGGCTGGGTGCGTCCCGGCTGGGCCCTGGCCCGCCCCTGGAACTGGGGCTGGTACGGCGGCTGGAGCAATCCCCCCTGGGGCTGGTGGGGCGTGCGGTCGGTGGCATGGGGCCTCACCAGCCTGGCCACGGCGGCGGCGATCAACAACGCGGTGACCGACGCGATCGCCGCCAGCCAGACCACGATCGTGGTTCCGGACACCACCTATCAGCTCTACTACAACAGCATTGAACCCAGTGGCGATCAGGGGGTGAGCTTCGTGGTGAGCGATGGCACCACCAGCTGGCAATGGAGCGCCGACTGCCGCAGCGGCACCCTCAACGGCAATGAGCCGGCCAGCAGCGGCGAAGCCCAGGTGCTCAACGCGGCCTGCCAGGTGGCCTTCGGCTCCTGAAGCCACCCAGACGCAGCCCGGCGGCGACCAACAGCAGGCCCAGCAACGGTCCCTCCCCCCAGCGGACGTAGGGGGTGAGGGCCGTGCGCGGCTCCAGGCTGAACGTGCCGAGGCTGGCCTTGCCCGCCGGCAACTGCCCCCGCAGGCGACCGGCGGCATCCACCACCCCGCTCGGACCGGTGTTGGCAGCGCTCACCAGCCAGCGGCCGGTTTCGATCGCCCGCAACCGGGCCAGGGCGAGGAACTGCTGCTGCAGCAACAGCGGATAGGGGTCGAGGTTGGCGCTGGCCAGCAACCAGCGGGCTCCCTCGCGGCTGGCCCGGGCCAGGGCCGCGCCATCGGCAATCTCGTAGCAGATCGCCACCCCCACGGGTCCGGCCGGTCGGTCCAGGAGCCGCGAGGGGGCCCCGGGGCCGATCCCCCCCACGGCGGAGAGTCCGCTCCAGCGCCAGAGGGACGCCAGGGGCACCCACTCACCGAGCGGCACGACGCGGTGCTTGTCGATCCCGCCGTCGGGCTGAAGCGCCCCGGCGGGAAAGCGCAGCAGGCTGCTGCGCAGCTCGTCGCCCTGCCGGCGGAAGCCGCCACTGAGCACCTCCACCGGGGCGGGAACCGGAAGGGGCTGGTCCAGGGCGAGGGCGCCCTCGGGCAGCAGCAGGGCCTGCACCCGCTCCGGTGGGGGGAGCAGGGCCTCGCGGCGCTCGGCCGCGGCCAGCTGGCTGAGCAGCCGCTGCTGCTGATCGGCCTGAAACTTGACGCGGGTGGGGATGGCGGGCTGCAGCACCAGCAGCCGCTCCAGCGGGACCCCGCTCGCCGGGCCCGCCACCACCCCGGCAACCGCAGCATCCCCTGCCGGCGGCTCCCGCCCCACCGCCAGCCCCGCCAGCCCGAGCAGATGGCCGCCGGCCACCACCAGCAGGGTGAGCAGCAGCCAGGGGCGGCGGCCGGCGGCCGTCACCAGGCGCCACAGGCACCAGCCCACCAGCAACTGCAGGGCCGCCAGCAGCCCCGCCCCGCCAAGGGCCGCCACCCCGGCCAGGGCCCGATACCCCGGCAGGGCGCTGCCCCCCAGGCCGATCCAGAACAGCGGCCCCCGGGCCAGCAGCACTTCCGCCAGGCCCCAGAGGCAGGAGGCCGCCACCGCCGTGGACCCCAGCCGCGCATCCCAGCGGCGCACCAGCGCCAGCCAGCCCTGCACCAGCACGCCGCCTGCCAGGCCACAGGCCAGCCACAGCAGCAGACAGAGCGGCAGGCTGAGGGGTCCCGGCACCCCGATCCAGTCGAGGGGATGGAGCCAGATCAGCCAGCGATGGCTGACCAGCACCGCCGCCAGCCCCCACACCAGTCCGGTCCCGCCGACCAGCCGCTTCAGGGGGGGCTGGTCCGCAGCCACGGGCGGATCACCGGCCCACCCCCACAGCAGGGCCAGGGCCGGCCAGAGCAAGGGAGGAAAGCCCAGGGGCGGCAGGGCTGCACCGGCCAGGGCGCCGGCCACGGCCGCCATCAGCAGGGGGCCGGCCACGGCGGCGCAGGGGGGCTGGGGCCGGTCATCTCCCATGGTCCCGGAGCCTAGGGAGGGCCAATCTCGATGCCACGGTCTGCCTCTCTCTTCCAGCGGACCCTCCAGCGAGAACCACCATGGATCAGGGCAATCTGCTGCAGATGCTGCTGCTGCGCGGCCTGGGCACCACCACCCTCGTCGCCGACCGCCTCCGCAACGTGAGCCAGGACTGGGTGCTGAGCGGCCGCCTGGACCCGGCCCAGGCTCCGGCGCTCGTGGACGACGTGCTCAAGGCGCTGCGGGGGGAGACCCCGGAGCTCGAGCAGCAAGCCGAGCGCCAGCTGGAGCGCAACCGCGACCAGCTGCTGCAGGACCTCGGCCTCGCCCGCCAGCGGGAGGTCGATGAGCTGCGCGGCCGCATCGACCGGCTGGAACAGCAGCTGCGGCAGCGGCCCTGGGGTGCCGAGAGCATCGACTGAGCGGCCGCCCTGGCTCAGCGGCGGCAGCCCTGCGGGCGGCAGCGCCGCAGGCGGCAGGCGAGGGGCACTGGCAGAATCCGGCCAGTGGCCCTTCCTGCCCGTGCGCGACATTCTGATCAGCTCGGCCGTCTGCCTGGCCTGTCTGATGGTGGCCTTCGTGAGCCAGCTGGTGGCACCCTCCAGCGTGGTGGCCGCCAGCGATGCCGCTCCTGCAGCGCTCACCAGCCCGGCCCAGGCCGCGGTGGTGCGCCAGGCGGTGGCCGCCCCGCTGGAACTCGATCCCGACGTCCCGAATCCCCTCCTTTTCACCATGGCCCCGGACTCCACCCCCGATCCCGCCCAGCTCGCCAATGCCGCGGCCCTCGGGGGAGACCTGAGCGCCCCGAAGGAGCGCACCACCCCCAGTGGCCTCCGCATCACCGACCTGGAGGTGGGCAGCGGCGCCGAGGCGATCGCCGGCCAGACCGTGACCGTGAACTACCGCGGCAGCCTCACCAATGGCAAGGAATTCGACAGCAGCTACGGACGCGGCCCCTTCAGCTTCCGTCTCGGCGGCGGCCAGGTGATCCAGGGCTGGGATGAGGGTGTGGCCGGCATGAAGGTGGGCGGCAAGCGCCGGCTGGTGATCCCCCCCGACCTGGGCTACGGCTCCCGCGGGGCTGGCGGGGTGATCCCCCCCGATGCCACCTTGATCTTCGAGGTGGAACTGCTGCGGGTGGGCGGCTGAGCGCAACCGGATCGCGAAGCCGCGGTCGTTAGGATGCCGCGGCCGGATCAACAGACCTCTGCCTCGCCCCTGGCGTCGGCCGGAGATCTCCTGGTCCGGCCGCGATCTTCCGCCACCTTCCGATTTCCCCATGGCTCACCAGCTGCCCGCGCTGCCCTACGGCCTTGATGCGCTCGAGCCCCATATCTCCCGCCAGACCCTGGAGTTTCACCACGGCAAGCATCACAACGGCTACGTGACCAACCTCAACAACCTGGTCGCCGGCACCGAGCTGGAGAGCAAGAGCCTGGAGGACACGATCCTGGCGGTGGCCACCGACGCCAGCAAGGCAGGTGTGTTCAACAACGCCGCCCAGGTCTGGAACCACAGCTTCTACTGGCAGTGCATCAAGCCCGGCGGCGGCGGGGCCCCCAGCGGCGAACTGGCCGCGAAGATCGATGCCGACCTCGGTGGCTTCGACAAGTTCGTGGAAGCCTTCAAAAGCGCCGGTGCCACGCAATTCGGCAGTGGCTGGGCCTGGCTGGTGCTCGATGGCGGCGCTCTCAAGGTCACCAAGACCGCCAATGCTGACCTGCCCTTGGCCCATGGCCAGAAGGCCCTGCTCACCATGGATGTGTGGGAGCACGCTTACTACCTCGACTACCAGAACCGCCGCCCCGACTACATCAGCACCTTCCTCGACAAGCTGGTGAACTGGGATTTCGTGGCCGCCAATCTGGCCGCCGCCTGAGCCTTCCGCGGCCCCCGCTGCACCCCGGCCGGCCCCCGCTGCACAGCGGGGGCTTTTTTTCTGGCCAGGTCCGATTGGGCCAAGGTCGGTCCTCGTCCCTAGGGTGAGGATCGCAAGGTCGGTGCAGGCGGGCGGCGATGAATCTGCTGGTGGATCTTCTGCTGTTGCTGGCGGCCCTGATGCTGGTGCTGCGCAGCAACAGCGAACGCGATGAGGTGTGGGCCCTCTGCCTGCGTGTGCTCGCGGCGATGGCGGTGCTGGCGGTGATCACCAACGACCGCGGCCAGCCCCTTGCGATCCTGCTGTTGCTGCTGGCCCTGTGGCTGCCGGCGGCCTCCCGTTACGAGAAGCTGCCGCCCCCCGGAGGGTCCGGCGGGTGATCAACAAGGACGGACCGGATCTGCTGGAGATGGTGTTCGTGGCCCTGGTGCTCGCCGGCATCGCCTACAGCTTCACCCACTGAAGGGCTCCGCCGAACGGGGCGGCCGGGCGGACTCCAGCAGGGCCCCGGGCGGAATCCACATGGCATCGCCGTAGGAGAAGAAGCGGTAGTCGGCCGCGATCGCCTCGCCATAGAGCGCCATCAGGCGGCGGCGGCCGATCAGGGCACTCACCAGCAGCAGCAGCGAACTCTTCGGCAGGTGGAAGTTGGTGAGCAGCCCTTCCACCACGGCGAAGCGGTGGCCCGGCTGGATCACCAGGTTCACTGGACCGGCATGGGGCTCCAGCCGGCCGCCATGGAGGGCCGCTACCCCCTCAAGGCTGCGCACGCAGGTGGTGCCGACCGCAACCACCCTCCCACCCCGTCGCCGGCAGGCCTGCACCGCCGCCACCAAGGCCTCACTCACCTCCACCCATTCGCTGTGCAATTCGAGGCCGCGGAGGTCTTCGGTCTCCAGCGGCCGGAAGGTGCCCAGCCCCACATGCAGGGTCACGGTGGCCCGCTCGACCCCGCGGGCCGCGAGGGCCTGCAGCAGCGCATCGCTGAGGTGCAGACCCGCGGTGGGGGCCGCCACGGCGCCGGGGCGGGCCGCGTAACGGGTCTGGTAGCGGTCGTTGTCGGCCGGATCGTGGCTGTGGATGTAGGGGGGCAGGGGGATCACCCCGTAGCGCATCAGCAGGGGTTCAAGGGTGGCGGCCCGGTCGCACTCCGCCGGGAAGCGCACGATCCGGCCGCCGCTGGCGAGATCGGCGCCCTGCACCTGCACCGCCAGGGGCGGCTGCCCTGGGGCCTCCAGCTCCAGCCACTCCCCATCCCGCAGGCGCTTGGCGGGCCGGGCCAGGCAAAGCCAGTCGCCGGGGGAGGCCGGCGGAGATGCCGGCTCCACCACCAGCAGTTCCACCGCACCGCCGCTGGCGCGGCGGGCGGCCAGCCGCGCCCGCAGCACGCGGGTGTCGTTCACCACCAGCAGGTCGCCGGGGCGGAGCTCCTCCTGCAGGTCCCAGACGGTGCGGTGGCGGGCCCCCTCGCCCGGTTCCACCACCAGCAGCCGGGCGGCGTGGCGCGGCTCCACGGGCCGCTGGGCGATGGCGGCCTCCGGCAGATCGAAGGCGTAGCTGGAGAGCTGCTGATCGAGGAGATCATCCCCCAGGCCATGGGGGGGCCCCTGCGCGTCGCTCGCCGGGTCAGGGTTGCTCATGGCCACAACGGGGTGACGCGGCGGCTCAGAGCGCCAGGCTCTCGGGACTGGTTTCGATCAGCTGGGCCAGGTCCTTGAGGAAGGCGGCGGCGTGGGCCCCGTAGATGGTGCGGTGGTCGCAGGTGAGATTCACCTGCATCTGGCGCTTCACGCTGATCGAGCCATCCTTGCCGGCCACCACGGTGGGGCGGGAGGCGGCCACCGCCAGGATCGCGCCGGTGCCGGGGGGCAGGATCGCGTCGAAGCGATCCACCCCGAACATGCCGAGGTTGGAGAGGGTGAAGGTGCCGGTGCTGTATTCCTCCGGCTTGAGTTGCTTGGCGCGGGCCCGCTCCACCAGGTCGGCCCAGGAGCGGGAGAGGCTGTAAAGGTCGGTGCGATCGGCGGCGGCCAGCACCGGGGTGATCAGGCCGCCATCTTCCATGGCCACGGCGATCGCCACGTTGATCGCGGCGGGATAGGCCATGCCGGCCTCGCTGGTGGCGGCATTCACCTGGGGATGGCGGGCCAGGGTCACGGCGGCGGCCTTGGCCAACAGCGCCGTCATCGTGACGCCCTTGGCCTTCACTTGTTTGTAGAAGGCATCCAGCTTGTCGGTGGTGATCGTGTAGCCCACCCGGAAGGCGGGGACCTGCAGGCTGGCCACCATGGTGCGGTTGACCGCCTGCTGCAGGGTGTTGAAGGCCACCGTTTCACCGGGGCGGCCGAAGGCCTGACCGGCGGCGGGGGCCGGGGTCGCCGGGGCCGCGCCATTGGCGGCCGCTGCGGCGGCCAGGGCGGGCCCGGATCCTTCCGCAACCCGGGGCACACTCACCGGCTGGCCCGTGGCGGCCAGCACGTCCTCGGCCTGGATCCGGCCGTGGGGCCCGCTGCCCCGCAGGGCCTCGAGGGCCACCCCGAGCTGCTGGGCCAGCTTGCGGGCCCGGGGGCTGGCCACGATCCGTCCGCCGGCGGCAGGGGCCGCAACGGCGATCACCGGCAGCGGCGCTGCAGGCACCGGGGCGGGGGCAGGAGCGGCCGGGGCGGGCGCAGGAGCAGCGGCAGGGGACGCTGCCGGGACTGGGGGAGTCGCGGGAGCTGGGGCGGCCGCAGGCGCCGCTGGGGTGGGGGTCTTGGCCTGAACCTCGGCGATCTCGGCCTCGGTGTCCACCACCAGGCCGATCGTTTCACCCACCGGCGCCGTGCCGCCGGCGGGCATCAGCACCGCCGCCAGGAAGCCGGCATTGAACGACTCCACGTCCATGTCGGCCTTGTCGGACTCGACCACCAGCACCGACTCGCCCCGCTCAACCCGATCGCCCGGCTTCTTGAGCCACTCCACGATCTTGCCCTCCGTCATCGTGGAGCTGAGGGCAGGCATGAAGATCTCGTGGCTGGCCAACGTCGGCTCCCCGGGGATTGGGGCGGATTTTACGTGGGGCCCTTCCCCCGCTTCCGCTCAGGCAGCTCCGACGCGAACAGCTCAGGAGGGGGTTTCGATCGCCTCGATCACGCCGTCCCGCACCAGCACCGCGGCCTGGAGCTTGAGCACCAGGTTGTCGCCCACCGCCACATCCACGAAGCTCTCGATCTGGCCCTGCTCCACGATCTGCTCGAACTCCAGCTCCCGCACCTGGCGCTGCTGCTCGAGAATCTGTCCCTTCTGCTCCTCGAACTCGGCCCGCTTGGCCGCCACCTGCTGCTGCACCGAGGCCACCTGCTCCTGGACGCGGGGGTCGAGGGGATTGGCGCTCTGCCGGCGAATCTGATCAACCACCTGCTGACCTTCCTGCTCCAGCTGGCCCAGCTGGAGATCGAGGTTGCCGATGGCATTGCCCAGCTCCCGCTCGGCGTCCTCCTTCCAGCGGGGGGTGACCACGGCCCGCACGGTGATGTTGCGCTTGATCGTGAGGGTGCTGGCGTCGGCCATGGAAGAAACGAAGCAGCGCACAGGCTGTCAGCAGGCCGCCGTACGGTCAACAAGGCCGGTTGCCGGATTGCCGCCCCCTGACCGCCGGCCCAGGCCCCAGGAAGATCAAGCCTCGCCGTAGAGGGCGGCGATGGCGGCCTGGTCCCGGGCGGTGATCCGATCGCGGCGCTGCTTGAGGGTCTGGGTGAGCAGGCCGTTCTCGATCGAGAAGGGCGCCACCAAGGCCACCCCGCCCAGCCGCTCATCGGGGCGGGACCCCGGCCGGGCCGCCAGGATGCGGTTGCACTCGCGGGTTAGCGCCCGCAGCAGGGCGGGATCGGCACGGCCATCGCTGGGGGGCTGCAGACCTTCGCTGGCCGCCCAGGCTCCGAAGGGATCCTCGCGGGGCACCAGCAGGGCCCCCAGTTGCTTGCGGTCCTGCCCCACCAGCATCACCTGCTCCAGCAGCGGGCTGGCCGCCAGGGCCTCCTCGAGCGGCCCCGGTTCGATGTTCTCGCCGCTGCTGAGCACGATCGTGTCCTTGGCGCGGCCGGTGAGCACCAGGCTGCCGTCGGCCAGCAGCAGGCCCAGATCACCGGTGTCGAACCAGCCCTCGGCATCGATCGCGCGGGCCGTGGCCTCGGGCTTGCCGAAATAGCCCCCCATCACCTGGGGACCGCGGGCCAGCACCAGGCCCCGCTCGCCGATCGCCAGGGTGCGGCGGTTTTCCGGATCCACGATCTTCAGGGCGGTGCCCTCCAGGGGCCGGCCGGCGCTGCCGCGGCGGTTGGCCCAGGGGCGGCGGCAGGTGAGCACCGGCGCGGTTTCGGTGAGCCCGTAGCCCACCAGCAACTCGATGCCGATCGCCTCGAAGAAGGCATCCACATGGATCGGCAAGGCGCCGCCGCCGCTGATGGCGGTGCGCAGCTCTCCCCCCGCCAGCTGCGTGCGCACCTTCGGCCAGAGCAGGGCAGCGGCCAGGCCGTGGAGGGGCCAGCGCAGCAGAGCCTCGGCGCCGGCCAGCAGGCGGACCGGCAAGGGCTCGGGGGCCAGGGTGAGGTCGAGGGCCTGGCGGCGCCGCAGGGAGAAGCGGCGGCTGTTGGCCAGGCCGCGCTCCAGCAGCTGCCGGCGGGCGGAGGGCATGGCGGCCAGGGCATCCTCGAAGCCGCTGTAAAGGGCCTCCCAGAGCCGCGGCACGCTGATCATGTACTGGGGCCGCACCGTCTGCAGATCGCCCCGGAACTGCTTGAGGGTGGTGTAGGTCTGGCGGCAGCCGCAGGCCAGCAGGAAGTACTCCGCACTGCGCTCGTAGGCATGCCAGATCGGCAGGATGCTGAGCACCCGGTCGCCGGCCCTGGGGGCGACGGCCACCCCAAGGTGGCGGAGCTGGTGGAGCAGGTTGGCGTGGGTGAGCGGAACCCCCTTGGGCTCGCCGGTGGTGCCGGAGGTGTAGAGGAGGGTCGCCAGCCGGGCGGTGCCACCACCGGGCCAGGGCACGCTGCGGCCGGCGCCGCGCTCCAGCAGTTCGTCCCAGCCGAGGCAGGGCAGGTCCGGTTCCGCGGCGGCCGGGGGATTCCCCTCCAGCACCACCACGAAGCGCAGCCGGGCCCTCTGCTCCGGCTCGAGGGCGAGTTTGTCGAGCAGGGCCGGCGATTCCACCACCAGGCCGATGGCACCGCTGTCGCGCAGGATGTAGCGCAGTTCCTCCAGGGGCGCGGCGCTGCCGCGGACCGCATCGGCGGCCCCCGCCCGCATCAGCCCCTGGTCGGCCTGGAGCCAGCGGGGCCCGTTCTCCGCGAACAGGGCCACCACATCCCCAGGGGTCACCCCCAGGGCGGTGAAGCCGGCGGCGGCGGCCTCGATGCGCTGGTGCAGCTCGGTGTAGGTGATGCTTTCGCGGGGGCGGGCATGGGGGGCCTCCAGGGCCACCGCCGCACCATGGCGGGCCGCCAGGGCGGGCCAGAGCTGCTCGAGTCCCTCCAGGGCCGACCAGTCCTCCCGCAGGGCCAGGGCGCGCCGGTCGGGGCCATCGGCAGACCACAGGATCTCGGCGGTGGGCATGGCGGCGGTGGCGCAGGTGCCTGGGAAAAGCGTGCGCAGCCTGGCATCAAAGCGGCGGCGGCGGGGCTCCCAACGCAAAACTGTCGAGCGCCTCCACCGGCCGCGGTGGCCGCAGCCGCAGCTGAAACTGCCGCCCGAACTGCTCCAGCAGCGGGCCGGCGAGGTCGGCGGCGCTGAGGTCAGGCCGCCAGTCGGCCAGCCGACCCACCGGACGGCTGAGCCCGCAGGGCACGATCGCGTCGAAGCCGGCGAGGTCGCAGTCCACGTTGAGGGCCAGGCCGTGCTGGCTGATCCAGCGGCGGGCCCCCACCCCAAGGGCCGCCAGCTTGCGGCCCTCCAGCCACACCCCCGTCAGGCCCTCCAGCCGTTCCCCCCGCAGGCCCAGCCCGGCCAGCAGATCGATCACCACCTGCTCAAGGCTCCGCAGGTAGTGGTGGAGATCGGCACCATGGCGCTGCAGATCCAGCACCGGGTAAAGCACCAGCTGGCCTGGAGCGTGGTGGGTCACCTCACCGCCGCGGTCGATCCGAAACAGGGGCAGGGGCGGATCGGCCGGATCGAAGCCGAGGTGAGCGGTGCTGGCCCCCCGGCCCAGGGTGTAACAGGCTTCGTGCTGCAGCAGCAGCACGGCCTCCGGACCGGCGGGATCAGCCAGCAGCCGCTCCTGCAGACAGCGCTGCCAGGCCCAGGCCGGCGCGAACGGCACCGGGGCTGGGGGTTGATAAAGGATTGCGGAGCCGTTGGTGTCCATCGGACACCGTTCCTAGCGTGAAGCCAACCAGAACCCCGCGATTCCTGCATTCCGCGGGGTGGCTGGCCCTCCATGAAACTCCTGATCCATGGCCGCAATCTCGATGTCACCCCGGCGATCCGGGACTACACCGAGTCCAAACTGAGCCGCGCCATCAACCACTTCGAGGGGATGGTGAAGGAGGCCGACGTCCATCTCTCGGTGGAGCGCAACCCGCGGGTGCCGCAACAGACCGCCGAGGTGACCGTGTTTGCCAACGGCCTGGTGATCCGCGCCCAGGAACGCAGTGAGAACCTCTACGCCAGCATCGATCTGGTGGCCACCAAGCTGAGCCGCCAGCTGAACCGCTACAAGGACCGCCTCCAGCACCGCACCCAGGGTCCGGTGCACCGTTCCGCCGCCGCCGAGGAGGCCGGTGCCGCCACCCTGCCGCTGCCGGGCCACAGCCTCACCGAGGGCAAGGAGGCCGAGCTGCCGAGCCGGGGCGTGCGGCGCAAGTACTTCACCATGCCGCCGATGGCCCTGGAAGAGGCCCTGCACCAGCTCGATCTGATCGACCACGACTTCTACGTCTTCCGCGATGCCGGCAGTGGCGAGGTGCAGGTGGTGTACCGCCGCAACCACGGCGGCTTCGGGGTGATCCAGCCCAAGGGCGCGTGAGGGGCGACCTCCCCGACCTCGCCCCCCTGATCGACCACGCCCTGCTCGATCCCCACAGGGGCCGGGAGGCGGTGCTGGCCTGCTGCGATGAGGCCCGCCATTTCGGCTTCGCCGGGGTGTGCGTGGCCTCCCGCTGGGTGGCCACCGCCCGGGAACGGCTGCCCGGCGGGGAGGGGGTGCGGCTGGTGAGCGTGGTGGGCTTCCCCTTCGGCGCCGTACCGGCGGCCGTGAAGCGTGCCGAGGCGGAGGCCGCCGCCGCCGCCGGCGCCGACGAACTCGATGTGGTGCCCGACTTCGGGGCCCTCGCCGATGGCGACAGCGGCGCCCTGCTGGCGGACCTCGCCCCGATCGCCGCCCTCGGTCCGCCGCTGAAAGTGATCCTCGAGATCGGCCGGCTCGACCCGGCCGCCCTGGCCCTGCTGGTGGAGGTGAGCCTCGATGCGGGAGCCCGGTACCTCAAGACCGGCAGCGGCTTCGGGCCGCCGGTGAGCGGCAGCCAGGTGCGGCAGCTCGTGGAGCTGGCCCGGGGCCGAGCCGGGGTGAAGGCCTCGGGCGGCATCGCCAGCCTCGAGCAGGCGCTCGAGCTGGTGGAGGCCGGCGCCGTGCGGCTGGGCACCAGCCGCGGGGTGGCCCTGATGCAGGCCCTGCGGCGCGGCCCGCACCCGACCGCCACCGAAGCCTGAGTGGAGCTCCACCGTGCCGGAAACCGTTCTGGAGGGGCTGGCCCTCACCTGCCGTCCCCTCGGCGAGAACGACCGGCTGCTCACCCTGCTCTGCGAGGAGCAGGGCCTGGTGCGCCTGGCGGTGCCGGGCGCCCGGCGGCCGAAGAGCAGCCTGGCCGCCGCCCTGCCCCTCACCCTGATGCGCCTGCAGGTGGGGGGCCGGGGCGACCTGCGGCGGGTGCGGCAACTGCAGGTGCTCCACAGCCACGGCGCTCTGGGCGCCCGGTTGGAGACCCTGGCGGCGGCCCAGGCCCTGGCGGAGCTCTGCCTGGTTCTGGTGCCCGGCGGCCTGGCCGTGCCCGGCATCCTGCCCGACCTGCTGCTGCAGCTCGAGCGGCTCGAAGCGGTGGTGGCGGACCAGCGGCAGGGCCTGGAGGCCCTGATCATCGCCGTGCAGGGCAGCGTGCACCTGCTGGCCCTGGGGGGTTTCGCCCTGCCCCTGCAGGCCTGCGCCCGCACGGGGGCCCCCCTGCAGCCGCCGGTGGGCGACTGGGAGTGGCGCTGCAGCCTGCTGCCCGGCGAGGGCCTGGCCATCGGGGCCGTGGCCGGAGCCCGGGTGGTGCTCAACGCCTCGGAACTGGCCCTGCTGCAGCGGCTACCCCGCCCCGCCATCCCCCGTCGCCGGGATGGGGAGTTGCTCGGGCCCCTGCCGGTGTGGCTGCACCTGCTCGACCTGATGGAGAGCTGGTGCGACGAACACCTGGGGCGCCGCCCCCGGGCCTTCAGACTGCTGCGTGCCGGCTTCGAACCGGGGGAGCAGGCCCGATGACCAGGCGAATGCGATGACCAGGCAGAAGCGATGAGCGAGGCAGGAGCAGGTCCCGGCAGCGGCCGCGAAGAGAAGACCCCGGCCCCCGCGGCGGCCGGAGAGGGCGGCATCGCCGCGGTGCTGGCCCTGCCGGGCTTCCGCCGGCTCTGGCTGGGGCAGATCTTCTCCCAGCTCGCCGACAAGTTCTACATCGTGCTCATGGTGTTCCTGATCGCCCAGTACTGGGTGACGGACAACCTCAGCGCCGATCCGGCCCTGGTGGATGCAGCCGCCGCCATCCGCATCGACCTCGAAACCCGGGCCCAGGTGATCACCCTGATGGCCACGGGCATCTACGTGGCCAACACGATCCCCGCGATCCTGCTGGGCACCGTGGCGGGCGTCTGGGCCGACCGCTGGCCGAAGCGAACGGTGATGGTGGCCTCCAACGGCATCCGCGGGGCACTGCTGCTGCTGGCGCCGCTCTGCCTGCTCAAGGGCCCGGTATGGCTGGGGCTCAGCTGGGGCTACTGGGCGCTGGTGGGCATGACCTTCCTCGAATCGGTGCTCACCCAGTTCTTCGCGCCGGCCGAACAGGCGGCCCTGCCGCTGCTGGTGCCCTCCGGCCAGCTGCTGGCCGCCAACTCGCTCTACCAGGCCACCAGCATGGCCGCCACGATCGTGGGCTTCGCCGTGGGTGATCCGGTGCTGAGGCTGCTGCAGAGCAGCCTGGCCCAGCTGGGGATCCGGGGCGGGGAGTTCCTGCTGCTGCCCCTCTGTTACGGCCTGGCCGCGCTGGCGATCGCCGGCATCAACCTGCAGGAAGCACCCCGGCCGCTCCGAAGGGTGTCGGTGTGGGAGGAGATCGGCGAAGGGCTGCAGGTGCTGCGGGAGCGGCGCAGTGTGCGGGCCGCCATGCTGCAGCTGGTGCTGCTCTACAGCGTGCTGGCAGCGCTTTATGTGCTGGCCATCAGCCTGGCCGCCACGATCGAGCCCCTCGGCCCCACCCGCTTCGGCATCCTGCTGGCCCTCAGCGGGGTGGGCCTGGCGATCGGCGCCCTGGCGATGGCCCAGCTGGGGGAACGCTTCAGCCGCCGCCGTCTGGCCGCCTGTGGCCTCGGCACGGTGGCCTTCAGCCTGGTGCTGCTCGGGCAGGTGCGGGGCCACCTGGTGCCCACCCTGCTGCTCTGCGCCCTGCTGGGGGTGGGCTCCTCCCTGCTGGCGATCCCCGCCCAGACCACGATCCAGGAGGACACCCCGGAGGAGCAGCGGGGCAAGGTATTCGGTCTGCAGAACAACCTGATCAACATCGCTCTCAGCCTGCCCCTGGTGCTGGCCGGCGCCCTGGTGAGCCGCTACGGCCTGGTGCCGGTGCTGTGGGGGCTGGCGGCCATCGTGCTGCTGGCCGCCTTGATCGAGCAACCCTGGCGGCGCTGCTAGCTTTCGAGGTCGAACGCGGAACCGCACCGTTGGCTCACATTGCCTGGCTGGGCAAGAAATCCCCCTTCTGCGGCAACGTCACCTATGGCCTGAGCACCACCGAATCCCTGCGGCGCCGCGGCCACACCGTTCATTTCATCCATTTCGACACCCCCGCCGCAGCCCTCGGCCGCCTCGACAGCAGTTCCCCCGAGGCGGTGGCCCTCGAGGCGGGGGCAGCCCAACGGGAACCGGAGGTCACCCTGCCCTACCTGGTGAAGTCGCAGGTGTACACGATCCCCTCCCCTGGGGCCCAGCGGGAGCTGCGGGAGTCGCTGGAGCGGATCCGCCCCGACCTGGTGCACGCCAGCCTCACCCTCTCCCCCCTGGATTTCCGCCTGCCGGACCTCTGCCAGCAGCTGGGCCTGCCCCTGGTGGCCACTTTTCATCCGGCCTTTGATGCGGGCCTGCGCAACCTCACCGCCGGCACCCAGCAGCTCACCTACCAGCTCTACGCCCCCTCCCTGGCCCGCTACGACCGGGTGATCGTGTTCTCCGAGCTCCAGGCCGAGGTGCTCGAACGGCTGGGCGTGCGGCGGGACCGGCTGGCGGTGATCCCCAACGGGGTCGACACCGACCTGTGGGCCCCGGCGCCCCTGGCGGCCGGGCCGGTGCTGGCTGACCTGCGGCGCCGCTATGCAGGCCGGCGGGTGTTTCTCTACATGGGCCGGATCACCACCGAGAAAAACCTCGAAGCCCTGCTCAAGGCCTGGCGGCTGGTGCGGCCGGCGGGCTGCGTGCTGGTGATCGTGGGCGACGGGCCGCTGCGGCCCTCCCTGCAGAACCCCGGCGAGGCCGATGTGGAGTGGTGGGGCTACGAGCCCAGCCTGGAGCGGCGGGTGGCCCTGCTGCAGCTGGCGGAGGTGTTCCTGCTGCCGTCGCTGGTGGAGGGCCTCTCCCTGGCGCTGCTGGAGGCGATGGCCGCCGGGGCGGCCTGTGTGGCCACCGATGCCGGCGCTGATGGCGAAGTGCTGGAAGGGGGAGCGGGCATCGTGATCAGCACCCAGGGGGTGACCACCCAGCTGCGCACCCTGCTGCCGGTGCTGCGGGACCAGCCCGTGCTCACCGCCGAGCTGGGTCGGCGGGCCCGGGCCCGGGTGATCGAGCGCTACACCCTCACCCGCAACATCGACGCCCTCGAGAGGCTCTACGGCGAGCTCATCCGCCAGCCCCTGGCGGCCTGAGCCGGAGGGCTCAGCCCTCAAGCGCCGCCTGGCGGCCACGGATCTCCGCCAGACCCACCACCTGCTGGTAGGCCTCGAAATCCACCATCCGGCCGCGGAAGCCAGCGCTGCTGCCGTGGGCCCTGAGGTGGGCGGCCCAATCTTGAAGAGCCCGAACGGCGGTGAACACCGAGCCGCAGGGGTGGGCGACCACCGCGTAGCCCAGCTCCTGCAGGGCGGCGGCATCGAGCAAGGGGGTGCGGCCCCCCTCGATCAGGTTGGCCATGCTGGGGGTGCCGCAGGCGGACAGCACCGCGTTGGCGGCCCGCATCGCCTGCGGCGTCTCCAGCGCCTCCACAAACACCATGTCGGCGCCGGCCTCGGCGTAGAGGCGGGCGCGGCGCAGGGCCTCCTCCAGGCCATGGAGGGCGGCGGCATCGGTGCGGGCGATCACCACCAGATCGGGATCCCGGCGGGCCGCCAGGGCAGCCCGGAGCTTGGGGAGGTAGGCCTCCACCG
>JBILUS010000003.1:0-166283 GCA_044370835.1 Cyanobium sp. | reverse complement strand
TCCATAACCAGTCCCAGGAGGCTGGGAATGAGCCCATAAAGCCAACATCGGTCAACATCGGAGGCAAATCAGGGACCAAACAGAATTACTTGAGCTCTGCGGCGGCTCAGACCCCGATTGCCCAGAGCCTCCCTCGGCGACACCGTCCCCGATTTCACCCAGGATTCCCAGCTCGGCCCCATCAATCTCTACGACTTCGGCGCTGACAGCTGGGTGGTGCTCTTCTCGCACCCCGCTGACTACACCCCCGTCTGCACCACCGAGCTCGGTGAGGTGGCCCGGCTGCGTCCGGAATGGGAGAAGCGCAACGTCAAAACGATCGCCCTGAGCGTTGACACCGCCGAGAGCCACAAGGGCTGGATCGGTGACATCAACGAGATCCAGAACACCACGGTGGATTATCCGATCCTCGCCGACGCCGACAAAAAGGTGAGCGATCTCTACGGCATGATCCACCCCAACGCCCTCAACAACCTGACGGTGCGTTCGGTGTTCATCATCGACCCCAACAAGAAGCTGCGCCTCCAGATCACCTATCCCGCCAGCACCGGCCGCAACTTCGATGAAATCCTGCGCGTGATCGATTCGCTGCAGCTCACCGACCACCACTCCGTGGCCACTCCGGTGAATTGGAAGGACGGCCAGGATTGCGTGGTGGTGCCCTCGATCTCCACCGAAGACGCCCGCGCCAAGTTCCCCAAGGGCGTCACCGAGATCCGCCCGTACCTGCGCACCACGCCTCAGCCGAATCGCTGATTCCGGATCGGTTTGCGGCTACTGATCTAGCGGGGGGAGCGGGTTCTCGAGTCCCGCATTGATGGCCAAGTGGCCATCTTCACCCCTCCGCTTCCGAGCGCACGGCCTCCTTGTCGCGCTCCATCAGCCGCTCCACGGCGACCTTGAGCAGCAGCGACACGATCGCCACGGTGGCCAGCACCAGGGAGGCGCCGAAGGCCATTTCGGTGTGGTACTGCTTGTAGGCATCTTCCACGAACAGCGGCAGGGTCTGGGTTTCGCCGCGGATGTTGCCGCTCACCACCGACACCGCGCCGAACTCGCCGAGGGCCCGGGCAGTGGTGAGGATCAGGCCGTAGAGGGCCGCCCAGCGCACCGAGGGCAGGGTGACCTTCCAGAACACCTGCCAATCGCTGGCTCCGAGGGTGCGGGCCGCCTCCTCCTGATCCCAGCCCTCCTCCTCGAGCAGCGGGATCACCTCCCGGGCCATGAAGGGAAAGGTCACCAGGATGGTGGCCATCACGATCCCGGGAAGCGAGAAAATGATCTTCCAGCCCGTGCTCTGCAGCAGACCGGCGAAGACGCCATGGGTGGGGCTGTAGAGCAGCACCAGCATCAAGCCCACCACCACCGGCGAGATCGAGAAAGGGAGGTCGATGATGCTCAGCAGCAGGGCCTTGCCGGGGAAGCGGTGGCGGGCGATGGCGGTGGCCGCCGCCAGGCCGAAGATGGCGTTAAAGGGCACGGCGATGGCGGTGGCGATCAGGGTGAGCCGCAGGGCTGCCAGCAGTTCGGGCGACTTGAAGTTGTCGAGGAACACCCCGAGCCCCTTGGCAAAGGCCTGCACCACCACCGCCAGGGCCGGCACCAGGATCACCACGCCCACGTAGAGGCAAGCCAGCAGGGGGATCAGGGCCGGCAGAAGGCTGCGGCCGTCGAAGGAGGGCTTCACCCAGCGGGGCGGGCGGATGTCCTGGAGCGGAGGGATGACGAAGGCCATGGGGAGAATCGGGCTGGATGGCTGCGGCCCGGAGGTGGCGCAGAGGTGAAACCGGGGATAAGACCACGAGCGGGAGGAGCCGGATGTCCGTGCTCGACAGGGGCGAAGAAGCCCGAGAGTCCCGCCATAGCGCCTGGCGGGATCGGGCGGATCAACCGCTGGCGTCGCCTCCTTGATAACGCTGCCCCCAGACCTGCAGGGCATTGATCACCACCAGGCTCACCAGCGAAAAGATCAGCATCACCGAGCCGATCACGGTGGCGGCGTCAATGTCGTATTCCTCGATCATCTGCACGATCAAGGTGGGGGTGATCAGGTCCTTGAAGGGCACGTTGCTGGAGATCATCACCACCGAGCCGTACTCCCCCACCGCCCGGCTGAAGCCCTGAGCAATGCCGGCGAGGATGGCCGGCATCAACTGGGGCAGCACCACGCGGAAAAAGGTCTGGGCCGAGCTCGCCCCGAGGCACCAGGAGGCCTCCTCCTGTTCCCGCTCCAGTGACCGGAGCACCGGCTCCACGGTGCGCACCACAAACGGCAGGGAGATGAACACCATCGCCACCGCCACCCCCAAGGGCGTGAAGGACACCTCCAGGCCGGTGAGCCGCTGAATCGGGCCCCCCAGCCAGCCCTCCGATCCATACACAAACGAGAGGGCCAGGCCCGCCACCGCCGTGGGCAGGGCGAAGGGCAGATCGATCAGGGCATCGAGCAGCCTTTGGCCGGGGAAGCTGGAGCGGATCAAGGCCCAGGCGATCAGCAGGCCGAACACGCCGTTCAGCAGGCTGGCGGCCGCCGCGATGCCGAAGCTCATGCGGTAGGTGCTGAGGGCCAAGGGGCTGGTGGCCGTCTCCCAGAAGGCCGCGGGACCCACGCCGGCGGCTTTGAGCAGCATGCCCGCCAGGGGTAGGAACAACACCAGGGCGAGGTAGGCCCAGGTGATGCTCCAGGACACATTCGGCCGGAACCAACGCGGCAGTACTTGGCCGCGGCGCGGCAGGGCAACGGTCATGGCGGCCAGGCTCGGCAGGACAAACCTGCCTGGACCGTACACCCGCCGCCGCAGCATTGGGCGGTTCCTCACTGTGCTTACGGGTTATGGTGGGCACGCCGGCTCCCGGCGGGACGTTTCACCCAATCCCGCCACCCCCTCCCGCCCCGAACAGCACCGGGGGCAACCCCTTCAGGGCGGGTGATCAGAATGGGCCGATTGATCCACTCCGCTGCCATCCCGCATGGGCATCCGCGTTGCCAACGTGACCAAGCGCTTCGGATCTTTCCGGGCCGTGGACGACGTGAGCGTGGATGTGGACAGCGGCTCCCTGGTGGCCCTGCTCGGCCCTTCGGGCTCGGGCAAGAGCACCCTGCTGCGCCTGATCGCCGGCCTGGAGCAGGCCGACGCCGGCCGCATCTGGATCACCGGCGAGGAGGCCACCGACCGCACCGTGCAGGACCGGCAGGTGGGTTTTGTGTTCCAGCACTTCGCCCTGTTCAAGCACCGCACCGTGCGCCAGAACGTGGCCTTCGGCCTGGAGCTGCGCAAGTGGAAGAAGGAGGCGATCCGCCGCCGCGTCGATGAGTTGCTCGATCTGGTGCAGCTCAAGGGCTACGGATCGCGCTTCCCCTCCCAGCTCTCCGGCGGCCAGCGCCAGCGGGTGGCCCTGGCCCGCGCCCTGGCGGTGCAGCCGCGCGTGCTGCTGCTCGATGAACCCTTCAGCGCCCTCGACGCCAAGGTGCGCAAGGAGCTGCGGGCCTGGCTGCGCAACCTCCACGACGAGATGCACGTGACCACCGTGATCGTGACCCACGACCAGGAGGAGGCCATGGAGGTGGCCGACCGGATCGTGGTGATGAACGAGGGCCGCATCGAGCAGATCGGCACCCCGGCCGAGATCTACGACCAGCCGGCCTCGCCCTTCGTGATGGGCTTTGTGGGGGCGGTGAATGTGCTGCCGGGCGGCACCCTGCCCCGGCCCGCGGCCTCACCCGAAGGGGCGCACGGCTCCGACTCCCCCCTGTTCATCCGGCCCCACGACATGGAACTGTTCCAGGACGCGCAGGGCGACACGGTGCCGGCCCAGCTGCGGCGCCTCAGCCACCTCGGCCGCGATGTGCAAGCAGAGCTGGTGCTCGCCGATGGCCAGGTGATCACCGCCCAGATCCCGCGGGAACGGATGAACCTGGCCGCCTTCCAGGTGGGGGACCGGCTGCACGTGCGCAGCCGCGAGGCCCGCACCTTCGTGCCCGACTACAGCATCTGAACCGCTGCCGCAGGATGTGCCTGGGACCACATCCTGCGGGCCCAGAACGACACCTGGACTACATTCCGGTTTCCCGAGCGATTTAGCGTTGAATGGAGCGAGGGATGGCGAAGCGCCTCCACCCCGGATTCCGCCGCCGGTGCTGGCACTTGTTCTCCACCACGTTCCGCTACGCGCTGATCAGCCTCGTGGAGTTGGCCGTGGAGGCGCGCACCCTGCAGGCTCGCCAGATCGCCGCCAAGTTCGCCCTCTCCCCCCACGACCTCGCGGCGGTGCTGCGGGATCTGCGGCGACTCGGCCTGGTGGAAAGCATCAAGGGCAACCAAGGGGGCTACCGCCTTTGCCGCCCGGTCCCCCTCGAAGGCGGACCGGTGGCTGGTGGAGCGGGCCGAACGCTGGGGACGGGAACTGGCCGCAACCTCCCTTGAGGATCTCTGCGGGACCGCCCCCTGAGGGGACGGCTTCCTGAGGGGCGGCTCAGGCCGCAGAGGCCTGGCCGGACTCGGGATGGACAGCGGCCAGCCGGGCATCGCTGCGGTACTGAACCAGGCTGAGGCCGTCCTGGTGGCGCAGCAGCTGCCCATCGCGGAAAACGAGGGTGTAGCGCTGGGGCTGGGGCTGGGAGGGATGGGACTGGAGACATTGGGCGGCCATGGCTCGGGGGATCAGGGGGATGGTGACAAGCAGGAAGGGGTGATCAGCTCGCGGCGATCCGATCAGAGCAATCAGATGGCGGCGGCCAGCCCATCGCTGGGGATGAACAGATCGGCCTCGCTCACCGTCTGGAGCAGGCCGAGGGTCTTGTAGCGGTTGAGGTTCTTGGTCACCGTGACCCGGGTGAGGCCGCACACCTCCGCCAGGGCGCGGTGGGTGAGGTTCATGTCCTTGAGGGAGAGGCGGTAGCCGCGGCTGCTCACCTGACCGAAGCGCAGGCCGATCCAACGCAGCAGCATCAGCAGGCGGCGTTCGGCGCTGCGGATGCGGTTGATCTCGAAGATCTCCTCGGTGTTGCGGATCTGCTGGCGAAGGATGGCGAGGGTTTCGGCGTCGGAGGGGTGGTGCTGCTCCACCACCACAGGGGTGAGGCACTGCACGTCCACCGGATCGAGGCCGGAGTGGGCGTTGGTGACCAGATCACCGGGCCCCCAGATGCCGAGGGTGATCGATTCGCCCTCCTCATCCCAGGTGGTGGTGCGGATGTAGCCATCGTGGATGCGCCAGGTGAGGCCCTCGGGCAGCACGTCGTTGGGCAGAAGGCTGAGGCGGAGTGCGGTGGGGAGGGTGGGCCTCAGGGATGCGGTGGCCATGGGGACGGGGGTGCGTGGGAACGGTGGAGGGGGGACGTGGGGAAGGAAGGGGCCGGCGTGGCGCCGGCGGGGGGCATTCGGCCTGGACAGCGCATGCGGAGATCCGGGGGTGGCACCACCATAGCACCTAATTCCCATCGGTCTAGCGTTCTTTCTTGCGGCGACACAGCAACGCTTCGAGGCTGGAGCGCCACGACGCCGCAACGCCGCCTCAAGCAGCGGCCAGCCCCCCAGGCCCGATCCCTGTTGCCGCTGCCGAACCCGGCGCCTAGATGAAGTACATCACCTGCGACTGCAGGCGCTGATCCCGTTCATCGAGCAGGTCCTGCAGGGTGGTGCCCGCCAGGATCGATTGACGGGCCTCCTCGAGCCGCTCCTGCAGGCCGGCGATCACCTCGAATTCAGGCGTCTGACGGGTTGCCGTACCTCGACTGCCGGCCTCGCCCTCGAGGCAGGCCACCACCTCGGCAATGCGGATCTCGGCCGGCGGGCGGGCCAGCTGGTAGCCGCCGCGGGGACCGCGGATGCTGAGCAGGATCCGCCCCCGGCGAAGGCTGGTGAGCATCTGCTCGAGATAGCGGTCCGGGATGCCCTGGCGGACGGCGATTTCGGCCACCTGCAGCACGCCGCCCTGGGGATGAACCGCCGCCAGCTCCAGCAGGGACACCAGCCCGTATTCCGTCTTGGCACTGAAGGCCACGGTGTTCCCCGGCGCATTGGTGGGGATTGTGGCAGCCCCCAGGCCCCATGGAACAGCAAAAGCGGGATCCCCAGCGATGTCGTCGGAACTACGTCGCCCCCACCGGGGCGGGGCCTACGTTCAACCTGTACTCCCATCGGACAACCGTGGTTTCCTTCCCCATCCGGTCCCTCGGTCGGACCACCGCCGGCCTGGCCCTGGCCGGACTGGCCGCCACCCCGATCGCTGCCTCCCTCAGCCTCACGGGCGCCAGCCTGGTGGTGGCCCAACCGGCCCGCGCCGACAGCAACGAGATCCTGCTCGTGAGCTATGCCGTGACCAAGGCCGCCTACGACAAGATCATTCCCCAGTTCGTGGCCGACTACCGGAAAAAAACCGGCGACACGGTTCGCGTCAAGACCAGCTATGGCGGCTCCGGCAGCCAGACCCGTGCCGTGATCGATGGCCTGGAGGCCGATGTGGTGGGCCTGGCCCTGGCATCAGACGTGTACAAACTCCAGGACAAGGGCCTGGTGGATCTTGGCTGGGAACGGGAACTCCCCAATCAATCGATCATCACCAACTCCACCGTGGTCCTGTTCGTGCGGCCCGGCAACCCCAAAAAAATCAACAGTTGGAATGATCTCGACAACAAGAATGTTGACGTGATCACCGCCAACCCCAAGACCTCCGGCGGCGCCCGCTGGAACTTCGCCGCCCTCTGGGGATCGGCCGGCGGTGACGACCAGAAGGCCAAGAACTTCATCGCCACCGTCTACCGCAACGTGGATGTGTTGCCCAAGGACGCCCGCGAAGCCACCGACACCTTCGTGAAGCGCCGCAAGGGTGATGTGCTGCTCAACTACGAGAACGAAGCCATCCTGGCCCGCAAGACCAGCGAGTGGACCGAACCGGTGAAGATCCCCAGCCCCAACATTCTGATCGAGGGGCCGATCGCCGTGGTCGACAAGAACGTGAACAAGCACGGCACCCGCAAGGTGGCCGAGGCCTTCGCCCGTTTCCTTTACACCCCCGCCGCCCAGAAAGCCTTCGTGGATTCGGGCTTCCGCCCGGTGACCGCTGAGGGCAAGGCCTACGCCCAGGGCAAGTTCCCCGCCGTGACCACCTGGCGCATCACCAAGCTGGGCGGCTGGAAGGTGGTGGACCGCAAGTTCTTCGGCAAGGGCGGTGTCTGGGACGAGATCTTCGCCAAGACCCGCTGAGCCAAGACCCGCTCAGCCAAGGTCTCCTGATGCGATCCCCAAGCCCCGGCCGCCCCTGCTGCCGGGGCTTTTGCTTGAGCGGCAGCCCCCTACCGATCCCTCTGGCCCTGTGGTGCGGCCGAGGGCAGGGCAGTAAGGTTCTCGGAGTTCCCCATTGATGAACCGTGGTTAAGCGCTCCGCCCGCGTTGCCGCCCCTGTCGCCGCCCGCGTCGCCATCCGCCTCGGCGTACCGGCCGCTGTCCGCGTCGCCGGCCTGCTCGGTGGCACCGCGCTGCTGGCCACGAGCCTGGGCGGATGCGGCGGCACCCGGCCCAACACGACCGCCGCCACCACAGCCGAGGGCCAGGCCGGGCCCCTGCTGCTGGTGAGCTATTCGGTCACCAAGGCCGCCTACGACCGGATCCTGCCGAAGTTCCAGGCCGACTGGAAACGGCGCACCGGCCAGGATTTGGAGGTGAAAACCAGCTACGGCGGCTCCGGCAGCCAGGCCCGCGCCGTGATCGACGGCCTCGATGCCGACCTGGTGACCCTGGCCCTGCCCGCCGATGTGCTCAAGCTCCAGGAGGCCGGCCTGGTGCAGCCAGGCTGGGAGAAGAAACTCCCCAACGACTCCACCATCACCCATTCGGTGGTGACCTTCCTCACCCGCAGCGGCAACCCCAAGGGGATCCGCAACTGGGCCGACCTGGCCCGGCCCGGCGTGGCGGTGCTCACCGCCAACCCCAAGACCTCCGGCGGTGCCCGCTGGAATTTCCTCGGCCTGTGGGGCTCGGTGCGCAGCACCGGCGGCTCCGAACAGGCCGCCGAAACCTTCGTGGCGAAGGTGTTCGCCAACGTGAGCAATCTGCCCAAGGATGCCCGCGAGGCCAGCGATGCCTTCCTGAACCGCGGCCAGGGGGATGTGCTGCTCACCTACGAAAACGAGGCGCTGCTGGCGGCGAAACAGGGCACCAGCAAGGACACCAGCCTGGTGGTGCCGGCGCTGAACATCCGCATCGATGGCCCCGTGGCCGTGGTGGACCGCCATGTGGACCGCAAGGGCAGCCGCAAGGCGGCCGAAGCCCTGGCCGCCTATCTGCAGGGCGAGGAGGCCCAGGACATCTTTGCCGAGGAGGGCTTCCGGCCGGTGAACGCGGCGGTGTGGAACCGCCGCAAGGCCTCCTTCGCTCCGGTGACGACCCTGTTCACCGCCGCGGATCTGGGCGGCTGGCCCACAATCGAGACAACCTTCTTCGCCAGTGGCGGGGTGTGGGATCGCCTCGCCGCTGCTGGCAAGCGCTGATCCCCCGGCCCGCGTCCCCCACCGGCTCCAGCCCCCCGATGTGCGAACTGCTGGCCCTCAACGCCAACACCCCCACCGACATCCGCTTCTCCTTCCATGGGCTGCGGCTGCGGGGCGGCTCCACCGGCGACCATGCCGATGGCTGGGGTCTGGCCAGCTACGACCCCGATGGCCATGGGGTTCGCCTCTACCGGGAGGACGCGCCGGCGGCGTTCTCGCCGATCGCGGCAGCGGTGGCCGCCCTGGATCTCAAGGCCCACTGCTCGATTGCCCACATCCGCAAGGCCACCCGCGGCGTGGTGGCGCTGGAGAATTGCCACCCCTTCCACCGGCGCTGGCGCGCTCAGGAGTGGGTGTTCGCCCACAACGGCGACCTCCAGACCCTGCCGCCCCTGGAGGGTGAGCACCGCCCGATCGGCCAGACCGACAGCGAGACCGCCTTCTGCTGGATCCTGGAGGAACTGGAGCGGCGGAGCGTTTCTCCCGACGACGAGGCCGACCTGTTCGAGGCGCTGGTGGCCTGCTCGGACCGCCTGGCCGGCGAGGGCATCTTCAACGGGCTGCTGAGCAACGGGGCCTGGCTGTTCGCCTATGCCGGCACCAAGCTGCACCGGGTCACCCGGCGGGCGCCCTTCGGCCGGGTGCGCCTGGCCGACGACGACCTGAGCGTGGATTTCGCCGCCGTGACCCAGCCCAGTGATGTGGTGACGATCCTGAGCACCGAGCCGCTCACCGCTGAGGAAAGCTGGCAGCCCTTGCAGGTGGGCGAAGCGATCCTGCTGAAGGGGGGCGAGATCGTGCGGCAGCGGCCAGCCCAGGGTTCAGCGTGTCTCCCCCGGTGACCATCACCAGCGTGAGCCTGGCGGAGGCCTCCCGTTTCTGGCTGCACCTGGGCCTGGTGAGCTTCGGTGGCCCCGCCGGTCAGATCGCCATGCTGCACAGGGAACTGGTGGATCAGCGGCGCTGGATCTCGGAAGCCCGCTTCCTGCACGCCCTGAATTACTGCCAGCTCCTGCCGGGTCCGGAGGCCATCCAGCTGGCCACCTACCTGGGCTGGCTGCTGCACGGCACCCGGGGGGGGCTGATCGCCGGAGGGCTCTTCCTGCTCCCCTCGGTGGTGCTGCTGCTGCTGCTGAGTTCGCTCTACGCGCTGTGGGGCCATCTGCCCCTGCTGGGCGGCATCTTCTGGGCCCTCAAACCAGCCGTGCTGGCGATCGTGATCCAGGCCACCTGGCGCCTGGGAAGGCGCACCCTGAAGGGCCCCACCCAGGTGGTGATCGCCGCCGCCGCCCTGCTGGGATTGAAGGGACTCGGCCTGCCCCAGCCCCTGCTGATCGCCCTGGCCGCGCTCAGCGGCTGGATCGCTGAGCGGCTGCGGCCCGGCATCCTGGTGCCCGCTGCCCCAGCGCGGCCGGAAGCCGGTCTCGACGCGCTCCACGGCGACGCCACGGCCACCCCGACCCATGCCCGCATCCGGCCCCGGCACCTGGCCCTCACCCTGCTGTGGGGTGGAGCCGCCGTGGCCCTGCCTCTGGCGGCGCTCACCGTGGTGGATGGCTGGAACGGCACCCTGGCCACCATGGCCCGCTTCTTCAGCCGCGTGGCCCTGGTGAGCTTCGGCGGCGCCTATGCCGTGCTGCCCTACGTGGCCCAGGGTGCCGTGGAGCGTTTCGGCTGGCTCAGCGCCGCCCAGATGGTGGATGGGCTGGCCCTGGGAGAAACCACACCGGGCCCCCTGATCATCGTGGTGGCCTTCGTGGGGGTGCTGGGGGGCTGGCATGCCGCCGGGTCCCTGCCCTACGCCCTGGCGGCCGGACTGGTGGTCGTGTGGTTCACCTTCCTGCCCTCCTTCCTGTTCATCCTGGTGGGCGGCCCCCTGGTGGAATCCAGCCGGGGCGAAGCGAGACTGGCCGGCCCGATGCAGGCGATCGGAGCGGCCGTGGTGGGGATGGTGGCCAGCCTGGCGCTGCTGTTCGCCGGACCGGTGATCTGGCCCGCGGGCCCCAGCGCCGCCCCGGACCTCGGCGCCGTGGGCCTGCTGCTCGCCTCGCTGCTGCTGCTGTTCAGCCGCGGGTGGGGCGTACTTCCACTGATCGGCGGCGCCGCTCTGCTGGGTCTGGCGCGGGTGGGGCTGGCCTCAGTCCTGGCCTAGAGCGCCACTCCACTTCGCTCAGAACACCTCCACCGCGGCCAGCTCAGGCACTTCGGAGCGACGCCGGGCCGACTCGGCGCAGCTCTTCGGGGTGGGAAAGAGCTTGCCGGGGTTGGCGAGGGCGGCCGGATCGAAGGCCGCACGCACCAGGGTCATGGTGGCCAGGTCGTCGGGGCTGAACATCCAGTCCATGTAGCAGCGCTTGTCGTTGCCGACGCCGTGTTCGCCGGAGATGCTGCCGCCGGCCTCGATGCAGAGCCGCAGGATCTCGGCCCCCAGCTCCTGCACCCGTTCCCCCACCCCCGGCTCATCGGCGCGGTAGAGGATGAGGGGATGGAGGTTGCCATCTCCGGCGTGAAACACATTCGCCACCGGCAGGCCGAAGCGCTCGCTGAGCTCCCCGATCGCCCGCATCACCGCCGGCAAGGCACCGCGCGGCACCACGCCGTCCTGGAGGTAGTAGCTGGGGAAGCGCCGGCCCAGGGCTGAGATCGCCGACTTGCGCCCCTGCCAGAGGCGGGCCCGGTCCTCGGCCTCGCGGGCCCGGCGCACGGTGCGGGCCCCGGCCTCGCGGCAGAGGTTGTCGACCAGGTCCATCGCCACCGTGACCTCGGCCTCAAGGCCATCAAGCTCCACCAGCAGCACCGCCGCGGCATCCGGTGGGTATTCCTCCACCCCGAGGTAGGTGTTGACCGCGGTGATGCAGAGGCTGTCCATCATCTCCAGGCCGGCCGGCAGCAGCCCCTCTGCCGTGATCCGCCGCACCGCCTCAGCCGCCGCCTCCATCGAGGTGAAATCAGCCAGCAGCACCGCCACACTGCCCGGGGCCGGCAACAGCCTCAGGGTGATGGCCGTGGCGATGCCGAGGGTGCCCTCACTGCCGATGAACACACCGCGCAGGTCGAGTTCCGGGGTTTCGGCCAGGCCGCTGCCCAGGGTCGTGACCGTGCCGTCCGGCAGCACCACCTCCAGCTCCAGCACATGGTTGCTGGTCACGCCGTACTTGAGGCTGTGCACGCCGCCGGAGTTCTCGGCCACGTTGCCGCCGATGCTGCAGACCACCTGGCTGGATGGATCCGGGGCGTAGTAGAAGCCATCGCCGGCCACCGCCCGGGTGACCCAGCTGTTGATCACACCGGGCTGCACGGTGATGCGCCGGTTGGGCAGGTCGATCGCCAGCACCTGGCGCATGCGCGTGGTGGCGATCACCAGGGCCGGTGTTTCAGCCACGGCGCCGCCGGAGAGGCCGGTGCCGCTGCCGCGGGCCACGAACGGCACCCCGGCGCGGTGGCAGAGGCGCACCAGGGCCGCCACCTGCTCGGTGGTTTCAGGCAGCACCACCAACGGCGGCTCCCAGCGGTGCAGGGTGAGGCCATCGCTGTCGTAGGCAAGCAATTCCTGGCGGGCGGCCACCACGCCGCGGGCCGGCAGGATCGCCCGGCACTGGCGCTCGATTGCGGCCCAGTCGATCGCAGAGCGGGAGGCGCCCGGGGAGGCGGCGCCGCTCGGGCGGGCTTCGGTGCTCTGAACTGGCGTCACGGCGGGAGCGGGCATCGGGCAGAGCCGCGTTCAAGGTACTCAAGGTCCGGGCCTGGCATGGGCCGGCCTGGCCCAGGCCCCTGGGCGCCCCGGCTTCCCCACGAAATCTCACCCGAAGCGCACAGCTGTGCTCCGCTGGGTCAGGATGGTTAACGCTTGTCAGCCACCGTCCGCGGATCTCGTCTTGTCGGCTTCTCCCACAGCGCCCGTTTCGACTCCTGTGTTCAACACCTCCCGGTCCCAGGAGATCTTCACCGCCGCCCAGACCCTGATGCCCGGCGGCGTCAGTTCGCCGGTGCGGGCCTTCAAGTCGGTCGGCGGCCAGCCGATCGTGTTCGACAAAGTGAAGGGCGCCTACGCCTGGGATGTGGATGGCAACCGCTACATCGATTACGTGGGCAGCTGGGGGCCGGCCATCTGCGGCCACAGCCACCCGGAGGTGATCGCCGCCCTCCAGGCCGCCCTGGAGAAGGGCACCAGCTTCGGCGCCCCCTGTGAGCTGGAGAACCGGCTGGCCGAGCTGGTGATCGAGGCCGTGCCCTCGGTGGAGATGGTGCGCTTCGTCAATTCCGGCACCGAGGCCTGCATGGCGGTGCTGCGCCTGATCCGGGCCTTCACCGGCCGGGAGAAGCTGATCAAGTTCGAGGGCTGCTACCACGGCCACGCCGACATGT
This sequence comes from Cyanobium sp., assembly GCA_044370835.1. Lineage (GTDB taxonomy): Bacteria > Cyanobacteriota > Cyanobacteriia > PCC-6307 > Cyanobiaceae > Cyanobium. The sequence continues at coordinate 153,430 of JBILUS010000003.1, read as the reverse complement.
TCCTGGTGAAGGCCGGCTCGGGGGTGGCCACCCTCGGCCTGCCCGATTCCCCCGGCGTGCCGAAGGCCACCACCGCCGCCACCCTCACCGCCCCCTACAACGACCTGGAGGCGGTGAAGGCCCTGTTTGCCGCCAACCCGGGCGAGATCGCCGGGGTGATTCTGGAGCCCGTGGTGGGCAATGCCGGCTTCATCACCCCCGAACCGGGCTTCCTGGAGGGCCTGCGGGAGCTCACCAAGGACAACGGCGCCCTGCTGGTGTTCGACGAGGTGATGACCGGCTTCCGGATCAGCTACGGCGGCGCCCAGGCGAAGTTCGGCATCACCCCCGATCTCACCACCATGGGCAAGGTGATCGGCGGCGGCCTGCCGGTGGGGGCCTACGGCGGCCGGGCCGACATCATGGCGATGGTGGCCCCGGCCGGCCCGATGTATCAAGCGGGCACCCTCAGCGGCAACCCGCTGGCGATGACCGCCGGCATCAAGACCCTCGAACTGCTCAAACAGCCCGGCACCTACGAGCGGCTTGAGCTGATCACCAAACGCCTCAGCGACGGCATCCACGCGGCCGCCCGCAGCGCCGGCCTGCCGATCACCGGCGGCAGCATCAGCGCGATGTTCGGCTTCTTCCTCTGCGAGGGACCGGTGCGCAACTTCGAGGAGGCCAAGGCCACCGACACCGTGCTGTTCGGCAAGCTGCACCGGGCGATGCTCGAGCGGGGCGTGTACCTGGCGCCGAGCTCCTACGAGGCGGGGTTCACCTCCCTGGCCCACAGCGACGCTGACATCGACGCCACCCTCGCAGCCTTCCGGGACGCCTTTGCGGCGATCGTCTGAGGCTCGACCATCAGCCCCTGTCGGCAGCCACCGATCAGCAGGCTGGTGGCGTTGATGAGGCTTCCGGGCCTGAAGTGGGGGACCAGGGAACGGCCTCACCAGGCTCCCCAGGGGTGTCTGGTGAGGCCGTTCCGAGCCTTGGCGCTGCGACCTAACATCCCCGCAGCAAAGCCAGGCTGCTGGAGACCCCGTCCGCCATCGCCGGGTCCTCCCGACCGAATCGCCGACAGCGCGGCGCCATCCGGCTGTCCTCCCTCCTGGCGGCAACACTCGGAGCGCTGGCGATCCTGGGGCAACAGGCCGATCCGGCCGCCAAGCCGGTGGCTCCGGTCGGCGCACCCGATGGCGCCCTCACGATCGGGGCCGTGATCGCCCTCACCGGCAACGCCAACCTTTACGGCCAGGACCAGCGACTGGGCATCGATCTGGCCCGGCGATGGTCGGAAGCTCTCCCACTGCCAGCGAGCGATCCGCCCCGCCGGCTCCTGAGACTGCAACTGGAGGACGGCGGCAGCGATGAAGCCACCGCCATCGCCGCCTTCAACCTGCTGATCAAGCAGGGGGCCCTGGCCCTGATCGGCCCCACCCTCTCCCAGCAGGCCTTCGCCGCTGACCCGATCGCCCAGCGCCGTGGTGTGCCGGTGGTGGCCCCCTCCAACACCGCCAAGGGCATCCCCCAGATCGGCCACTTCATCAGCCGCGTCTCGGCCCAGAGCTCGGTGATCGCACCGCTCTCGATCGCCGAGGCCCTGCGGCGCGATCCCGCCATCCAGCGCGTGGCGGTGTTCTACGCCCAGGACGACGCCTACAGCACCGCCGAAACGCTGATCTTCCAGAAAGCACTCACGGCCCGCGGTCTGGCGCCCGTGACGGTGCAGCGCACCCAGATGGCCGACAACGACTTCCAGATCCCGATCACCGCCGCCCTGCAGCTCCAGCCCCAGCTGGTGGTGATCTCGGTGCAGGCGGTGGCCGGCGGCAACCTGATCCGCCAGCTGCGGGAGCTGGGTTACCGCGGCCAGATCGTGGTGGGCAACGGCCTCAACACGCCGAACATTTATCCGATCTGTCAGCGCTGGTGCGACGGCATCCTGATCGCCCAGGCCTACAGCCCGGAGCTGGACACCCCGATCAACCGCACCTTCCTGCGCCTCTTCCGCGGCAGCAATCCCGGCGAGTCCCCCTCCCAGATCGCCGCCCAGGCCTGGAGCGCCTACCAGGTGCTGTTCGAGGCGGTGCAACGGCTGGAGCAGCGCGGTGGCTTCCACGGCCTGACCCTCGACCAGGCCCGGGCGGCCCTGATGGACGAACTGCTGGCCGGTCGGTACGACACCCCCCTGGGCCCGATCCATTTCCAGAAGGATGGCGAGGTGGTGCAGGGAAGCTTCTATGTGGCCGAGGTGCGCATGGATCCCGGCGGCCGCACCGGGCGCTTCGCCCTGGTGCGCAACGACAGCGCTCCGGCTTCCAGCACTTCGGCAACCGCTGCAGCCGCCGCAACCGCAGCGCTCAAGGCTCCGGCCACCAGTTCTGCGGCCTCCGCCGTGGCTCCCACCCAGGCCCGATGATCGAATCCCTCCTCCAGACCCTGCTCAACGGCGCCGCCAGCGGTGGGGTGTATGCCCTGGTGGCCCTGGGTTACACGCTGGTGTTCTCGGTGCTGGGGGTGATCAACTTCGCCCTGGGCGCGCTGTTTTCGCTCGGCGGCTACCTCACCTACCTGCTGATGGGCGGCCGCATCAGCGCCAACGGGGCTCTGCCGGGCTGGGGGCTGCCCCTGGGCCTGCCCTTCCCGCTGGCGCTGCTGCTGGCGGCGGCCCTCACCGGCCTGGCCTCGCTGCTGGTGGAGAAGCTGGCCTTTGCGCCCCTGCGCCGCCGCAACGCCGAGCCGCTGCTCTATCTGATCACCAGCCTCGGCGCCGGCCTGGTCCTGGTGAACCTTCTGCAGATCCTGATGGGCGCCGAAGGCTATGCCTTTCCCGCCAATGCCTTGGCGGGGCTGCCCGCCGCCGTGGTGGTGGCCGGCGCCCGAATCCGCAGCGTCCAGGTGCTGCTCCTGGCGGTCTGCGCCGCGGCGGTGCTCGCCCTCACCCTCTGGCTGGAGCGCAGCCGCGGCGGCCGGGCCCTGCGGGCCGTGGCCGAGGACGCCACCACCGCCCGGCTGCTCGGCATCAACAGCGACGCGATGCTGCGGCTGGCCTTCCTGCTCAGCGGCGCCCTGGCCGGCCTGGGCGGCGGCCTGATCGGCGTGAGCATCAGCCTGCCGGGCCCGTATGTGGGCATCGGCTACGGACTCAAGGGCCTGGCGGTGCTGGTGCTGGGCGGTCTGGGCAGCGTGCCGGGCGCCATCGCCGGCGGCCTGCTGATGGGCCTGGCCGAAGCCCTGGTGCCGGGCGAGGCCTCCGGCTGGCGCGATGCCCTGGCCTTCGCGATTCTCTTCGCCGTGCTGCTGCTGCGCCCCTCGGGCCTGCTGGGCCGGCGGCTGGTGGAGAAGGTGTGATGGCAGCTCGGATGCGCGTTTGGAGGCCCGCTGCGATGAGCAGCCCGTTGCCCGATAAGAGGGCCGTTGGGAGGGCCGCGCTATGGCCCGTGATGCCCATGGGGATGGGGAACCGGGTCTCGGCGGCCCATCCAGTGGCGCCGCAGGAGCCCCGATGATCGACAACGGCCTGCTGGTGCAGATGCTGATCGGCTCCCTGCTGGGGGTGTCGGTGTATCTGCCGCTGGCGGCGGGGCAGCTCTCCCTGGCCACGCCGGCCTTCTATGCCGTGGGCGGCACCCTGGCGGCCCTGCTCTCCACCAGCTGGGCCCTCGGCGCCAGCGCGGACGGCAGCTTGCCGCTGGCCTCCTTCCTGCTGGAGCTGCTGCTCGGAGGCCTGCTGGCCGGCGCGCTGGCCCTGCTGGTGGGGCGGCCGGTGCTGCGGCTGCAGGGCATCTACCTGGCCATCGCCACGATCGCCCTGGTCGAGATCGTGCGGGTGGCGATCCTCAACCTGCCGTTCACCGGCGGTGCGATCGGCATCTTCGGCATCCCGCAGCCGTTCTCCACCGCCGCGGGCTACCTGCTGCCGGCCCTGGGCCTGCTGGCCCTGGCGGGCTGGGTCTGCCAGCGGCTGGAGGTGATGCCCCTGGGTCGGGCCATGGCCGCCGTTCGCCACGACGAACTGGCCGCCGGCTGCATGGGCATCGACACCACCCGGGTGAAGCTCACCGCCTTCGTGCTCAGTGCCGTGCTGGCCGGCAGCACCGGCGCCCTGGCGGCCCACTTCCTCAACACCTGGAACGCCCGCCAGGGCAGCTTCGACACCGCCGTGACCATGCTGGCCTTCGTGATCCTGGGGGGCTCCCGCAGCTGGCTGGGGCCCGTGGTGGGCGGCCTGCTGCTCACCGCCCTGCCGGAGCTGCTGCGCCCCGTAGGCGATGGGCGGCTGGTGCTGTTCGGCCTGGTGATCCTGTTGGGGCCGGTGCTCTTCCCCCAAGGGCTGATCACTCCTGCGCTGCTGGAGCACCTGGGCGGGCCGCTGCGGCCGGGACGCTGGCTGCGGCGAGGAGGGACAGCGCCATGAGCCATCAGGCTGACCGGGGCGATCGGAGCGCGGCGGCCCCCGCCGGCGGCCCCCTTTTGGAGGTGCAGGAGCTCACCTGCCGCTTCGGCGGCCTGGTGGCGCTGGATCGGGTCAGCTTCGCCGTGCAGCCGGGCGAGATCTTCGGGCTGATCGGACCGAACGGCGCCGGCAAGACCACCCTGTTCAACCTGATCTCCGGACTCACCCCCCCCACCAGCGGCGCGGTGCTCTGGCGCGGCACCCCGATCACGGGCCTGCCGCCGTTCCGGCGCAACCGGCTGGGCCTGGCCCGCACCTTCCAGAACCTGCGGCTCTTCGATGGCCTCACCGTGCACGACAACCTGCTGGCGGCCCTGCGGCGCCAGCCGGGGGAATCGCTGCTGGGGGGACTGCTGGCCAGCGCCAGCCACCGCCGGGCCGAACGGCAGCGGTTGGAGCAGGCCGGCCAGCTGTTGGAGGAGCTGGGGCTGCAGGGCCTGGCGGATCGCCCGGCGGGCAGCCTGGCCTACGGCGACCGGCGCCGGCTGGAGATCGCCCGGGCCCTGGCCACCCGCCCCTCCCTGCTGCTGCTCGATGAGCCGGCCGCCGGCATGAATCCCAGCGAGAAGGACGACCTCTGCGGCCTGATCGCGGAGCTGCGCCGCCGCCACCAGCTCACCGTGATGGTGATCGAGCACCACGTGCCCCTGCTGATGCGGCTCTGCGATCGCCTGGCGGTGCTGGATTTCGGCGAGCGCATCGCCCTGGGCAGCCCCGAGCAGGTGCGCCACGACCCCCGCGTGATCGAGGCCTACCTGGGAGGAGCACCCTGATGACCATGCCAACCTCCGAACCCTTGCTGCGGCTGGAGCGGCTGGCGGTGCGCTACGGCAGCGTGCAGGCCCTGAGCGGCATCGATCTGGCGGTGCGGCAGGGGGAGCTGGTGGCCCTGCTGGGATCCAACGGCGCCGGCAAGTCCACCACCCTGCGGGCCATCTCGCGACTGGTGACCGCCAGCGGCGGCCGCATCCTCTGGCGCGGGGCCGACCTGGCGCCGCTCTCCACCGAACGCACCGTGAAGCTGGGGATCGGCCACTGCCCGGAGGGCCGCCGCGTGCTGGCCCGCCAGAGCGTGGCCGCCAACCTGGAGCTCGGGGCCTGGTTGCGCCGCGACTGGCAGGGTATCGCCACCGACCTGGAGCGCTGCTACGGCCTGTTCCCCCGCCTGGCCGAACGCCGCCAGCAGCTGGCCGGCAGCCTCTCGGGCGGCGAACAGCAGATGCTGGCGATCGCCCGCGCCCTGATGGGGCGCCCCACCTTGCTGCTGCTCGATGAACCCAGCCTCGGCCTGGCGCCCAAACTCGTGGGCGAGGTGATGCAGACGCTGGCGCAGCTGCAGCAAGAGGGACTGACGATCCTGCTGGTGGAGCAGAACGCCCAGGCGGCCCTGGAGATCGCCGATCGCGGTTATGTGCTCGAAGCCGGCCAACTGACGCTGCAGGGCGCAGCCGCCGATCTGCTCAGCAATCCGAGCCTGAGGGCCGCCTACCTGGGCGAGCGCTGAGGGTCGAGCAAACACCCATAGTCAGGATGCTTTCGATCCCGGCTGCATGGCGGAGCTCAACCGCTCGATCACGCCACTGATGCTCTGGGCGATGGGGGTGGGATGCGCCTTTGCCGGGTTGTTTTTTGGTTGGAATCTGGGCTTGGTCAGGGGCGGCACCTTGGGCCTGGGCCTGGCCTTGGTGGTGGTGGCGATTCTCTACCTCACCTTCACCCTGAGCTACGCCGAACTGGCCTGCGCCATCCCGCGGGCAGGCGGTGTGATGGCCTATGCCGACCGCGCCCTCGGCAGGAGCTGGGGTTTCTGGGCCGGCATGGCCCAGTCGATCGAGTTGATTTTTGCGCCACCGGCAATCGCCTTCGCGATCGGCGATTACCTTCATCTTTTTGCGCCAAGGCTTCCCCTGCTTGCGATCGCCGCGAGTGCTTACATCTTGTTTACCTGGCTGAACATCCGCGGTGCCAACATGGCCGCCAAGCTGGAATTGATGATCACCGCACTGGCAGTGGCATCACTGATCATCTTCAGCCTTGTTTCACTGCCGCACCTGCAACTAGAGCACCTGACGAGAGACGCCTGGCCCCATGGCTGGCAGGGTGCCGTGGCTGCCATTCCGTTTGCGATCTGGTGCTTTCTGGGTGTCGAAGCGATTGCCAATCTGGCCGAGGAAACCGTGAATCCCCAAACCACATTACCCAAAGCGTTTCTTGCGGCCTTTCTCACCCTTGCCGTCCTGGCCGTCCTCACCTTCGTTGGCGCTGCCGGAGTGGATGGCTGGCAGACGATTGTGTTCAAGCTTGATGGCAGTGTTTCGGATTCGCCCCTGCCCATGGCCCTGGCCAAGGTGATGGAAACCCACCATCCCCTCTATCAACTTCTCTTTGCGGCTGGCCTGCTCGGCTTGGTGGGCTCCTTTCACGGACTGATCCTGGCCTCAGGCCGATCCACCCTGGAGTTCGGACGAATGCGACATGGACCGGCAGGTCTTGCCAAGCTTGATCCGCGCCGCCAAACACCAGCCAATGCCCTGAAGTTCAACTGCGCCGTTGGCTTGCTGGCCCTTGGATCAGGCCATACAAGCGATTTGATTCTGCTCTCGGTGTTTGGTGCGCTGACGCTTTACGCCGTTGCCATGATTTCACTCCTCGTTCTCAGGACCAAGGAGCCGTCCCTGCCACGTCCCTTCCTCACACCGTGCTATCCCTACTTCCCCTGGATCGCTCTGGTGCTATCACTCGCGGCCTTCCTTGCCATTCTGCTGAGCCATCGCGGCCTGGGATGCATCTATCTCGCCATCATGGTCGCCAGCCTTTTGATTCACCGGCGCACCACAACCTTGAGCGCCCCTATGTAAGCAGCGCGGGCCACCGGCAGGCGCAAGCCCTTGAGCGGAGTCGATGCCGACGCCGCCCATCCGCAGCGGAAGCTTCGCGGCTCGAGCATGCTAAAGTCATCAACCAACAGGCATGTTCGCCGTGGCCAATAAACAAAACCCCCTATCTTCTGCGCTTTCGAGTGTGTTGGTTCTCCTCGCCGGCGCCGGTGGGCTGGCGCTGGTGGTGTGGGTCACGATCGTGATGCTCGACCTCAAGCACCTCAACACCGGAGGCTTCACCCTCCCCTGACGCCTCGGGCGCCGGCCGGTTTCGGCTCGCCTGAGGGTGATCGGCCGACCAAGGCCGTGGCCGCCACGACCATTCGTTAGGTTGCCGCGCCATGGAGCCGCTGCAGATCGTTTGGTTCAAGCGCGACCTGCGCACAGCCGACCACCAGCCGCTGCTGCAGGCCAGCCGGCTCGGAGCGGTGCTGCCGCTGCTGGTGGTGGAGCCGGAGTTTTGGCAGCAACCTGACGCCTCAGCCCGTCATTGGGCCTTCTGCGCCGAGAGCCTCGAGGAGCTGCGAGCGGAGCTGGCACGGCTCGGTCAGCCGCTGGTGGTGCGGCTGGGTGCGGTGGAGGAGGTGCTGGAGCGGGCCCGCCGCCAGTTCGGTGTGGCCGGGCTGTGGAGCCATGAGGAAACCGGCAACGGCTGGACCTACGCCCGCGACCGGCGCGTCGCCGCCTGGGCTCGGGTGCACAGCATCCCCTGGCACCAGATCCCCCAATTCGGCGTGATCCGCCGGCTGGCCAGCCGCGATGGCTGGGCCCGGCGCTGGGAGGCGCGCATGGCCGAGCCGCTCGCCCCGCCCCCGCAGGCGCTGGTGCCCCTGGCGGGCCTCGATCCCGGAGCGATTCCCCCAGCCGCCGCGCTCGCCCTGACGCCCGATCCCTGTGCGGGCCGCCAGAAGGGGGGCCGCCGGGAGGGAGTGGCCCTGCTGCAGAGCTTCATGCAGGAGCGCGGCGCCCGCTACCACCGCGAACTCTCCAGCCCGGTCACCGCCTTCGAGAGCTGTTCGCGGCTCTCGGCCCACCTGGCCTGGGGCACCCTGTCGATGCGGGAGGTGATCCAGGCCAGCCGCCGCCGCGGCGCCGCCCTGCGCACCCTCCCTGCCATCGAGCGGGCCGAATGGCCCCGGGCGCTGCGGGGATTCGAGGAGCGGCTGCACTGGCACTGCCACTTCATCCAGAAACTCGAGAGCCAGCCGGATCTGGAGTTCCGCGAGCTGCACCCGCTCACCGCCGTCGACCCCGGCAACTTCGATCCGGAGCGGCTGGCGGCCTGGAGCGAGGGGCGCACCGGCCTGCCCTTTGTGGATGCCTGCATGCGCGCCCTGATCGCCACCGGCTGGATCAACTTCCGCATGCGGGCGATGCTGATGTCGGTGGCGAGCCACCACCTGGAGCTGCCCTGGCGCCGCACCGGCCTGCACCTGGCCCGCCTCTTCCTCGACTACGAACCCGGCATCCACTGGAGCCAGTGCCAGATGCAGGCGGGCACCACCGGCATCAACACGATCCGCATCTACAACCCGATCAAGCAGGGACAAGACCACGACCCCCAGGGGCTGTTCCTGCGCCAGTGGCTGCCGGAACTGGCCGCCGTGCCCCTGCTGCACCTGCATGAACCCTGGACCCTGCCTGCCCTCATGGCGGAGCGGCTCGGCTTCCGGCCCGGGGTGGACTACCCCCATCCGATCGTGGATCCAGGGGCCGCCGCCCGCGCGGCGCGGGAGCGGCTCTGGGCCCGCCGCCAGGGGCAGGCCTTCCGCGAGCTCGCCGATGGGATCCAGCAGAAGCACGGCTCCCGCCGCTCCGGGCTGGCCGCCAGCGGCGGGGGACGACGGCGCCGGAGCAAGGCGTCCTCCAGCGCCGCCGATGGAACGGTCCAACTGGGGCTGGACCTGCAGCTGGGCTGATCGGCGCGGTCGCCCCACGGCGCACAGCCCGCCGACGAGACAAGCCTCACCGGCGGGCCGGATGGATCCTCAGGACTGGCCGTCCGTGCGCACGGTCACGTAGGCAGGAGCCAGACCAGCCGGATCCTGGTCAGCGTCCGCGGCGCCCTGGTCGCCAAGCAGTTCGGCCACGATGGCGCCGTCGAAGGAGATCCGGCCCGGACCCAGCAGCAGCAGCGCCAGGCTGCCCCCCAGATACAGGACCACCAACTCGAGCACGTAGATGTTGAGCCCGGCGGTGAGGATGTGCTGGTAGGCCGCCACCGTCATGGTGCCGGTGATCGCCAGGGCTCCCAGCGGGGTGAGCAGGCCCAGGATCAGCAGCCAGCTGCCGATCAGCTCCGAGAAGCCGGCGGCGTAGGCGAAGAACAGGGGGAAGGGCAGATGCAGCGACGCCACATAGGTGTTGGCGAACTGCTGGGGATCGGCGAGCTTCTCCTGGCCGTGGTGAATCATCATCACGCCAATCGTGAGCCGCAGCAGCAGCAGGCCCACGGAGCTGAGGCGCCCGGATGGGTGGACATAGCGGGCCAGGATGGAGCGGAGCGATCCGGAATCGAACAGGCCGGCGAACCGCAAACTCGCCGGGGAAGGGGTGGCGGGCTCGGGCGCGGAGGAGCGGTTGATCACCACGAACCAGAGCGCGAGTCCGGCCGCCAGGAAGGCAACAAACAGCTCAAGGAGCAGGGGGGTGGTCATGGTGGCAAAGAACATCTCCACGATTCTGACCGGCCTCGTAACGAAACGTGAAGCGCTCTCAGAATTGGAGCCAGCCCTCAGTTGCCGGTGGCCACCGAGGGCCGCAGGTGCTGCAGGCCGCTGAGGAACATCGGGATGAACTGCTCCACCAGCTTCTCGGGCTTGTCCTGCAGCACCCGCTGCACCGCCAGGAAGCGGGACTTCTGCAGATCCGGCGCCAGCAGGGATTGGGGCAGACGCTCCATCAGGTAGGCGGGTCGCTCCCAGACCGGCAGGGTGTTGGTGATCTCCACGAGATTCGCCAAGCGGCGCAGCTCGGCGCCGGCGGTGATGTCCATGCCGGCCTCGAAGGCGGCGTGCTCGATCATCGAATACTTGCGCTTCGCCTCATTCACCCGGGCGCGATGCTCGGCGCTCCGGCTGGCGATTTTGCCGAGCCAGCGGCTGCCCCAGCTCACATGGCCCGCCTCCTCGGGAAGAATCTTCTCGATCGTCTCGCGGATGCGGATGTTCTCCTCCGTGGCGGGAGCGTGGCGCAGGGCATGGATATGGGCTGAGAACGCCTGGCAGCCGCGCTTCTCGGTGGCGTTGATCGACGCGAGCACCGCAATCAGTCCGTCCTCCTGCTGGATCTCGCCGCCGCTCTTGTCGAACAGGCGATTGAGCTCATCGATGTAGGAGCCGGTGGGGGGATTGCCGATCTCCTCACCGAGGTCGCAGAGCAGGTCGGTGAGCCAGACGGCGTGGCGGGCCTCATCGCTGATGTGGTGGGAGAGCTCGCGGCAGAGATCGCGGGGCTGGCCATCGAGGGCCTCGATCAAGGTGGTGAGTTCCTGGCAGGAGCGCTGCTCGTTGAAGCGGTAGCTGTTGAGGAACAGCACCTGCAGCTTGCGCTCCTTCACCACCTCGCGCATCACCTCGCGGGCGCCCATGTTGTTGACGAGCTTGCGGGGATAGGTGACGGCCATGGCCTGGGTGTTGTCCAGATATACGTCTGATCGTAAGGAGGCCGGAGCGGCAGCGCGGCCTCCGGGCTGGGCAGAGCCCGCCATCCCCCGCAGACTGGGCCGTGCCAGCCACTGCCATGTCCTTGCCGTCGCCCAGCCGCCGCCAGCCTCTCGGCATTGGGGCAGGACGGTCTGACCCGGCGCCCCCAGCCACCCGCCGGGACAAGACACGGCCCCCATGGAGCGCCCCGATCCAGGCTCTCCCGTTGGCGGGCAGCGGACGATCACGCCCACGCGAACGGCTGAGCAACCTGCTGCTGGGGGTGGTGCTGATGGGCGTTCTCCTGGCCGGATGGCTCAGCCAGGCCAGCCTGGCGGCCCCCCCCAGCACCATGGCGCCCCCCCAGGCTTCAGCGCCGCGGCCCCAGGAGGCTCAAGCCCTGCAGGACAGCGGCAGCTTCCACCGCGCCAAGGTGCGCATCCTGGGCATCCCGGTGCTCACCGTGGCCTCGCCGGTGGTGGCGGGCTCGCGCGGGCCGGATGCCAGGCAGCGGGCGCGGGTGATCGAGGGCAACCTCGAACTGCTCTACCGCGCCCAGGAGGTGTGCACCGAGGCGGAGGGCCTCGGGGAATTCATCCTCGATCAGCTCTACCTGCGCCAAGGCCAGCGAGCCTGCGACAGCAACCAACTGGGTCTGCTGGGGGATGCCGGCTCCCTGCGGGTGGAAGTGGCCGGCGATAGTGGCGGCCTGCCGGTGCTGCAGGCGCGGGTGCCGGGGCGGGAGCTGCCCCTGCCGCTGCTGAGCGTTACCGCTGAAGACGCCCGGCTCAACGGCACCACCCCCCAGCGCCTGGCGGAGCGCTGGCGGGCCCTGCTGGAGCAGCGGCTGCGCTTCGCCCGCCACCTGCTGGAGCCGGGGGTGCTGGGGCGCCGCTTCCGCACCATGGCGCTGCTGGAGCTGGTGCTGGGGGGGCTCCTGTTTGCGGGCCTGTTTCTCTGGGGACTGGTGAAGCGCAAGCTCGGCCAGCTGGAGCTTCGGGAGGCCCAGGCCCTGGCATCGGCCCTGGCAACGGCCGGGGTCAGTGCCCCGCCGGCTGAATCCAGAGCGCTCAACCCCAGGCTGCTGATCCCGGCGCTGCACCTGCTCAGCCGCGCCCTGCTGGCGGGTGCGCTGCTGCTGCTGCCGCTGATGGTGGGGGTGGCGGTGCTGGCGGTGCCGGGCCAGATCCCCCTGGCGATCGAACTGCTGCTCCAGCCCTTCTCGGTGGTGGGCAAGATCGTGATCGGCTGGCTGCTGGTCCTGCTGCTGCAGGCGGTGCTCACGGTGCTGCTCAGCCAATGGAAGGGGAATCCCGCCCTGGAGCCGGAGCGCCGCGCCCGCCGCAACCAGCGCCACCGCAGCCTGCAGCGGGTGGCCAGCCGCCTGGTGCATCTGGCGAGCATCGCGTTGGTGGCCCTGTGGGTGATGGTGGATATCCCTGGTGTGCGGGACCTCTCCAACCACGCCCTTCTGGCCAGCGGCGCCCTGCTCGGTGCCCTGGCCCTGGTGTTCCAGGACCTGCTGCGCGATTTCATGGCCGGCCTGGTGCTGCTGCTCGAAGACCGTTACGCCATCGGCGATGCGATCACGATCGACGGGCTCAGCGGCGAGGTGATCGATGTGGACCTGCTCAGCACCGAGCTGCGCAGCGCCGACCAACGGGTCATGGTGATCCCCAACAGCCAGTGCAAGCGGGTGGTGAACACCACCAAGCTCCGCTCCGGCCAGGAGCTGCGCCTCACCCTGGCCCACCGGGGCGGCGATCCCCGCCGGGCCCTGGCCGTGGTTGAGCAGGCGGCGGCTGCCTTCGCCGCCGATCCCACCTGGAGCAGCGACCTGCTGGCGCCGCCCCGGCTGCTGGGCCTGCGGCAGGTGAGCCCCGAAGGCCTGGAGCTGGCCCTGGTGGTGGTCACCCGGGCTGGGCACCAGGGCGCGGTGGAACGGGAGCTGCTGCTGCGGCTGGTGGAGGCGCTGCGCGCGGCGGGGATTCCCCTGGCGGGTGCTGTGGAGTCCGCCAAGGCCTGAGTCGGCCGCGGCCTCCAGCCAAGGGTCAGTCCCCGCTCACTTCAGCTCCACCAGCGCCGGAAGCTTCCAGGCACCCGAGAGCACGGCCTGCTTCGGCCCATAAAGCCGCGCCACAAAGAAGAACGGTCCCGCCGGTGCCGGCAGCCAATTGGCAGCCTTGGCCGGCCCGGGATTCTCCGCCTGCAGCACAATCTCCAGCGAGCCATCGGCGCCGTAACGCAGGCCCGGGGTGCGATCACCGATCGAATAGCGGTTGATCGGATTGGGGCTCAGCAGGCGCTGGGGCAGGGTGTACATCGTGATCGACCAGAACTCGCTCACCGGCGGCAGCTGGCCGGGCGGGAAGCGCAGCAGCCAGCGGCGGCGACCGTCGAGCACCTGGCCATCCGGCCCCGTCTGCTGGGATGCATAGACGGCTTCGGCATCGCTGTTGCCGTAGATCCCCAGCATCGCTCCCATCGAGCGGAAGGTGAGGTAGTCGGGTCCGAGCTCCTTGCGGGTGCCGAAGAACCCTCGTGAGCTGGTCTGGGCCAGGGCCTTGGTCTTGAGCGCCTGGGCCGCGTCTGCCACGCCGGCCTCGAGGGCGGCCCGGGTGGCGGGATCGAGGCGAGCCGGATCGAAGGAGCGGCCGGCGCCGATGCCGATCCGCGCGAAGCGCGCCCGCATCGCCTGCTCGGAGGGCACCGTGGGCATGAACGGCAGCAGGGCATTGAGATAGCCGATGAAGCCGATCCCTTCGGCGGCCTTGCCATCCCAGGCCGGCCAGGCCACCGGCGGCGCGGCGGGCGGCGGGGTGGTGCGGCTGTAGCTGGAGAGGGGAATCAAGCGGAACTGGGCCTGGATCGCCTGCAGGGCAGCGACATCGTCAGGCCCGTTCAGCTGGGTGCGGGTGAGGGTGCCCACGAAGTCGGTTTCAGCGCGGAACACCCCGGTGATGCCCGGCGGCACCGCACCGCGCCAGGTGGGCCCCACGAACAGGTAGCGGCCCGCCTGGCGGCCGGTGGCCCGCACCCCCGTGTAGGCGAAGTTGTGGGTGTAGAGGTCGAACCACTGGTTCACGTAATACCGCGGCGCCGCCACGGCGGGCAGCTCCAGCACGATCGGCTCGGAGCGCAGGTCCAGCCAGGCCCAGGAATAGGGGGTGTCGTTGTTGGGGGTGACGATGTCGGTGTCGGCCGGAGTGTTGAGGCGGCTGTAGTGGCGGAAGCGGTTGAAACCGCCCACAGAGCCGCCGAAGGCGGGGTTCTGGGTCTGGTTCCAGAAGGTCTGGTAGCCCTGCAGGGGCGCGTAGGCGTAAAGCCAGGCCTCCTTCGCGATCGCCCGGGCCTCGGCGGGGCTGGGGGGCGGCAGCGCCCCGGGGTTGGGGGCGGGAACGGCGGGGATGGGGGGCGGCAACAGCAGCTGGCCCGGGGCCTGGACCTGGGCCATGGGGCCGGCTCCAGCCGCGGCCGGAATGGCGGGCGAGGCCGCCAGGGCCGGTCCCATCAGCTGCACCAGGGGCAGGCCTCCCCCCACCAGCGCCGCCACCAGACGACGGTGTCGAACCTGGCGCCGGTCGGCCGCAGGGCTGGGGCTAGGGGTGAAGGGTGCAAAGGCCATGGCGAAAACGAGGAACGGAATCGAGGAGACGCGAAGCAAGGGCCCAGGAGCTCAGCGCGCCGAAGGCGCCAACGGCTCGATGTCGTTGAGCTGCCAGCTCTTGGCGAAGTAGGGCTCGGTGGGGCCGTAGAAGCGGAAGTAGGCGAACCAGCCCTTGCCCGGCGTCGTCTGAATCCAGTTGGTGGCGCCGGCGGGCTTCACCGGCCCGAAGAACACATCCACCGAGCCATCGGCGTTGGTGATCAGATCGGGCTTGCGGGAGCTGAGATCGGCGGCGCCCTGGGAGGTGATCACCGGACCGCGGCTGAGGTTGTCGTAGAGGGTGATCGACCAGAACTGCTTCACCGGCGCGCCCGCCGGCACCCGCATCCGGTAGGTCTTGCCCCCATCAAGCCACTGGCCGCGGCTGTCCTTCGAGGCCTCCAGGTACACCTGGCCGAAGCCGAGCACCCGGCCCTGCATCCCCACCGACATGCCGATCGCCTCGTAGAACCACGAACTGCGCTCGTCGAACTGCACGCGGCGTTTGTCGGGGGATTCCTGGTCGAGGTCGAACAGCACCGCGTACTCCCAGTGCTTGTTGGGATACACCGTGGCGCCGGGGGTGCGCTTCTCGTAGGCGATGGTGCGGGCCATCAGGTCGCCCAGCTGGGCCGCCTCGCCGAGGATCCGCGCCTGGCGCGCATCGGGGTTGAAGGCCTGCCCCGGCATCAGGCCCAGCGGCGACAGCATCCCGAACATCATGCGGTCGCGGGGGGCAACGGGCTCATTGGCATAAAGCTCACTGAGCAGGCGCCAGTAGTTGAGGTCGGTGGGCTGGGCCGATTGCCAGGGGCGACCACCCACTTCGCTATACCCGGTAGCCGGCGGATTGGCCCGCTGGTTCCAGCCGTAGAGGCGGTGCTGGCGCACGGTGGCCTCGGCCACGGCCTTGTCGGGCGCCAGGCCGCGGGTGCCGAACCACACCTGGTTGCTGGGGGAGCGGAAGATGCGGTAGCCGGGCGCCACCACCTCGGGCCCGCCGGGGGGAAGGATCAGGTACTTGCCGCCGGCGCCCTTATCAGGCCCCGTCTGGCCCAGGTCGGTGATCGGCTGCTGCCAGATGTCGAGCACGCCGCCGGCGGTGAGCCCGGCCGGCACCTCCACCACCAGGGGGCCCTGGGCGGCCAGGTCCCAGAAGCTGAAGGCGTAGAGGGTGGTGATGTTGGGGGTGAGCATCCCCGCCTTGTCCTGGAGGGTGCGATACAGCAGCACGTCGCCATTGCGCACGCCCATGGTCCTGGCCTGGGCGTCGTAGAGGGCCTTGAAGCCCACCGCCGGCAGGGCCCAGAGGTAGGCCTGGGTAGCCCGCTGCAGGTCGAGTTCGTCGTAGAGCTTCGCGGCGGTGGGGGCGGTGGGGTAGCCGTTCTCCAGCTCCAGGGCGCCCAGGCGCGTGTTCACGCTGGTGGTGGCGGCGGTGGCCTTGGAGGTGGCGGGCTTCGATGCCGCGAGGCCGGCCCCGGGGGCAAGGGCCAGGGCAAGGGCGATGGTGAGGGCGGAGAAGCGGAGGTTGCGGATCATCGAAGCAGGCGAATCCGATCAAGATTGGCCCAACTCTAAACATCGAAATGGGACCTGCCAACGGCCCGCTCTGGCCGCCGTGGCCCAGCGAACCCAAGCCAGAGACCAAGCAAAACTCCAAGTCCAGCCTTGGATCGAGCGCTGCTTTGTTCTTTCAAAATCCGCCGGAGTTCCGAGCAAAAACTTCGATCGGAGCCAGCATTTAACGCAACCACAACCGGCAAACAGCGAAGTGCGAACCACTGCGGCCAAGCCCACCGCCAAGGATTGCCGCCAGCCCCCCTGGCCGGGGCACGGCACCCGCCAGGCCCAGCAGCCCTAGCGTTGCCACCGTGCGCCCACCGCTCGTCTACCACCCGGCCTATTCGGCGCCGCTGCCCAGCAGCCACCGCTTCCCGATGGCCAAGTTCCGGCTGCTGACGGAGCACCTCTCGCGGCTGGATCTGCTGCGGCCGGAGCAGGTGCACCAGCCCCTGCCGGTGCCGCGCCGCTGGCTGGAGTTGGTGCATGGGCGCGCCTACCACCAGGCCTTTGCCCGGGGTGAGCTCACGACGGCCGAGGAACGCCGCATCGGCCTGCCGGCCACCACGCCCCTGGTGCGGCGCAGCTGGCTGGCGGTGGGCGGCACCGTGCTCACGGCCCGTTTGGCGCTGCAGCACGGCCTGGCCTGCCACCTCGCCGGCGGCACCCACCATGCCTTCCCCAACTACGGCAGCGGCTTCTGCATCTTCAACGATGTGGCCATCGCCGCCCGGGTGCTGCTGGCCGAAGGCCTGGTGCGCCAGCTGCTGGTGGTGGACCTCGACGTGCACCAAGGCGACGGCACCGCCGCGATCTTCGCCGGCGATCCGCGGGTGTTCACCTTCTCGGCCCACGCCGCCTCCAACTTCCCGCTGCGCAAGCAATGCAGCGACCTCGACCTTCCCCTCGCCGATGGCCTGGAGGACGACGACTATCTGCGCGCCATCGGTGCCGTGCTGCCCGATCTCATCGAGCAGGTGCAGCCCGATCTGGTGCTCTACAACGCCGGCGTGGATCCCCACCGCGGCGATCGCCTGGGACGGCTCTGCCTCAGCGACCTCGGCCTCCTGAAGCGCGACCGGCTGGTGCTGGAGGCCTGCCTGCGGCAACGCATTCCAGTGGCCACCGTGATCGGCGGCGGCTACGACGACCTCAACCCTTTGGTGGAGCGGCATGGGCTGGTGTTCCGGGCCGCCGCCGAGATGGCGCTGTTGCATGGGCTGTGAAGCCACCACAGCGGCTGGCGGGCCGTGTGAGGGATTGCTACAGCGGGGTCGTTCCCTGCCCCCGCGGCAACGGCCTGGCGGCCAGCGTGAGGGGCCGACCGTGTCTGTCCGTTCTTCCGTGACCGCTCCGACTTCCCCCACCCTCCGCTGGATCACCGCCGCCCTGCTGCTGGTGGCGGCCCTTCTGGCGATCGCCCTGCCCTTCGTGTCCTCCACCCTGCTCACGATCGCCCTGGGCGGTGTGGCGATCGCCGCCGGCATCTCCCAGCTGCTGCGGCTCACCGGCGCCTCGGACAACCGCGGCAAGGTGTTCCGCGGCCTCTCCGCCCTGCTCTACCTGCTGGGGGGCATCAGCCTGCTGGCCTTCCCGATCCAGAGCACCCTCAGCCTCACCCTGTTCCTCGGTTTCCTGCTGGCGATCGAGGGGGTGATGGAACTGGCGGCGGCCGCCGCGGGCAAGGGTCAGGCCCGGGGCCTGGTGCTGCTCGATGGCATCGTGACCGCGGTGCTGGGCGGTCTGCTGATCGCCGAATGGCCCCTGAGCGGCACCTGGGCGATCGGCACCATGTTCGGCATCGGCCTGGCCTTCTCGGCGGTGAACATGCTCACAGCACCGGCGCCGGGCACCCAGGCCTGAAGGAAAGCTGGCTGGATCGGGCCCTGCCGGGAATGGCCCCAAACAGCCGCCACGGCCCCCATTGCCCTCCTTCGAAACGATGGCAGCAACCCTGGCTGAGACCCTGCACGGCGGCCCCTTGACCACGGCGGAGGTCGATCGCGTCAGCAACACCCTGACCTTCGAGCGCGGCAGGCCAGGACCGAGGTTTCTGAAGTTCGCCATCCTGCTGCTGCTCGCCTCCGCCATCGCCACCTTGGGGCTGCTGAGCGATTCCCTGGCCGTGGTGATCGGCGCGATGATCGTGGCCCCCTTGATGCTGCCGATCATGGGGATGGCCTTCAGCATCAGCCTCGGCGATCGCGACGGCATCATCAACACCCTGCTCGTGAGCCTCGCCGGGATCGCGATGGCGGTGATCGTGGGCTTCCTGCTCACCCTGCCGGTGGCTCAGCTGCTGCATCCCCGCGAGATTCAGCAGATCATGAATCGCACCGCGCCGCACCTGCTGGATCTGATGGCGGCCCTGGCCACCGGGGTGGCTGGTGCCTTCGCCCTCTCCCGCCGCGATGTGTCCGACACCCTGCCGGGGGTGGCGATCGCCGTGTCGCTGGTGCCGCCGCTGGCCAATGTGGGCATCCTGCTGGCCTTCGGTGAAGCCACCCTCGCCACGGGCAGCCTGCTGTTGTTCATCACCAACCACGTGGCGATCCTGATCACCGGCGCGCTGGTGTTCGTGCTGATGGGCTTCCGCCGCGCAGCCCTGGCGCCCTTCAACCCGCGGGCGCGGCGTCGGGCGCTGGTGCTGGCCACCGCCTGCCTGCTGCTGATCAGCATCCCCCTGGCGATCACCAGTCATCGCCTGATCGTGGCCAGCAAGGTCGCCGTTCGCACCACCGCCCTGACCCGTGAATGGCTGCAGGATTCCGGCTACAGGCTGGTGTCGGTGGATGCCGAAACCGCTGATGGCACGGTGAAGGTGCTGATGGCCGGCAACGGGGTCCTGCCGCCCGTGAGCCAGCTGGAGGCGCGCGCCCGCTCTCTGCTGTTCAACCACCGCCTGGAGGTGAAGGTGATCAATGCCGAAAGCTTCACGGTCGAACCGTCGATAGCGCCGCCCAAGGGCCGGTCTTGAGCCCCTGCCCTTACTCCCCCACCGCCAGCGTGCGGCCCCGGCGCGGATCCACCACCCCCAGGCTGCCGCTGCCCAACGGCGCCAGCACCTCCACGCTGTTGGCTGCCCCCATCGCCGCGCTCCGCTGGAGGCTGTGGCCCATCCCTTGGAGCAGCACCCGGGTATCGGGGGAGAAGCCCTCCTCCAGCGACAGCCGGTCGGGCCAGAGCTGGCTGTGGATGCGGGGGGCCGCCACGGCGGTGGCCAGGTTGGCGCCCCAGAGAATCCGCTGCAGCAACACCTGGGCCACGGTGGTGATGATGCGGCTGCCGCCGGGGCTCCCGGTCGCCAACCAGGGGGTGCCATCGGGGCGGAACACCAAGGTGGGGGCCATCGAACTGAGTGGCCGCCGGCCGGGCGTGATCGCATTGGCCTCGCCCTGCACCAGGCCGAAGCTGTTGGGGCTGCCCGGGGCGGCGGTGAAGTCGTCCATCTCGTTGTTCAGCAGGAAGCCGGCGCCCGGCACGGTCACCCCGTTGCCGTAGGCGAAGTTGAGGGTGGTGGTGAGGGCCACCAGGCCGCCCTCGCGATCCGCCACTGAGAGGTGGGTGGTGTTCACGCTCTCGCGCCGCGGCGGCGGCGGGGCAGCGATCGCCGCGGCCGGGCGGTGGCGGCGCCGATCGATGCTTTGGCGCAGCTGGGCGAGATAGGCGGAATCGAGCAGATCGGGCGGTGGGGAGGGCATCGAGGCCGGATCGCCGAGCCAGGCGTTGCGATCGCGGTAGGCCAGGTTCATCGCCTCGGTGAGCTGGTGCAGCGTGGCGGCACTGCCGGCGCCGCTGGCGGCCAGAGCGGCGGGATCGACAAGCCCCAGCAGCTGCAGCAGGGTGAGGCCACCACCGGGGGGCGGCATCGCCAGCAGCGGATGGCCGGCGAAACGCCCAGCCAGGGGCCGCACCAACTCGGCCCGGTAGGCGGCGAGATCGGCGCTGCGGATCAGGCCGCCCCGCTGGCGCATCAGCTCCACCAGGGCGGCGGCCACCGGCCCCCGATAGAACCCGGCCTCCCCCTGGCGAGCGATGCGGCGCAGGGTGGCGGCGAGCTCCGGCTGGCGGAGGATTTCGCCGGGCTGCAGGGCCCGCAGAGCGGGTGGGCCTGAACCGGGGCCGGGGGGCTCAGCGGTGGCGGGGGGTTGGGCCGGGGCAGGCAATCCAGGAGTTGCAGGGGGAGGCGCTGCGCGACCAAGGCCGGCCGCACCGGGAGATCCCGGGGGACGCAGTGGGGCGTCAGGCCCGGTGCTCCGCCCCGCCGGCCTCAGATACAGCGCCCGGGAGGTGGGATCGGCCGCCAGCAGGGGCAGGCCGGCGGCGAGGGAATCGGCCAGTTCCCGGTCCACCGGAACACCCCGCTCGGCCAGGGCGATCGCCGGGGCCATCACGGTGTGCAGAGGCAGCCGGCCATAGCAGCGCTGGGCCAGCAGCAATCCCGCCACGCTGCCGGGCACCGCCGTGCTCTCAAGGCTGCGGGTGGCCCGCTGCCGATCGACGCTGCCATCGGCCCGCAGGAAGAGATCGGTTCGGGCGGCGGCGGGGGCGGTCTCGCGGAAGTTCACGGCCACGGCGTAGCCCTTCCCCTGCCGGAGTTCGGGGCCGGCGCTGAACGGCGATCCCGCTCTGGCGACAGGAACCGCTCCGGGGCCGGCCGCTGATCGGGTCCCACCCAGGGGCTGCCCCGCTGGTACTGCCCCCACACAGCCCCTGGCGCGGGCCGGCGACTCGCCCGGCAGCCAGAGCAGCAGGAAGCCCCCTCCGCCCAGATTGCCCGCCTGGGGCAGAGTCACCGCCAGGGCGAAGGCCGTGGCCACGGCCCCATCCACCGCATTGCCGCCCTGCCGCAGGATCGCCGCCCCGGCCGCCGAAGCCCGCACCTCCTGGCTGGCCACCATCCCCCGCGCCGACCAGAGCGGCTGGAAGCGCTGGCCCGCCTCCTGGAGTTCGTTGAGGGTGGGGGCGTGGCGGACGGGAGCGGGAGGGGCGAGCGCCCATCGAGGGGCTGCCGCCGGCAGGGCTGAGGGGGGCAGCGGGCCGGGAGCCAGGGAGGCCGCGGCCACGGGCGTGGAGGGACCCTGGGCCACCGCCAGCAGCAGCAGACCCGCCAGCCGAAGCCGAACCGTGGGTGAACAACGCATCGGCATCAAGGCGGCGCCTCTGGCGACGCGAAGGCTTGATCCTCAACCGACCCGTTCCTGCTGGCGGCATGGGCGGCATCGCCGGCAACCCCATCGCTCTGGCCTTCCCCCCCGCAGCCCGAGGCCGCCGGATCCACCCCCCAGCCGCCGCCCCCGGGGGTCTCCAGGACAAAGACATCGCCCGGCTCCATCGCCACCTGGGCCGAACCGCCCAGCTCTTCGCAGCGCCCATCAGCCCGCAGCACCGCATTGCGCCCGCACTGGCCATCGCCGCCGCCGACCAGGCCGAACGGGGGCACCCGGCGCGAGCCCGAAAGGATCGCCAGGGTGAGCGGCTCCAGGGCCCGCAGCTGCCGCACCACCCCATCACCTCCCCGCCAGCGCCCGGATCCACCGCTGCCGCGGCGCCTTGCGAAGCGCTCCAGCCGCACCGGGAAGCGGGCCTCGAGGGTCTCCGGATCGGTGAGCCGCGAATTGGTCATGTGGCTCTGCACCGCATCGCAGCCCGCGAAACCGGTTCCATCGGGATGCACGCCGGCGCCGCTGCCGCCGGCCACGGTTTCGTAGTACTGGCAGCGGTCGTTGCCGAAGCTGAGGTTGTTCATCGTGCCCTGCCCCGCCGCCAGGACGCCCAGGGCGCCGAACAGGGCATTCGCCACCGCCTGCGAGGTCTCCACATTGCCGCCCACCACCGCCGCCGGGAAGGAGGGATGCAGCAGGGAGCCGGGCGGCACCACCAGGTCGATCGGTTCGAAGCAGCCGGCATTGAGCGGGATCGGCCGGGCCACCAGCACCCGGAACACGTACAGCACCACCGCCTTGGTGATCGCCAGCGGGGCGTTGAGGTTGCCGTCCTGCTGGGGAGAGGTGCCGCTGAAATCCACCGTGACCCGGCGGCGGGCGGGATCGGGCTCGACCGCCACCACGATGCGCGAGCCGTCGTCGAGCACCACGGCATGGCGACCGGGGCGGAGCCGATCGATCACCGATCGCACGGCTTCGGCGGCATTGCGCTGGACATCCGCCATCGCGTTCACCACGTCCTTAATGCCACGCTGGCCGATCAGGCGATGGAGCTCCGCTTCGCCCAGCCGGTTGGCGGCCACCTGGGCCTGCAGATCGGCCAGCAACCGCTCGGGATCGCGCACCGGATGGGGGCCTTCGCCCAGCCGCTGCCGCCATGCCTCGAGATCAAGGCGGCCATCCTGAATCAGGGGCACGTTGTCGAGCCGCAGGCCCTCCTCCAGGATCGAGCGGCTGAAGGGCGGCATCGAACCGGGCGTGATGCCACCCACATCGGCGTGGTGCCCCCGGCAGGCGACATAGAAGAGGGGGGTTAAAGCCGCGGTCTCGCTGCCGGGATCCAAGCCGGCTGAAGCCGTGGTCCTGGCAGAGCCCTCAGCACCTCCTGGCGCAGGGGGGACCATGGCCTGTGGCGCGAACACCGGCGAGATCAGGGTGATGTCGGGCAGATGGGTGCCGCCGGCGTAGGGATCGTTCGAGGCGATGGCGTCGCCGGGCTGCAGGGGGGGGCGCTCACCCCGGGCGATCGCGGCCAGCAACGCCGCCACGCTCTCGCCCATCGAGCCGAGGTGCACGGGGATGTGGGGCGCATTGGCCACCAGCTGGCCAGCCCCATCGAAGAGGGCGCAGGAAAAATCGAGCCGCTCGCGGATGTTCACCGAACGGCTGCTCTGCTGGAGCCGCACCCCCATCTGCTCGGCAATGGCCGAGAAACGGTGGTTGTACAGCTCAAGCCGTACCGGATCGCTAGCGCTGGCTGGAACGGTGAGGCCTCCGAAATCCCGGGACGCTGAACCGGCGACCAGGCTGCCGGGGCCCGATCTCCCCGGGGCCAGCGGCTCCAGCAGCAGCGCTCCATCGGCCAGCACCCGGCCGCCCCAGCCCGGCTCCAGCACGGTGGTGCCCGTGGCCTCCAGCACCACGGCGGGACCCACCAAGCGACGACCGGGCCACAGCTCCTCCCGCCGCCAGCAGGGCACCTGGCACCAGGCCAGATCGCCCGCCGCGCCTGGGTCGGCATCCCCAGCCGGGAGGCAGAGGGGTACCGAGCGGGAGGGCTTCAGCCGCAGCGCTGTCGCCGCCCCCGCAGCGGCTCCCCCCGAACCGGGTCCCTCCGCCGCCCCACCACCCCCAGCCGGCAACAGCACCTGCAGCCGCTCCACCACCAGCGCCTCGCCCTCCACCACGTAGCCGAAGCGCTGGCGATGGCGCGCTTCAAAGGCGGTGCACAGATCATCGATGCTGTTCGCGTCGCCCCAGGGCAGCTCCAGACCCCGTTCTCCGCCGGCGGGCCGCAGTTCCAGGCTGATGCGCGCCGCGGTGAGGTCGCCCGGAAGGTCTCCGGCATCCCGCAAGGCCTGGCTCGCCTCGGCCAGCAGGGCATCGCGATGCCTTCGCAGCTCCCCGAGGAGGGTCGGTTCCAGAGGCCGCTGCACCGCCGCGCTGCGCAGCGCCTCCTGGCGCGAGAGCCCGATGCCGTAGGCCGAGAGCACCCCGGCCAGGGGATGGAGCAGCACCCGGGCCAGGCCGAGCCGCTCGGCCAGGGCGCAGGCGTGCTGGCCGCCGGCGCCGCCATAGCTCACCAGCACCGCTTCGCGGATGTCGTGGCCCCGCTGGATCGAGATCCGCCGGATCGCGTCGGCCATCCGTTCGTGAGCGATGCTGCGGGCGCCCTGGGCGAGGGCCTCGGGGGTGAGAACCGATGGCGAATCCATCAAGGCCTCCACCGCCTCAGTCGCCACCGATGGGCCAGCAGACCCCTGAACCAGCTCGGCGGCCAGCGCCTCGAAGGATCGCCGCACGATGGCGGCATCGGGGGGCTGGTCCCCGCCGGGCCCGAACACCGGCGGCAGGGCCCCCTCCGGCAGACGCCCCAGCAGCAGGTTGGCATCGGTGATGGTGAGCGGCCCGCCGCGGCGGTAACAGGCCGGCCCTGGAAGCGCTCCGGCCGATTCAGGACCCACCTGCAAGCGCCCCCCCTCCAGCCGCACCACCGATCCCCCACCGGCCGCCACCGTGTGGATCGGCAGGGTGGGGGCCTGCAGGCGCAGACCGGCCACGGCGGTTTCGGGGCTGAGCTCGAAGCCAGCGCCTGCCTCCAGATGGAACACATCGGTGGAGGTGCCACCCATGTCGAAGCCGAGGATCGGGCCCTCCGCCAGGCCGGCGGCACGGGCGGCCGCCACGGCGCCCCCCAGGCCCCCGGCGGGTCCTGAGAGCACCGTGTCCTTGGCGAGCAGCTGATCGGGGGGCTGCAGCACCCCGGCGGAGGTCATCACCCGCAGCCTGGTGGCCGGCCCCAGGGCCTGCCGCACAGTGGCGAGGTAGGCCTGCAGCACGGGCCGCACGGCCGCCTCCACCAGGGTGGTGTGCAGACGCGGCAAGAGGCGGGGCAGGCCACCCACCTGGTGAGACAGCAACACCGGCGCGAAGCCCAGCTCCTCGAGCCAAGCCCCCAGAGCCAGCTCGTGGGCGGGATCGGCCACGGCGTGGAGCAGGGCAACGGCGCAGCTGCGCAGCCCTTCGGCCCGGGCCTGCCGCAACTGGAGCTCCAGCTCGGGATCGCGGTGGAAGGGTTCCACGTCGCCGCCATCAGCCGCCAGGCGCCCGGGCACCTCCAGCACGCGGTAGGGGAGCAGGGGTGGGCGCTCCACCTGCAAGGCGAAGATGTCGGGCCGGTGCTGCGCACCGATGGCGGCCAGATCGGCAAAACCGCGGTTCACCAGCAGCAGCACCGGCTCCACCCGCCGCTCCAGCAGGGCATTGGTGGCCACGGTGGTGCCGAGACGCACCTCCGCCACCAGCCCTTCGGGAAGGGGCTGACCTGCCGCCAGGCCCAGCACCTCGCGGATGGCGGCCACGGCGGGGTCTGCACCACCTTCGGCGGCACCCTCACCAACCGACGTCCCTCGCTCCGAGAGCACCTTGCGCACCACCAGGGCACCATCCGGCGCCCGGCCCACCAGATCGGTGAAGGTGCCGCCCCGGTCGATCCAGAACCGCCAGCCATCGCCAGCGATGGGCAGCGGCCAGGTGGAGGCAGAACGGGGCATCGCTGGCTCCCCGGAACGGGCGGCGCCGGAGCTCAGCGGTAGTTCTCGAACTGCAGCGGCAGCTCCACGTCCTGGGCCTTGAGCAGCTGGATCGCCTGCTGCAGGTCGTCCTTGCTCTTGCCGGTGATGCGCAGGCTGTCCCCCTGGATCGCCACCGTCACCTTCTTGAGTTCGTCGCGCACGGTCTTGGAGAGCTGCTTGGCCAGCTCCTGGCTGAGACCCTTGCGCAGCAACACCTGCTGCTTCACCTTGTTGCCACCCACCGTTTCGGGGGGCTGGAAATCAAAGATCTTCAGCGAAAGATCCCGCTTGGTGGCCTTCTGGCGCAGCACATCGACCACCGCATCGAGGGTCATGTCGCTGGCCGTGGTGATCGTGAGGCTGCCCTCCTCCAGTTCGATCTCGGTGGCCGAATCCTTGAGGTCGTAGCGCTGACCCACATCGCGGCGCACCTGATCGAGGGTGTTGACCAGCTCCTGGCGATCGAAATCGCTCACCACATCGAAGGAAAAGGTGCTCATGGCGCGTCGGCAGAGGGCGCAGGGAGTTGGACGCCGGGGGTGCGGCCCAGACCCGATGCTAGGTGGCAGCTTCCACCAGCCCGCCCGGATGGCGTTGGTACAGCACCTTGCCCACACGCTCAATGTGCTCCAGCAGCGCTGGATGGCTGATCGCGCTCAGGCTGGAGAGATCAACGAGCCTGGGCAGGAGTAGATCATCGAGATCGGCATCGATCCGGGCCAGGGTCGCGGAGGTGAGTGCGAGGCCCACCAGGATGAGATCGATATCGGAGGCCGGGCGGTGGCGGTCCAGCGCCCTAGACCCGTAGAGGATGGCTTCCTCCAGCTCGGGATAGGCGGCCAGCACCTCCTGAAAGGCCGCCATGGCCTGCTCACTGAGGCCGAATGGTGGCGGCGGGTAGGCGAGAGGTTCTAGGCCTAGTCATCACTGGTCATGGCTGGGCCTGGTCATGGCTGGGCCTCATCGCACAGGGCCTCATCACGCAGAGCGGCAAAACGATCGCGCAGGGTGCAGAAGGCAGGCGTGAAGCGATAAATCACGGCGTGAGCAATCGCCTGGGCTTGCTCAAGACTGTCGGTATGAGACGACTGCTTGCGGGCCCTGATCATCGCCATCCAGGTTTCGCCGCCTGTGATCAAGCCATCCCGAAAGGCCAGCCGGGTGGCATCCCGGGAAGCGGTGATGCACTGAATTCCTTGGTGTTGCGGATAGTCCTTCAGCAGGTTCCAGGCCAGCTCATGGGTGAATGCAAAGCCCTGAATCAGGCCCTGCTGCTCCAGCTCGCTCAGCTCACGCACCAGGGCCAGCTGCACGCCGCGCTCCAGCACCAGCAGGGCAGGCTGGAAATTGTCGAAGCGTTGAATCCAGCGGAGCTCAGGATCTGCTTTGGCGACAGGTTAGGGAGCAGGGCCACCGGCAACTCGAGCTGGTACCGCCTCAGCGGCGCGCATCCTGCAGCGGGCAGCCATAGGCAACAAACGCTGCATCGGCGCTCACCAGCAGCAGCGATTCACTGATCGACTGGGCCACGAGCAGGCGGTCAAACGGATCGCGGTGATGGAAGGGCAGCTGCTCGAGCGTCAGCAGGTGGGGAAGATCAAGCTGGAGGAGCCCAAAGCCGCACTCCTGAGCCCACGGAATCGCCTGGGCGGCCGAGAGCGGCATGTCGCTGCGGGCCAGGGCGTGCTTGATGGCGATCTCCCAGAGCGACACATGACTGATCAGCACGCTGCTGGCCTCGGTGGTGATCAGGTCACGACACCGCGGGCCCAGCCGTGGTTCATCGCTGATTGCCCAGAGAAAGGCGTGGGTGTCGAGCAAAAGCCGCATCAGGCCTGCTCAAACAGTTCGGCGATCAGCGGATTGGCGGCATCGATCGAGTCCGGAACCGTGAACTGACCACGGGCCACCCCCAAACGCCGAGGCCGCTCCGGTCCCGGCAGGGCGGTAAGCCGCGCCACCGGCCTGCCGTTGCGGGCGATCACCACCTCGGTTGCCGCACCGGTTTCGATCGCCTCCACCAGGCGCGAGAGGTGGGTCTTGGCCTCAAGCATGTTGACCGTGCGACGACCAGACTCGCCCGCTGCAGCTGCAGTTGCCATGGCGCACGCCCTAGAAAACCCTCAACAAACTAGACCAGACCAGGTCCAGCCGGCCCTGACCGACCCGGAGCGGCAGAACGGAACTTCATGGCGCGATTGCCAGCCCAATCCCAAGCCCTGCTCCGCTAGTCTGACCTGACTGACCAGACCAGGTTATGTCCGTTGTTCAGGGTGCCCCCTCATCGGGCCCTGCGGGCCCGACCGCTCCGCGTTGCGTCAATGTTCAGGAGGCGAAGACGCATCTATCGGCCCTGCTTGCCAGGGTCGCCGCCGGCGAGAGCATCGTGCTGTCTCGCCATGGCAAACCGATCGCCCAGCTGGTGCCCCTGGATCCCAGCCCGCGCCGGCAGCTTGGCTTCCTGCAGGGAAGGGTGGATGAGGCGTTCTTCGATCCCCTGCCCGACGACGAACTGGAGCGCTGGGGCTGATGAAACTGCTGCTCGACACCCACGTGTTGCTCTGGGCCCTGCTGGAACCCCAGAAGCTCTCCCCTGAGTTGCACAACGCCCTGGAAGACAGCAACAACACGCTCATTGTCAGCGCCGCCTCCGCCTGGGAGATCGCCACGAAGTGGAGGTTGGGAAAACTGCAGCACGCCCGATCCGTTGTCGACAACTACGCCATGGCCCTGCACCGTCTGGCGGCGGTGGATCTGCCGATCAGCGGTGCCGTGGCCCGGCAAGCCGGCCTGTGGGCCGTGGCGCACCGAGATCCTTTTGATCGTCTGCTGGCGGCCCAGGCCAGGTCTGAAGACCTCGTGCTGGCCAGCACCGATTCGGCGTTCACCCAGTTCGAAGGGGTGGTGACCCTGGGGTAAGCCTTTGGCACCAGCGTGTTCCGACAGCCCAATTGGGCCCGGAAGACGGATGAGTGCCGCGGACACCAGGCGAGAAGATCGAGGGCTCCGGCAAGAACTCGCCGCGAGGGCAGGGGGGCTGAGGCTGGGCCATGCCCAACCGCCACAACCTAGAAAGGGTGTCCGCCCCCCTCCTGCCATGCCCGTTCCATACCCCCTTCCCGCGCTGCTCGCCGCGATTCCGCTAGCGGTGGAGGCCGGTGCCACGGGAACCAGCGATGCATCCGCGTCCCTTCATGCCGGCGCCCCCTTCGCCTGGTCGCTGGTGCTGGCCGGCGCCGTGGTGATCGCCAGCCTCTTCCCCCTGGCCGCGGCCCGCTCCAAGGCCGATTTCACCCCGGCCGATCTGGCGGCCCCCCGGGCGATGTTCGAGCGGCTGCCCGCCTGGGGCAAGCGCGCCAACTGGGCCCACCAGAACTGTTTCGAGGCCTTCAGCCTCCACGCCCCGGCCTGCCTGCTGGCCCTCTTCGCGGCCCACGCCGGCGCCGCCCCAACCGCCCTGGCGATCGCGGCGGCCTGGCTGCACCCGGCCCTGCGGCTCGGCTACATCGGCGCCTATCTGGCCAACCTCCCCCCCCTTCGCAGCCTCTGCTGGGCCGGGGCCATCCTCTGCACCGCCCTCCTTTACAGCGAAGGTCTGCGCGGCGTGCTGGCGAGCTGAAGGGAGCCTCAGCCCTTCTCCTGAAGCCCCTTCAGCGCCGCCAGCAGCCCGGCCGGACTCTGGGGATCCACCATCAGCACGCTGCCGGCAGGAGCGTTGCCGAGCTTCTCGCCCATGGTCATCCAGTCCTTGGCCAGGAGCAGCCGCAGGCCTTCGGCAGCCGCCGGATGGGCCTCGATCACGGCCGCCAGCTCCTTGGCGGAGGCGGCCCGCGCCTGGGCCAGCAACAGCTGCTGCTTGGCCTGGGCATCGGCCTCCAGCAGCAGGGCCTCCTGCTTGGCCCTGGCATCGAGCACCAGGGCTTCGGCCCGGCCCCGTGCCGCATTCACCTGCGATTCCTTCTCCCCTTCCGAGCGCAAAATCGCCGCCCGCTTCTCCCGTTCGGCGGTCATCTGCTGCTCCATCGCCTGCTGCACCCCCTGGGTGGGCTTGATGTCGCGCAGCTCCACCCGGGTCACCTTCACGCCCCAGGGATCGGTGGCCTGATCGAGCTCCTTGAGCAGCACCTCGTTCACCTCACTGCGGGTGGTGAAGGTCTGGTCGAGATCGAGCTTGCCCATCTCGGCGCGGATCTGGGTGAGCACCAGGTTCACCATCGCCGCCTGCAGGTTGTCGACGGCGTAATAAGCCCTGGCGTGCTCCAGCAGCTGCCAGTACACCACCGCGTCCACTTCAATCGACACGTTGTCGCGGGTGATGCACTGCTGCGGCGGGATGTCGAGCACCCGCTCCTTGAGCGATTCATGGCTCACCACCCGCTCCAGGCCCGGGATCACCAGCGAGAGGCCCGGCGTTAGCTGGCGGTTGTACTTACCGAGGCGCTCCACCAGCATCGAGCGGCTGCTGCTGGTGACCTTCACACCGCTGATGCCCAGCGCCCCCAGGGCAATCAGCACGGGAATGAACAGGCCTTCCATCGCGGCTGCACCACTGGGCTGAGCGTAGGCAGGATGGAGCCAATCCACCGCCGCGGCCCGTTCGGATGCCCCCCCTCCCCATGCTCTGGCTCGGCCTCGGTGCCCTGCTGCTCACGGTGGTGCTGCTGGGCCTCGACAGCGACGGCCTGCTGCTGGTGGGCGGCCTGGCCGCCCTGCTGCTGGTGCTGCTGACCAGCGCCCTGCCCCAGCTGGCGGCGGCCCCGCAGCTGTTGCTCTTCGCCGCCCTGGTGGGGGTGGCCTACACCCTGGTGCGGCGCTGGTCCCGCCGCCACGGCGAACGGGCCATCCCGCCGGCCGCCGGCGCGGAGCTGGCCGAGGTGATCGCCCCCTTCGATGGACGCGGTGAAGGGCGGGTGCGCTGGCAGGGCCAGAGCTGGGCGGCCCGCAACCTCGATCCGTCCCACCCGCTCGGAAACGGCAGCGCCGTGACGGTGATGGGGCGCGAGGGCACTCGGCTGCAGGTGCTGCCGCGCGATCCCGAGAGCGCCGGCTGATCCGCCGCTCCGCCTCAATCGAAGAACATCAGGCTCACCACCTTGCCCATGTCCTCGGCGGTGCGGCAGCTGGCGAGCAGGGTTTCGCTGTCGTGGAAGGCGTAGCAGATCAGCTGATCGCAGCGGCTGATGATCTCCTGGTTGCAGAGGCTGCTGGCCATCGGCAGGGGAAGTTCATCGTGCTCCGGCTTCTGCACCAGATGCAGCACCCGCTCGAGCTGGTCGCGGGATTCAACCGGCTGCCGCTCCAGGCTTTGGGGCAGGAGCACCGTGAGACGGCTGGGGTCCACCTCCAGCACGCTGCGGATCACGGCGGAGTTCACCCCCTGGGCACCGGAGGTGATCAGGCTGTGGCCCTCATGGGCCAGGGAGCGGGCCACCAGCTCCACAAGATGGATGGACACCACCGGCACATGGCGGCTGCCGAGGATGGCGATGCGGCGTTGGCCGCGGTCCTGGAGCATCGCCAGCTCCTGAGCCAGGGTATCGATCCGGTCGAGGGCCGGTAGGTCGAGAGACCGGGTCACCCGTTGCCCGCATGCTTCGGCTTGAACCTAGCAGCGGCGGGCGGGGCGGGCTCAGGCCCGCACCGGTAACCGCAGCCGCTCCAGCAGCCGGCCGAAGCGGCAGTGCTCCTCCACCAGACGAATGGCAAAGCCGGCCTTCACGGCTTCATGGAGGTTCACGTGGCCGAAGGCCGCCTCAATCGTCTCCACGGTGGTGAGGGTGTCGTGCTCGACCTTGAGCACGGGCACCTCAAGCTCCTCGGCGCGGCTGAGCAGCTGGGGGAGAGGCTCCCCCACTCCCGTGAGGATCAGGCACTGGGTGGAGGCCTCCAGGGCCGCCAGCTGGATGTCGGTGCGATCGGCGCCGGTCACCACCGCCATGTTGCGGCGGCGACGGAAGAACTCCATCGCCGAGTTCACATTCATCGCCCCGATCGAGAGGGTTTCCACCAGCAGATCGAGCCGCTCCTGGCAGCAGAGCACCCGGGCATCGAGGCGACGGGCCAGCTCCTCCACGGTCACACTGCGCAGCAGGGGGCTGCGCGGCATCACCCCAAGCACCGGCAGGCCGAGCCGCTCCAGGGCCGGCTCCACCTCGGCCCGCAGAGCGGGGAGGCCCTCCGGTTCCACCCCATTGAGCACCACGCCGGCCAGGAGATCGCCCAGCTGCTGACGGGCCTCCAGCAGGGGTTCGACGCTGCGGCTGTCGTTCCAGCGGTGCACCAGCACCACCGGCGCGGCCAGGCCCCGGGCCAGCTGCACCAGCGAGAGCCCGAACAACAGCCCCTCATTGAGGGTGCCGGGACCCTCCAGCAGCACCAGCCGTTCGGTCTCGGCGGCGATCCGCTCCCGCAGGCCGGCCAGTGCCTCGGTGGCCTCCAGGTTGCCGCTCAGCAGCCGAGCCTGGGCGGAAGCCACCTCCAGCACCCCCAGGGAGGGGAGCAGCTGGTCGTCGGGCAGGCCGAGGGTGCGACCCACAAACTGCACCTCCGGATCGATCGGGAAGCCGCTGGCACTGCCGGCGAGGGGTTTGCCGAACACAATCGGCACCCCTTCCCGGGCCAGCACCCGCCCCAGGCCGAGCACCACCGCCGACTTGCCACTGAAGGGTTCGCAGGAGCCGATCAGCAGCGGTGTGGGCATGGGAACCTCGGGGGATCCATGGATGTCGGCCAATCTAGGCAGCGACACGCCATGGCCCGACCATGCTGACCAGGCGGGCCCCTGCCCATGGTTCAGCACGGACCCATTGCCTGCCGCCGATGCGCCGTACGCCCCCTTCATCCCTCCGGCAGCCATGACGGCGACCCCGCCCCTGACCGCCAAACCGGACTCTGCGCCACACGCCGCGCCCTGTGTTGCCATCAGCGGCGCCTCCGGCAGCCTGGGCCGGGCCCTGCTGCGGCAGTGGCACGGCCGCGGTGCCCGGCTGATCGCCCTCACCAGCGGCGAGGAGCCGCTTGAGCTGGTGGACGGCGCCGGCCAACCCCTTCCCCTGCGGCAGGTGCGCTGGCAGGTGGGTCGGGAAGACGATCTGGCCGCGCTGCTCGAGGAGGTGGACGTGCTGGTGCTCAACCACGGCGTGAACCTTCACGGCGCCCGGGATGCCGAGGCGGTGAGGCTCTCCCTGGAGGTGAATGCCCTCAGCGGCTGGCGCCTGCTGGAGCTTTATGCCGCAGTGGCCCGGCGCCGGCCCCCGACCCCGGAGCGCCCCCGGCCGGAGCTGTGGCTCAACACCTCGGAAGCGGAGATTCAGCCCGCGGTCAGCCCGCTCTATGAGATCAGCAAGCGGCTTGGCGGTGAGCTGTTGAGCCTGCGCTCCCTCGATCTGGCTCGAGGGGCCGGCGGCCCCCTGCGGCTGCGCCGGCTGGTGCTGGGCCCATTCCGCTCTTCCCTCAACCCGATCGGTCTGATGGACGCCGACTGGGTGGCGGTGCAGGTGATGCGCCAGGCCCTGGACTGGAACTGCGGCCTGGTGATCGTGACGCCCAATCCGCTCACTTATCTGCTGATGCCCCTGGTGTGCTTCAGCCGCTGGAGCTACTACCGCCTCACCACCCGGGCCACCCCCTGAGCCGCCGCGGCAGAGGCTCAGAAATCCCGGTCGGTGAGGATCTCGCAGCCGTCACTGCCCACCACGATCGTGTGCTCCCACTGGGCCGAGAGGCTGCCATCCATGGTCACCACGGTCCAGCGGTCCTTGAGGGTGCGGCAGGCCTTGCTGCCGGCGTTGAGGATCGGCTCCACCGCTAGGGTCATGCCCGGCCGCAGGGTCATGTTGGGCAGGTCGCGGGTGCGGTAGTTAAACACCGAGGGCTCCTCGTGGAGGTTGCGGCCCACGCCATGGCCGGTGTAGTCCTCCACCACGGCGAAGCCATGGGCCTCAACGTGGTCCTGCACGGCGCCAGCAAGCTCCAGCAGGGTGCTGCCAGCCTTCACCGTGGCCAGCCCCTGCATCAGCGATTCCTGCGCTACCCGGCTGAGGGTGCGGGCCTCCTCCGGCACCCCTTCGCCCACACAGATGGTCACGCAGCTGTCGCCGTGGTAGCCCTCGAAGTAGGCGCCGGTATCCACCTTGAGCAGATCACCGGCCCGGATCACCCGCTTGTTGCTGGGGATGCCGTGCACCACCTCGTCGTTGATCGAGGCGCAGATGCTGGCCGGAAAACCGTGGTAGCCCTTGAAGCTGGGGGTGGCGCCGAGTTCGCGGATCCGTTTCTCGGCGTGGCGGTCGAGGTCGCCGGTGGTGAGCCCCGGGGCCGCCATGGCGATCATGTCGCGCAGCACCGTGGCCACGATGCGGCTGGCCTGGCGCATCACCGCGATCTCGCGGGCTGACTTCACCTCCACCCCACGCCGGCTCTTCTGGATGCGGGGTCCGGTCTGGGTCACGGCGCCGGTGCCACGCCCGGCCTGGGTCCCGGCCAAGAGATCGGCAAAGAGGTTCATGGACTCCCGGCGCAGCCGGATCAGACAGAGTTGATCCACAAGCTATCAATGGCGCCCCGCCACCGTCGCGGCCAGCTCCGCCCCAAGCCCCCCGCCGCCCAATACGCCCTTCGGCCGCCCCTCCGCCTCCCGCTTCCCCCCGCTCCCCGTCCGGCTCCGCATGGCCACCCCGCCGCTCCCTCCCGTTCCCGCCGAGGCGGCTGCTTCCCCCGAGCCCCCCGGCCCCGGCGAAGCAGCCGTGCCCTGGGCGCTGCGGCTGCGCCGCGCCCATGCCGCCCTGGCGCCCTGGGTGCTGGCCCCCCTGCTGCTCACCGTGAGCACCGGGCTGGGCTACCGCCTGCTCAAGGACTGGGGGGGCCTGGGGCGGGACCAGGCCCATCCGCTGATG
Organism: Cyanobium sp.; assembly: GCA_044370835.1. Lineage (GTDB taxonomy): Bacteria > Cyanobacteriota > Cyanobacteriia > PCC-6307 > Cyanobiaceae > Cyanobium. The sequence goes on along the minus strand of JBILUS010000003.1, from coordinate 119,125 downwards.
GTGCTGCACGAAGGGGAATGGCTGCGCCGCTGGCTGGGGCCAGGGGGTGAAACCCTCTACGTGCTGCTCAACGGGCTGGGGCTGCTCTGGATGCTGGCCACCGGCGGGGCGATGGTGTGGCAACGGCTACGGCGGCGCCGGTGAGGGCGACGTATCGGGCGGCGAACAGATGGGGGTCAGCTGAGCCGGTACACTGGTGGTTTGGCCAGGCGCTGGAGAGCTGGGATGGCAGCGGAAACACCCGCAGAGACCGCCGAGGCGGCAACACCTGAAGTGGAAACACCTCAAATCGAGACCACCGCGGACGGGGCCGACGCCACCGCTGCCGCGGCCACCGCGCCAGCGGCCGTGAAGGCCACCACCGGCCGCCGCAGTGCCCGCGAACTGCTGGAAGCGTTTGAAGCCGAACAGCTCAAGGGCGATCTGCCCGAGATCTACGTGGGCGACACCGTGAAAGTGGGCGTGCGGATCCGCGAGGGCAACAAAGAGCGCATCCAGCCCTACGAGGGGGTGGTGATCGCCAAGCGCCACGGCGGGCTCAACGAAACGATCACCGTGCGCCGCATCTTCCAGGGCATCGGCGTGGAGCGGGTCTTCATGCTGCACAGCCCCCAGGTCGCTTCCATCAAGGTGGAACGTCGCGGTAAGGTGCGCCGGGCGAAGCTCTTCTACCTGCGCGATCGGGTGGGTAAAGCCACCCGCGTGAAACAGCGGTTCGACCGCTGACTCACGCCTCCGCGGAGATATTCCACAACGAATGCCTCCGCGGGGTCTTCCCCCTTATCCCTGGGGTCATCGCCTTGCGCCGTTAGTTCAGTTGGTAGAACGCAGGTCTCCAAAACCTGATGTCGGGGGTTCAAGTCCTCCACGGCGCGTTCGATGGCCCCGTCTGCAGTTTCGTGGTTCCGAGCATGGAGTTGGATCTACAACCCGGTGATGTGGTCAAGGTGCTGGAATCCGCCGCCCTTGGCTGGGTGCGTGCCCGGGTGATCCGTGTCAAATCCGGCGGTCGAGTCGTGGTGCAGAGCGACCAGGGCCGTGAATTCACGGCTCGGGGCAATCAGGTGCGGCTGATCGAACCCGCCGGCTTCCGCCCCTAGTCGGGCCTCAGCCTGCCGCTCGACCCTTCGCCAGTGTTGTTCTGCCCCACGGCAGATACGGGCTTCGCCTCCCTTCGGCGAAGCCCTTTTTTGCTGGCCCGGCCTGCCCCCGTGCCACAGCCTCCGGATCACGGCGTTCTAGGGACGGCCGGGCCGACTGGCCAGCCGCGCCGCCGCCGGCGCGTTGACGGAGGGACCGGTCGCGTTGGATACTGCTTGGGTTGGCGACATCGCCAATGCCGCGATCGGCTGGATGCCCACAGGGTGTCCCGTAGATCTCCCGGCATCGGGACGGTTCCCTTCGGATCCCCCCGAACCGATTCCCGGCTGAACAGCATGGGGATCCCTGCGGAATCTTCCGCAGAACGCGCCTGGGACTGTAGTTCAATCGGTTAGAGCACCGCCCTGTCACGGCGGAAGTTGCGGGTTCGAGCCCCGTCAGTCCCGTTCCGAATCGGTCCTCCGATTCACCCTTCACCCGAACCCCAGGAGAGCATCACGGTGGCAGACGCGGCTCCGGTTCGGGTTCGCCTTGCCCCCAGCCCCACCGGTACTCTCCACATCGGTACCGCCCGCACGGCGGTGTTCAACTGGCTCTTCGCCCGCCGTCACGGGGGTAGCTTCCTGCTGCGCATCGAGGACACCGACCGGGAACGCAGCAAGCCGGAGTTCACGGCCGACATCCTCGACGGTCTGCGCTGGCTGGGACTCAACTGGGACGGCGAGCCCGTGATCCAGAGCGCCCGCATCGCCGAGCACCGCGCCGCGATCGAACAGCTGCTGGCCTCCGGCCACGCCTACCGCTGCTACGCCAGCGAAGCCGAGCTCACGGCGATGCGGGAGGAGCAGGCCGCCCGCAACCTGCCCCCCCGCTACGACAACCGCCACCGCGAGCTCAGCCCCGAGCAGGAGCGGGCCTATCTCGCCGAGGGCCGCCAGGCCACGGTGCGCTTCCGCATTGACGACAACGCCACGATCACCTGGACCGACCTGGTGCGGGGGGAGATGCGCTGGGCCGGCGCCGACCTGGGCGGCGACATGGTGATCGCCCGGCGGGCCCCCGCCGACCGCATCGGTGACCCGCTCTACAACCTGGTGGTGGTGGTGGATGACGCCGCCATGGCGATCACCCATGTGATCCGCGGCGAAGACCACATCGCCAACACCGCCAAGCAGCTGCTGCTCTACGCGGCCCTCGGCCAGGCGGCTCCGGTGTTCGCCCACACCCCCCTGATCCTCAACCAGGAAGGCCGCAAGCTCTCCAAACGCGACGGCGTGACCTCCGTGGCCGATTTCCAGCACATGGGCTTTGTGGCCGAAGCCCTCGCCAACTACATGACCCTGCTGGGCTGGTCGCCGCCGGAGGGGATGGGGGAGCGCTTCGGCCTGGCCGAGGCCGCCGCCGTGTTCGATTTCGAGCGGGTCAACAAAGCCGGCGCCCGCTTCGACTGGGACAAGCTCGACTGGCTCAACGGCCAGGTGCTCCACGCGATGGACGCCGAGACCCTGCGCGGCCATCTGCTGCCCCTCTGGCAGGAGCGGGGCTGGGCCCTGCAGGGCCCCGGCGCCGATCCCTCCTGGCAGCAGGCGCTCTGCACCCTGCTCGGCCCCTCCCTCACCCGCCTGCTGGACGGCGTCGACCAGGCCGCCCCCTTCTTCAGCCGCCCCGAGCCCGATGCCGCGGCGCAGGAGCAGCTCGCCGCTGAGGGGGCCCGGGCGGTGCTCACGGCCCTGCTGGAGCAGCGACCCGCCACAAACCTCGAACCGGCCGAGGCCCAGGCCCTGCTGGGGGCCGCCGCCGAGGCCGCCGGCGTGAAGAAGGGGGTGGTGATGAAAAGCCTGCGGGCCGCGTTGCTCGGCAGCCTGCAGGGGCCCGACCTGCTCACCACCTGGATCCTGCTGCAGCGGATCGGAGAAGCCCGGCCGCGGCTGGAGGCCGCCCTGGGCTGAGGCCAGGCGAAGCGGCAACGGCCGGGGCTCAGGCGAGCTGCCGGGCTTCAGTCCTGGCTGGCGCCGAACACCGGCTCGACGCGGATGCCGATCACACTGCCGGCCCGCACCACCAGGTACTCCGAATCCAGATCCTGCAGCGGAACGGACACGAAGGCATCGGGGGCCGCCGGGGCCAGCACGCCGCCGTACCAGGCCTGGAAATCCTCCAGTCGACGGAATTCCACCACCTGCTCATGGCCCCCCTGCAGCATCAGGTGGATGGCGAAGCGGCGAAGGGAACGGGGCATGGCAAGGGCGCGGCATCGGCTCGGCCCCCCCAGGATGCCGCAAAGGGTCGGAGCGTCATCGCCGCCGGACAGTAGAGCGGATGGCGGGGCTGGCCTGCGGCGGTGACCCCCAGGGCCCAGGGGACCAGCCCCCGTCCGGCAAGCAGGTCCAGCACGGCGCGATCACGGCCGCGCCAGGGGCCGCCGTTGCCCCAGCCGACCCAGACCACAGCCCCAGGGCATTTCAGGCAGCGCCGGATCCAGGCGTCGTTCGCGGCTCCCACCGGATCCTCCACCCGCCGCAGCTGGGCCGGACGGGCGGCCACCCGGGCGAAGAGGTTGAGCACCTCCACGCTGCCGAACCCCCAGCGCCGGCCATAGCCCACCAGCCGGCGGAGGGTGGGGTCGTCGCGGCCGGCATCGGCCCGGGAGGGATTCAGACCCACGAACAGCAGGGGCGGCCGGGCGGGGTCCCAGCGGCGGCGCAACCACCAGCGGTAGCGGCCGCAGGCGCTGAAGGCTGCGGCGCCGTCGCGGCACACGCCGTCCGGAGTGACCTCTGGCAGGCTGTGGCCGCGGACCGGGACCGGGGAGCAGGACATGGCGGAGGCAGCGGCGGGGAAAGCACAGGCGGCGGGCGCGCCGCAGGGGAGCGGTTCCAGCGGCGCCAGTCCCCTGCTGCTGCTGGTGGATGGCCACTCCCTGGCCTTCCGCAGTTTCTATGCCTTCGCCAAGGGGGGCGATGGCGGGCTGAGCACCAAGGCTGGCATCCCCACCAGCGTGACCTACGGCTTCCTCAAGGCCCTGCTCGACAACTGCCGCGGCCTCAGCCCCCAGGGGGTGGTGATCGCCTTCGACACCGCCGAACCCACCTTCCGCCATGAGGCGGACGAGGCCTACAAGGCCCACCGTGATGAGGCGCCGGAGCACTTCTTCGAGGACCTCGGCAACCTCCAGCGGATCCTGGCTGAGGACCTCGACCTGCCCCTCTGCCTGGCGCCGGGTTACGAGGCCGACGATGTGCTCGGCACCCTGGCCCAGCGGGCGGCTGGCGAGGGCTGGCGGGTGCGGATCCTCTCGGGTGACCGCGACCTGTTCCAGCTGGTCGATGACGAGCGCGACATCGCCGTGCTGTACATGGGCGGCGGGCCCTACGCCAAGGCGAGCGGACCGGTGGAGGTGCGCCGCGAGGCGGTGATCGCCCGACTGGGGGTCCCACCGGAGGACGTGGTGGATCTCAAGGCCCTCACCGGCGACAGTTCCGACAACATCCCGGGCGTGAAGGGGGTGGGTCCGAAGACCGCCGTGGGCCTGCTGCAGGAAAACGGCAGCCTCGATGGCATCTATGCCGCCCTCGATGCCCTGGAGGGGGAGAAGGCCGCCAAGGGGGTCCTGAAGGGATCCCTTAAACAGAAGCTCGCGGACGGGCGGGAGAGCGCCTATCGCTCCCGCATGCTGGCGGAGATCCTGGTGAGCATCCCCCTGCCGAGCGAGCCGAGGCTGGCCCTGGGCGCGGTGCGGCGCGGGGGTCTGGCCAGCAGCCTGGAGCAGCTCGAGCTGTTCAGCCTGGTGCGGCAGGTGGAGCAGTTCGCCCAGATCTTCTCGGCCCAGCCGCCGGCTGCGGACACGCCCACCGGGGAGGAAACGTCAGCCGCCTCGGCCGCGGCCGAGGGCAGCGCCGCCACCACCCCGGCAGCAGCACTCCTCGGTACGGAAACCGCGGCGGACCCCAACAGCGCCGATGGTCCATCCGGCAGCGAACCATCCAGGGCGGTGGCCGCCCCCGTGCTCCATCCGGCCCTGATCACCACGGCGACCCAGCTGGCGGCGCTGGCCGAACGGCTGATGGCAGCCACCGATCCCGCCCGGCCCGTGGCGCTCGATACCGAGACCACCGACCTCAACCCCTTCCGGGCCGAGCTGGTGGGGGTGGGGGTGGCCTGGGGGCCGGAACCGGCGGATCTGGCCTACATCCCGATCGGCCACCAGCAAAGTGACCACCAGGGCCAGCTCGCCGGGCTGGCGGATGACGGCGCCGCCGCGGCGCCACCGCCGCAGCTCCCGCTCGAATCGGTGCTCACCGCCCTGGCCCCCTGGCTGGCCAGCGCCGCTCACCCCAAGACCCTGCAGAACGCCAAATACGACCGGCTGATCCTGATGCGCCACGGCCTGGCTCTGGCCGGGGTGGTGATGGACACCCTGCTGGCCGATTACCTGCGCGATGCGGGCGAGCGTCACGGCCTGGAGGTGATGGCCGAACGCAACCTCGGCTTCACCCCCACCGCCTACGCCGAGCTGGTGCCGAAGGGACTCAACTTCGCGGCGGTGCCGGTGGAGGCGGCGGCGCAGTACTGCGGCATGGACGTGCATGTGACCTGGCGGCTCACCGGCCTGCTGCGCGACCAGCTGGCCGCCATGGGGCCGGCCCTGCCCGCCCTGCTGGAGCAGGTGGAGCTGCCCCTCGAGCCGGTGCTGGCCCAAATGGAAGCCACCGGCATCCGCATCGACATCCCCTACCTGGCCGAACTCTCCGGCGAGCTGGCCACTGCCCTCGCCCGATTGGAGCAGGAGGCCCGCGCCAGTGCAGGGGTGGACTTTAACCTCGCCTCTCCCAAGCAGCTGGGCGAACTGCTGTTCGAAACCCTCAAGCTCGACCGCCGCAAATCCCGCAAAACCAAGACCGGCTGGAGCACCGATGCGGCCGTGCTGGAGAAACTCGAGCTGGACCACCCGGTGGTGCCGCTGGTGCTGGAGCACCGCATCCTCAGCAAATTGCGCAGCACCTATGTCGAGGCTCTGCCCGCCCTGGTGGAGCCGGAAACCGGCCGGGTCCACACCGACTTCAACCAGGCGGTCACCGCCACAGGCCGGCTGAGCAGCAGCAACCCCAACCTGCAGAACATCCCGGTGCGCACGGAGTTCTCCCGCCGCATCCGCAAAGCCTTCCTGCCCCAGGAGGGCTGGCTGCTGCTCAGCGCCGACTACTCCCAGATCGAGCTACGCATCCTCACCCACCTCTCCGGCGAGCCGGTGCTGGTGGAGGCCTACAACGGCGGTCACGACGTGCATGCCCTCACCGCCCGTCTACTGCTGGAGAAGGAGGAGGTGAGCGCTGAGGAGCGGCGGCTGGGCAAGACGATCAACTTCGGGGTGATCTACGGCATGGGCGCTCAGCGGTTCGCCCGCGAAACCGGCCTGGGCCCGGCCGAAGCCAAGGACTTCCTCAGCCGCTACCGGCAGCGCTACCCCCGCGTGTTCAGCTTCCTCGAGCTCCAGGAGCGGCTGGCCCTGAGCCGCGGCTATGTCGAAACGATCCTGGGCCGCCGCCGGCCCTTCCACTTCGATCCCGGCGGCCTGGGCCGCCTGCTGGGCAAGGATCCGCTCAGCATCGACCTCGAGGCCGCCCGCCGGGGCGGCATGGAGGGGCAGCAGCTGCGGGCGGCGGCCAATGCCCCGATTCAGGGCTCCAGCGCCGACATCATCAAGCTGGCCATGGTCAACCTCCAGCGGGCGCTTCAGGAGCGCGGCCTGCCGGCCCGCCTGCTGCTGCAGGTGCACGACGAACTGGTGCTCGAAACCGCCCCCGAAGCCCTCGAGGAGGTGCGGCAGCTCACCCGCACCACGATGGAGGGTGCGGTGCAGCTGGATGTGCCCCTGGTGGTGGACACCGGCGTGGGCGCCAACTGGATGGAGGCCAAATAGGGCCGAGCGGCCCGGCGCCCGTGAGACACTGGCCCTGGGTACGGCAACGCAGCGGGATGGGAGCAGCCCAGACAGGCAATCGCAGAGGCATCATCCTGGCCGGCGGCAGCGGCACCCGCCTGGCGCCCCTCACCACAGCGGTGAGCAAGCAGCTGATGCCCGTGTACGACAAGCCGATGATCTACTACCCCCTCAGCACCTTGATGCTGGCGGGGATCCGGGAGATCCTGATCATCAGCACCCCCACCGACCAGCCCGCCTTCGAGCGCCTGCTCGGCGATGGCTCCGCCTGGGGGGTGGAGATCACCTACGCGATCCAGCCCAGCCCCGACGGGCTGGCCCAGGCGTTCTTGATCGGCGCTGACTTCCTGGCGGACCGGCCGGCCGCCCTGGTGCTGGGGGACAACCTCTTCCACGGCAACGACCTGGTGCCCCAGCTGCAGGCCAGCAACGGACCCGCCGCCGGTGCCACCGTGTTTGCCTATCCGGTGCGGGATCCAGAGCGCTACGGGGTGGTGGAGTTCGACCCCAGCGGCCGGGTGATCAGCATCGAGGAGAAGCCGCTGCAGCCCCGCTCCCGCTACGCGGTGACCGGTCTTTACTTCTACGACGCCACCGTGGTGGAACGGGCCCGGGCGGTGCGGCCCTCCCCCCGCGGCGAACTGGAGATCACCGACCTGAACCGTTCCTACCTGGAGGAGGGCCAGCTGCGGGTCGAACTGCTCGGGCGGGGCATGGCCTGGCTGGACACGGGCACCCCCGATTCCCTGCATGAAGCCGCCAGCTACATCCGCACCCTGGAACATCGCCAGGGCCTGAAGGTGGGCTGTCCGGAGGAGGTGGCCTGGCGGATGGGCTGGATCGATGCCGCCAGCCTCGAAACCCTGGCGGCCCCGCTGCGCAAGAGCGGCTACGGCTCCTATCTGCTGCAGTTGCTGGAGACGCCCCATGCGGGTTGAATCCACCAACCTTCCAGGCGTATTGATTCTCACTCCGGACGTGTTCGGCGACGACCGGGGCTACTTTCTTGAAAGCTGGAATCGTCGCCGCTTTGCGGCCGCGCTGGGGGTGGCCGAAGCGGAGCTGCCGGAGTTCGTGCAGGACAACCAGTCGCGCTCCAGCCGGGGCGTGCTGCGGGGTCTTCACTACCAGGTGGAGCCCGAACCCCAGGCCAAGCTGGTGCGCTGCGTGGCCGGGGAAATCTTCGATGTGGCGGTGGATCTGCGCCGCGACTCCGCCAGCTTCGGCCAATGGACGGGGGCGCGGCTGAGCGGCACGAATCACCAGCAGCTCTGGGTACCAGCAGGCTTCGCCCATGGCTTCCTCACCCTCAGCGAAAGCGCCGAGGTTCTGTATAAAACTGCGGGCTTCTGGAACCGTGCCTGCGAGCGCTCACTCCTCTGGAACGATCCTGCGATCGGCATCACCTGGCCCACCGAGGCGCTGGAGGGGCAAGAAACACTGCTCACGGCCAAGGATGCCGAGGCTCTAACCCTGGCCCAGGCTGTCGCCGCCGGTGATGTGTTCGGCCGTGGATCATGAAGGTTCTGCTCACCGGGCGCGATGGCCAGCTCGGCCAGGCCCTCACGGCTTCGATTCCCGATCGCGTCACCCTGATCGCCACGCGTCGCGCTGAACTCGACCTCGCCGATCCCGAAGCCTGCCGACGCGCGGTTCACACCCATCAGCCCGACTGGGTCCTCAACGCGGGGGCTTACACCGCCGTCGATCGGGCTGAATCTCAGAGCGATCTGGCGATGGCGGTCAATGCCGGTGCCCCCGCCGCGTTCGTTGAAGCGCTTGCCGCCAGCGGAGGCCGGCTGCTGCAGGTGAGCACGGATTTCGTCTTCGATGGCAGCCAGGGTTCCCCCTATTTGCCCGACGACGCAATCCAGCCTCTCGGGGTTTACGGCCTGACCAAGGCGGAGGGCGAGCGGGCGGCCCTGGCCCTGCCCGGCGCCCGGGTGCTGCGCACCAGCTGGGTCTACGGACCGGTGGGCCGCAATTTCTGCCTCACGATGCTGCGGCTCCATGCCAGCAAGGCGGCCGCGGGCGAGGAGCTGGGCGTGGTGGCCGATCAGGTGGGCTGCCCAACGGCCACCCACACCCTGGCGGCGGCCTGCTGGCGGGCGATCGGCGCGGAGCCCGGTGACGAGGGCGAATCGGGCCGGGGCGACGCCGCAGCCAGCCCGCGCCTGCTGCACTGGAGCGACGCCGGTGCCGCCAGCTGGTACGACTTCGCCGTGGCGATCGGCGAGCTGGGGGTGGCCTGCGGCCTGCTGGACCGGGCGGCCCCGGTGCGACCGATCACCACTGCCGCCTACCCCACCCCGGCGCAGCGCCCCGCCTACTCGCTGCTGGCCTGCGAATCCAGCCGCGATCACCTAGGCCTGGAGCCGCTCCACTGGCGCACCGCCCTGGCCCAGGTGCTGGGGCGGCTGGAGCCGCAGGGGCCCTAGCCCGCCGCTCCCCCCCACCCAGGCCGCCTTCCCACCCGGCCCGAAGCCGCCGCATCCGCCCCTTCCCTGGACACCCGCCCGATGTCACCCGAGACCCCCATCCCGCCTGCCGTGGCTGCGTTGCTGGAGGGAAGGCAGCGCCTGCTGATCACCGGTGGCGGTGGCTTCATCGGTGGTGCCGTGGTGCGGCGACTGCTGGAGCAGAGCGAGGCCGTGGTGTTCAACCTCGACAAGATGGGCTACGCCAGCGATCTGGCGGGCATCGAGGCGGTTCTGGCTGGGCTGGGGCCCTCAGCCCGCGAACGCCACCAGCTGCTGCGGGTGGACCTGGCGGACGGGGAGGCCACCGCGGCGGCGGTGCGGGTCGCCGATCCCGATCTGGTGCTGCACCTGGCCGCCGAAAGCCATGTGGACCGCTCGATCGATGGCCCCGGCGCCTTCATCGAGAGCAACGTGACCGGCACCTACCACCTGCTGCAGGCGGTGCGCTCCCACTGGGAAGCCCTGCCGGCCGAACGTCAAGCGGCATTCCGCCTGCACCACATCAGCACCGACGAGGTGTTCGGCTCCCTGGGCGAGACGGGGCGCTTCGCGGAAACCACCCCTTACGACCCGCGCAGCCCCTACTCGGCCAGCAAGGCAGCCAGCGACCACCTGGTCAGCGCCTGGCACCACACCTACGGCCTGCCAGTGGTGCTCACCAACTGCTCCAACAACTACGGCCCCTGGCAGTTCCCCGAGAAGCTGATCCCGGTGGTGATCCTCAAGGCGGCCGCCGGCGAGCCGATCCCCCTCTACGGCGATGGCGGCAACGTGCGCGACTGGCTGTACGTGGAGGATCACGTCGACGCCCTGCTGCTCGCAGCCACCCAGGGGCAGCTGGGCCGCTCCTACTGCGTGGGAGGCCATGGGGAGCGCACCAACAAGCAGGTGGTGGAGGCGATCTGCGCCCTGCTCGATCAACGGCGCCCCAGCGCTGCCCCCCACAGCGCCCTGATCACCCCGGTCAAGGACCGCCCGGGACATGACCGCCGCTACGCCATCGATCCCACCCGGATCAGCACGGAACTGGGCTGGCAGCCGCGCCACAATTTCGAGCAGGGTCTGGCGGCCACGGTGGACTGGTACCTGGCCAACCTGGACTGGTGCAAGGCGGTGCGCGAGCGGGCCGGCTACGGCGGCGGTCGGCTGGGCCAGGGCTGAGAGCTCAAACCTCTCCAGGCCTTACGGTGCAGCCGATGCGTCCACCCCCGGCCGGAGCCGGTTCCCGCTTGACCCTGCGGCTCACCAACACCCTCACCCGCGCCAAGAGTGCGTTCATGCCGCTGCAGGCGGGCAAGGTCTCGATCTACTGCTGCGGCGTCACCGTTTACGACCTCTGCCACCTGGGCCATGCCCGCAGTTACATCGTGTGGGATGTGCTGCGCCGCTACCTGATCTGGCTGGGCTATCAGGTGACCTTCGTGCAGAACTACACCGACATCGACGACAAGATCCTCGCCCGCGCCGCCGCCGAGGGCAGCTCGATGGAGGCGGTGAGCGAGCGCAACATCGCGGCCTTCGTGACCGACATGGCCGCCCTTAATATCCTGCCCGCCGACCGCATGCCCAGGGCCACCCGCAGTCTGGATGCGATCCGCGCCCTGATCGGTGAGCTGGAGGCCAAAGGGGCTGCCTATTCGGTGGATGGCGATGTGTATTTCGCCGTGCTCAAGCACCGTGATTACGGCAAACTCTCCGGCCGGGAACTGGCCGAGCAGCAGGACAATGCCTCCGGCCGGGTCGCCACGGCGGAAGAAGCCCGCAAGCACCATCCCTTCGATTTTGCGCTGTGGAAGGGTGCCAAACCTGGCGAACCCAGCTTCCCCTCCCCCTGGGGGCCGGGCCGCCCCGGCTGGCACATCGAATGCTCGGCGATGGTGCGCGAGGAGCTGGGCACCACGATCGACATTCACCTGGGCGGCGCCGATCTGATCTTTCCCCACCACGACAACGAGATCGCCCAGTCGGAGGCGGCCAGCGGCCAGGACTTGGCGCGCTGGTGGCTGCACAACGGCATGGTGAATGTCGATGGCGAAAAGATGAGCAAATCGCTCGGCAACTTCACCACCATCCGCACCCTGCTCGAATCGGGCGTCAGCCCGATGACCCTGCGGCTGTTCGTGCTGCAGGCGAACTACCGCAAGCCACTCGATTTCACCGCCACCGCCCTCGAGGCCGCCGCCACCGGCTGGAAAGGCCTTAATGCCGCCCTGGCTCTGGCAGGGCCTGGGACGCCGGAACCGGAACCGCAACCCAGCCCGGCCGTCATCGCCGCCGGCGAAGGCGAGGGTGAAGCCGAAGGCGCCGCAAGCTGGCCTGATCTGGCCGAGGCCCGCGGCCGCTTCCAGGCCGCCATGGACGACGACCTCAACACCGCCGCCGCCCTGGCGGTGCTGTTCGAGCTGGCCAGACCCTTGCGCTCCCTGGCCAACCGTCTGGAACGCGGAGATGCCGCCGCCGCCGCCGAAGCGGCCCAGCCCCTGTCCGTGGCCCAGGCGGCCCTGCTGCAGGAACTGGCCGCGGTGCTGGGCCTGCGGCAGGAAGCCGCCTCCACAGCCGGGCAGGCCGAAGCCAGCGCCAGGGGCGCCGGCCCCGGCGATGCCGACATCGAGGCCCTGATCGAGGCCCGCAAGACGGCCAAGGCCAGCCGCGACTTCGCCAGCGCCGATCGCATCCGCGATGGACTCAGGGCCCAGGGCATCGAACTGATCGACCGGCCCGGCGGCATCACCGAGTGGTTGCGCCGCTGAACGGCCCGGGCCGGCTCCGTGCCTGTGTCCATGATGGGACCTGCGAGGCGACATCCCCCATGGGCACCCGGCTGCGGCATCTCCCCCTCCTGATCGGCCTGGTGCTCCCTCTGGGGGCGGGGGTGCTTCCCAGCGCCTCCCTGGCGCAGAACAGCAACACCGCCGGGCCCTCGGCCACCAAGGCGGCCCCGCCGAAGGCGGAGGAGGCGGACCTGGGCAGCTACCTGGGAGCCTGGGCCCTCACCGACATCCAGAACAACCTGTTCAACGTGAAGGTCTACCCGGGCGGCAGGGCCGTGAGCACCGTCGGCACCCTGGGCGTCCCCCAGGCCGGCGCCCCGCGCCTCACCGATTCCCGGCTGCGCCAGCTGGGTCAGTGGCAGGCCTGGGGCAATGGCATCCGCATCAATTACAGCGATGGCTGGAGCGACTGGATCTACGTGGGGCCCCTGGGCCTGAGCCATGCCTCCTGGCAGCCCGGCCTGAGCCGCGGCAGCCGGCCCAGCAATGCCGGCACAGCGGTCAAACTTGAGGGCCTTACGGCCGAGGTGGTGGGGGTGTACAGCTTCCCGCCGGCCCAGCCGGAGCTCAAGCCCTACACCGCCACTCTGCTCTCGAACGGCCTGGCCTTCAACGACATCGACGACCGGGCCGGCGGGGTCTGGAAGCTGAAGGGCTCCAACGTGGTGATCGACTGGATCAGCGGCTGGCGCACCACCATGAGCCTGGCTCCGGCCACCCGCCTCGAACTGCGCCACTGGCCCCCCGGAACCGACCGCAACGGCCCGCCCAGCGGGGGTGTGCGCCAAGCCCGCCCGTTCGACTGAGGCACTCAGGAAGGCGGCCCCTGCTTGCCGTCCATCAGCGTCTCAATTTTGCGGATGCGGGCTGCGGTGGTGGTCCAGACCTCCTTCTGAAAGCCGCTCTCGCAGGCCGCCACCATCTGCTCGATCGGTTCACCCCGTTCGAAGGCATCCCAGAGCTGGCGTTCCAGCCGGGCACGCTCGATGAAGTTCCAGCGCTGCAGCCAGGGGGGGAGGGCGGTCATCGGATCGGGCTGAGGGATGGCGCCAGCCTTGCAGAAGCCCCTCGCCCAGAAGCTGGGGCTGCGGTGAGAAACTGGTGCCGCAAGTCCGCGAGCCCCGCCGTGAAAGCCCTGACCGTGCTGGGGTCCACCGGTTCGATCGGCACCCAGACCCTGGAGATCGCCCTGGAGTTCCCCGAGCGCTTCCAGGTGGTGGCCCTCACGGCCGGCAACAACCTCGACTTGCTGGTGGACCAGATCGTGCGCCACCAGCCCGAGGCGGTGGCCCTGGCCCACCCCGAAAAGCTCGCCGAGCTGCGCGAGCGCCTTGAAGCCCTCGAACCCGGCCTGCGGCCAGCCCGGTTGCCGGAGCTGCTGGGGGGCAGCGATGGCCTCTGCGCCGCCGCCGCCTGGAGCAGCGCCGATCTGGTGGTGAGCGGCATTGTGGGCTGCGCCGGCCTGCTGCCCACCCTGGCCGCGATCAACGCCGGCAAGGACATCGCCCTGGCCAACAAGGAAACCCTGATCGCCGCGGGCCCTGTGGTGCTGCCGGCCCTGGAGGCGAGCGGTAGCCGCTTGCTTCCCGCCGATTCCGAGCATTCGGCCCTGTTCCAGTGCCTGCAGGGCACCCCCTGGGCCGACACCGCCCGCCTCTCCACCGGCGTTCCCACCCCCGGCCTGCGCCGCATCCAGCTCACCGCCAGCGGCGGCGCCTTCCGCGATTGGCCCGCCGCCGACCTGGCCAAGGCCACCGTGGCCGATGCCACCAGCCACCCCAACTGGAGCATGGGCCGCAAGATCACCGTGGACTCGGCCACGCTGATGAACAAGGGGCTCGAGGTGATCGAAGCCCACTACCTGTTCGGCCTCGATTACGACCACATCGAGATCGTCATCCACCCCCAGTCGATCATCCACTCGATGGTGGAACTGGCCGATTCCTCCGTGCTCGCCCAGCTGGGCTGGCCGGACATGAAGCTGCCGATCCTCTACTGCCTCAGCTGGCCCGAGCGCCTCAACACCCCCTGGCGCCGCCTCGATCTCACCGAGGTGGGCCAGCTCACCTTCCGCGCCCCCGACCGCGACAAATACCCCTGCATGGAACTGGCCTACGCCGCCGGCCGGGCGGGCGGCACCATGCCGGCGGCCCTGAATGCGGCCAACGAGCAGGCCGTGGCCCTGTTCCTGGAGGAGCGCATCCCCTTCCTGGCCATCCCGCGCCTGATCGAGCGGGTCTGCGACCGCCACCGCGCCGACCTCACCCCCACCCCATCGCTGGCCGATGTGCTGGCGGTCGATGCCTGGGCCCGCCAGGCTGTGCTCGAAGCCGCCGCCGCCCTGCAGGCTGGTGCCCCAGCCGCGCTGCCGGCCTGAAGCGTTCCACTCCCCCGCATCTCCCCACCCAAACCATTCCCAAAGCCAGCATCCCCCGCCCCGCCATGACGTTCCAAGGATCGCTCGAGGATCTCAAGGCTCTGGTCAGCCTCCTCCATCTCCAGGGCCATTGGATGGATGAAGGCCCTCTGCAGAGCTTCAGCACCGACAGCGGCGAGCACATCAACTTCTGGCCCGCCAGCGGCGAGCTCCAGGTGAAGGGCCACCCCCAGGCCAGCCACAACCTGGCGACACGTCTTGAGCAGGCGATCGCCAGCCAGGGGCGCTGAGTGATCCGCGTCAGCCACCACCTGCTGCTCTGCGCCACGCCCACCAAGGCCCTCTGTTGCCCCGATCCGGAGCTCGGCGCTACCAGCTGGGCCCGCCTCAAGCAGCTGGTGCGGGACCTGGGCCTGGAAGATCCCGCCCGGCCGGCGGGAATCGTGCTGCGCACCAAAGCCGACTGCCTCCGCATCTGCGCCGAGGGACCGATCCTGCTGATCTGGCCCGATGGGGTGATCTACGGCGGCGTGTCGCCTGAGCGAATCGAGGCGATCCTGCGGCAGCACGTGATCGGCGGGGTGCCGATCGAGGAGTGGGTGGTGGGGCGAAACCAATTCGTCAAGTAAACGGATGGCTCGCTCCAACCAACCTCAGGCGGCCACCTTCTCCTTCGCCCCCGCCGCCACCTTGCCCACCCCAAGGCTGCGCAGCTCGCTCAGTAGGCCATTGAGCACCGCCTTGGCATCGCCGAACACCATCGCCGTCTGGGGCAGTTCGAACAGAGCGTTGGCAATGCCGGCGTAGCCGGCGCCGAGGCTCCGCTTCACCACGAACACCTGGCGGGCCTGGTCCACCTCAAGCACGGGCATGCCGTAGAGGGGGCTGGAGGGATCGCTCTTGGCATCGGGGTTCACCACATCGTTGGCGCCGAGCACGATCACCACATCGGTGCGGGGGAATTCGGGGTTGATCATGTCCATCTCCACCAGCTGCTCATAGGGCACATCGGCCTCAGCCAGCAGCACATTCATGTGGCCCGGCATGCGGCCCGCCACCGGGTGAATGGCATAGCTCACCTCCACACCATGGGCCTCGAGCAGCTTGGCCAGTTCGCGCAGGGCGTGCTGGGCCTGGGCCACGGCCAGGCCGTAGCCCGGCACGAACACCACCCGCTCGGCCTGCTCCAGGGCCATGGCGCATTCCTCGGCGCTGCAGCTGGTGATGCGGGTGTAGCCCGCCTCACTGCCCCCACCGCCCACCGAACCGCCGCTCGCCCCAAGGGCACCGCCGAACAGCACGCTCACCAGCGAGCGGTTCATCGCCGTGCACATCACCTGGGTGAGGATCAGGCCCGCCGCACCCACCATGGCACCGGCCACGATCAGCAGCTGGCTGCCCACCACGAAGCCGGCAGCCGCTGCCGCCACGCCGGAATAGGAGTTGAGCAGCGAGATCACCACCGGCATGTCGGCGCCACCGATCGGCAGGGTCACGCCGATGCCCAGCAGGGTGGAGGCGCCCACCATCAGCCAGAGGGGCCAGCCGGCGGGATGGGCCGGGATTTGCACCGCAGCGAGCAGACACAGCAGGGCCAGGCCGATGTTCACGCCGTGGCGCAGGGAGCTCTGGGTCCAGGCGGGGGTGTCGAGCCAGCCCTGCAGCTTGGCCATCGCCACGATCGAGCCGCTGAAGGTGATCGCCCCCACGAACACCGAGATCGCGATCGACACCAGCTCAACCATGCCGGAATCCTGGGAGGCGAACAGCGCCACCCCCACGGCCACCAGCAGGGAAGCCATACCGCCGCAGCCATTGAACAGGGCCACCACCTCAGGCATGGCGGTCATCGGCACCCGCTGGGCGGTGACCACCCCGGCCAGGCCGCCGAGGGCCGAACCCACCGCAATCCAGAGCCAGGTGATCGGCGAAGGCTGGAGCTCAATCAGCAGCCCCACCACGGCCAGGCCCATGGCCAGGGCCGCCAGACCATTGGCGGAGCGGGCCGAGCGCACCTTGGACAGGCCCTTGAGGCCCAGGGCAAGCAACAGTACCGCCACCAGGTCGATGGCATCGGTGAACAGATCGATCGAGAAGGAGTTCACGGCAGGAGGCGCAGAGGGCCGCGCGGTTCAGGGATGGATGGGGATCAGATCGAGAAGCAGAGGTGCAGAGCTATGGGGGCTTCTGGGGAGCCCGGCCACGATCCGCAGCGGGTTCAGCGACGCCGGAACATCGCCAGCATCCGGTCCGTCACCAGGAAGCCACCCACCACGTTGTAGAGGGCGAAGCCCAGCGAAAGGGCCCCGATCGCCAGCAGGGCGGGGTTACCCGCCGCCTGGCTGAGCAGGGTGAGGGAGGCGAGCATGGTGATGCCGCTGATGGCGTTGGCCCCCGACATCAGGGGGGTGTGCAGGGTGGGTGGCACCTTGCCGATCAGTTCCAGGCCAAGAAGGCTGCCAAGCAGCAGCACCCAGAGGGAATTGGAAAGGGAGCTCATCGCTGGCTGGTGGTTGGGGCGGAAGGGTTGGAGGGTTGGCCGCCTCTCGTGAGGGCCGGTTCGGCGGGCGCAGGCGTTGAAGCACCAGGGGCGGCAGCGGCGGACTGGTCGGCGCCATAGACCACATCACGGCGGCGGCAGGCGCCCTCGTGGGTGAGCAGACAGCCCTCGAGAATCGGATCGGCAGGATCGAGGCGGAAGCCGTCCTCGCCCAGCAGGTGCTCGATCAGGGCCGCCACATTGCGGGCGTAGAGAGCGCTGGCGTGGTTGGGCACGCTGCTGGGCAGGGCCTCAGCCCCGATCAGCTTCACGCCCTTGCGCTCCACCGTGGTGCCGGGAACGGTGCCGAAGCAGTTGCCGCCCTGGGCCACCGCCAGGTCCACCACCACCGCCCCGGGACGCATGCCGTCGAGCATGGCCTCGCTGATCAGGCGGGGCGCCGGCCGGCCCGGCACCTGGGCGGTGCAGATCACCAGATCGGCCAGGGCGAGTTGCTCGGCCAGCTGGATGCGCTGGGCCTCGAGGAAAGCCTCCGAGGCCTCACGGGCATAGCCGCCGGATTCGGTCGGGCGCTCGTCCAGCTGGGGCGGCTCGATGAAGCGGCCCCCGAGGGACTCCACCTGCTCCTTCACCGCCGGGCGCACATCCGACACGTAGACCACACCGCCCAGGCGGCGGGCCGTGGCCAGGGCCTGCAGCCCCGCCACCCCGGCGCCAAGAATCAGCACCCGGGATGGCTGAATCGTTCCGGCCGCCGTCATCAGCATCGGCAGGTAGCGATCGAGAGCGGCCGCCCCCAGCAGCACCGCCTTATAGCCGGCGATGTTGGCCTGGGAGGAGAGCACATCCATGGCCTGGGCGCGGCTGATCCGCGGCAGCAATTCCAGAGCGATGGCGGAGACGCCGCGATCGCCAAGGCTTTCGGCCATCGCCTCGGCCCCGTAGGGACTCAGC
Source organism: Cyanobium sp. (assembly GCA_044370835.1). Classification (GTDB taxonomy): domain Bacteria; phylum Cyanobacteriota; class Cyanobacteriia; order PCC-6307; family Cyanobiaceae; genus Cyanobium. Next base: position 101,001 of record JBILUS010000003.1, on the reverse strand, counting down.
AGCCCCACCAGCAAAGCTCCGCTGCGCAGCTGCGCGAGGGTCTCCAGGGGCGGCGGATTGACGCACAGGACCCCATCCACCTCCGACCAGGGCAACGCCTGCTCAGCGTGGAGGTCCGCCCCGGCAGCGCCGTAATCCTCATCGCGGAAGCCGGCGGCCTGGCCCGCCCCCTGTTCCACCAGCACACGCGCCCCGAGGCCGGCCAGCCGTCGCACGGTTTCCGGGGTGGCGGCCACCCGGGTCTCACCGGAAGCGCGCTCCCGGGGTATCAGCAATTGGACCAAGGGCGTTGCCCTCCAAACCCTTCTCTCTGTTAAAGGGGGCCGGGGTGGGCGACAAGCCGCGCCACGCCATTGTGCGGACACCCCCACCGGCCCCGGCTCCGCGGCGCCGACAGCCGCAGTGCAAAGCGCAGTTTTCCTGAAGAACCGCCTGAGCGTTCCCCCCGGTGGCTAGGGCTGGGACTCTTGTGCCCCCTCCCCCGCGATGGCTCTCACGGCCCTGGAATGCCCGGACAACGTCTGCCACAGCCACCACGGCGGCCACGCCGTGGCCCGGGAGGAGGTGGAACGCAACCTCAACGCCCATGGCGCCGACTGGTGCGAACGGGTGGCGGAGCGGATCTACGAAATCTCGGTCGACAGCTTCTGCCAGACCGTGATGCCGAACCTCCACCAGCAGGGCTGGCAGCGGCGCCACCTCGACTGGGAGTTCAAGCTCTCAGAGGAACCGGCCGAGGTGGAGCGCACCGTGGTGGACGGCGCCATCAATGCCATGGAGAGCTTCCTGCGCAGCAGTGAGGTGCAGCGTCTGTTCGTGAAGGAACTGGTGCAGGGCACCCTGGCCGAAGCCAGCCAGAATCCCCTGCGCGGCAAGGGCATCCGCTATCTGATCGAGGAGGAACTGATGGGCTTCCTCCAGGAACGGCGCGACGACCTGCTCGACCGCATGGCCGAGCGGATGCTGGAGGATGCCGAGGGGGATTTCGAGCGGGCCCGCCGCTGCGCCGATGCCGATCTCATCGAGGTGCAGCACCTGCTGATTAACCACGCCGAGGCCCAGGGCTGAGCCCGGGCCCGGGGGGCATCAGACCAGCGGGAGCAATTCCTGTTCCAGGCAGCGGGCCTGGGGCAGGGATCCCTGGTGTCGCAGCTGACGCAGGCGCAGGATCATCGGGTCGATGTCGCACTCGAGCTGCCAGGCCCGCTCCAGATGGCCCCTGGGTTCGTCGATCGGCTCACGGGGAAAGGCCATGGCAGCGGCGCTCCGGTCGCCCGGCAGGGGTGATGGCCGGAAGCTAGGGACGCCCGGGCGGATGCGAATGGGCACGAATACTCATCCCCCCGCGCCGCTCTGGCCGGCCCCCGCAGAATCGGCCGATGCCACCCCTCTCCTTCGAGCTGATCCCTGGCCCAGCCCGGCCGGCGACTGGGGGATCTCCCCTTCCCACGCCGCGGGATTGGCAGCGGCAGCTGATCCAACTGCTGCGGGCCAGGCTCCACGACCCCGATCCGGCCCGCCGCGATGTGCTGCTCCATGCCGGGCCCGGCGCCGGCAAGACGCTCGGGGCTCTGCTCGGCTTTCAGCGGCTCCAGCGGGAGGGGCACCTCGATGGGCTGGTGGTGTTCTCACACCGCACCTCGATTGCCCGGCAGTGGTTGGCGGCCGCCGCTCGCCTTGGGCTGATCCTGCAGGACTGGGATCCCCGGCTGGCTCCGGGCCCTGGTGATGGCCTGCTGCTCAGTTATCAGGGGGCAGCCCTGCACCGCCAGCGCCTGAAGCAGGAGCTGGCGCAGCGCTGGGCTGGGCGCCGCTGGCTGGCCGTGGCGGACGAGGTGCACCACCTCGGGCTGGATCCCCTCGAGCCCGAGGCCACGGCCTGGGCCCAGGTGTTCACGGAGCTGGCCGGCCCCGCCAGCCTGCGGCTCGGGCTCTCCGGCACTCCCTTTCGCGCCGATGCCCTGGCCTTCTGTGCCGCCCGCCGGATCCGGGTGGAGGAGGGGGGCTGCGTCAGCGAGCGGATCGTGCCGGATCTCTGCATCGAACCGCTGCAGCTCATCCAGGCGGGGGATGTGCGGCCGCTGGAGTTCCGCTTCCAGGACGGCTGGGTCGACCATGGCCGCCACCCGGGCGATGGCCAGCGAGAAGCCTCGGCCCTGTCCCAGGAGAGCCGCGAGAGCTGGCGGGCCCGCAACCTGCGCCGGGCGATTCAACCCGGGGATGGCGGTGGCATCGCCCAGCGCCTGCTGCTCCAGGCCCGGCGCCGGCTGGAGCGGGTGCGGCAGGGGCATCCCGAGGCGGGCGGCCTGGTGATCGCCCGCGACATCGACCATGCCCGCCGCATCGCCGATCTGCTCGCCGAGGAGGGGGAAGCGCCGGTGCTCGTGCACTCCCAGGATCCGGAGGCGGCCAGCCGCCTGGCGGCCTTCCGCAATGGAGCGGGGCGCTGGCTGGTGAGCATCGACATGTGCGCCGAGGGGTTCGATGCGCCGCGGCTGCGGGTCGTGGCCTACCTGAGCACGGTGGTGACCCGCAGCCGCTTCGTGCAGGCGATCACCCGCGCCGTGCGGATGGAGGCGGACCGGGCCGCGGTTGAGGCCATCCCCCGCGAGGCCTCCTTCGTGTTTGCGCCGGCCGATCCCCTGCTGATCGGCCATGCACGCAGCTGGTCGCGCAGCGAGCCCTACCGGATCCGCAGCGGGCCGGAGGGGGAGGGGGACAGCAGCGGCGAGGGCACCGCAGGCGGTGGCGGGACCCTGCCCCTCACCGCCCTGGCCGACGGGGCGGGCGGGGTGATCCGAATGGGGGGCCCGGAGCTGCCGCGCTTCCTGAAGCGCTGATCCAGGCACGAATGAAGGCCGGACTATGCGACGTTGTGTCAACCAACACCAACGATTGCCCCACCAACCGCCAACCTGACCCCAACCGAAGGTGGGTCCATGGACGCGGCGGTGCATCGCAGACTCACGGTTGCCGTTTGCTGGGCTGTTTCACGCCGGGCCACGCTGGATGGCCAGGAGCGGTTTGAAGAGAGCTTTGCGCTGAACGAAGAGTTCCGGGAATGGCTGCTGTGCCTTGAAGACAACCCCGACCTGCTCGAAGAAACGGTGCTGATGGTGCCCACCGACCTGGGAGTGCGGCAGCGACCCGAAACGGACGGACTCCTGGAAATCTGAGCCGAATCCTAAGAAAACCTTAAGAAATAATCACTGCAGCTGGATTGTCGCGCCCACGCCGCGCCGCTCCGAGCCCGCCGACGATTGGCACCTCGTTGGCTGTTTCATCTTCTAGGGTCAACTCATAGTCATTCCGTTCTGATCCCATGGAGGCAGCCCCTGCCGCGCCCACTGCCGTGGAAAACCTCGTGGTGATCGGCTCCGGGCCGGCCGGCTACACGGCCGCCCTCTACGCCGCCCGGGCCAACCTCAGTCCCCTGCTGATCACCGGCTTCCAGGCCGGCGGCATTCCGGGTGGTCAGCTGATGACCACCACCCACGTGGAGAACTATCCGGGTTTCCCTGACGGCATCCTCGGGCCCGAACTGATGGACCGGATGAAGGCCCAGGCGATGCGCTGGGGCACCCATCTGGTCGAAACCGATGTGGAACGGGTGGAGCTCGCCCAGCGGCCCTTCCGGCTGACCACCAGCGATGGCGACACGATCCTCACCCACGCCCTGGTGGTGGCCACCGGGGCCAGTGCCAACCGGCTTGGCCTCCCCCAGGAGGCGCTCTTCTGGAGCCGGGGGATCAGCGCCTGCGCCATCTGCGATGGGGCTACACCCCAGTTCCGGCGCGAGCAACTCGCCGTGGTCGGCGGCGGCGATTCGGCTTGTGAGGAGGCGGTGTACCTCACCAAGTACGGCAGCCACGTGCATCTGATCGTGCGCAGCGAGCGGCTGCGAGCCAGCGCCGCCATGGCGGACCGGGTGCTGGCCAACCCCGCGATCACGGTGCACTGGAACCGGGAGGTGCTGGATGTGCAGGGTGAGGAGGGGAGCACCGCATCAGGGGAAGGGGAGGGCCCCTGGCTGGCCGCCCTCACCCTGCGGGACCGCAACAGCGGCGCCACCGAGGTGCTGCCGGTGCGGGGCCTCTTCTACGCCATCGGCCACACCCCCAACACCTCCCTGCTGCAGGGGCAGCTGGAGCTCGATGAACGGGGCTACCTGGTCACCCGAGCGGGACGCCCCGAAACGGCCATCGAAGGGGTCTACGCCGCCGGGGATGTGGCCGATGCGGAATGGCGGCAGGGCATCACGGCGGCCGCCAGCGGCTGCCAGGCGGCGCTGGCGGCGGAACGCTGGCTCGCCCACCACGACCTCGCGGTCCCGGTGCGGCGCGAGTCGGTGGAGCCGCAACCCGCCGGCGAAACGGTGCGCACCGCCGTGAGCGATGCGGACAACTACGACCCCGAAGCCCTCTGGCAGAAGGGCGGCTATGCCCTGCGCAAGCTGTATCACGACAGCCCCCGCCCCCTGCTGGTGGTCTACACCTCCCCAAGCTGCGGCCCCTGCCACGTGCTCAAGCCTCAGCTCAAGCGGGTGCTCAACGAGCTGGGCGGCCAGGCCCAGGGCGTGGAGATCGACATCGAGGCCGATCCGGAGATCGCTCAGCAGGCCGGCGTGAACGGCACCCCCACCGTGCAGCTGTTCTTCCGCAAAGAAATGCGGCAGCAATGGCGAGGGGTCAAGCAGCGCAGCGAATTCATGGCCGCCATCGAACCCCTGCTCACGCCGGCGCCCTGAGGGTCAGAGAACGCTTGCGATGACCTCCCGCCCCGTCCCAGGGGGTGAAGGAGGCCTGAAGCCTCAGCGGCGACGGGGGCCGCCGGGGCGGTTGCCCGCCGGGCGGGGACCGGTGGCTCCGGCATTGCGCTCCCGGTAGGTGATGCGGCCGCGGGAGAGGTCGTAGGGGCTGATCTCCACCAGCACCTTGTCGCCGGCGAGCAACTTGATGCGGAACTTGGTGAGCTTGCCTGCCGCCCGGCACAGGCACTGGTGACCGGCAGGCTGCTCAAGGGTGACGAGATAGAACCCGTTGCCCTGTTCCTTTTCGATCACGCCGGACGTTTCGATCATGCGGTGGGTGGAAGCCTGTGGTCATACCGTCGATCAGCTTAGGCCGCAGCGCTCGCTCGCCCTGGCGGCAGATGGTGGGGGCCCCACAGCCACCCCTGGCGGCGCCCAGTACCCAACCACCCCGTCCTCCCCGGTCGCCCTGCCCGGCAGCGGCAGCCGGCCCGAGGGACCTAGGGTCGGGCCAACGTGCCTTCGCCTCCATGGTGTTCCCGCCCCTGTCGATGGACCTCGGCCTGCTGCTGGTCTCGATCGGGGTGGTGAATCTCTGGCGGGCCCGCACCGGAGGGTGAGCCCTGCGCCGCGCCGGCCCTGGACACCCTGCTCTTCCATAAACCCTATGGGGTGCTGAGCCAGTTCAGCCCCGAGGCCGGCAGCCGCTGGGGCTGCCTGGCCGACTGGATCCAGCATCCGGGCGTCTATGCCGCCGGTCGGCTCGATGCTGATAGTGAAGGGCTGCTGCTGCTCACCGCCGAGGGCAGGCTCCAGCAGCGGCTCACCGATCCGCGCTGGGGCCACCGCCGCACCTACTGGGTGCAGGTGGAGGGCGTACCCAACGACGAGGCCCTGCGGCAACTGCGGGACGGCCTGGTGATCCAAGGCCAACGCACCCTGCCGGCGGAAGCCGAAGCGCTCACGGAACCGGGCCTGCCGGATCGCCAGCCGCCGATCCGAGAACGGCGGCTGATCCCCACCTCCTGGCTGGCGATCACCCTGCGGGAGGGGCGCAACCGCCAGGTACGCCGCATGACCGCCGCCGTGGGCCTGCCCACCCTGCGGCTGCTGCGGGTGGCGATCGATCTGCTGGATGGGGAACCGCCGCTCACCCTCAAGGGCCTGGAGCCCGGCCAATGGCGCCCGCTGGACAACCGAGAACAGGAGCGGATGGCGCAGTTGCTGCGGGGGCACGGAGCGGGCCAGCCGCGGTTCAGCCGAGGACCTCGCTGAGCTCGCGCACCGTCTGGAGTTGGCCGTAGTAGTAGTTCGCCCGGGCGCGCCGGTCCGGATCGTCGATCACATCGAGGGCATCGAAGCCCACGCTCTGCCAAAGGTCGTGACCGCAGGCCCGGCTGATCTCGGCCACCGCCTCTTGCTCGAGGTTGCTGAGGCGGCGCTGCAGGTTCTTGATCTGGGCAATGGCCATGGCTGCCGGCAACAACGACGGGAATCGCAACGATGGTACAAACGCACTGGCCCCCGGGCCAGGGCAAGGCGTTCAGAAGGGCAGCTTCTTCTTGGCGTCCTTGTCGAGGTCGGCCTCCATCTCCCGCAGTCGCCGCAGGATCGTGTCGTAGTACTCGCGCAGGTAGTCCTCCAGCGTGGTGGTGGTGGTGGCCGGATCGAGGCCGAAGGCGGCATAGCTCGCCTCCATCGGCGCATCCAGGGCCGTGCCCCCGCCCACCACCTCCGCAAAGGCCAGCCGTTCGGCCACGTTCACGCTGGCCTCGAAGAAGCCGGCCGTTCCCTGCATCAAGCGCAGCAGCACCGGCGGCACCCGGAACACCCGCGCCGACCTGCCGCTGTAGCGCTCGCACAACTGGGTGATCTCACCGGTGGTCCAGGCCCGCGGACCGACCACCGGATAGGCCTGCCGCACCGTTTCGGGCCGCTCCAGGGCCGCCACGGCGAAACGGGCCATGTCCTGGCTGTTCATGTAGGCGATCGGGGTGGGGATGCCGCTCACCCACACCGTCTGGTTCTCGAGCACCGGGATGGCGAACTGGCTGATCAGGCCCTGCATGAAGGCTGCTCCGCGCAGGATCGTGTAGTCCAGATCCGAGGCCTGCAGCCATTGCTCGGTGCAGGCCTTGATCGCCATCAGCGGAACCTGCGGGTGCCGCTCGGCATCGAGCAGGGAGTGGAACACCAGCCGCCGCACCCCGGCCCGCCCGCAGGCGGCAAAGAGGTTCTGCTTGCCGGTCCAGTCCACTGGGTAGGTGCTGCCGCTGTCGGTGGCACGGGCGGTGGCCGCATCGATCACCGCCTCCTGGCCCTCAAGGGCGTAATCGAGGCTGGCGGGCTCGAGCAGGTCACCCCGGGTGAGCTCGCAACCCCATTCCTGCAGGAAGGAGGCCTTGCGGGGCGAGCGCACCATGCAGCGAACCCCGTGGCCCACGTCGAGGGCCTGGCGGGCGATCTGACGACCCAGGGTTCCCGTGGCGCCGACGATCAGAACCTGCATCCGCGTGACTCCCGCATCCACCACAGCCGGCTGAGCCTAGGGGTGCGCCTGGAGCACGCGCGGGCCGAGGACCGCCGGTTGAACGCAGCCTCAGTCCTTGAGGAGCTTGAGCAGCAGGGCCCCGCCGGCCAGACCCACGGGAATCAGCACCCAGAACAGTGCAGCGGTGCCGAAGATTTCTGAGGCCATGGCCCGGGCGGGGGGAACGGCTTACCTGTTTAGCAGGCACCGGAGGCCCCGAAGGCTCTGGGGCCGGAGGTTGGCATGGAGTGTGGTGGCCCGCGGCCGCCGATCCCGGGCCGCCGGACTCACGCCGGGGCGGCCAGGCGGCGTGCCGCAGCCAGCACCTCAGGCCAGGGGGCATCACTGCGCAGCTGCCCCGCCATCACAGCGCTCACCGCGGCCCGATGGCCCTGCTGACGCAATGCCTCCACCAGGGCGCGCAGCGGTGGGGGGCCCAGGGCCAGCTGGCGGGCGATCAGGGCGGTGGGCCACACCCGGGCCGGCTCCCCCGGATCAGCCGCCAGGCGCGCCAGCAGCCGGGCCCCCGGGCCGGCCAAGGAGCAGGGCGAGAGTTCAGCCTGGCGGGCCATGGAGCCGAGCCAGGCCGGATCCTGAAGCGGTCCGATCCAGAGCGGTCCGCTCACCGCCAGGGGCGCCTCCGCCCCACAGAGGCAGGCATCCCAGCGGCCCAGCCGCAGCAGAGCGCGGACCTGCTGGTCGCCGCAGCCATGGCAATGGGCCACCAGCCCCAGGTTGCTCTCCTCCGCCGGGCCCGGCAGCCGCATCACCTGCACGGCGGTGCGGAAGGTGCGGCCTTCACTGAAACTGAACAAGGGCCGGATCCCCCGGCCCTGAACCCAGGCGGCCCGGGCCACCGCCCCGAGCTGCAACCGCAGGGCCAGCTCCCAGCTGGCGGGATGGGCCCGGGCGGCGGCACCGAAGCGCCGTACCGCCGCGCCGCGGTCGTGGCCCGTGGCACTGCGGCCATCGGTGCTGGCCAGGTAGAGCACACCCCCCAGGGCCACCACCTCCAGAGCGGCCGGCAGCAGGCCCACGGGGGAGCCGAAGGCGTCGAGATCGACGAGCTCCCGGTGCTCGCCGGCGGCCACCAACGCGGCCAGCAGCCGCTGGGCCGTGAGGGCGGTGGGGGGAACCAATCGCTCCCCGGGCACTGGGGCCAGGTTGGCGCGCAGCAGCTCCTGCCGACCCGCATCGGCGTCGTTGGCCCACACCTGGGCGGCGCCGGCCTCAAGGGCGTAGCGCAGGCTGCGGATGCCGCATCCGGCCATCAGATCCAGCACCCGCAACGGCCCCCGATCCGCCATGCTGCGGGCCAGCAACACCCCCAGGTCGCGGGAGGGGCGGGATTCCGCCCGAAAGAAACCCGCCCCGGTCTCGACCGCGGCCAGACCTTCGCAATAGTGAGGGGAATCCGCCGTGGTGGGTACCGCCGATGCCGCGCGCCTTCTCCCAGCCTGCCTCCCCCGCGGGCCCTGCGGCGGCTCCACCTCCGGCCGAGGGCAGCGACTGGGGACACCACGCCACCTGGCACTGGCATGGGCTGGCCTGCCACTGGCGCCGCCTCGGCCACCCGGCCCACCCGCCGCTGGTGCTGCTGCACGGCTTCGGAGCGGGCAGCGGCCACTGGCGTCGCAATGCGGCCGTGCTGGCCGGGGCGGGCTGGTGCGTGTTCGGCCTCGACCTGCTGGGGTTCGGGGCCTCGGACCAGGCGGCGCTCCGCCTCGACAACCGTCTCTGGGCCAGGCAACTGGAGGCCTTCCTGCGGGAGGTGGTGGGGGGCGCCCCCACCGTGCTGGTGGGCCATTCGCTCGGGGGCCTGGTGGCCCTCAGCTGCGGCGTGTTCTTTCCCAGCGCGGTGCGGGCCGTGGTGGCCGCCCCCCTGCCCGATCCCACCCTGCTGCTGGCCGATCCCCTGGCCCCCCTGGCCGCGCCCCGCCGCCGCCCCTGGCGACGTCGGCTGCAGCGCCTGGTGGTGACCTGGCTGTGCCGCCTGCTTCCGCTGGAGCTGCTGGTGCCGCTGCTGGCCCACTCCCCCCTGCTCGACCTGGGGATCCAGGCGGCCTACGCCAGCCCCGTGATCGGCGATGGCGAGCTGCACCGGGTGATCGCCCGGCCGGCCCGGCGCCCCGGCGCGGTCGGGGCGCTGCGGGCGATGAGCCGGGCCATGGCCCTGCGGCCCCATGGCGCCACCGCCCCCGCCCTGCTGCGCCGCCTCAACCTTCCCCTGCTGCTGGTGTGGGGGGAGGCCGACCGGCTGGTGCCCCTCGATGTGGCGCGTCAATGCCAGCGGCTGCGGCCAGACCTGCCGCTGCGGGTGGTCGAGGGGGCAGGCCACTGTCCTCACGATGAACAGCCGGAAGCCTTCCACGCGGTGCTGCTGCCCTGGCTGGCGAGCCTGCGCTGACGGACCTCGCGGCGTAGCTTGGGGAGCAGCCCACGGCCCTACCGCGTCCGCGCCACAGCAAGAACCCATGAAGCACACCCTTTCGGTGCTGGTCGAAGACGAATCGGGTGCCCTCAGCAGGATTTCCGGGCTGTTTGCCCGGCGCGGCTTCAACATCGAGAGCCTCGCCGTGGGGCCTGCCGAACACCGAGGCGTCTCCCGCCTCACGATGGTGGTGGAGGGGGATGACCGCACCCTTGAACAGATGAGCAAGCAGCTCAACAAGCTGGTCAATGTGCTGGGGGTGATTGACCTCTCCACCATTCCCGCCGTGGAGCGGGAACTGATGCTGCTCAAGGTGGCGGCCCCGGCCGAGAGCCGCAGCGCCATCTTCGACCTGGTGCAGGTGTTCCGCGCCAAAGTGGTGGATGTGGCCGACGACGCCCTCACCCTTGAGGTGGTGGGGGATCCGGGCAAGTTGGTGGCCCTGGAGCGCCTGCTGGAGAGCTTCGGCATCCTGGAGATCGCCCGCACCGGCAAGGTGGCCCTGGAGCGCGCCTCGGGGGTGAACACCGAATGGCTCAAGGCCACCGCCTCCCGCAAGCGGGTGCCGGCCTGAAGCTCAGGGAGCAGGGTTGCCCTTCACCAGCGTGCCGCCCTCCAGCAACCGGGCCTTGGTGAGGCGATCGCCCTGCTGGATCGCATCCACCGCCTCCATGCCCTGCACCACCCGGCCGAACACGGCATAGCGGCCATCCAGCTCCGGCAGGGCTTCAAGGGCTACGTAGAACTGGGCGCTGGCGGAATTGGGATCAGCGGAGCGGGCCATCGCCACGGCGCCACGCTCATGGGTGAGGGCGAGGTCGCGGACGGCCACCGGGGACGTGATCGGCTCGCCGTAGCGCGGCTGGCTCTCGCTGCGGCGGCGCAGTTCGAGCGGAATCAGGCGCGACTCGCCGCTGGCCGGATCGATGAAACTGCCGGTTCCGTACTGGGAAGCGGGAGTCTTGGGATCGGCGCTCTGGGGGTCTCCCCCCTGCACCACGAAGGGCACGGGCTCGCGCACCACCCGGTGGAACACGGTGCCGTCGTAGGCACCGCGGCGCACCAGATCGACGAAGTTGCCGGCGGTCAGGGGGGCGTCCTTGCCATCAAGGCGGATCCGCACCTCCCCGCGGGGGGTCTCCAGGGCCACCAGCGCCGTGCCGCTGAGGCAGGGCACGGCCGAAGCTCCGCAGCCGAGGGCGCCGTTGGCGGGAACGGCACCGCAGGCCGCCAGGGCCACCGGGAGGAGGAGGCAGAAGGCCACGGCGACGAACCGCAGCAGACGGGACAGGGGACGGGTCATCGAGGCGAACGGACGGTACGGGGAAGCCGGGGGCTGGGATGGAGGCTCAGATGCCCTCGAGGGGAACCCCCAGGAAGCGGGCCAGCTCGGCACCGCTGCGTTCGAGGTCGGCCAGGGGCATCGGTTCCCCCACCCGGGTGAGGGGCAGATCGCGGCGGCCCTGCAGCCGCAGGGCCAGGCGCCGACGAGGGCTCAGGCCATCGCGCACCTCCACCTTCACGGCCTGGATCTCCCGCAGGGGGATATCCACATCGATGCGCTGGCGGAAGGCTTGGCGGCTGATGCGGGCCTGGCCGCTACTGCGGTCGAAGCGGTTCGAGCCCGACCCCACATCGATCGCGATCACCCCCCAGAGGTAGGTGGCCAACAGCACCGCCGCGATCCCGTAAAGGCCCATCACCAGGCCCTGCGGAACCCAGGTGAGCTCGGCGGGATGGCCGATCGGCAGCAGGTCGCGGCCCAGACGGCTTGAGGCGCTGGTGAGCAGGAAGCCCAGTCCGCCGATGCTCACGGCCGTGGCCACCAGGAGATTGGAGAGGCGGCGGGAGCCGAGCACGGCCTGCTCGAGCACCTCGGGGCTTGCGGAAGGTGCGCCGGCGGAAGCGTCGCCGGAAGCCGGCCCACGGGAAGCCATGGCAGGAAGGGGTCGCAATGACCGGCCATCCTGCCCCGGCCGGGGGACGGGCCGGCGCGTGAATCGGAAGAAATACCTAAATGGCACGGCTCCGCTGGGATTTCAGCCCGTGTCGAGCCAACGCGTCCGCCCCGGCAACGTTGTTACCATCGCCCGGTATCCCACAGCCTCGCGGGTTTCCCGCACCGCTTCACCCATGACGATCGCTGCAGGGCGCTTGCCCCAGCGGGGATGGTTCGACGTCCTCGACGACTGGCTCAAGCGCGACCGCTTCGTTTTCGTTGGTTGGTCCGGGCTGCTGCTCTTCCCCACCGCCTATCTGGCGCTGGGCGGCTGGCTCACCGGCACCACCTTCGCCACCTCCTGGTACACCCACGGCATTGCCAGCTCCTACCTTGAGGGCTGCAACTTCCTCACCGCTGCCGTCAGCACCCCCGCTGACGCCATGGGCCATAGCCTTCTGCTCCTCTGGGGCCCTGAGGCCCAAGGCGACTTCGTTCGCTGGGTCCAGCTCGGCGGCCTCTGGCCCTTTGTGGCCCTGCACGGCGCCTTCGCCCTGATCGGCTTCATGCTGCGTCAGTTCGAGATCGCCCGCCTGGTGGGCATCCGCCCTTACAACGCCATCGCCTTCTCCGGCCCGATCGCGGTGTTCGTCAGTGTCTTCCTGATGTATCCCCTCGGCCAGAGCAGCTGGTTCTTCGCACCCAGTTTCGGGGTGGCCGCCATCTTCCGCTTCCTGCTCTTCCTGCAGGGCTTCCACAACTGGACGCTGAACCCCTTCCACATGATGGGCGTGGCCGGCATCCTGGGCGGCGCTCTGCTGTGTGCCATCCACGGCGCCACGGTGGAGAACACCCTGTTTGAGGATTCCGAGCAGGCCAACACTTTCAAGGCGTTCGAGCCCACCCAGGAAGAGGAGACCTACTCGATGGTCACCGCCAACCGCTTCTGGAGCCAGATCTTCGGGATCGCCTTCTCCAACAAGCGCTGGCTGCACTTCTTCATGCTGTTCGTGCCGGTGATGGGTCTGTGGACCAGCAGCATCGGCATCATCGGCCTGGCCCTCAACCTGCGTGCCTACGACTTCGTGTCGCAGGAGATCCGCGCCGCTGAGGATCCCGAATTCGAGACCTTCTACACCAAGAACATTCTGCTGAATGAAGGTCTGCGCGCCTGGATGGCCCCCGCCGACCAGCCTCACGAAAACTTCGTCTTCCCTGAAGAGGTTCTGCCCCGTGGAAACGCCCTTTAATTCCGGTCTGATCTCCGTCGGGGGCAAGGACCTCGACTCCACCGGCTATGCCTGGTGGGCCGGCAACGCCCGCCTGATCAACCTCTCTGGCCGTCTGCTGGGTGCCCACGTGGCCCATGCCGGTCTGATGGTGTTCTGGGCCGGCGCGATGATGCTGTTCGAGGTGAGCCACTTCACCTTCGACAAGCCCATGTACGAACAGGGCCTGATCCTGTTCCCCCACGTCGCCACCCTTGGCTACGGCGTGGGACCCGGTGGTGAGGTCACCGACCTCTATCCCTTCTTCGTGGTGGGCGTGCTCCACCTGATCAGCTCGGCCGTGCTCGGTCTGGGCGGTCTCTATCACGCCATCCGGGGTCCGGAGATTCTGGAGAACTATTCCTCCTTCTTCTCTCAGGATTGGCGTGACAAGAACCAGATGACCAACATCATCGGTTACCACCTCATCCTGCTCGGGGTCGGTGCGCTGCTGCTGGTGTTTAAAGCCATGTTCTTCGGCGGCGTTTACGACACCTGGGCACCCGGTGGCGGCGATGTGCGCCTGATCAGCAACCCCACCCTTGATCCCGGGGTGATCTTCGGCTATCTCACCCGCGCCCCCTTCGGTGGCGAGGGCTGGATCATCGGGGTCAACTCGATGGAGGACATCATCGGCGGTCACATCTGGATCGGACTGATCTGCATTTTCGGCGGCATCTGGCACGTCGTCACCAAGCCCTTCGGCTGGGTGCGCCGCGCCTTCATCTGGAACGGTGAGGCCTACCTGAGCTACAGCCTCGGCGCTCTGAGCTTCATGAGCTTCATCGCTTCGGGCTACATCTGGTTTAACAACACCGCCTACCCCTCGGAGTTCTACGGCCCCACCAACGCCGAAGCCTCCCAGGCCCAGAGCTTCACGTTCCTCGTGCGTGACCAGCGCCTCGGCGCCAACATCGGTTCGGCCATGGGCCCCACCGGTCTGGGCAAATACCTGATGCGCTCCCCCACCGGCGAGATCATCTTCGGCGGTGAAACGATGCGCTTCTGGGACTTCCGCGGTCCCTGGCTGGAGCCGCTGCGCGGCCCCAATGGCCTGAGCCTCGACAAGCTCCAGAACGACATCCAGCCTTGGCAGGTGCGCCGGGCTGCCGAATACATGACCCACGCCCCCAACGCTTCGCTGAATTCCGTGGGCGGCATCATCACCGAGCCCAACTCGGTGAACTTCGTGAACATCCGCCAGTGGCTGGCCGCGACCCAGTTCGTGCTCGCCTTCTTCTTCCTGGTGGGTCACCTCTGGCACGCCGGCCGCGCCCGCGCTGCCGCCGCCGGTTTCGAGAAGGGCATCGACCGTCAGGCCGAGCCCACCCTGGCCATGCCGGATCTCGACTGATCCGTCCTGGATCGGGCCCCTGCCGGGCCTTTCCAACCTCCGCCTTCGGGCGGAGGTCTTTTTTTGGCTGTGGTGCTTACGGGCGGGTCGGCTCTGGGGTCAGCCAGCGGCGCAGCAAGGGCAGGCTCAGACCGATCACATTGCTGTAGCAGCCCTCGATCCGCTCCACCAGCAGACCGCCCCGGCCCTCCAGGGCGAAACCGCCGGCACAGGCGAGGGGCTCTCCGGTGGCCACGTAGGCCTCAATGGCCGCTTGATCGAGGGGAGCGAGAAGCACCCGGGTGCTGACGGTGTGCAGGTGGCGATCCACGCCCGCGGCGGCCGCGAGGTCGCCCCCGACGCGCAGCAGGCAGTGGCCGGTGTGCAGATCTGCCCAGCGGCCGGCCATCCGTTGCCAGCGCTCGATCGCCTGATCGGCATCAAGGGGTTTGCCGAACACCTCATCCTCGAAGCTGAGCACCGAATCGCAGGCCAGCAGGGCTGTGCAGGCGGTTCCATCCTCCGCCCGCAGCTCAGCACCGGCGACCTCAGCCACCGCCAGGGCTTTGGCCTCAGCCAGGCGCTGGACCAGGCGGATCGGATCGGGATCGCGGATCGTGTCCTCATCGAGGCCGCTCACCCGCACCCGGTGGGGAATGGCGGCCTGCTCGAGCAGGCGGCGACGGGCGGGAGAGGCCGAAGCCAGAAGCAGCACAGGGTGGGCCTGGGAACCTTGTCAAACCTGGCACAGGGGCGGGCGGGGGCATCCACAACCCTTCTCAAGGGCGTGCCGCTGCGGCCGCCGTGGCTAACTTCCGGGGCAAGCGACCCTGCGCCACCATGAACCGTCCCGCCCGCACCGCCTGGAGCCGGGCCCTGCCGAAGCCCCTGCTGCTGGGACTGGGGGCGGGCCTGATCGGCGCCATGGCGGTGCAGCTGCCGGCTAAGGCCGTTGATTTCCCGCGGCCTGGTGTGGTGTGCGATGCACCCCGCCTGGTCTGCTTCGATGGCCAGGGGCCCTCCATCCCCCTCACCCGCCAGTACTTCGGCTACGCGGCCGGCAACCAGTTGCTGGCACAGCTCTCGGGCCGACCGCCGGAGAGCGCGTTTCTGCTGAGCGGCGGCCAGCTCTGCGACATCAGCCAGCGGGTCTGCTGGGATGACGGCTGGCGGCGCCGCATGGTGAGCCCCCTGCTGAGCCGCCACCTGTTCGGAGCCGCACCCACCACCGGGCCGATCGGGGGGCCCGTGGTGGGACCCAACCCCGCCCCTCAGCCACCCGCCGGCGAGCGCATGTGCCAGCTCACCCAGCGGGGCATCCCCGTGTTCAACGGCCCCTGCCGCCTCTACCGGCAAAGCGAGGGCTTCTGGCAGTACTACGTGGTGCAGATGGGCAGCGGCCAGCTCTACCGCTTCCAGCGCCGGGCCAACCTGCTGGTGCTCAGCGATGCCACCGGCACCTGGCCCGTGTTGATCAGCGACCGGGGCAACGCCGTGCAGTTCCGCTGGGCCAATCTGCTGCTGGATGTGAGCCGGCCGATGCAGCCCCGCGGCGGCGTCCCCGATGGTGTGGTTCCCCCCAGCCCCGCCCCCCGCTCCACCGGCGAGACGGGCCAGGATCTGCTCGACAACCTGTTCCAGTGAGACCGGACCGGCGCGGTCGCGCCCCTCTCCCGGAACGCCCCATCCCCAACTGAGCGCCTTGGAGCCAACCCTCTCCCTTGAGCCCACCGGTGAGGACCGCCTTGCCCTCGACCGCGCCGCCGTGTCGCTGCGCTGCCTCCCTTTCCGCCGCGCCTTCTTCGAGGAGGTGAAGCAGCGGCCGATCAGCAGCCAGGAGCTCTGCCAACGGCAGGACTGGCCCCAGGTGGTGTTCGCCCCCTTCGGCGTGGAGCGGGCCGAGGCCCACTTCAACTGGCTGATCCGGCTGGGCGTGCTGCGGCGCGAGGTGGATGGCCAGGGCCTCACCGAACGGGTGCGCCTCACGCCACTGGGGCGCCAGGTGCTGGCCCGCTGGCCGGGGGAGATCCCGCGGGCAGGCCTGCGCGAGAGGATCCAGGAGAACTTCCGGCGCCACCGGCCCCGGTTCTGAGCCCCCCCGTTGACCCGTCCAGCCCCCGGTGCCCCGACTCCCCTGATGGTGCTGGGCACCAGCAGCGGCGCCGGCAAATCCCTGATGAACGCAGCCCTCTGCCGGGTGTTGCGGCGCCGCGGCGAACAGCCCCTGCCGTTCAAGGGGCAGAACATGAGCCTCAACGCCTGGGTGGATGGCGCCGGAGGTGAGATGGCCTACTCCCAGGCTCTGCAGGCCTGGGCCTCGGAGCTGGAGCCCGAAGCGGCCATGAATCCCGTGCTGCTCAAACCCCAGGGCGACAGCACCAGCGAGGTGATCCACCTCGGCCAACCGGTGGGGATCGCCCAGGCCGAGCATTACTACCGCGACTGGTTCCGCCCGGGCTGGAGCGCCATCCGCACCGGGCTGGGGCAGCTGCAGGGGGGGCATCCCGGCGGGCGGCTGGTGCTGGAGGGGGCCGGCAGCCCCGTGGAGGTGAATCTCCAGCCCCGTGACCTCACCAACCTGCGCCTGGCCCAGTACCTGCGCGCCCGCTGCCTGCTGGTGGCGGACATCGAGCGGGGCGGGGTCTTCGCCCAGGTGGTGGGCACCCTGGCGCTGCTGCGGCCGGTGGAGCGGCCGCTGATCCGCGGCATCCTGATCAACCGCTTCCGCGGCCGCGCCGAACTGTTCGAGGAAGGACGCCGCTGGCTGGAGCGCGAAACGGGGATTCCGGTGGTGGGGGTGATGCCCTGGCTGGAGGAGCTGTTTCCCCCCGAGGACTCCCTCGACCTGCTGGAGCGCCGGGCCGGCAAACCCAGGGCCGAGCTCACCCTGGCCGTGCTGCGCCTCCCCTCCCTGAGCAACTTCTCCGACCTGGATCCGCTGGAGGCCGAGCCCAGCGTGCGGTTGCGTTGGATCCGGCCCGGGGAGGCCCTGGGCAGCCCGGATGCGGTGATCCTGCCGGGCAGCAAGCAAACCCTGCGGGATCTGGCGGCCCTGCGGACCGCGGGACTGGCGGACGCCCTGGAGCGCTATCTGGCCGATGGTGGGGTGGTGTTCGGCCTCTGCGGAGGGCTGCAGATGCTCGGCCGCGACCTGCTCGATCCGCACCGGCTGGAGGGGGACGGGGGGGGAGAGAACAGCCAGGCTCGGGGCCTCGACCTCTTGCCGCTGCGCACCCGCTTCGGAGCCAGCAAACGGTGCGGCCAACGCCGCAGCGTGGCCCTCTGGCCCGATGGAGAAGGGCTGGCGATCGAGGGCTTCGAACTGCACCACGGCCGCAGCGAATGGCTGGGCGACCCGACTGCGGCAAGGGCCGCCCGCTTCTGCGCGGCGGAGGATCTGGGCTGGTGGCGGAGCACAGCCGCCGGCGGCTGGGTGGCGGGCACCTACCTCCACGGCATCTTCGACAACGGGCCCTGGCGACGCCGCTGGCTCAACGCGCTGCGCCGCCGGCGGGCGCTGCCACCGCTGGCGGAGCAGGTGCCCAGCCACAGCCTGCAGCGCCGAGCGCTGCTGGATCGCCTGGCGGAGGCCTTCGAGCGCCACGTGGATCTCAGCCCGCTGCTGGGCGGCGATGGCTGAGCTGCCGGTGGAGATCATCTGGCCCGATGGCCGCTGCAGCATGGCCGCCGCGGGCGAAGCCTGGCTGGAGGCGGCCCAGCGGGCGGGGCAGATCATTCCCACCGCCTGCCGCGGCGGCAGTTGCGGCGCCTGCGAGATCGAGGTCAACGGCACCGTGGTGCGGGCCTGCATCGCCGCGGTGCCGGCCGTTCGGGACCGGCCCCTGCAGGTGGGCCTGGCCGCCGATCCCTACTGGTGAGGCCGCCGGCCCTGCCCACTGAACTGGCGGGGGTGGAGATGGAGGGCGCGGGCCACCCCGGCCAACCGCCGCCGCAGGCCGGCCAGCCCGCGCCCGAGCAAGCCCCGCAGCTGATCCGCCTGGAACTCCAGCTCCCAGAGCCACAGAACCCAGCGCAGACGCCACACCCGCGCGCCGCCCAGGTTGATGGCGTCCTTGAAGCCAAGGGCAAAGCCCAGTCTGCGGGTATGGGCCTCCCAGAAGGCAGCGGCCTCTCGGGCCAAGGCGGCGCAGCGCTCGGGGCTGAAGCGCAGGGAGGCGCTGGTGAGGTCAAAATGGGGCCGCTCAAGCACCCCCGGGCAGCCCAGCCGGTCGGTGCCCGGCTCGCTGAGCACAAAGCAGCCGTTGAGGGGGGCCTGCCACATCCGGCCCGAGAGGGTGAGACCCCGCTGGTAGGGCCACATCAGACCGAAACAACTGGCGGACCTTGCGATCAGGCGGTTCGCGCGCATGTAACTCAGCGGCCGCGCCCGCACACCCACCTGTTCCCAGCGGTTGCCGTACACCTCCACCCTGCCGGCCTGGATCAGCTCCAGCAGTTCCGCCTGGAAGGGATCGCCCGGCATCCGCTTGTAGTTGGAGACATGAACGGGCCGGCTCCGCCGGGGGCCGGTACGGCAGGTCCAGAGGCCGGGAATCACCGGCAGATAGGCACGCACATGGCGCAGCCGCGGATCGGCAGAGGTCGGATCGGCAGACGGCGAAGGCGGATCGTCGAGGGAGACCAGCACGATCGAGCGGGCGGCCGGATAGCGCCGGGCCCAGTCCACCTGATATTCCTTGACGTAGTCGTAGATGTGAATCACTGCGGCAAAGCTCTGGTCCGCCGTGCCGTTGTCCCCGCGCAGCACCACCAGCAGATCGACGGCGGCCGGCTCCGGCCCGATCAGCCGATACCCGGCGCTGGCGTAAAAACAGCGGATGTTGAGGTAGACATCGCGATCGAGATAGTCGCTCGACACGATCCTGCAGGTGGGACCCTTCACAGCGCGCCCCGCCCGAAGAGCAACCGTAAAGAGGCCGGCACCATCTGCCTTCGCAACCTGCGGGGGGAATTCCCCGGTGCCTGCATCCCGGGAGAGGGGAATGATGGGGCAACCGATCGGCCCATCCTTTCCCAATCGCACTGGAACGACGTTAGCAGCGCCGCCCCATGCTCCTTACGGCGCTGGGGGGCAGCCACCGAAGCAGGAGCTGGGCGCTTGGGGATCGTCATCAACCGCGGCGCGACGGCCGGCCACAGGGGGGTGTTAGCTTGCGGCCATTGGGATCCCAAGCGTTCACAGCACCAGCGGGAGATCCTCCCTGCGACCGCTGGCGGCAATAGCTTCGCCTCGCAGGGATTGTGCTCCGCACCAGCCCCTCCTCCAGCCCGGCACCTTCTCGCGATGCTCCCCGGAACGATCAGGGCCACCAACGCGGAGACAACACCTTGAGCGATCGTCAGGACGCGAACACGCCCCCTCCCTACGACTACCTGATCGTGGGCTGCGGCCTCTACGGCGCCACCTTCGCGCGGCTGGCCACCGATGCAGGGCTGCGCTGTCTGCTGATCGACAAACGCCCCCACCTCGGCGGCAACTGCCACACCACGGCGCAGCACGGCATCAACGTGCACACCTACGGGGCCCACATCTTCCACACCAGCAATGCGGCGGTGTGGGCGTTCATGCACCGCTTCGCCGACTTCAACAACTACGTTAACTCTCCCAAGGCCATCTCCAACGGCAAGCTCTATTCCCTGCCGTTCAACATGAACACCTTTCATGAACTCTGGCAGGTTCACACCCCCGATCAGGCCCGAGCGAAGATCGAAGCACAGCGCTTCCGCGGCGAGCCCTCCAATCTTGAGGAACAGGCCCTTTCGCTGGTCGGCACGGACATCTACACCACCCTGATCCGCGATTACACCACCAAGCAATGGGGCCGCCATCCCCGCGAGCTGCCGGCCTTCATCATCAAGCGCCTGCCGCTGCGCTTCACCTTCAACAACAACTACTTCAACGACCGTTACCAGGGCATCCCGATCGGCGGCTACACGGCCCTGTTCGAGCGGATGCTCGAGGGCATCGAGGTACGCCTGCAGACCGATTACCTCGAAGCCCGCGACGGCTTCGATGCCCTGGCCCGCAAGACGGTCTACACCGGTTGCATCGATGAGTTCTTCGACCACACCTACGGCCGCCTCGAGTACCGCTCCCTGGCCTTTGAACACGATGTGATCGAAACGGCCAATCACCAGGGCAATGCGGTGATCAATTACTGCGACAACTCCGTAGCCCACACCCGCACGATCGAACACAAACACTTCGAATCCAGTACGTCGGACGTCACGGTGGTGACGCGTGAATACCCGCAGGATTGCACCGGCAACCACATTCCTTACTACCCGGTCAACAGCATCGCCAACCAACACACCTACAGCCGCTACCGCGAGCGGGCCGAAACCATGCCGAACCACATCTTCGGCGGCCGCCTCTCCGAATACAAATACATGGACATGCATGTGGTGGTGGAAGCGGCGATGAACCGCTTCCGCACCGAACAGAAACAGGCCGAACGCAGCCTGCTCGGCGCCTGAGCCCACTCCACCCCGGCCCGATCGGGCCGGCCATCAAGTCGCGATCAGCCCCCCGCCCAGCAGCACTTCGCCGGCGTAGAAGACGGCGGCCTGGCCCGGGGTGATCGAAAACTGGGGGTCGGCAAAGACCAGCTCCACCTGCTGGGCCTCCGGATCGAGAGGCGTGAGCAGGGCCGGCTCGGGCGCACTGCGGTAGCGGAGCTGCACCGTGGTCCGTAGGGGAGCCTGCGGCGGCGCCATCGACACCCAGTTGATCGCCTCCACCCGGCAGGCGTCCCGGGCGGCATCGCCGCGGGGGGCCACCACCACCCGGTTGAAGGCCCCATCGAGGCGCACCACATGCAGCGGCTCGCTCCAGGCCACCCCCAACCCCCGGCGCTGGCCGATCGTGAAGTGTTCGATGCCGTCGTGGTGGCCGAGCACGGTGCCATCCTGCAGAACGATTTCCCCCTGCCGGGGCGGCAGATAAGCATCGAGGAAGGCCTTCATCGAGCCGTGGTGGTCCGCCAGGCAGAGATCCTGGCTTTCCGGCTTGGCGGCGGTGCGCAGGCCGAAGCGGCCGGCCTCCAGGCGGGTGTCGCTCTTCTGGAGTTCCCCCAGGGGAAACACCAACTGCCCAAGCACGGCCTGGGGCAGGTCGTAGAGGAAATAACTCTGATCCTTGCGACCATCCAGGCCCCGAAGCAGCTGGTGGCGGCCCCCTCCCTCCCCGGGCACCGGCCGCGGCTCGCCGGCGGACGCATGCCGCACCCGGGCGTAATGGCCGGTGGCCAGGCGGGGGATGGCCCGTTCGGCCGCGGCCCAGGCGAGCATCGGGCCGAACTTCACCTCGCGGTTGCAACGTGAGCAGGGAAGCGGTGTGACGCCGCGGCCATAGCCCTCGACCAGAAAATCAACGATCTGCCGCTGGAAGTGGGCGCGGAAATCGACCACGTGGTGCGGCACCCCCAGCTGGTCGCAGATGGCGGCGGCATCCACCAACCCTTCGGCGCAGCAGGCGCCCTTGCCGCTCATCAGCCAGAGGGTGAGACCTTCCACCTCCCAGCCAGCCTCCACCAGCAGGGCCGCCGTGAGGGAACTGTCCACCCCACCGGAAAGGCCCACCGCCACCCGGTGCTCGCCCGGCCAGCGCCGCAACCGTTCCAAAGCGGCGGCCCCGGCCAGGGTGGCCGGCCCGGCCGAGGCTTGAAATGGGGCGGGAAGGGTGGACACCCGAGGGCTCGCAGCGGCGGTGGGGGGGCTTGGGCAGGGGTTGGGTCCGGGGCAGGCCGGAGGGCGGCGTGACGCGTCGCTGGTGCGGCGGCCACTCCCTACCCATCATGGAAGCCAGCTGCCCCGCGCCGCCGTGGTGCCGATGCGCGACTCTCCCCCTCCGCCGGCCTGGCCCCGGCGGGACGCCGACCATCTGCTGGTCACGGCGGCCCAGATGGCGGAGCTGGAGGCGACGCTCTTCGCCAGCGGCCTGCCGGTGGAAGCCCTGATGGAGAAGGCGGGGCTGGCGATGGCCCGCCGGCTGCTGACGCTGCCGGACGCCGCCGCAGCAGGCCTGGCCGGGCCGGCCCAGGCCCTGCGGCGCCATGGCGCCCTGGTGCTGGTGGGCCCGGGGCACAACGGCGGCGATGGCCTGGTGGTGGCTCGGGAACTGCACCTGGCGGGGGTGCCGGTGCGGCTCTGGTGCCCCTTCGAGCGCGCCAAACCCCTCACCGAGGCGCACCGCCGCCACGCCCGCTGGCTGGGCATCCCGCAGCTGACGGAGGCCCCGGACCCGCAGGAGCCCTGCCTCTGGATCGATGCCCTGTTCGGCCTCGGCCAGAGCCGCGCCCCGGGGCCCAGCCTCGAGGACCTGCTGGCCCGGCGCCGTGGTCAGGCCGGGGGCCTGGTATCCCTCGACGTGCCGACCGGCCTCTGCAGCGACACCGGCCAACGGCTCGGCACGGCGGCGGCTTCGGCGGATCTCACCCTCTGCCTCGGGCTGCTCAAGCAGGGTCTGGTGCAGGATGCCGCCCTGGCCTGGGTTGGCCGGCTGGAACGGATCGAGCTGGGGCTGCCCGCTGCCCTGCTCGAGGCCCTGCCCGTCGACCAGCCGCTTGGGCTGGGGGGACCCGGCCCTGGCGCCAAGGATGGGGCCCGGGCTCCGAGGCCCCGGCCCGCGCCGGCCGCCGGCAAGTACGGACGCGGCCGGCTGCTGGTGATCGCCGGCAGCGAGCGCTATCCGGGGGCAGCCCACCTGGCCCTGCTGGGGGCGGGTGCGGCCGGCTGCGGCAGCCTGCGGGCCGGAATCCCCCAGCCGATGGCCGCCTCCCTCTGGACGGTGCTGCCCCATGTGGTGCCGGAGGCCAACCCCTTCAGTGCCGCGGCCTTGGAGCGGCTCGACGCGGTGCTGGTGGGCCCGGGCCTGGGACTCGCCGACGACGATCCTTGGGCTGCCGGGGCAACGGAGCCGACCGCCACCGAGGCGTCCTGGGAGCACCTGCGCGCCTTCGGCGGGCCCCTGGTGATCGACGCCGATGGCCTCAACCGGATCAGCGCCGCCTGGCTGGGCCGCCGCGCCGGCCCCACCTGGATCACGCCCCACGCTGCCGAATTCAGCCGGCTCTTTCCGGCGCTAGCCGCGCTGCCCCCCCTGGAGGCTGCAGCGGCCGCCGCCCGCAGCAGCGGTGCCACCGTGCTGCTCAAGGGGGCCCGCACGGTGGTGGCCAGCCCCGATGGCCGCCGCTGGCAGGTGCTGCGCAGCAGCCCCGACGCGGCCCGGGGCGGACTCGGGGATGTGCTGGCGGGGTACGCCGCGGGCCTGGCCGCCCGGGCAGCCGCCTGCGGGCGACTGGAGGCCTCCGTGCTGGCCCTGGCGGCCCTGGATCACGCCCTGGCGGGCTGCCGCGCGGCCGCACGGCGGGGAGCCGGCGGAGCGCTGCCCCAGGCCGTAGCCCAGGAGCTGGAACGGGCGGCGCAACCGCCCGAAACGGAGGCCCTGATACCAGGGATGCACTAAACGAGCGCCCAAGACCAGGGAGGCGCAATCAACGTGATTCCCAGACAAGATCGAGAGAAAGTTGCCAAAAGACACGAGAATTCAATCAGGGTTAGGGGATGCGTATTGAAAAGCAAGCCAAATCTGTAGGGTTGCTGAAAAAGAGCCCTGGAACCCAGTTCGAGCCTGATAGTTGACCCACTTTTCTAGTGAGTCCATGACCGTATCAACCGTTAGATCGGGGGAAGGCTCCAGTCGGCGCGGCGGTGACGCCATGACTTGGTACCTCTCCTCGATCGGCCGCGAACCCCTGCTGACGCCTGCCGAAGAAATCGAGCTTGGCAATCAGGTGCAGACGATGATGCGGTTGGTGGAAGAACAGCGCGACGATTATTCGGTCCACGAGCGCAAGATCATCAAGGTCGGACGCCGCTCCAAGGAACGGATGATGCGCGCCAACCTGCGCTTGGTGGTGAGCGTGGCCAAGAAATATCAAGGCAAAGGGCTGGAACTGCTCGACCTCATCCAGGAGGGCTCGCTCGGACTGGAGCGGGCCGTGGAGAAGTTCGATCCCACCCGCGGCTACAAGTTTTCCACCTATGCCTTCTGGTGGATCCGCCAGAGCATGACCCGGGCCATCGCCTGCCAGAGCCGCACGATCCGCCTGCCGGTCCACCTGAGCGAACGGCTCGGCACGATCCGCAAGGTGAGCCTCGAACTGGCCCACAAGCTTGGAGCCATGCCCAGCCGCCAGGAAATCGCCGAGGCGATCGCCATGCCCCTGGAGGAACTGGATTCCCTGCTGCGCCAGTCCCTCACCACCTCCAGCCTCGACGCTCCCATCCATGCCGAGGAGGGTCGCAGCTACCTGGGGGACCTGATCGCCGATGCGCGGGCCGAGGAGCCCCTCGATCAGGTGGAACGGGGCATCCACCAGGAGCAGCTGGGCCGCTGGCTGGGCCACCTCACCGAACAGGAGCGGGACGTGCTGGCCCTGCGCTTTGGCCTGGATGGGCAGGAGCGCCACACCCTTGCCGAGATCGGCCGCCAGCTCGAGGTGTCCCGCGAGCGGGTGCGGCAGGTGGAACTCAAGGCCCTGCGCAAACTCCGCAACCTGACCCGCCGCCAGCCCACCAGCCTCTGATCCGGTGGGCCCGGGCCGGGATCAGTCCTCGGCCCAGATGAAGTTGGTCAGCTCGCTGCCATCGGGTTCCGGGGCGGCCAGGGCGAACTCGACACAGTCGGCCACTTCGGCATCCACCTCCTTTTCCACCGCCTGGAGATCGGCCTCGCTGGCCAGGCCCGCTTCAAGCAGATCGGCGGCCAGGCGCTTGATCGGATCACGCTTGGCCCAGAACTCCTTCTCCGCCGCAGCACGGAGCTCATCGGGATCGGCGAGGGAATGGCCGCGGAAGCGGTAGGTGAGGCACTCGAGCAGGGTCGGCCCTTCACCGGCACGGGCCCGTTCGATCGCCCGCTCGGCCGCGGCCCGCACCGCCAGCACATCCATGCCGTCGACCTCCTCACCGGCCATGCCGAAGGACGCCGCCTTGCGCCAGATTTCCGGATCGCTGGTGGCACGGTTGTGGTCCATGCCGATGGCCCAGCGGTTGTTCTCGACCACGAACAGGATCGGCAGCTTCCAGAGGGCCGCCATGTTGAGGCACTCGAAAAACTGCCCCACGTTGCAGGTGCCATCGCCGAAGAAGGCGGCGGTGACCGCATCGCTGTCCGCCTGGCCGAGGGCATCGCGCTTGTAGCGGCTGGTGAAGGCAGCACCCAGGGCCACCGGAATCCCCTCGCCGATGAAGGCGTAACCGCCGAGCAGGTGGTGCTCGCGGGAAAACAGGTGCATCGAACCGCCGCGGCCCTTGCTGCAGCCGGTGGATTTGCCGAAGAGCTCACTCATCACCTCGCGGGCGGGCACGCCGCAGCTGAGGGCATGGACGTGGTCGCGGTAGGTGCTGCAGAACCAGTCGTGCTGCAGCTTCATCGCCTTGATCACCCCGGTGCTCACGGCCTCCTGGCCGTTGTAGAGGTGAACGAAGCCGAACATCTTGCCGCGGTAATACATTTCGGCGCACTTGTCCTCAAAGCGGCGGCCGAGGTTCATGTCGCGGTAAAGCAGCAGCCCCTGCTCCCGGTTCACCAGGGCCCGCTCCGCCGGGTAAAGGGATTGGTGGCGTTCAGCGTGGCTGCCGGCCGCGGCAGGGACAGCCCCGGAGCCCAGGGGATCGTGGCCCGCGGCCTGGGCGGCCAGGGCAGCCGTCAATTCCTGGGTCATGGCCCTCGGCGCATGCGGTTCGTGGTGCTGACTGTACGGGGTCCGTCACCGCGGAGCGGTCAAAACCGCTGCCGCTGCCTACAGTCCTAGATCACGGCACCAGGAAGGGTTGGACCTGCCGCTTGACCATTTCCGGCTGCTCGGCGTGAGCCCGGCAACCGATGCCCAGACCGTGCTTCGCACCCTGCAGCTGCGGCTGGACCGGGCGCCGGACCAGGGCTACACCGTGGACACCCTGCAGGCCCGGGCCGATCTGCTGCGGGCCAGCGCCGATCTGCTCAGCGACGGCGAACGGCGGGCCGCCTACGAATCGGACCTCACCGCCCTGGCCTCGGCCGAGGAACCGCTGATCCCGGCCCTGGAGATCCCTTCCAGTCGGGAGGTGGCCGGTCTGCTGCTGCTCCTGGAGGCGGGTCAGGCCCTCGATGCCTTCACCCTGGCCGCCCGCGCCCTCCATCCCCCCCAGGCCCCGGCCCTGGGGAGCGGCCGCGAAGCCGACCTCACCCTGCTGGCGGGCGAGGCGGCCCTGGCCGCCGCGGCGGACTACGGCCAGGAGCGCCACTACGAACTGGCCGCCCGCACCCTGCAGCAGGGCCTGCAGCTGCTTCAGCGGATGGGGCAGCTGCCCGAGCTGCGGGAGCGGATCCATGGCGAGCTGGAGGCCCTGGCGCCCTTTCGGGTGCTGGATCTGCTCAGCCGCGATCCCTCCGCCAGCCAGGAACGGGAGGAGGGTCTGGCCCTGCTGGAGCAGCTCGTGGAGCGGCGGGGCGGGCTGGAGGGCAACGCCGATGAGGGTTTCGCCGCCGAAGACTTCCAGACCTTCTTCAAGCAGATCCGTACCTTCCTGACGGTGCAGGAGCAACTCGATCTGTTCGACCGCTGGGGGCGCCAGGGATCGCCCGCCGCCGAGTTCCTCGCCACCATCGCCCTCACCGCCTCCGGCTTCGCCCAGCGCAAACCGGAGCGGATCGGGGCCGCCCGCGAGCGGTTGCGGGGAAGCGGCCGGGAGGGGATCGAACCCCTGCTCGCCAACCTCGACCTTCTGCTCGGCGACGTGGAAGGGGCCACCCGGCGGTTCGCCGACGGAGCCGGCACCGATCTGTGGCACTGGGCGGCACGCCAGAGCAGCGATCCCCTCGCCCAGGTGTGCGCCTGGTGCCGCGACTGGCTCGGCCGCGATGTGCTGCCGGGCTACCGGGATGTGGATGCCGATCCCGACCTGGAGGCCTACTTCAGCGACCGCGACGTGCTGGCCTGGGTGGAACGGGAGGACCGGCGCAGCGGTCGCAGCGTGCCGCCCACCCCGGGAGCTCCAGCGGCGGCACCGGCTGCGACGGGCCTGAGCTGGAGCGAGGACAGCTGGTCCGGCCCGAGCGTCAGCGCCAACCCAACATCCGCTCCGCTGGAGAACACCCAGGATTCCTTTGGCCTTAGCGGCCTGCCGCCAACCGGCGCCCCCCAAAAGGACGGCACACGGGCGCCCCGCCGGCGCGGTCGCCTGGGCCGGCTGGCTGCCCGGGGGGAGGAGGAGTCCGCAGCACCGGTCAACCTGGGGCTTGGCGGCCTCACCCCCGGAGCCCTGGCCCGCGGACCTGTGCTGGCCGTGGTGGCGGGTCTGGGGGTGCTGCTGATGCTGGGCAGCTGGCTGCTGCGCTCGCGCGCCCCGCAACCGGCGCAACGGCCGGCAGCGCCCCTGACCCTGCCCCCCGGCCCGGCGGGCACTCCAGCCGCAGGACCCACGCCCCCCCCCCGGCCCACCAGCGCCAGCGGCAGTAGCCCATCGGCTGCGGCCCCGGCAGCGGCCAACACCCAACCGGCCGCCGGAAGCGCAACCGCTACGCCCACGCTCTCCCCCGCGGCCCTCACCGCTCCCCTCACGGCGGCCGATCCCACCGAAACCCAGGTCAAAACCCTTCTGGAGCGCTGGCTTCAGGCCAAGACGGCCGTGCTGGCCGGCGGCAAGCCCCCCGGCGACCTGGATCGCCTGGCCCGCGGCGGACCGGTGGAGCGCCTGGAGCAGGAACGGGCCCGGGACCGTGCCCTCGGCCACACCCAGGCGATCCAGGTGCAGGTGGAGTCGCTCACGGTCAAGGAGCGATCCCCCCAGCGCATCGCGGTGGAGGCCACCCTCCGCTACAGCGACAGCAGCCGTGATGCCAGTGGCAAGGAGGTGGCCCGCACCCCCTCCACCAGCCTGCGCAATGTTTATGTATTCGGGCGGGACGGCGACACCTGGCGCCTGGCCGCCTCCCGGCCGGCCCCCCGCTGAGCCCCTCACCCCTTCCGCCTTTCCCCTGTCCCCATGTTTGAAGAGCTTTCCCAGCGGTTCGAGGACGCGGTCAAGGGTCTGAGGGGCCAGGCCACCATCTCCGAGACCAACGTGGAGGGTGCCCTTAAGGAGGTGCGCCGCGCCCTGCTCGAGGCGGACGTGAGCCTGCCGGTGGTGAAGGACTTCGTCGAGGAGGTGCGGCGCAAAGCGATCGGAGCCGAGGTGGTGCGGGGCGTCAGCCCTGACCAGAAATTCATCCAGCTGGTGCACGAGCAGCTGGTGGAGACCATGGGCGGCGCCAATGCCCCACTGGCGGCAGCCGGCAAGACCGGTGAGCCCAGCGTGATCCTGATGGCGGGCCTGCAGGGCGCCGGCAAGACCACCGCCACCGCCAAGCTCGGCCTCCACCTGAAGGAACAGGGCCGCAGGGCGCTGCTGGTGGGAGCTGATGTCTACCGGCCGGCCGCGATCGAGCAGCTGCGCACCCTGGGGGGCCAGATCGGGGTGGAGGTGTTCAGCCTGGGCACCGAGGCCACCCCCGAGGCGATTGCCGCCGCCGGGATTGAACGGGCCAAGGCCGAGGGCTTCGACACGGTGCTGGTGGACACCGCCGGCCGCCTCCAGATCGACCCGGCGATGATGGAGGAGATGGTTCGGATCCGCGAGGCCTGCCAGCCCGATGAGGTGCTGCTGGTGGTGGATTCGATGATCGGCCAGGAGGCGGCCGACCTCACCCGCGCCTTCCACGAACAGGTGGGCATCACCGGAGCGGTGCTCACCAAGCTGGATGGCGATTCCCGAGGCGGCGCCGCCCTCTCGATCCGCAAGGTGAGCGGCGCACCGATCAAGTTCATCGGCACCGGCGAAAAGGTGGAGGCCCTGCAGCCCTTCCACCCAGAGCGCATGGCCAGCCGCATCCTCGGCATGGGCGATGTGCTCACCCTGGTGGAGAAGGCCACCAAGGAGGTGGAGCTGGCCGATGTGGCCAGGATGCAGCAGAAACTCCAGGAGGCGAGCTTCGATTTCTCCGATTTCCTTCAGCAGATGCGCATGATCAAGCGCATGGGCTCGCTGGGGGGGCTGATGAAGATGATCCCGGGCATGAACAAGATCGATGACGGCATGCTCAAACAGGGTGAGCAGCAACTCAAGAAGATCGAGGCGATGATCGGCTCAATGACCGAGGCCGAACGGCGCCAGCCCGAGCTGCTGGCGTCCCAGCCCTCCCGCCGGCGCCGCATCGCCAGCGGCAGCGGCCACAGCCCCGCCGATGTGGACAAGGTGCTGGCCGATTTCCAGAAGATGCGCGGCTTCATGCAGCAGATGACCCGGGGGGGCGGCATGCCCGGCATGCCTGGCATGGGCGGCGGCTTTCCGGGCATGGGCGGGGGCCTGCCGGGCATGGGCGGCTTCCCCGGGATGGGGGGCGCTCCCGGGACGGGGGCAGGCAGGCCGGGAGGTGGCGGCCGTGGTGCCGCGCCGCCGCGCCCGGCCCGCCCCCCCAAGAAGCGCAAGGGTTTCGGCGAACTCTGAGCCCTGGCAGCAGGCCCCGGAAAGCCAAGACCCCCTAGGGGTTAAACTCGTTGATTGGACACCTCTCGACACGGCCACGATGATCAAGCTCCGCCTGAAGCGGTTCGGTAAGAAGCGGGAAGCGAGCTTCCGCCTCGTGGCCACCAACAGCACCTCCCGCCGGGATGGCCGTCCCCTTGAGGAACTGGGCTTCTACAACCCCCGCACCAAGGAAACCCGGCTGGAAGCCGAGGCGATCCGTGAGCGGCTCAGCCAGGGCGCCCAGCCCACCGACACCGTGCGGGCACTGCTTGAAAAGGGTGGCCTGATCACCAAGACGATCCGGCCCGCCGAGATCGTCGGCAAGCAGAAGCAGGCCGCCGCCCGCGAAGCCGCTGCCGCCGAAGCCAAAAAAGCCGAAGCCGAGGCCAAGCTGGCCGCCGAAGCCGCTGCCAAAGCTGAAGCGGAAGCCGCCGCTGCCGCCGCCAGCGCAGCCGCTCAAGCCACCAGCGAAGCCCCCGCCGAAGCCGAGGCCTGAACAGCCCCGCATCCCAGTTTCCGCTTGATGCTGTCGACGCCGCCCTGGCCCTGGCTGGGGACGGCGAATCGAACCTGCGGCGGATCGAAGCCCTCACCGGCACCCGCCTTGTGCTGCGCGGCTCCGATCTCCAGCTCTGGGGAGCCAACGGCGCCGTGGAACGGGCCACGCGGCTGCTCCAAGCCCTGCGCCCCCTGTGGGCGGCGGGCGAACCGATTGCTCCGGTCGACATCCAGGCGGCCCTGAGCGCCCTGGACACCGGACGGACCGAGGAGCACGGCGGCCTGGGCCAACTGGTGCTCGCCACCCAGCGAAACGGACGCCTGCTGCGACCCCGCACCCTTCGCCAGAAGGCCTTCGTGGAGGCGATGGAACGCCACCCCCTCACCCTGGCCGTCGGTCCGGCCGGCACCGGCAAGACCTTTTTGGCCACCGTGCAGGCGGTGCGGCAGCTGCAGGAGCGCAAGGTGGAGCGCATCGTGCTCACCCGGCCGGCCGTGGAGGCGGGGGAGAGGCTGGGCTTTCTGCCAGGAGACCTGCAGCAGAAGGTGGATCCCTACCTGCGGCCGCTTTATGACGCCCTCCACGGCCTGCTGGGCCAGGAACGTACAGCCCAGCTGCTGGAGAAGGGGGTGATCGAGGTGGCCCCACTGGCCTACATGCGAGGCCGCACCCTGGCCGATGCCTTCGTGATCGTGGATGAGGCCCAGAACACCACTTCGGCCCAGATGCGCATGGTGCTCACCCGCCTCGGCGAAAACGCCCGCATGGTGGTGACCGGCGACATCACCCAGATTGACCTGCCGCCGGGCCAGATCAGCGGCCTGGAGGAAGCCGCCCAGGTGCTCGACGGGGTGGAGGGGGTGGCCCTGTGCCGCTTCAGCGATGCGGATGTGGTGCGCCATCCCCTTGTGCAGCGCCTGGTGCAGGCCTATTCCCAGCGGGACCAGGACACCGGCCGAGGGCGGTCGGGGCGCCCCGGCCAGCGATCCACCCCCCGCCCCGGCCCATAGGGAGATCCGCACGCCTTCAGCCGCATGCAACGGGCTGGGACTGCCAGGATGTGACCAGTTCGACACTCACCTGCGCCATGCCGGCCAGCAGCAATTTCCAGCAAGCGATCCGGGAAGCCCAATACGGCAGCCTGGTCGGTCCCAATGTTGTCAACAAGGCCCTGCCCTACGTGGGCGGCGGCATGGTGCTCACCGCAGCCGGAGTGCTGGGGGGCATCGCCCTGATGGCCTCCAACGCGGCCCTGTTCATGCCGCTCTTCTGGGTGGCCCTGATCGGCAACTTCATCCTCTTCTTCGCGGCCCAGAACGTGGCCAACAAGGGCGACAACGCAGCCGCCCTGCCCCTGCTCACCGCCTACAGCCTGCTCACCGGCTTCACCCTGAGCGGCATCGTCAGCTACGCGATCGCCTCCGCCGGCATCGGGGCCGTCGGCACGGCGGCCCTCGCCACCGGCATCACCTTCATCGCCGCTTCGGTGATGGGGCGTCGCATGAGCGACAGCGTGGGCCAGGCCCTCTCCGGCGCCGTGGGCCTCGGGGTGATCGGGCTGGTGGTAGCAATGCTGATCCAGATCGTGGGCAGCATCTTTGCCCCCGGTGTCTTCGCCACCGGCACCTTTGAGCTTTTGATCGCCGGGCTGGGCACCGTGCTGTTCGTGGGAGCGGCGTTCGTGGACTTCTACACGATGCCCCGCACCTACAACGACAACCAGTACCTGGCCGGTGCGCTGGGGATGTACCTCACCTACATCAATCTCTTCGTGTTCGTGTTGCGTCTGATCATTGCCCTCCAGGGCGGCGGTCGTCGCGACTGAATCCGGCCAGGCTGAACCCCGGCGCACCCGGCACCCAAGCCCCCATCCAAGGAGCCATCATGCGGCACCCGATCTCGCTGATCCCTAGGGGAGTCGCGAGGTGCATGCTTGAATGGATCTTAGAAACCCGGTCATCCACCCCATGGCCTGTCCCCACGATCCGCCGATCGCTGGGGATTTTTTTTGAGCCCCAGCCAGCGCTCCCCCCAAGGCTCCTCCGCTTGGTCGCTGGCGCTTGCTGAGGGACCCGGGCCAAGGCCCTCAGGAGCCCACGTTTCACCCCTTGTTGATCGCGCGACACCCATGGCAAAAACGGCTCTGATCACCGGCATCACCGGCCAGGATGGCAGCTATCTCACCGAGCTTCTCCTGGAGAAAGGCTATGTGGTGCACGGCATCAAGCGACGGGCCAGCAGTTTCAATACCGATCGGATTGATCACCTCTATCAGGATCCCCACGAGCAGGATCCGCGACTGGTGTTGCACTACGGAGACCTCACTGACTCGACCAACCTGATTCGCATCATCCAGCAGGTGCAACCGGACGAGATCTACAACCTCGGCGCCCAGAGCCATGTGGCGGTGAGTTTCGAGAGCCCGGAATACACCGCTAATTCCGATGCACTCGGCACCCTTCGCATCCTTGAAGCGGTACGCATCCTTGGGCTGATCAGCAAGACACGCATCTACCAGGCCTCCACCTCCGAGCTCTACGGCCTGGTGCAGGAAATTCCCCAGAAGGAATCCACTCCCTTCTATCCCCGCAGCCCCTATGGAGTGGCCAAACTCTATGCCTACTGGATCACGGTGAACTACCGCGAGGCCTATGGCATGTACGCCTGCAACGGCATTCTCTTCAACCATGAAAGCCCGCGACGGGGCGAAACCTTCGTGACCCGCAAGATCACACGGGGGCTGGCCCGCATCGACGCCGGCCTGGACCAGTGCCTCTACATGGGCAACCTCGATTCCCTCCGGGACTGGGGCCACGCCCGCGACTACGTGGAAATGCAGTGGCGCATGCTCCAGCAGGAGGGTCCGCCCGAGGATTTCGTGATCGCCACCGGCCGCCAGGAATCGGTGCGGCGCTTCATCGAACTCACCGCCAACCAGCTCGGCTGGGGTGGCATCCGCTGGCAAGGCACCGGCATCGAGGAAACCGGCCTGCGGGCCGACACTGGCGCCGTGGTGGTACGGATCGACCGCCGCTACTTCCGGCCGGCCGAAGTGGAAACCCTGCTGGGGGATCCCACCCGGGCGCGGGAGAAACTCGGCTGGACCCCCACCACCACGCTCGAGGAACTGGTGACCGAAATGGTGGCGGCCGACCGTGAGGAGGCGGCCAAGGAAGCGGTGCTGCTGCGGGAAGGATTCAAGGTGGTCGGCTCGATGGAAAATCCACCGCAGGTGGTGGCCCAGCAACCATGAGCCGCCTGATCACCCCCGACGACCGCATCTTCGTGGCAGGGCATCGCGGCATGGCCGGCTCCGCCATCCTGCGGCGCCTTGAGCAGGGGGGCTACGAGCACCGGCTCACGGCCGACCGCCACAGCGTGGACCTCACCGATCCGGCCACCACGACGGCATGGTTTGCCGAACACCGCCCGGATGTGGTGGTGCTGGCGGCGGCCAAGGTGGGCGGCATCCAGGCCAATGCCACCTATCCGGCCGACTTCCTGCTCGACAACCTCAAGATCCAGAACAATGTGATCGAGGCCGCCTGGCGCCACGGGGCCCGCCGTCTGCTGTTTCTGGGCAGCAGCTGCATCTACCCGAAGTTCGCCGAGCAGCCGATCCGCGAGGAAGCCCTGCTCACCGGCCCCCTGGAGCCCACGAACGAGTGGTATGCGATCGCCAAGATCGCCGGCATTCAGCTGTGCCGGGCCCTGCACCAGCAGCACGGCTTCGATGCCTTCAGCCTGATGCCGACCAACCTCTACGGTCCCGGCGACAACTACCACCCCACCAACAGCCATGTCCTGCCGGCCCTGATCCGGCGCTTCCACGAAGCCTGCCGCGACGGCGCCGCCGTGGTGACCTGCTGGGGAAGCGGCACGCCCCGGCGTGAATTCCTGCACGTCGATGACCTCGCCGACGCCGCCGTGTTCTGCCTGGAGCACTGGCGCCCGGCCGACAGCGACATCCCGTTCCTGAACGTGGGCACCGGCGCCGATCTGCCGATCCGGGAGCTGGCCGAACAGGTGGCGGCGGCCGTGGGCTTCCGGGGGCGGATCGATTGGGACACCTCCAAGCCCGACGGCACCCCCCGCAAACTCCTCGATGTGCAACGGCTGGCCGGCCTCGGCTGGCGGGCCCGAATTCCGCTGGAGGAAGGCCTTCGGGCCACCGCGGCGGATTACGTTCAACGCCAGCAGGCGGGTCTGGAGGTAAGGCTGTGAGAGTTCTGGTGACCGGAGGGGCGGGCTACATCGGCAGCCACGCCGTGCGGGCCCTGAGCCGGGCAGGCCACCAGCCCGTGGTGCTCGACAACCTGGTGTACGGCCATGCGGACATCGCCCGCCAGACACTCGGCGTGCCGCTGGTGGAAGGCCAGGTGGGCGACCGCGCCCTGCTCGAGGCGGTGCTGCAGGGCGACCACCCAGCCCTGGCGGGCACGGGCCTGGCCGGCCGACCGATCGAGGCCGTGCTGCACTTCGCGGCCTACGCCTACGTGGGCGAATCGGTGAGCGATCCGGCCAAGTACTACCGCAACAACCTGGGGGACACCCTCACCCTGCTGGAGGCCCTGGTGGCGCCGGAGCGGGGCGGGGCGCCGATTCCGATCGTGTTCTCCTCCACCTGCGCCACGTACGGCATCCCCGAGGAAGT
Organism: Cyanobium sp.; assembly: GCA_044370835.1. GTDB lineage: Bacteria > Cyanobacteriota > Cyanobacteriia > PCC-6307 > Cyanobiaceae > Cyanobium. The sequence goes on along the minus strand of JBILUS010000003.1, from coordinate 66,024 downwards.
GCCGATCACCGAGGCCAATCCCCAGGCGCCGATCAACCCCTACGGCCGCAGCAAGTGGATGGTGGAGCAGATGCTCACCGACTTCAGCCAGGCCTACGGCCTGCCTTGCGTGATCTTCCGCTATTTCAATGCCGCCGGCGCCGATCCCGAGGGCGATCTGGGTGAGGACCACGACCCGGAAACCCATCTGATCCCCAGGGTGCTCGATGTGATGAGCGGCCGGGAGCCCTACCTGCAAATCTTCGGCGACGACTACCCCACGCCCGATGGCACCTGCATCCGCGATTACATCCATGTCTGTGATCTGGCCGATGCCCATGTGCTGGGCCTTGAGCGGCTGCTGCGGCTGCGGGAACGGGAGGAGGAAACCCGCGCGCCGTTGATCTACAACCTCGGCAACGGCACCGGCTATTCGGTTCAGGAGGTGATCGAAGCGGCCAAGGCCGTGACCGGCCGCGGACTGCTGGCCCATGTGGCCCGGCGACGCCAAGGGGACCCGGCCCAGTTGGTGGCCAGTGCCGAGCGGGCCCGCCAGGACCTGGGTTGGCGTCCCCGCTACCCCGAGCTCACCACGATCATCGAGCACGCCTGGGCCTGGCACCAGAACCGCCACGGCGGCTGATCTGCCGCCAACCTGGGCGCGTTCAGGGACGGGCCGGCCAGGGGCGGGCCAGGGGTTCGCCGATGAACACGCCCTGGCCCGGCATGGCCACGCTGCGCCAGTAGGCCTCGATCAGGGTGTCGCCGCGGCGGTAGTAGGCGAACAGCAGACCGGGATCGGGGAACTTGCCCGGGTAGTTGCAGGGTTCCACCACCGTGCCGTAGCTGGCGGTTGCCCCCGCTTCCAGCCAGCGCAGTGCGCTCATCTGCGGGCTGTCGGTGAGCTGGCCCCCCAGGGAGGTGAGGTGGTCGGCCACGGCCCCGGGCCGGAAGGTGTTGGAGCCGATCGCCTCCACCCGCTGCAGACCCGTGAAGTAGCCCAGCACATCGGGCCGGTCGCGCAGCACGTCCTGCTGGAACAGACGGATCGCCAAGGCCGGGCTGCCCATCCGCAGGGCCCGCATGTACTGCCCTAGGCGTGTATTGCGCTTGTAGTCGCTGGTGCTCAGCAGGTAGACGGTGCCATCCGGGGCGGTGCCATCAGCGGCCCGGCCCCGGTCGATCAGGGAACGGCCCCGCTCCGCGCTGGTGGCGGCCAGCAGCATCGAAGGACGGATCCGCAGGGCATCCCAGGGGCGGCTCACATCGCCGCGGCCGTAGTAGGGATTCATCCGCGTCACCTGGCAGCCGTCGGCACACCATTCGGGGTGGAGTCCGAAGCTCACGGCACTGGTGATCGACTGGCAGCCGACCCGGTACGGAGCCGCCCAGGCCAGGGCATAGACCTGCACCTCCGCCGGGGTGTCCCGCAGCAGTTGTCGGCGCAGGGCCATGAAACGCCGGGGACTGATCTCGGCCTGGTGGACCGGGAGATGGACCCGCAGCACCCGGGCGGCGGGAATGCGGCGCACCGCCTGGTAATGGCGGCCGATCGCCTCACTGAGGGGATCGTCGGCATTGATCACCAGGGCCAGATGGCGCCCATCGAGGGGCCCGCGGCCCAGGGCCCGCAAATGGCGGAAGGCGCTGACCGGATCCAGGCCATCGCCCCGCAGCAGCAGGGGGGCCAGGAGAACCACCAACCCGATCCGGGCCCACCGCCTGAAGCGCATGCCCACCGGGTATCCACCACGCACCATCCCCGCCATCCTGCCCAGCGGCGTCCCGCTTTGGCCACGGCGGGCCGGGCGCGACCGCATCCGTCTTAAAAAGGGATGGTTCCGATGCGGTCCGCCGCATCAGCCAGGAACGGCGGCGGCCCCTGGCCAGCTGGGCATCCCGGCCCTCTCGGCCCCGGCCCCAGCGTGGCCCGGATCCCAGCCCCCGCTGAGCACCCCGCCCCTCGCCCTGCCCCATCCCGCCCGATGCCCTCTCCCGATCCAGCAAGGACCCCAGCGGAGCGGATGCCTGCGGCGGAACTGACGGTTCACGGCTATTGCGACACCCCCACGGAGCTGCTGCTGGAGCGTTTCCGACGGGGGGATCTCGAGTCCCTGCGCAACCTGCGGGGGGAATACACCCTGGTGCACCAGAGCACCGAGGACTGCACGATCATCACCTCCCCGGTGGGGGCGATGCACCACTACTACACGCTGGCCGGCCGGCCTCCCGGCGGGTTCGCCCATGGCCGCCGGCTCGTGGACATCCTGCGCCATGCGGCATTGCCCTGGCGGTGGGACTGGCAGGCCCTGGGCGACCTCTGCCAGCTGGAGAACCTCACCGGCAACGCCACCCTCCATCCCGACATCCGACGGGTGCCCCCCGGCAGCGTGCTGCGCTTCCGCGGCGGTGAGCTCCAGATCGACAGCCGCAGGGCCATCGATGGCCTGGGCCGCGGCCCTGGCGATCCGGACCGGGCCGTGGCGGCCCTCAACGAGGAAGTGGGCCGTCTGGCAGGAGAGGCGCCCTACCTCTCCCTCTCGGGGGGCTTCGATTCGCGGGTGATCCTCTCCTCGCTGCTGCGGCAGGGGATCAAACCCCATCTGATCACCATGGGGTCCGACACCTGTTCGGATGTGCGGGTGGCGCGGGCGATCGCCGCCCGCTTCGGCCTCCAGCACGACCTGGTGCGGATCGATCTGGCGGAGGTGCTGGACCAGGGGCAGGAGATCGCCAGCCTCACCAACGGCACCAAGACCGCCTGGCACTGGCACACCTACCTCTACCCCCGCAAAGCACAGATCCCCTCCGGCAGCAGCTTCTTCGTGGGCACCCTGGGTGAGTTCGCCCGCTCCTACTACTTCGACCGCGGCCGCCTCGGCCAGCTGGGCGACCGCCTTCCCGGAGCGGCCCTGGACCGGTTCTGGCGCCTGAAACTGCACCGCCACCCAACCTTCCTGCCCGCCGAACTGGAGGGTCTCGCCGCCCCCTTCGCGGCCCAACTGCGGGAGGAGGGCATCGCCGCGCGGGCCGCACGGCTGCGGGGCTACTGCAACGGCTCGTTCCTGGGGGGCCTGACCCGCTACTACTTCGAGCAGCGGGTGCCGAACTTCTATGCCAACGGGATCGCCATGTACCAGGCCTCCAGCAACTGGCGCTCCCCCTTCCACAACCGCGACTGGCAGGAGGCCATCTGGAACCTCAGCGCCGGCTGGAAGCTCGGCTCCAACTGGCACCGCCATGCCATCGGGCGCAACTGCCCGGAATTGCTGGAGTTCCCCGAGGAGAATGGCTTCGATCCGCAGCGGATGCTGACCAAGGCCCCTCCCCTCTACTGGACCCGTTGGATGCGGCGCACCCCGTACATCACCTACGACCGCAGCCGCGAATGGTTCCAGAACCGCGCGCTGCAGGATTCCCTGCTGGAGGCCGCCGAGACGATGGAGGACCTGGTGGATCCAGCCACCGTTCGCGCCATCCTCAGCCAGCACGCCAGCGGTGAGGACCGCACCCGCAGCGTGGCCTTCCTGCTCACCATGGCGCGCTGGAAGCAGGCGCTGAGCTCGGTCGGTGGGGCTTCATGAGCGAGCAGCGCTATGGCTGGCCCGGCGGCCCCGCCATCGAGGGACCCGCAGCAGCCCATCCGGAGCCCCCCCAACCGTTCGGGCAGACGGGTGAGCCGCCCCTGCGCTTCAGCGTGGTGGTGCCCACCCTCAACCAGGGGGACACAATCGAGGACACCCTGCGCTCGATCCTGGAGCAGGACTACAGCAACGTGGAGATCATCGTGGCCGACGGCGGCAGCCGTGACGGCACCGCGGCGGTGCTCGACCGCTACCGCCCCCACTTGGCCCGGGTGTTCGAAGGACCGGACCGGGGCCAGTCCGATGCGATCAACAAAGGCTTCCGCGCCGCCAGCGGCGACATTCTCTGCTGGCTGAATTCCGACGATTACTTCCTTCCCGGCGCCCTGCGGCGGGTGGCCGATCGCTTCGCCGCCGACCCGGCCGTGCGCTTCGTGGTGGGGGCTGGCGATGTGATCAGCAAGGACCACCGCTTCCTCCGCCACATCCCCGCCCTGCCGATGACGGAGGCGACCCTGCTGAACTGGAAGAACGACCAATGGGTGATGCAGCAATGCTGCTTCTGGTCCCGCTCGCTCTGGCAGGAGGTGGGAGGGGTGGATGAGAACCTCCACCTGTTGATGGATTACGACCTCTGGTTCCGCCTCTCCCGCGCCACCGAGGCGACCCTGATCCCGGAGAAACTGGCGGTGATGCGATATCATCCCGACGTGAAAACCGTTCGCCAGCGCAGCAAGTCCAGTGAAGAACTGGCCTATGTCTATGCCAAGAACGGGGCCTTCCAATCCCTGCGGGAGCTGGTCGCCGAGCTGGTGGCCGCCCAGGCCGGCCAGCAGGAACGCCTGAGCCGCATCGAGGCCAGCCTGCCGGTGCGGCTGTTGAAGCGCCTGTCCCTCTTCCCCACGGCACCCTGACCATGGCGAAGGACGATCTGTTCGTGGGCATCACCAGCTGGAACAGCGCCCTGTTCCTGCCCCATTGCCTCGATGCCCTGCGGCGCACCACCGCCGGCATCCGCAGCCGGATCTGCGTGCTCGACAACGCCTCCAGCGATGCCTCCGCCGCGCTGGCGCGGGAGCGCGACGCTGAGGTGCTGGTGCGAAGCTGCACCCAGCCCGAGGCGCTGCAGCAGCTGGTGCAGAGCTCCCGGGAGCGGTTCACCCTGCTGCTCCACGCCGATGTGATCCTGCTGGATCCCCACTGGTTCGAGCGCTGCACGGCCCATCTCCGTGCAGACACCGTGCTGATCTCTCCGGAGGACATCGGCTGCGGGCCCCTCACCCGTCCCTTCGGCCGAGGGATGCCGGAAAGCTCGTTTCTGCTGTTCAGCACCGCCGGCATGCGGCGGGCCCGCTCCCTGGTGTGGCGACGCCGTCATCGCCTGCCGGTGCCCCGGCGGGAACTGGATTTCTCCGGCGGCCACGTGACCCACAACCTTCCCCGGCGCCTTGCGGCCCGGGGCCTGACCTGGCAGCCAATGGCGGTCTACGTGTCGAATGCGGAGCCCGAACCGCTGTTCACGCCAGATCCGGATGTGACGCTCTGGAGCGAGGAACTCGGCCACCTGCGCTACGGCCTCGGCAACTTCTACGGCATCGACGGCACCATCACCCACTACCACAACTGGTACGACCGGGTAGTGACCGCCCGGCCCGGTGCCGGCAAGGCCGATGCCACCGGCAAGCTGCGGCGGGAGTTTCCCGCGGCCTTCATCAACGCCTACTCCCAGCGTTTCCTGGCCGACTACCAGGCCGGCACGGTGGACCTGCCCCGGGACCTCCGCACCGACCGGATGCCGGTGGCCCTCTGACCCCCATGCGCATGGCCCCCCAGCGCCGAGCCGCCCACTTCCTGCTGGTGCCGGAGTTGCTGTATTCGCCTCCCAACCGGGCCATCATCGAGGCCCTGCTGAGCTGCGGCTACCGGGTCGACGTGTACGCCCCGGGCACGCCCCAGGATCCCTCCGCCTACGGCCCGGCGGTGACCACCCACCGGGCCGACTACACCGTTCGCTGGCTCAGCCGCCATCTGGCGGACCGGCGCTGGTGGGGCTACAGCTGTTTTAGTGGCACCAGTGAGGATCCCCTGGCGGTGGTCGGGCTGCTGGCGGCCCTGACCGGCCGACCCAGCTTTTTGCTGGTGGATGAGATCAAGTCCGGCGGCTACCGGGGCGATAGCCCGGAGCGCTGGAAACGGCTCTGCCGCTGGGCGATGCGCCGCGCCCGCTTCACCATCGTCAATGACGACTCCCGCGTGGCCCTGCTGCGCGACTACGCCTCCCTGCCGCCCGGTGCGGAGGTGGTGGTCTACCCAGGCTGCTTTCACCAGCCGCCGGCGCCGGACCCAGCCCTGCGGCGGGAACTGCGGCACCGCTGGGGGCTTCCCCAGGAGGCCCTGGTGATCGCCTCCTCCGGCGCCTTCAACCTCACCGCCGGCGCCGACTGGCTGGTGCAGGCGCTGCAGGAGGAACCCAGCCTCCACGCCGTGATCCAGCCCCTGGCCGTTTCGCCCCTCTGCCTGTTCCTGCTCGGCCAGCTCGGCCTGGGGGAGCGGCTCTACCTGCAGCAGGAACGGCTGGGCTGGCAAGAGGCCTGGCAGTCGGCCGTGGGCCTGGACATCGGTCTGGCCATCTACACCAACCCGGCCCCCCAGTTCCAGCACATGGGCACGAGCTCCAACCGCCTCTGCATGTTCCTCGCCATGGGGGTGCCGGTGATCGCCACCCGCCAGCCCAGCTTCCGCTTCATCGAGACCTACGACTGCGGCGTCCTGGTGGAGAGCTACGCCGAGTTCCTGGAGGCGGTGCGTCACATCGGCCGGAATCTGCCCGCCATGCGGGCCAACTGCCACCGCTGCTTCCAGGAGTACATCATGCCGCCGGAGCGCTACCCGCGACTCCGCGACGCCATCGCCGGCCTGGCCCGGCCCTGACCCCCGCTCCCCGCATCCCGGTTTCCCCCTTGGCATCCGAAGGCAATCTCCGCTACCGCCTCTACTGCGCCGGCCGCTCCGGGGTTCAGGGACTGCGGCGGCTGGTACCGGCCCGCCTGGTGCCCCCCCGGCGCGACCTGGGCGCGGCCTTCGCGATCGGGGTGACCACCTACAGCCCGCGCTACGACCGCTTCCTGCGGCCCCTCTACGGCACCCTGTCCCGGCTCTTCCCCGAGGTGCCGCTCACCATCGCGGTGAACGGTCACGGCACGGCCGAAGAGCAGGCCCGCTTCCTGGAGCGTTTCGAACGGGAGATCTGCAGCGCGGCACCGAAGCACCACCGCTTCCTTCTCCACGACCGGCCCCACGGCCTCACCACCCTCTGGAACGGAATGCTGGCGGCCTCCCCGGCGGATCGGCCCCTGTTGATCCTTAACGACGACCTGCGCATCGATGGCTGGCTGCGGCGCTGGGCCGAAGCCTTCAACTGGGGCGGTGCCCGGCTGGCCTTGATCAATAGCTCCTGGTCGCACTTCCTGATCGCGCCGTCCACCGTGGCGCAGGTGGGGGCCTTCGACCCGGGCTTCCCGGGCATCGGCTTCGAGGACATGGACTACACCGCCCGGGCGGGGCTGGCCGGCGTGCCGATCGCCAACCACCTCTGCGCCTACCTCCGCCACGAGGACGACAAACCGGAGACCACCTCCTTCGATGCGGTGTCCGGACGGATCTGGGGCAAGTACACCTCAGCCAACCAGGAGCATTTCGCGGCCCAGTGGGAAGCCACCGACCGGGAGGATGGGGTGTGGATCAAGCAGCTGCACGGCCGGGTGCGGCCCCGCCGGCCGGTGGTGCCCGTTCCCCGGCCCGTGATCCCGGCTTCGGCCTGGCGCGGCAACCTGCTGTACCCGGATCGGGCCTGAGTGAAGCTTCTCTACGTCGCCCCATCGGCCTACCTGCTCGGAGGCGTTCAGGACTGGCTGGCGGACCTGGTGGCCGGCCAGCGGCAACGGGGCCTGGCGGTCACGGTGGCTGTCCCCGACGACACGATCCACCGCCTCGAGCCCTACGCCGCCCGCTACCCGGAGCTGCGCCCGGTGCCCTTCCGCAACCCCAGCGGCAGTGAAGCGGGCCGGATCGCCGCCCTCTGCGACCTGCTGCGCCGGCACCGGGAGCACCTGGTGGTGGGGGTCAACATCGCCGCCCTGTACCCGGCGGTGCGGCGCCTGCGGCGCCGCGGAATCTTCCAAGGGAAGGTGGTGATGAGTCTGCACGCCCTGGAAGGCGACTACTACGCCGACCTGCGCGCCCAGCGGGACCTGCTCGATGCGGTGGTGGTAACCAACCGCCTCAGCGGAGCTCTGGCCCGGGAGGTCGGGACGATGGAACCCGAACGGATCCTCTATGCGCCCTACGGGGTGGCGCTTGAGGGGGGCGGCCCGCCTTCCCCCCCGGAGCGGGGTGAGCCACCGGTCCTCCAACTGGTGTGGGTGGGCCGCCTGGAGTGCCCCCAGAAACGGGTGCAGGACCTCGCCCCAATTCTGGCGGCCCTCGATGCAGCCGGAGCGCCCTTCCACCTCACCATCGCCGGAGACGGACCGGAACGGGCCTCTCTGGAGAACACCCTCAGGCCCTGGATCGCCCGGGCTCAGGTGCACCTCACCGGGCCGGTCCCGCGCCAGCAGCTGCGGAACACGGTGTACGGCCCCGGAAGGGTGCTGCTGATCACCTCAACCTGGGAAACCGGGCCGATCGTGGCCTGGGAGGCGATGGCCGCAGGGATGGCGGTGGTGAGCAGCCGATACCTGGGCTCAGGACTGGAGGGGGCCCTGGTGGAAGGACGGACGGCCCTGCTCTACCCGGTGGGGGATGCCGCGGCGGCAGCCCGCCAGCTGATCCGCCTCGGTAGGGGCGGGTTGCTGCCAGAGTTGGTGGCAGCAGGCCAGGAGCTGGTGCGTAGCCGCTATTCCCGCGAGGCATCCCTGGAGGCCTGGATGGGAGCCTTCGCCGCCGTGCAGGCCCTTCCTGCCCTTCCGATGCCAGCGGCCGGCACGGTACCCGCCGCCGCGGGCGGCCTGGACCGGCTGCTCGGGCCGGGGCCGGCCCGGACCCTGCGGCGGCTGGTCGGGCGGACCTTCCGCCACGGCGAGGCGGGCAGCGAATGGCCCCACAGCGGCCACGCCGCCGGCGAGGAGTTGCTGGAGCGCTGCGCAGCGCTGGATCGGCATGGCTGAACAGCGGTTCGGCCTGCGGGAGCAGCTGGGGGTCTGGCTGAAGGACCGCTGGCGCTGGGAACGCTGCCTGCGTTCGTCCTCGCGCCGCTACCTCAGCCTGGCCAACCGCAGCGAAACGCTTGAGGCTGCGCCCGATGGCCTCGGTTACGCCTGCCGCTGGGCCTTCACCTCGCGGCTGCACGCCGCCGCCGTGCAACCGGCCCTGGGGCAGCGGCTGCTGCGGCGCTGCCTGGCTGATGCGCCGATCGCGAGGCGGAGCTCACCGGCGCCCGACGGCGAGCATCCCGAGCTCAGCGTGATGATCGGCCACCGCGGCACCGAACGGCTGCCCCAGTTGCTGGCCACCCTGCAGTCGGTGGCGGCCCAGCAGGATGTGCGCCTGGAATGCCTGGTCATCGAGCAGGATCCGGAGGTGCGGATCGCCGCCAGCCTGCCGTCCTGGGTGCGCCATATCCATGCCCCCCTGGCCGATGCCGGAGCGCCCTACAACCGCTCCCACACCTTCAACAGCGGCGCCCGCCACGCCCGGGCTCCGGTGCTGCTGCTTCACGACAACGACATGCTCATACCCCGTGGCTACGGGCAGCGCATCGTGGAGCGGATCGGCCGCGGCTACGCAGTGGTCAACCCCAAGCGCTTCATCTTCTACCTCCACCAGGACCACAGCCAGGAGGTGCTGCGGAACACGGCGACATTCGACCAGACGCCCGCCGACTACATCGTTCAGAATCTCGAGGCGGGCGGCAGCCTGGCGATCACGGCCCGGGCCTACCGGGATCTGGGGGGCATGGACGAAGACTTCAGCGGCTGGGGCGGCGAGGACAATGAATTCTGGGATCGTTGCCTCACCCTGCCCACCTGGATCTGGGGCTACGAGCCGATCGTCCATCTCTGGCACACCAGCCAACCCCTGAAGCTCACCCCCGACAACCCCAATCTCCGCCATTGCCGCGAGGTGATGGCCATCCCTGCCCCGGAGCGGATCGCCCGACTGCGACGGCGGGCGGAGGGATCCCATGGCCCCTGATCAGCCAACGGCCGATGCCCGCCCGATCGAAGCCGCCGGCCGGCAGCAACTGGTGAGCACCATCATCCCGGTGCACAACCGCGCCAGCCTGCTGCAGGAGGCCGTGGCCAGCGTGCTCGCCCAGACCCACCGACCGATCGAGATCATCATCGTCAACGACGGCTCCGATGACGACACCGCCACCGTGGCCGAGAACCTGAGCCGCCGCAGCGCCGATCCGATCCGGGTCATCCACCAGGCCAACGCCGGGCCGGGGGTCGCCCGGCAACGGGGGCTTGAAGCCTCCAGCGGGGCCTTCATCCAGTACCTCGATTCCGACGACCTGCTCCTGCCCGGGAAGTTCGCCGCCCAGGTGCGGGCCCTGCTCCAGGCGCCCGAATGCCAGATCTGCTACGGACCCAGCTTTGAGGAGGACCATGCGGTCACCCCGCCGCAACGGCGGGGGCCGATGCGGGCCACCGGCCAACCCAGGGCCACCCTGTTTCCCCTGATGCTGGTGGAGCGCTGGTGGACCACCAGCACACCGCTGTACCGGCGCACCCTGCTGGAGCGGATCGGGCCCTGGCGGCCCTGGATCAACGAGGAGGACTGGGACTACGACGCCCGGGCCGGCGCTACTGGAGCCTTGCTGGCCTGGGTTCCAGAGCCGGTCTCGGTTCGACGCATCCACCTGGCGGGCGACCACCTCAGCGATGCGGGCTGCGAAGATCCCCGCAAGTTGGCCCATCGCGCCCTGGCCCAGGCCTCCATCTACCACTGCGCCCGGCAGGCCGGTATCGCCAACGACACCCCCGAGATGCGCCATTTCGCCCGGGCGGCCTTCCTGCTCAGCCGCCAGTGCGGCCTGGCCGGGGTGAGCGAGGCCTCCAGGGATCTCTTTGCTCTGGCCCGCCAGGCCTCCACACCGCAGCGGCGCGATTCGATCGAGCTGCGGCTCTACGGCCTGCTGGCCCGACTGGTGGGCTGGGAGCGGGCGGCCAGGCTGAGCGTGGGCCTACGGCGCCTGATCCAGCGCCGGACACCACGATGAGTTCGCCCGCCCCCCTGGTCTCGGTGGTGATGGGTGTGCGCAACGGCGCCGCCACCCTGAACGCCACGCTCCAGTCCCTCACCGAGGGTCAGGACCTGGATCTGGAAATCCTGGTGATCAACGATGGATCCACCGATTCCAGCGGCTCCATCCTGGCGACCTGGGCGGAACGCGATCCCCGCATCCGGGTGTTTGAGCGGGAGGGCAGGGGGCTCACCCGCTCCCTGATCGAGGGATGCGCCGCCGCCCGCGGCACCTACATCGCCCGGCAGGACGCGGGAGACTGTTCCCTTCCGGGACGTCTGGCGCGGCAAGCGGCCCTGCTGGACCATGACCCTGACGCCGGACTCTGCTCCACCCATGTCCGGTTGATGGCGGAGGAGGGCGCGACTGTCACGGTGACCCGTCTGGCGGAGGAGACCCTGGCGGATGGCCTGATCGGTCCCGCCAGCCATGGATCGGTGATGATGCGACGACGGGCCTACGAGCAGGCCGGCGGCTACCGCGCCGCCTTCTATTACGCCCAGGACCTGGACCTCTGGAGCCGCATGGTCGAGAACGGCAGCCATCGGGTCGTGCCGGAGGTGCTCTACGAGGCCAGCATCTCCCCCGGTTCGATCAGCGGATCGCGTCGCAGCGAGCAGGAGGCCTTCCACGCCCTGATCGTGGGGGCGACCAGGGCCCGCCGCTCCGGAGAGCCGGAAGCGCCCTGGCTGGAGCAGGCCGAGACGCTCACGGAGAGCTGCCGTAAGGCGCGGCGCAGCCCGAAAGGCGAAGCCAGGGGGGCCTACTTCATCGCTGCCTGCCTGGAGGCGGAGCACCCGCAGCTGGCCCAGGCCTACCTGCGCCGGACCCTGGAGCTCAATCCCTGGCACCTGAAGGCCAGGCTGCGGCTATGGCGGCAACGATGAAACTCAGCGTTGCCATCCCCACCTACGGCCGCGACAGCGTGCTGACTGACAGCGTGGCGGCCCTGCTGACCCTCGATCCGCCGCCCTGGGAACTGCTGGTTGTGGACCAGACCCCCGTTCACGATTCCGACACCGAGGCACGGCTGAGGGGCTGGGATCAGGCGGGGCACATTCGCTGGCTGCGGCTCGAGCGGCCCTCCATCACCGGGGCCATGAACCATGCCCTGCTGGAGGCCCGCGGCGACCGGGTGCTCTTCCTCGATGACGACATTCTCCCGGACCCGGCCCTGCTGCGGGCTCACCAGCAAGCGGGCGAGAGCCATCCGGAGGCGATGGTGGCCGGCCGGGTGCTGCAGCCCTGGCATGACGGCCAGGAGGACCCGCCGGGGTCTCCCTTCCTGTTCAACAGCCTTACGCCCCGGGCCGTTCAGACCTTCATGGGGGGGAACGTGGCGATCCCCCGGGCCCAGGCCCTGGCTCTGGGCGGCTTCGACACCAATTTCGTGAAGGTGGCTTACCACTTCGAGGCCGAGTTCGCCCACCGCTGGTGCCAGGCCGGTCACCCCATCCGCTATGCGCCGGATGCCCTGATCCACCACCTGCGCGCCCAGCGCGGCGGAACCCGCAGCTACGGCCAGCACCTCACCACCGTCCAGCCCGATCATGCCGTGGGCCGGTACTACTTCCTGCTGCGGACCCGAACGCCCCTGGCGGCCCTGGGGGCCTGCGGCCGGGACCTGCTCCTGTCGGTGCGCACCCGCCATCACCTGCGCCGCCCCTGGTGGATCCCCCTCACCCTGCTGGCCGAAGTGCGTGGCCTGGCCTGGGCATGGCGGCTCAACGGCCGCGGGCCAGCCACCCTGCCGACCCGCACGCCCCGCCTGCTGATCGTGGGCAGCCACCCGGTTCAGTACCACACCCCCCTGTTCCGCACCCTGGCGGCCGATCCCTCCATGGCCTGCGATGTGCTCTACCTCTGCCTCCCCGATGCCAGCACCCAGGGCCTCGGCTTCGGCCTGGCCTTCACCTGGGATGTGCCCCTGCTGGAGGGGTACCGCTGGCACCGGGCCCGCAGCGGCCGGGGCCGTGGCATCACCCACGGCTACGCCGGTGTCTGGCTGGCCCATCCCCTCGGAGAGCTGGGCTGGGGATCGGAACGGCTGCGGCCCGATGCCATCCTCCTGACCGGCTGGCACTTCCTGGGGATGGTGCAGCTCCACCTGGCCGCCCGGCTGCGGGGGATCCCGGTGCTGCTGCGGATGGATTCCAACGGCTCCCGGCCCCGCCCCTGGCTGCTGGATCGGATCTACCGGCTCCTGTTCGGCGGCGTGGCGGTGGGCTTGCCGGTGGGCCAGGCCAATGCCCGCTGGTACCGCAGCAACGGCTATCCCCAGGAGCGGCTGATCGGCTCGCCCCACTTCATCGACAACGGCCGCTTCGCCAGCGAGGCCACCCGGGAACGGCAGCAGCGGGAGCAGCTGCGCTCCCAGTGGCGAATCCCCCAGCAGGCCTTCTGCTTTCTCTTCGCCGGCAAACTGCAGGACAAGAAACGGCCGCAGGATCTGCTCGACGCCCTGGCAGTGCTGGCCCACCAGAGCGATCCGCCCCCGCGACCGGTGCACCTGCTGGTGGTGGGCAGCGGCAACCTCGAGGCCGCCTGCCGACAGCGGGTGGCCGCCGAAGGCCTGCCGGTGAGCTTCGCCGGATTCCTCAACCAGTCGCAGATCGCCGCGGCCTACGCCGCCACGGACTGCCTGGTGCTCGCCTCCGACCATGGGGAAACCTGGGGGCTGGTGGTCAACGAGGCGATGGCCTGCGGGCTGCCGGCCGTGGTGAGCGATCTGGTGGGCTGCGCCGAAGACCTGGTCGAGCCCGGGGTCACGGGGCTGTGCTACCCCTGCGGGGATACCGCCGCCCTGGCGACCTGCCTGGCCGCCATGGCCCGGGACCCGGCCGCCGCCGCCCGCATGGGCCAGGCCGCCCGGGAGCAGGTGGAACGGGAGTTCACGATCGAGGCCGCCGCCGCCGGGATCCGGGCCGCCCTGGCGCGGGTGGCGCCTGGCAGAGGTAACGCCGGACCCCAGCCATGAGGGTGCTCCATGTCATCCCCTCGGTGAGCCCCCTGCGCGGGGGGCCCAGCAAGGCGGTGATCGAGATGGTGCAGGCCCTGCGGCAGCAGGGGGTGGACGCCGCCATCCTGACCACCAACGACCACGGCCCGGCGGTGGATGCGTCCCTGCCCACCGGTCGCTGGATCCAGCGGCAGGGCGTTCCCCTGCTGGCCTTTCCGCGCTGGAGCCCACCCCTGGCGCCGCTGCGTGAATTCGCGGTGAGCCCGGCGCTGGCCTTCTGGTTGCGGCGCCACATCCACCGCTTCGATCTGCTGCACGTGCATGCGATCTTCTCCTTCCCCTCCACCTGGTCGATGGCCCAGGCGCGCCGCAGCGGCGTTCCCTACCTGGTGCGGACCATCGGCCAGCTGAGCCCCTGGAGCCTCAGCCAGAGCGGCCGGCGCAAGCGCTGGATGCTGCGGCTGCTGGAGCGCCGCAACCTCGAGGGGGCCGCCGCCCTCCATTTCACCAGCAGCGCCGAGCGCGATGAGGCCGCGGGCCTGGGGCTCACTCCACCGGCCCTGGTGCTGCCCCTGGGGGTGCGCGGCGTCCCGGCCGAGCGCCCGGCTGCGCCCCGCTCCCCCCAGGGAGTGCGCTTCCTGTTCCTCTCCCGCCTGCACCCCAAGAAGCAGCTCGACCGGCTGATCGAAGCCCTGGGCCTGCTGCAGAGCCGCCACCCCGGGGCGGAGTGGTGCCTTCGCATCGCCGGACGCGGCGATCCGCCCTACGAAGCTGAGCTGCGGGCCCTGGCCGCCCGGCACAGCATCGGCGGACGCTGCCACTGGCTGGGCCAGGTGGAGGGGGCCGCCAAAGACCGTGAACTGGCCAGGGCCGACTGGCTGGTGCTGCCCTCGGCGGCGGAGAACTTCGGCATCGCCGTGGCGGAAGCCCTGGCGGCCGGCACCCCGGTGATCGTGTCGCCCCAGGTGGCGGTGGCCGATCTGGTGGCGATGGCGGGAGCGGGGCTGGTCTGCCCCAGTGAGCCCTCGGCCCTGGCCGAAACGCTGGCCACGGCCCTGGCGGGAGCAACGCCAACGCTGCGGGCCGCCGCCCGTAACCTGGCCGAGCACCACCTGGCCTGGCCCGCCATCGCCGCCGAGCTCAACAGCGCTTACGCCGCCATCTGCCGCACCGCCAGCCCCCGATGACCTCCCTCTACCTGGCCCTGATGTTCGGTGCCCTGGCGTTGGTTCTCCTCGATGGCAACTGGCGCGGCGGGCTGGTGGTGACCATTGCGATCGGCTTTCTCCAGGATCCCCTCCGCAAGATCACCCCGGGAAGCCCCAGCACGATGGTGGGGCTGGTGCTGGTGGCCTTCGTGCTCTGCCTGCTGGTGATGTTTGACAAAGCCGGCGGCCGGCTCGACCTGCGGGCCATGTTCTGGACGGTTCCGGCGGTGCAGGAATGGGTGCCCCTTTACTTCGCCATGATTGCCGGCCAGGCGGTGAATTCCTACTTCCGCTTCGGCGACGTGACCCTCACCGGCCTGGGGATCGCTTTCTACACCGCCCCGGCGATCGGCCTGTGGGCCGGCTATCTGGTCGGCTGCAATCCCACCCTGCTGCGCCGGCTTGTGGTCACCTATGTGGCCCTCTGCACCATGTTCGCGATCACGGTGTTTCTCGATTTTCGCGGCGTCCAAGATCCACTCTTCAAGGAAGTGGGCGGCGGCATCATGATCACCTTCGAGGGCTTTTCCGCCCAGGGTGCATCAGGCCTCTTTCGAACCAGCGAGGTCGCCGCCTGGCACCTGGCGGCGGCGGCTTGCTTCTCCGTGACCCTGGCCCTGAGCAGCCAGCGACGGGACAACCAGATCCTGTTCCTGATCCTGGCTGCCTTCTTCGGCTACCTCACCATCCCCACCGGCCGCCGCAAGGGGCTGGTGATGGTGCTGGCCTTCGTGGCCCTCTACCTTCTGCTGTTCAGCCGCAAGGCCACCCCCGCCTCGCGGGAGCAGGTGTTCTCCAGTGTGCTGGGCAGCGCGGCGATGGCCTATGCGGGCTACGCCCTGTTTTTGATCTCGGCCAAGGGCGACTCCTTCAACCTTTACCTCAACCGCACCGCCACCGCCAAGGACGACCTGTTCGGTCGCTTCAATGACCAAGGCATCAGCGCCCTCACCCGGGGGCTGGAGGTCTCCCAGGGCTTTGGCCTGGGAGTCGGCGCCGGCGCCAACCTGGGCAACCTCAAACTCAGCGCCGCCGCCCAGGCGCAACGCGGCAGCATCCAGAGTCTGAGCTACGTGAGCGAAGGAGGAGGCGGCAGACTCGTGAGTGAACTGGGGTTGCCCGGTCTTGTGGTGGGAGGGGGTCTGGCCTATCTGATCGGCCTCAGCCTCTGGCGCAACTTCAAGATGCTGAACCGCCTGCCCCCTGGCATCGCCTACCTGATGCTGGGCCTGATCGCCTTCGGCCTGGCCAACATCCTCTTCTTCTTCTCGGCGGCCCAGGTCTATAGCGATCCCTTCATCCTGATTCTGATGGGCCTCTGTTTCGGTTCCTTCCTGGCCGTGCCCACCCTGGTTGCCCACCAACAGGCCCAGCAGCGCCAGGCCAGCCAGGTGCAGGCGATGGGGATGGCGATGCGATGAGCCCCCCCTCGCTGACGGCCCTGCTGCTCACCTTCAACGAGGTCGCCAACATCAGCCGCACGCTCGAAGGGCTGAGCTGGATCCCCCGGGTGCTGGTGATCGACAGCGGCAGCACCGACGGCACCCTTGAGATCCTCGCCAGCCGGCCCAATGTGCAGGTGCTGCATCGCCGCTTCGACAGCTTCGCAGCCCAGTGCAACTTCGGCCTCGATCAGATCGGCAGCGCATGGGTGCTGAGCCTCGATGCCGACTACGGCGTTCCCCCCGCCCTGGCCCGCGCACTCCCCGGGCTGCTGGAGCGGGCCGACCGGGAGGGCCTCGCCGGCTACTCCCTGCCCTTCCGCTATTGCATCGATGGCCGCCCGCTGCGGGGCTCGCTCCTGCCGCCGCGCACCTGCCTCTACCGCACCCGCCGGGGCCGGTATCGCGATGAGGGCCATGGCCACCGGGTCACCCTGGACGGCCCCGTGGCCCCCCTGGCCTTCGCCCTGCTCCACGACGACCGCAAACCGCTGGATCGCTGGCTGGCCTCCCAGCAGGGCTACCTGACGATCGAGGCCGCCAACCTGCTCAACACCCCATCGGCCCAGCTCCCGGCGGTGGATCGGCTGCGCAAGCACACCCCACTGGCCCCACTGGCCGCCCTGGTGTTCTGCCTGGTGCTGCGGGGCGGCCTGCTCGACGGCCGTGCGGGCCTCACCTACGCCCTGCAGCGCACCTATGCCGAACTGCTGCTGCTGCTGCTGCTGCGGGAGGAGCGCCAGCAACGGCGGCGGGGCGGGAGCACCCCGAAGACCGGCCAGGGATCCCACGCCTGAGGGGAACCGGGGGAGGGGCAGCGCTTACGCTCGCGAAGTCGGCTCCCCAGTGCGCAGAACGTTCCGATCGATGGCTTCGATCCTGATCACCGGCGGTGCCGGTTTCATCGGCACCAATGCCGCCATCCACTTCGCCTCGCGGGGCTGGGATGTGGCCATCCTCGACAACCTCTCCAGGCGAGGCACCGACCGCAATCTCAGCTGGCTGCAGGCCCAGCGGCCGGAGATCCGCTTCCACCGCGCCGACATCCGCGATGCCGAGGTCCTCGCATCGATCGTGGCGGAATGCCGGCCCGACATGGTGCTGCACCTCGCGGCCCAGGTGGCGGTGACCACCTCCTACCAGAACCCCCGGGAAGATTTCGAGATCAACGCCGCCGGCAGCTTCAACGTGATGGAGGCGGTGCGGCTCCAGGCACCGGAAGCCTTCGTGCTCTATGCCTCCACCAACAAGGTCTACGGCGGCATGGAAACCGTTCCCGTGGTCCGGGGTGAACACGGCTACGCCTTCCGCGATCTGCCACTCGGGGTTCCAGAGACCCAGCCGCTCGACTTCCACTCCCCCTACGGCTGCTCCAAGGGGGTGGCGGATCAGTACACGATCGACTACGCCCGCATTTACGACCTCCAGACTTGCTGCTTCCGCCAGTCGTGCATCTACGGCGTCCGGCAGTTCGGCATCGAAGACCAGGGCTGGGTGGCCTGGTTCAGCATCGCCGCCCTGCTCGGCAAGCCGATCACCCTCTACGGCGACGGCTGGCAGACCCGTGATGTGCTGAACGTGAAGGATCTGGCCGCCGCCTATGAGGCGGCCTGGGACCATCGCGATGCGGTGAGCGGCCAGGCCTTCAACATCGGCGGCGGTCCCGCCCACACCCTTTGCCTGCGGGATCTGCTGGGCTTTCTCGAGGAAGAGCTTGGGATCACGATCACCCCGGCTTTCGGCGCCACCCGTCCCGGCGACCAGCCGGTGTTCGTCTGCGACATCCGCAAGGCCGGCGAGCAGCTGGGCTGGACGCCCCGGATCGGCGTCGAGGACGGCGTCCGAGACCTGATCCGCTGGGTGCGGGACAACCGCGACCTCTTCGATGTCCTGCAGGGATGAGCGCAGCACGGCGACGGGCCCTGATCAGCACGATCGAGCCGGTCGACGGTGGCGTGCCCACCATGACCCGCTGCATCACCGGCCTGCTCGAAGAACTGGAGATCGAGCCGGTGTTTGCCTGGTACGCCCCCTGGAGCCAGCACCCCGGGCTGTCGGTGCCGCTGCCGGCGGTGGCCCTGGGACGGCGCCCCGGCGCCATCGCCCGCGAGGCCTACGGCAACCATGAAGGCCATGGCCTGGGCAGCTGGCTGCCGGAACTCGAGTTCACCCACTACCTGCCGCGGCGGGCCTGGCGGGAGCTGATCGCCGGCTGCGAGTTCCACCTCTCGGTGACCGGCAATGCCCTCTGCGCCACCCCCTACGCCCGCCTGGGCCTGCCCTTCCTGGCCTGGGTGGCCACGCCCTGGGCCGCGGATCGGGCCAACCGCGTGAGCCGGTTCAGCCGGCCCCGGCGCCTGCTGGACCGCAGCCTCAACGGTCCGCTGCTGCGGCGCCTGGAGCGGCAGGTGCTCCAGGCGCCGGGGGGGCGGGTGATGGCGCTCAGCCACTACACGGCCCGCGCCCTGCAGGGCATCGCTGGCCGTCCGATGGACGGCGTGCTGACCATGCCCGTGGACACGGCCACCTTCCAGCCCGAGCCCCAGACCGTGGTGCCCTGGCGCCTCGGCTTCACCGGCCGCTTCGGCGACCCCCGCAAGAACATCGAGCTGCTGCTGGGAGCCGTGGCGCTGCTGGTGGCCGAGGGGAGACCGGTGGAGCTCCACCTGGCCGGCGAGCGGGAGCCCCAGGTGCTGCACGCGCGCCTTGAGGCCCTTGGCCTCACGGACCGGGTGCACATGCACCCTCCCCTGCAACCCGCCGAGCTGGCCGTCCTGCTGCGCAGCCTGGATCTGTTCGTGATCCCCTCCCACCAGGAGGGGCTCTGCATCGCGGCCCTGGAGGCGATGGCCTGCGGCGTGCCGGTGGTGAGCACCGCCTGCGGCGGGCCCGAAGAATTTGTGCTCGACGACCAGACCGGCCAGCTGGTGGAGGCCGATCCTGCCGCCATGGCCACCGCCATCGCCGCCATCGCCGCCGACCGCCCCCGCCGCGACCGGCTGGCGGCCGGCGCCCTGGCCTGGGTGCAGCGCCATGCCAGCCCGGCGGTGGCGCGGAGCACCTTCCGCCACCACCTGGCCGCCACCTGGCCCGCAGCTGGGATCCCGAGCGGGGAGGGCGCCTGAATGTGCGGCATCGCCGGTCTGCTCGGCGCGGCACCGGGCCCCTTCGCCGAGCGGGTGCGGCCGGCCCTCGCCCACCGCGGCCCGGATGATGGGGGGGTCTGGGCCGACGCCACGACCTGCCTGGTCCACACGCGACTGGCGATCCTCGACCTCTCCCCCTGCGGTCACCAACCGATGGCCTCCCCTTGCGGGCGGTGGCGGATCGTGTTCAACGGCGAGATCTACAACCACCGCGTTCTGCGGGCCCGGCTGGAGGCCGAGGGCCACCGCTTCCGAGGTAGCGGGGACACCGAGGTGCTGCTGGCCTGGATGGCCAGCCGGGGGCCGGCCGGCCTGGAGCAGCTGCGGGGCATGTTCGCCTTCGTTCTGGTGGATACCCACTCAGGCACGGCCCTGCTGGCCCGCGACCCCCATGGCATCAAGCCCCTCTACCTCTGGCAGGGTCCGGCGGGGGAGCTGGCCTTCGCCTCGGAACTGCGGGCGTTGCTCGCCAGCGGCCGGATCCCCCGCCGTCCGGACCCGGAGGCGATCGCCGCCTACCTGGCCAGCGGCTCAGTGCCCGAACCCGCCACCCTGGTGGCAGGCGTGCGGCGGCTCGAGGCCGGACACTGGCTGCAGTGGCAAGCGGGGGAGGTGCGCAGCGCGCCCTGGCTGCCCCTGCCCGAGGCCCTGCTCCGCAAGGGCGGCCTGAGCGGCGAACCCACGGGCGCCGCGATCGACGACCGCGAGGCTGCCATCGCCCTCACCCGCGAGGCCCTGCGGGAGTCGGTGACGGCCCACATGGTCAGCGATGTGCCAGTGGGACTGTTCCTCAGCGCCGGCCTGGATTCGGCGGCCCTGCTGGCCCTCGCACCCCGGGGGCTCCACACCTTCACCATCGGCTTCGATGAGCCCGGCGCCGCCAGCTTCGACGAATCGGCACCCGCCGCCCGGATCGCCGCCCTGTTCGGGGCCACCCACACGCCCCTCACCCTCCACGCCGCCGAGGCCCGCCAGTGGCTGCCGCGGTTCCTGGCCAGCCAGGACCAACCCTCGATCGATGGCTTCAACACCTGGTGCGTCTCCCGCCTGGCCAGCGAGCAGGGGCTGAAGGTGGCCCTCTCCGGCCTGGGGGGCGACGAGGTGTTCGGGGGCTACCCCAGCTTCGCTGCCGTGCCGCGGCTGCGACGCTGGCGGCGGCGCCTGGGTCCCGTCGCCGGGGCGAGCTCAAGCCTGCTGCGCCACACCCCGGGGGGCCAGCGCCAGAAACGCCAGCGGCTCGCCGCGCTCCTGGAGGAGCCTCCCTCCCTGCAGGCAGCCCATCGCTGCCTGCGCGGCCAGTTCACCCCGCCAGAGGTGCGAAGGCTGCTGCAGCACTGGGGCCTGCCCGCCCCCGATCCTGCAACCATGGCCCGCCGGCTGGCGGCCGAGGAGCCCCCGGCGGACCTGGCCGAAACCGATGGGGTGGCCTGGCTGGAGGGGTGCCGCTACCTGCGCAACCAGCTGCTGCCGGACAGCGATGCCATGGCCATGGCCCATGCCCTGGAGCTGCGGCTGCCCTACGTCGATGCCACGCTGCAGCTGCGCCTGGCGGCGGTGGCGCCGCAGCTGCGGCTGGCCAGCGGCAAGGCGCTGCTGCAGGCCAGCGTGCCGGAACTGCCGGCTTGGTTCACCGACCGGCCCAAACAGGGATTCCGGTTCCCCTTCCAGCTCTGGCTGGATGACCCGGAGTCAGGACTTGATCTGCGGTTACCCTCCACCCCGGCGGGCCTGGATCTACAGCCCTGGTATCGCCGCTGGAACCTCATGGTTCTGGCCACCTGGCTCCGCGACCACCTGGCGATCGACCTGAACCAGCGATGACCCTGATCCTCGGCCTCAACGCCTTCCATGCCGATGCGGCCGCGGCGCTGATCCGCGACGGCCGCATCCTCGGAGCGGCCGAGGAAGAACGCTTCCGGCGCATCAAGCACTGGGCCGGCTTCCCCAGCGAGGCGATCGCCTGGTGCCTTGCCGATGCAGGCGTGGACCTGGCCGATGTCGACCACATTGCGATCAACTCCCTGCCGGGGGCCCACCGCTGGCGCAAGCTCCTCTACACCGCCGCCAGCCGACCCGATCCCCGCTTCCTGCTGGCGCGCTGGCGCAACAAGCGGGAACGGGCCGGCCTGCCCCAGCAGCTGGCCATGGCCTTCCCCAACGCCACGGTGCGAGCGGAGCTGCACTTCGTGGAGCACCACCGGGCCCACCTGGCCTCGGCCTTCTACGGCTCCCCCTTCCCCGAGGCGGCGGTGGTGTCGGTGGATGGCTTCGGCGACTTCTCCAGCGGGGCCTGGGGCTATGGCCAAGGCACCGAGCTGGCGATCGATGGCCAGAT
Organism: Cyanobium sp.; assembly: GCA_044370835.1. Taxonomy (GTDB): domain Bacteria; phylum Cyanobacteriota; class Cyanobacteriia; order PCC-6307; family Cyanobiaceae; genus Cyanobium. Next base: position 44,125 of record JBILUS010000003.1, on the reverse strand, counting down.
CTGGTTTCCCCATTCCCTGGGGGCGTTCTACACCGCCATCACCCAGTTCCTGGGCTTCCCCCACTACGGGGATGAATACAAGGTGATGGGTCTGGCCCCCTACGGCCAGCCCACCCGGATGGAGGCGATGCGGCAGATCGTGCGGCTTCAGGCAGATGGCACCTACCGGCTCGATCTCACCTGGTTCCAGCACGCGGGCCAGAACCTGCCCCACCAGTGGAGCCACGGCATCCCCACGGTGGGGCAGCACTGGAGCCCGGCCCTTGAACGCCTGCTGGGACCCGCCCGCCGCCCGGAGGATCCCCTCGAGCAGCACCACATGGACATCGCCCGCTCGGCCCAGGCGATGTATGAGGAGGCCTTCTTCCACCTGCTCAACGCCCTGCACCGCCTCCATCCCACCCCCCACCTCTGCATCGCCGGGGGCTGTGGCGCCAACTCAGTGGCCAACGGCAAGGTCACGGTGGCCACCCCCTTCCAGAAGGTCTACGTGCAAGCGGCGGCCGGGGATGCCGGCGGGGCACTGGGGGCGGCCCTGGAGGTGTGGCACCGCCTCGGCAACGGCCGCAGCGAACCGATGCTGCAGGCCTACCTGGGCAGCGAGGCCAGCCCGGCCGCGATCCGGGCCCTGCTGGACGAACCCGCCAGGGTCGCGGCCCTGGCCGAGGCCGGCTGTGCCATCGAGGAGCCGCCCGAGGAGCAGCTCTGCGACCGCGTGGCGGCCGCGATCGCCGAGGGCCTGGTGATCGGCTGGTTCGATGGCCGCATGGAGTGGGGCCCCAGGGCGCTCGGCCACCGCTCGATCCTCGGCGATCCGCGCCGCGCCGACATGAAGGACATCCTCAACCTCAAGATCAAGCGCCGCGAATCCTTCCGGCCCTTCGCCCCTTCCGTGCTGCGCGAGGCCGTGCCCGACTGGTTCGAACGGGATGGCGACGTCCCCTTCATGATGCAGGTGTACCCGATCCGCCCCGAGAAACGGAGCCTGATTCCGGCGGTCACCCATGTGGACGGCACCGGCCGGCTCCAGACCGTGAGCGAGGCCGGCAATGGCCGATACTACCACCTGATTCGTGCCTTCGAGGCGCGCACGGGGGTGCCGATGGTGCTCAACACCTCCTTCAACGAAAACGAACCGATCGTCTGCAGCCCCGAGCAGGCCCTCGATTGTTTCCTGCGCACCAGGATGGATCTGCTCGTCCTGGGCCCGGTCCTGATCCGCAGGCAGGGCTGATGGCGGCGGCCCCGGTGAGGATCCGGCTGATCGTGCCCACCCGCAACTCCCACCAGCTCCTGCCAAGGCTGGTGCGCTCCCTGCAGGAGCAAACCCTTGCCCAGTGGCAAGTGAGCTTCATCGATGGGGCCAGCAATGCGGAGCACCGGGCCTGGCTGGAGGATCTCTGCCACCGGGATCCCCGCTTCGAATGGCACCCTCAGCAACCGGATCGGGTGGGGATCTTCGGCGCGATGAACCAGGGGTTCGCGCTGGCCCAGCCCGGCGAATGGCTGCTGTTCTGGGGCAGTGACGACTGGGCGGCGGGGCCAGAGGTGCTGGACGAGGCCTGGGCGCAGCTGCTCCAGGCCGAACGGGCCGGCCAGCCCGCGGATCTGCTGGTCGGCTCGGGACGGTACGTCCACCTGGCGCCGGGCGAGCCGCCCCGCCCGGAACGCCGCAGCGCCTTCCGCTGGCGGCACTCCTACCGCCGCTCCCTGCTGCTGGGGTCCACCCCGCCCCACCAGGCCACCCTGATCGGCCCCGGTGCCCGCCACCGAATCGCGGGCTACCGCGAGGATTTCCGGCTGGCGGCCGACCTCGACTACTTCCTGCGGCTGGCCCGCTGGCCGGAGCTGCGGGTGGTCTGCAGCGGTCTTGAACTGGTGCGGATGGGGGATGGGGGCATCAGCGGCCAGCAGACGGGCCGCCGGCTGGCGGAGGTGCGTCGGGCCTACCGGGAGGCCTTCGGGATGCTGTGGTGGCTCCCCTTCCTGCTGCGCTACGGCCAGCGTCTCCAGAGCCGCTTGCTCGCCCCGATGGAGCAGCCCTGAGCATGGACAGGCCCCCCTTGCCGCCGATCACCCTGTTCGGGGCCAGCACCCCGAGCGGTGCCGCCTTCCTGGAGGCGGCCGGCAAGCGGCAGGTGACCGTGGCGGGACGGCAATGCCCGCCGGGATGGCCGCCAGAGCGATTCCTGGCCTGTGATCTCACCGCTCCGGCCGCGGGGCCCCTGCCCCTGGACGGCGTGGTGGTGAGCTTCGCGCCGCTGTGGCACCTGGCCCCCGTCCTCGCTGCCCATCTGGCCAGGCCGGAGCCTGGTAGGAGCGGCCTGCGCGGGGTAGTGGCCTGCTCCTCCTCCTCGGTGCTCACCAAGCGCTTCGCCGCCAACGTCCACGACCGCGAGCTGGTGCAGCGCCTGGAAGGGGCGGAGGACACCCTGGAGGCGGCCTGTCGAGGGGCCCGGATCCCCTGCACCATCCTGCGGCCCACGCTGATCTACGGCCGGGCTGGCGGCTACGGCGACCGCAACCTCAGCCTGCTGTTGCGGCTGATGGGCCGGCTTCCGCTGCTGCCGATCCCGGCCCTCACCGGCCTGCGTCAACCGATCCACGCCAGCCAGCTGGCCGCGGTGGCGCTGCGCCTGGCGGATCAGCCCGAGGAGGGCCCCAGGCGGCTCACCCTCGGCGGCGACGAGTGCCTGCCCTATGCCTCCATGCTGCAGAGGCTCCAGGCGGCGGTCCGGGCTGAGGATCCCCGCGATCCGGCCGGCCGCTGCCGGCTGCTGCCCCTGCCGATGGGACTCTTCCATCTGCTCGCGGCTCCCCTGCTCCCCCTTCGGCCCAAGCATTTCGAGGCCGTTCTGCGGCTTGAGGCCGACCTGGCCGGCTTCACCGCCGCCCACACCCTCCTGGACCGGCCACCTCAACCCTTCCCCCTGGAGCCACTGGCCCGCCGCTGACGTTCCCATGCGCCGGCCCCTGCTGCTGCTGGTTGTGCTGCTGCTGCCCCCCGCCCTGGCCTGGGGAGCCTGGCCCTGGCTGGCTCCGATCAGGGCTGGTGATCGGGAGGTGATCACGGTCTTCGTGGAGGATCCCTGGCGCAGCAATACCGCCCTGAAGGTCTGGCAATCGCGGCCGGGCTCTGTGCTCATCTTTCAGGGCCGCGACAGCTCCCAGGTCGTGAACGACTACCACCTTTCGCGCCGTGGTCTGCTGCCCCCCGCTTCCCCGCACCTGGTGCGGCTCACCCCGGGGTGCGACACGGTGGAGCAGATCACGGCCCTGGCCGGGTGGTTGGCCAGGATTCCGGAGGGCGGACGGGTGACCCTGGTGAGCAGCCAGGCCCATCTGCCACGGGTTCTGGCGATCGCCCGGATCACCCTGGCCAGCCAGGGCTGGCGGGTGGAAGGAACGATCGCCCCCACCGGGGACAACCGGCCGGAGGCCCCCTGGCGCACCCTGCGCGACCAGCTGCGCAGTCAGCTCTGGCGGGCCACCGGCTGGTCCGGCAGACCCGTACCCGCCGTCTGCTCCTGACCCCAGCAGCGCCTTCCCGCCTTCATTCGCCATGCTCCTGCCGCTCGCCGTTCCTGCCGGCCTTCCCTTCCCCTCCCTTGCCCTGGCCGCCCTGGCGGCCCTGCTCAGCTGGCTGCTGCTGGGGGCCCTGCTGCCACTGCTGCGTCGCCGCCTGCTCGACCAGCCCAACGCCCGCAGCGCCCACCAGGTCGCCACGCCAAGGGGTGGGGGAGTGAGCTTCGTGCTGGTGGCCACCCTGCTCAGCTGTCTGCTGGGCCAGGGCCAGGCGGCGTGGATTCCGCTGCTGTGCCTACCGCTGGCGGCGGTGGGGATGCTGGACGACCGGCTCGATCTGCCGGCCGGCTGGCGCTACGCCGCCCAGGTGGCCACCGCGGCGGCGCTGGTGGCCGTAGCCGCCGTGCCCGTGCCCGTCTGGGCCCTTCCGGTGGTGCTGGTCGCGGTGACAGCCGTGATCAACTTCATGAACTTCATGGATGGGCTCGATGGCCTCGTGGCCCTGGGCGCCCTGGTGCTGATGGCCACGGCCGGCCAGTGGATCGTGGCGGGGGCCCTGGCCGGCTTTCTGATCTGGAATTGGAGCCCGGCCCGGGTGTTCATGGGGGATGTGGGCAGCACCTGGCTGGGGGCGGTGTTCGCCGGTCTGGTGCTGCAGCAGCCCGATGCCGGCTCGGCCCTCTGCCTGCTGCTGGTGGGCTTCCCCCTGCTGGGGGATGCCCTGCTCTGCGTGCTGCGCCGGCTCCGGGCCGGTCAGCCGGTGTTCCAGGCCCACCGCCTTCACCTGTTCCAGCGGCTGCAGCGGGCCGGATGGCCCCATTCCCGGGTGGCAGCCCTCTACGGCCTGGCCACGCTGCTGCTGGCCTGGGCCTGGCTGGCGAAGCAGCCCTGGCTGCTGCTGGCGCTGGTGGGTCTGGAACTGGGGCTGGGAGTTCTGCTTGATCAACGCCAGGCGGTGCCGTTCAGGGGCGAAGGCAAAGCGGGTTAATCTCGTGCGGAATGTTGAAAGCTCGATGGTCGCCTGCTCTTTATCCCGGCAGGGCCATGGACGGCTCGCTTGGGATTCAGCGACATCCGAGACAACCGTAACGGCATCGATGGCGGCAACGATGGCTGAAAACGCAACCACGACGTTTGTTTGCGCCAGAACCCGTTTGAACCCTCGAATCCCCTGTCGTTACGCCCTTCTTTCCAGTCCGAGCCATGAATCTTGGGGCAGATCAGCTCCGCATGATCCCCCGACCTGTGGAGCACCATCCCTGCCACCGCTCCCGAGCAGACCTGGCCTTGCCCCCCCTGCCCTTGCCGCCGGCGGGTGAGATCCGACGGTCCTGACAGCCTCCCAAGCCCTTTGCCCCACTGACCGTCGGCCAGCCCTTGACCACCTCCTTCCCGATTCTGCCCCTGCCGTCGGGATCACTGCTGTGGCGTCGCTTCGCCCTGGTGGGCTTCGACGGTCTACTGATCCTGGCCTCCTTCTACGGGGCCTATGCCCTGCGTTTACCGGAACGGGAATCCTTGGCCATGGCGATGGCCTCGGTCCAGCATCTGCCGGCCTTGGCGGTGATCAGCGGCCTGCCCGTGCTGGTGCTCTCGGGCTGGTATCGGGGCCTGACCCGCTACGCCGGCAGTCACTCGCTCTACGGATTGCTGCCCCGCACCCTGGTGATGGTGCTGGTGCTGCTCCTGGTCAGCACCCTGCTGGGGGGACCGCAGCCGCCCCGCTCCTTCTGGGTTCTGTACTGGATGCTCTTCTCCGGCTGCGCCATCTCCAGCCGGATCATTCTCCGGGATGTGCTGATCAGCCATCTCGACCGGCGCCACCAGGCGCCCCTGGCACCGGAGGAGCGCAACACCACCTTGATCTACGGGGCCGGCGATTCCGGCATGAGCCTGCTGCAGGTGTTGCGCAACGACCGGCGCTTCCGCGTGGTGGGCTTCCTCGACGACGACGTGCAACTGCACGGCCGCACCCTGCAGAACGTGCGCATCGACAGCCCCACCCAGTTGCCACGGCTGGTGGAGCACCACGGCGTGAGCAAGGTGCTACTGGCCCTGCCCTCCCTGCCGCGGCAGCGCAAGCGGCTCATGGTGGATCAGCTCACCCGGCTCGGCCTGGAGGTGCTCTCGATCCCATCCCTGGCCCAGCTGGCCAACGGCCACCGCATCGTCAGCGACATTCAGCCGGTCTTGATCGAAGACCTGCTCGGCCGTGAACCCAGCCGCCCCGATCCCCAGCTGCTCGAGAGCAGTGTGCGGGGCAAGGCGGTGCTGATCACCGGCGCGGGAGGTTCGATCGGCAGCGAGCTCTGCCGCCAGGTCCTGGCCCTGGGGGCAACCCGTCTGCTGCTGCTCGACAGCAGCGAATACGCGCTCTACAGCATCGAAAAGGAACTGCAGACTCTCCAGAGCGATGCAGCCCTGATCGCCGTGCTCGGAGATGCGGGTGATGCCGGCCGAATGATCCAGCTCTGCCGCAGCAACAACATCCAGACCATCTTCCACGCGGCGGCCTACAAACATGTTCCCCTGGTCGAATCCAACCTCTGTGCCGGAGTCGCCAACAACCTCCACGCCACCCAGGCCGTGATCGCCGCCGCCCAGGCCACCGGGGTGGAGCGGCTCACCCTGATCTCCACCGACAAAGCGGTCCGCCCCACCAATGCTATGGGGGCCAGCAAGCGGGTCTGCGAACTGCTGATCCAGGCCGCCGCCGCTGACAACAAGCCCGGCCAGGGACCGATCCTCGCGATGGTGCGGTTCGGCAACGTGCTGGGTTCCTCCGGCTCGGTGATCCCCCTCTTCCATGAGCAGATCGCCCGGGGCGGCCCGATCACCGTGACCCATCCCTCGATCACGCGCTACTTCATGACCATTCCCGAGGCGGTGCAGCTGGTGCTGCAGGCCACTGGCATGGCCCGGGGCGGCGAACTCTTCCTGCTGGACATGGGCGAGCCGGTGCGCATCGCCGACCTGGCTCGCCAGATGATCGAACTCTCCGGCCTGCGGGTGCGGGACCAGGAGAATCCCAATGGCGACATCGCCATCGCCTTCACCGGCCTGCGTCCGGGCGAAAAGCTCTACGAGGAACTGCTGATCAGCGCCCGCGATGAACCCACCGAGCACCCCCTGATCCGCCGGGCGCGCGAACCGGGACGCCATCAAACGGATCTGCTCCCGCTCATCGAGGGGCTGGAGGACGCCCTCCAGCGGTGGGATGAGGCCGCCACGATGGACCTGCTGCGGCACCTGGTGCCCGAGTACCGCAAGGAGAAGACCCCCAAGCCATGAATGCCCTGCTGGAGCGTCTCCCCCCCGGCCTGCGCAGCCGGATCCCGGCCATCCCGCCGGCCACCCCTCGCAACCTCTGGCTGCTGCTGGCGGCGGCCGTGGCCACCCAGAATCTCGGCGCGTTCCAGGGCAGCCAGAGCGAGTCCACCACGGTGTTCGCCCTGCTGGTGTGGGGCGGGGCGCTGATCTGCATGGAGGATCAACTCGACGATCTCGAACCCAGTACAAGCCCCATCGGTCTGATCGCCGGCAGCCTACTGCTGCTGGCCGTACTGGCCCGCACCGCCTTGATCCTGCACTGGGAAGGAATCCTGTTCCTGCTCGCTCCCTTGGCGGGCGTGGCCCTCGGCCTGCTGTGCACGCCGCCGGGCAAGCTCGGCCGGTTCCGCGACTCCCTGCTCTGCCTGCTGCTGCTGCCGGCCTTCAACGTGATCATGAAGCTGATCCCGGAGGGCCCCCTGAGCGTGCTTACGGCCCGGCTGAGCAGCTTCTGGCTGGGCATCCTCGGCTTCGATAACGTGGTCACCGGCCGCACGGTGATGCTCCCCACGGGCGGGGTGGAGGTGCTGCCGGCCTGCAACGGGGTCGACATGGTGGCCCAGGTCGTCTGCGTGGCGATCATCTTTCTGCTGGCGTTCCCGATCCGTTCCCTAGTCAGCCGCGCCCTGCTGCTCACCGCGGCGCCCCTGATCGGCCTGGCCAGCAACACCATCCGCATCGCGATCCTGGCGCTCTGCGTGTCGACCGGCAGCGGCAAAGGCACCCCCCTGTTCCGCTTCTTCCACGATGATCTGGGCTCGTTGCTGTTCTCCGGGATCGCGGTGTTCGTGTTCGGCACGCTCTACATGCGGCTGCTCGAGCGTGAGCTGGCGCCCCTACCCCCGGCTGATTTCACTCCGGAGGAGCGCTGATGGGCCGCCCCCTCTCCCCGTCCGTACTAAGGCCCATGCTGTCCATACTGGCCGCTTTGGCCAGTCTCGCGGCCTTGAAGTCGCTGGTGTGGCCCCGCTGGCCCTCGGTCCGCCCCCTTGATGGGGCGGCCATCGCCGGGCAGCTGCGCGCTGGTGGCTTCGAGGCGGTACCCCTGACACCCCTTCCGGCGCGGCGCAGCAGCGAGCGTTCCACCTCGCCAGGCCTCAGCTATGGCATCGGAGCGGGAGAAACCCTGCGGGTGCTGCGAGGCCGTTCGCGCGAACGGATGACATTCCAGGCCGCCCTGCTGGCGAACTCCGATCCCACCCTGAAGCTCCAGCAGCGCCAGCTGCTGAGCGGCCCACCCCCATCGGCCCTCGGCCGGGTGGCGGGAACAGCAGTCCGGCAGACCTGCCTCGTGATCGGTGAAGGATCGCGGGGAGGCTATGGGGTGGTCGATGAGCAGCTCTGGACCCTGGTGGACCAGGTGTCCGTGGGCCGAAACCACCAGCTGAAGGCCCTGCTGGGCCTGCAGCCCGCCCGTAGCTACGAATGCGTGCTGATCAGCGTCAGCGGCCCGAAGGGCGGCCAGCCGATCAGCGAAGAGCGGTGGCAACGGCTGCTGACCACGATCCGTCCGGCCCTGCGCCGAGGCGCAGCCATGGGCTGAGGCTCCGGTTTTAGGGTGGGTTCATCTGTGAGCACCGATGGGCCTGCTTGATCGGTTCCGCCCGAGACCTGCCTCCCCCCAGGGCGGTGGAGATCCCGCTGCCCTGGCCCCACCACCCCTGATCTACAGCTGGGTGATCACCGGTCGGCTGGCGATCGGTCCGCTCCCCCGTTCTGAGGCCCACTGGCAGCAGCTTCAAGAGGCAGGCTTCCGAAGCCGCTTCAGCTGCTGTTATCTCCACGAAGAAGTGGTAGCACCCCCAGAGGACTGGCTGCAGGGGAGGGTGAGTCTGCCGGACCATCGCCGCCAAGAACCCCTGCGGCCCGAAAGGGTCGCTCTGGCCCTTGAGGAAGCCGGGCAGATCATCCGCACCCAACCGGCCACCTACCTGCATTGCATGGCGGGCATGGAGCGCTCCCCCTTGATCGCGGTAGGGCTGCTGGCCCGCGAACGCAACCTCGATGTGCTGGAGGCCCTGGAGGCGATCCGCCTCTGCCACCCTCGGGCGACGCCGATCTACAGCGATCTGGATCTGCTGGAACAGGTCCTGAAGGCCTGATCCAGGCGATTCACCATCGGGCCCTTGGGTCGGCTCCGGCCATCAACGGCGGAAGGGCAACCGATCCAACCAGCCCCGGCCACCACCACCGGAAGAGGGCCCCTCGGATCCATTGCCGTTGCCGTTGCCAGAACCGTTGGCGCCTGGAGGGGACCCGTTGCCATTGTCGCCACTGGAGCCGTTGGCGCCGGGCGGCTTGGCCGCGGAGCGCAACTCCCGGGAGACTCCCTCTTCGTGGTAGCGCTGCACGGCCGCATTGCTGCCATCACGGATGTAGCGGTCGGTGAGATAGGAGTCGCGGTAGCGGCGCATGTAATTGCCGACCCCTTGGGCATAACGACCCAGACCCTTGCCGTAGCGGCCGTAGGTGGAGGAATAACGGTTGCCCATACCGGCATTGGCATAAGCGTAGTGATAGTAATACCCGTATTCGTAGCCGTAATCGTTAAGGCGGCTGGGGAAGTTGACCTGGTTGCAGATCAGGCCCAGCACATCCACACCGGTGGCCTTGATCCGGCGGCAGGCCTGCGGTGCAAGTTCGCGGCTCACCTTGCCTAGACCAACCAGGAACAGGATGCCGTCAAGCTTTTCACCCAGCAGGATCGGGTCGGCCAGCATCAGACAAGGCGGAGCATCGAACAGCACGATGTCGTACTCGGGTAGATCGCGGATCTGGTTGACCACCTCCTGGGCCCGGGCGGAGTTGAGCAGCTTGGCCGGATCGGGTGGCTTGGGACCGGCCGGCAGCACATCGAGGTTGTCCTGAATCGGCTGGAGCAGAGTACGGATATCGATGGAGGGGTCGGTGAGCACCGACGAGAAGCCCTCGCCCTGGGCCAGACCGAGGTAGCGGGTCTGCATCGGCAGGCGCATGTCCGCATCCACCACCAGCACTTTGAGGCCCAGGTCGGCCAGGGTGCGGGCGAAGATCGTCACGGCGGTGGATTTGCCTTCACCCTGGGTCGAAGAAGTCACGGCCACCAGGCGGATGTCGCGGTCGGCGCGGAGCAGGCGGAAGGTGGTGAACAGGCTGCGCAGCGACTCCTTGATGGCGAAGCGCTCGCTGGCGCTCATCTTGGCGATGCTGGTGGAGATCTCGACGCCAGGCTCGAGCGGCAGGTAGGGAATCAGGCCCAGCACCGGCAACTGCAATTCCTTCTCCGTTTCCATCGGGGTGTGGAACACGTTGTCGGTGCGCTCCCGCAGGATCGCCGCACCCAGCCCGGCAATGAGACCCATCATCAGGGCACGCATCAGGTTGCGCTGCAGGTTGGGTTCCACCGGGATGTCGGCGAATTCGGCTGGAGCGATCACCTGCCAGGGCGAGGTGGCGCGGGCCCGCTGCAGGCGGTAATTGTCGCGGGCTGTGGCGTAGGCGGCGAAGTCGGAGCGGGCCGAGCCAAGCTTCTGCTGCAGCTCCTCGTAGCGCTTCATCAGCATCGGGCTGTTGCGGAAGTTCTCATTCAGCAACAGGATCTGGCGGTTGAGTTCATCCTGCTTTGATTCATTCGCCATCAGGGCAGCCCGGAGCTGATCGGTCGCCTGCTTCCGCACCACTGGCAGCAGCTGATCGCGCTGGGCCTTGATCGACTGCACGATCGGTGAATCATCTTTATAAACGGCCTTGGCGTTGGCCAGTTGCCGCTCGTAGTTGAACAGCTCATCACTCGGGGTGGTGTCACCCACTCCTGTCCCGGATGTCTTGACCCGGCCTGGAATCACCGTACCGGTGCGACCCATCTGCTGCAGTGCCGTGGGTGCCCCAGTAGGAGTCCACTGAAGTCGTCCAGATTCAACAGACTGAAGCTTGCTGTACAGATCACTCTGCTCGACCTGCAGCTGCATCACCTGATTGACCAACGCATCGCGATTGGCCACGATGTTGGCGGCCATGCCAGAGGGATCGAGAACATTGTATTTTTCACGGAATGCCTTGAGTTGCGCTTCGTATTTGACCACCCTGTTGTTGATATCAGGTGCCTGCTCATTGAGAAATTCAACCCCGGAGTTGAGGGCAGCCTGGCGCTGGGTCTGGGAAAATTTGGTGTAATCCTTCGAGAGCTCGTTCAGGATCAGGCGGCCCTTGGCCGGATCCCGCCAGCGCAGCGAGACGTTCAGCACCTGATCCACATCGCCGGCCGGGCTGACGGAGAGGTTGTCAATCACCTCGCGCATCGACACCCCCATGCGATCCGCCATCGGCTTGATCAGCAGCGGGCTGCGCATCAACACGATCAGGCTGGGCACATCATTTTTGGGAGCCGTCCGAGCCACGGTTTCCAGCTTGCTCTCTCCACCCCCGGCGACCGCCTGCTCAAAGGGGTTGCTGATTTGGATCTGAAAGCCCCCTTCGTAGACAGGATTAAAGATGCGTTGGCGCAGCGTATCCACAGCGAGAGCACCGGTGACCACCGCGAAGGTGAAGAAGAAAACCCCCTGGCGGCGCTTGAGCGTGCGGATCAGTCCCTTGATCCCACCGCTCGAGCCGGCATCGGAGGGTGCCAGGGGAGACATCCCGCCGAGACTGGGGTCAAAGCCGGTGGTGCGGGGGGCGACCAGGCTGCTGAAGTTCGGGTCAACCCCAGGCTGGTTGCCGCCGAACGACGGTTGAGTAGGGGCTCCCGTGACTGTCACGTCCCGATCCGGCCATAGTGCAGAAGTTGATCTTAGGCTGTTCATCAAGGTATGCCGGAACCTTTCGCTCCGATGGAATCCGGTAAGGTGTGGCGCTGGTTACCACATCAGGCGTGCCCGCTTCCGATCGAAGGTCCAACCCTTTGCACCCCAGGTTGTTGAGCGGGATTCCAGCCCCTGTCTTGACGCACAAACGCCGTCTTGGTGTGGCAGCGGCGATGACCCTGGTGGTGGTTTCCGGCATCCCCCCCTCCATCGGCCTGAGGGCCTCGGCCGCCAGCGACCTCAGCACGGCTCCGGCCCAAAGCCCGAGGCCCTATGGCCCGGCACCGGCAACCGCGGTGGCACCACGGACGGGTGAGCGCCTCACCCTCACGGAGGTCTACAACGACCTCTACGTGCTCGGCCCCGGCGACGGACTCCAGCTCACCTTCCTGGATCCGGCGGCCAAGGAAGTGGGTGGAGCCATCTCGATCCTTCCCGATGGCACCAGCAGCCTGGCCCTGCTCGGTTCGGTTCAGCTCAGTGGTCTCACGATCGGCCAGGCCACCCGCTGGCTCACCTCCCTGTACGCCAAGCAGCTGGTGCGGCCCCAGCTCTACCTCACCCTCACCAGCCCGCGGCCGGTGAAGGTGTCGATCATCGGCGAGGTGGAGAAACCAGGCCTCTACCCCCTGGGTTCGTACTCGACGCCGGTCACCGCCATCCAGCAGGCCGGCGGCATCACCCTCAACTCCGACATCCGGCGTGTGATCCTGCGGCGCCTAGCCGGGCCGGACGGCTCTCTGAAGGAAACGGTGCTGGACCTCAGTCAGGTGCTGCTGCAGGGGAACCAGCTGCAGAACCCGATTCTGTTCGACGGCGACACCCTGATCGTGAGCCGCACCACCACCGTGATCCCCGCCGAGGTGAGGGAGGTGGGGGCTTCGAACCTGGCGCCCACCTCGATCAGCGTGAATGTGATCGGCGAAGTCAAAGCACCGGGCGGCCTCAGCCTGCCCGCGAACACGCCGATGGTGGAAGCCATCTTCCGGGCCGGCGGACCGGTGAAGTGGCGAGCCAACACCAACAAGATCGAGCTGGTGCGCTTCACCCGCGGCGGCAAGGTGACCCGCCAGACCTATCAATACAAAGACAGCATGGAAATCTCTCAGGGTCAGAACCCGCCCTTGCGAAACGGCGACACCGTGATTGTGAACAAGAGCCTCTATGGCATGGCCCTCGATGCCGTCAACGACATCGCCGTTCCCCTCAATGCCGCCAACAGCGTGCTGAATCTCTACAACACCTGGTATTTCTACCGCTGGAACAACAATGGCAACAACAACTATCGTTAATGCTCTTTTAACCACCACCTCGTCCCAGCCATTCAGCATGTTTCATCTCGGGGCTTCTGGTTGATCAAAGCTGTTCCGGCTCCTCCACCCTCCAACCCTCCTTTCACCCACACCGCCATGCCCAGCCACCGCCCCCACAGCCGGTCCGCCGTCCCCAGCGCGGTGGCCTGGGCCCTGTTGAGCCAGACGGTCTGGCTGCCGCTGGTGGCCATCGACCTGCACGACCACTGGCAGGCCCGGATCCGTGAACAGCAAGAGATCGCGGCGGCCGCCGCCCGGGTAGCGAAGCAACCCGACCAGCTGGCCGCAATCTCCGGCGCCGCCCGCAGCGGCGGCTCAAGAGCAACCACCGGGGTGCTCCTGGGCACCGCGAGCAAGGGCCTCGAAACCGCCAGCCGCAGCCTGGAGCAAGCCGGCGCCGTTCACACCATCCCAACCGGCGATGGCCCTGGGGCCAGAACAGGCCAGATCCTGACCACCGCCCGAGACCCTGGGTCCAGCGCGCTGCCGCAAGCACGCCGGCAGGCAGAGGCCCCCTCCCCAGGCCCCCTGAAGTTCCGGGCCATCAGCGAACCCCGCGGCGGCTTGCTCAGCGCCAGCTTCAACCGCTCCGAACTGCTCGGCGGCAGCCTCTCCCTGGCGGATCTGCAACGCCCGGCCATGCCCTCGCTGGCCCTCGCCGAGCGGGCCCGCTGGGCCGGTAGCTCCGATCCCCTGGCCCCCCTGCCCGCTGATTGGCGCGAACCGATCCGCAAGGCCATCCAGGCACTCCCGGGCCCGGCCAGCCGCGGACAGATCACCGCCGCCAGGGTGGTGCATGTTCCCTCGAGCCGGGTTCGGCGCTCCACCCCGGTACCCCTTGCCGTCCAAGGGGACGGCAGTGTGGACATCCTCACCCGGCCGGATGATCCGGCCGTGGTGGACGAAATCCGCCACTGGTCACGCCGGCAAAGTCCCAGCCCGGGAACGGGGGTGACCGCGGCGATCGTCCACCTGGAGCCGATCCCCGAGGCACCGGCGATCCTGACCCCGCCGCGGACCCTCAGGGCCGCCAATACGACCAGCCGCGAGGTCTCCCCCATCACCCCCCGGGACAGCCGCCCGGCCGCTGCGCCGGTCGTGCCCCGGGAAGCCGCCGCGGCCGCTCCGGTGCCCACACCCGCGCCAGCACCGATCGCGGCACCGGCCGCAGCCGTGGCCGTTCAGTCAGCCCCTCCGGCTCCCGCCCCTACCCCTGCCGCCGCCGAGATCCCTGCAGCGCCGGCGCCGGCACCCGCCGCGACCCCGAGCCCCTAGACCCGTTGCTCCCCCTTCTCCGCATCCCAGCCCTGATCCTGGCCAGCGCCACCGTGCTGGGGGGAGCGGGCCTGCGGGCCGCCGAGGTGATCGCACCCACCCCGGGCAGCTGGAACCAGGCGGCTCCGGCCGCGCCGCTGCACTGGACGCCGGACTGGAAGCATCCGGGTCGCGGACCAGTCCCCACCGAAGCGCCCCTCTGGCGGGGAACCCCCAGCCCACCCACGCCTCCTCCGGCCTGGGGACCGAGTGGTGCCAGCCGGGATGGAGCTCCAGGGTGGAAATCCCTGCCCCAACCCCAGGGCGATCCTCCCCTCTGGCGCCCGCTCTGAAGGTCTGGGGCGGCGCGCCTTACTCGGCCACCGCCAGCACGGTGGCAGCGATGGCCTGCCGCTGCTCGGCGTCGTATCCCCAGCGTTCCAGAAAGGCCTGATCGGGCCCGCTGTCCGCTTCAGCCGCCGCCAGCAGGGTTTCGAGGCGCTGCTTGACCAGCTGCGGATCCAGCCGGCGCAGCAGCTCGGTGCTGCGCTCCCGCACTCGGGCGGAGCGCGCCGCCTGGTCCTCATCGCCGCTGCGCCGATGCTGCACTGCCATGGCGCTCGACATGGCCAGGTTGCGGGCCGTGAGGTCAACCACCCCTTCGCCGCTGGCACGGAAGCCCAGGATCAGGGGGTCCGGCAACCGATCCAGCAGCGGGCTGTCGCCGGAGAGGGCCACCACGAAGAAGCCCCGTGCCCCATCGCGACTGGCCACCAGCTCACCGACCCGGTCCGCCAGCACCTCATCGCTGATCTCCCCCGCCTCCCAGAGGCCAAGCCACTGGGCGGTGATCTCCATCGCCTGGGGGAAGGTGGGGCGCGGATCGGTCGTTTCGGCAGGCATCGCAGCGGGCCCGGTGGCACGGCCCGCCCAGCCTATGGAGCCTGGCGACGACCGGCCATGGACAACGGACCCGGCGGCCGGCTGCCAGGCTTAGGGGATGGAGACAATCCCTCTGCTGCCGAGCCATCCCGAGGGCTTCCGCTCCGGCTTCGTGGCCCTGATCGGCCGGCCGAACGTGGGCAAAAGCACCCTGCTCAATCAGCTGGTGGGCCAGAAGGTGGCCATCACCTCACCGGTGGCCCAGACCACCCGCAACCGCCTGCGGGCCGTGCTCACCTCCGCCGCGGCCCAGTTGGTGCTGCTCGACACGCCCGGCATCCACAAACCCCACCACCTGCTGGGGCAACGGTTGGTGCAAAGCGCCCGCAGTGCCATCGGCGATGTGGATGTGGTGCTGCTGCTGGTGGATGGCAGCCAGCCGGCCGGCCGAGGCGATGGCTTCATCGTGGAGCTGCTGCGCCAGGTGCAGGTGCCCGTTCAGGTGGCCCTCAACAAGCAGGATCTGATCCCCTCCGGCCAGGCCGCTGAGCAGCTCGCCAGTTACCGCGAGCTGCTGGCCGCCCAGGGTGAGCAGCCCGCCCTGGACTGGCCGCTTCACCCGATCAGTGCCCTCGATGGAGCGGGCAGCAGCGCCCTGGTGGAGAGCCTGGTCGCCGCCCTGCCGCCCGGCCCGCCCCTCTACCCTGCCGACACCGTGAGCGATCAGCCGGAGCAGCTGCTCCTGGCGGAATTGATCCGCGAGCAGGTGCTCCACCAGACCCGGGAGGAGGTGCCCCATTCGGTGGCGGTGCGGGTGGAACGGATCGTGGAGGACGGGCCCCGCACCGCGGTGCTGGCCACGGTGGTGGTGGAGCGCAGCAGCCAGAAGGCGATCCTGATCGGCCGCGGCGGCAGCATGCTGCGGGAGATCGGCCGCGGTGCACGGCTGCAGATGCAGAAGGTGTTCGCCGGCCCGGTCTACCTGGAGCTGTTCGTGAAGGTGGTGCCCCACTGGCGGCGCCACCCGGCCCGCCTGGCCGAGCTGGGGTACGACGGAAACTGAGCGGCGCTGCTGAGGCCGGTGGCGGAGTGACCGAGGACGGAGCGCCAAGGGACCGCGAGACCGGGGACTGAGAAGATGGGCCCAGCCATGGCCAGTCCCGCATGAGCGACTTCCCCCCCCAGGATCTGCGCAGCTTCCTGGAGTTCTGCGCCGGCGCCTGGCTCACCGTGCGCAGCAGCTTCGAACTCGAAGCCGGGGAGGCGCTCCCCAGCGAGGATGGGCCCTTCCGCGCCGAAGCCCCCGCGGCCCAGACCCCCGACGCCGCCAGCGCCGGCGAGCCCTGGCATGCCGCCCAGCGAGGTGAACTGGTGGTGGCCTACCTGCCCCCGGATCAGGAGGGCGAACCGGGCGGGCTGGACGTGACTCCCCCCCCCCAGGACGGCCGCACGGGGGCGCCGCAACAGTTGCGCTTCGGGGCCGCCGGTGATTTTCAGCGCCGGGGAGAGGGGGGCGAACCCGAGGCCAGCGGCACGTGGACTCTCTGGCAGGACGGCAGCCTCGAGCTCACTCTGACGGGGCGGGAAGCCGTGGTGAGGGAGCGAATCTGGTTCACCAAGCCCAACCTGCGCCTGCGCAGCAGCGTGGAGCAGCGCCACGACGGGGCACCCGGCCGGGCCAGCTTCAGTTCCGAGATCCGCCGCGTCAGCCGCTCCGCCACCCCCGTGGATGCCGGCTGAGTGATGCGCCTCGATGTGGTGAGCCTGGTGCCGGAGGCCTTCGCCCCCTTGCTGGGCCTGGGGGTGATCGGCCGGGCCTTCACGGCGGGCCTGGCCGAGCTCCATGTCCACAACCCCCGCGACCACGCGACGGACCGCTACCGCAAGGTGGACGACCAGCCCTATGGCGGTGGGGCTGGGATGGTGCTCAAACCCGAGCCGGTGTTCGCCGCGTTCGAGGCGATCCCCCGGCAAGGCCGCCGCCGGGTGCTGCTGATGACCCCCCAGGGCCATCCGCTGCGCCAGGCGGATCTGCGGCGCTGGGCCCGGGACTACGACCAGCTGGTGCTGCTCTGCGGCCATTACGAAGGCTTCGACGAACGCATCCGCGGTCTGGCCGACGAAGAGGTGTCGATCGGCGACTTCGTGCTCACCGGCGGCGAACTACCGGCCGCCACCGTGATCAATGGTGTGGTGCGGCTGCTGCCGGGCACCGTGGGCACCGCGGCCTCCCTGGAGGAGGAGAGCCACACCAACCTGCTGCTGGAGCATCCCCACTACACCCGGCCGGCGGTGTTCCGGGGCCAGGAGGTGCCGGCGGTGCTGCGCAGCGGCGACCACGGGGCGATCGCCCGTTGGCGCCAGGAGCAGCAGGAGCTCCGCACCCGGGAGCGTCGTCCCGACCTCCATGCCCGCTGGCGCGAAGCCGGGGGGATCTCCAGGGAGCCGGAGGCCGAAGCCCCCCCCTCTCCCTGACATCGAACGGCCCGGCCCGGGCCGCCGACTGGGAGACTGGCGCCACCGTCATGACGGGGAGCAGGGCCGATGGGCGAGGACAGGGGGGAAGCGCCAGACCAGCCGGCCCGGATACCGCAGCTGCGCATCGGCAACGGCTACGACATTCACCGGCTGGTGGCCGGACGGCCGCTGATCCTGGGGGGCCAGCGGCTGGAGCATCCGGCCGGCCTGGGCCTCGACGGGCACAGCGACGCCGACGTGCTGGTCCATGCCGTGATCGATGCCCTGCTGGGCGCCCTGGCCCTGGGGGACATTGGCCGCCATTTTCCGCCGGAGGATGTGCGCTGGAAGGGGGCCGACAGCCTGGAACTGCTCGAACGGGTGATGGGGCTGATTCGCGAACGGGGCTGGGAGGTGGTGAATGTGGATGCAGTGGTGGTGGCGGAACGGCCGAAACTGCGTCCCCACATCGATGCGATGCGGGCGGCGATCGCCGGGCGGCTGGGGATCGGGGAGGAGCGGGTGGGCGTCAAGGCCACCACCAATGAGCGGCTGGGTCCCACCGGCCGGGAGGAGGGGATCGCCTGTCACGCGGTGGCCCTGCTGAGCCAGCCATGAACGGCGCCAGAGTCGTTAAGGTTTTTGAAGCCATGGCGGGCATGGGGCTGGCGCTCGTACTGGCCATGAACTGCTCCCCTGCCGGCGCGTCCCTTCCCCTTCTCGGCACGACCGCCCCTCCCCCCACCCAGGCCATGCAGACCCCGAGCCCAGCCATCCTCCAGACCCGGCCTTCCAGCGGCGATGGCCCGGTGGCGGTGGAAGTGGTGGAGCAGCTGCGGTTGCGGGTGCCGAAGCAGGGCCGCCAGGCCTGGCTGCAGGCCGAGCGAGCCAGCTGGGATCCCTGGCTGCAACGGCAGCAGGGCTTCCTGGGCCGCGAGCTCTACTGGGATGCCCAGCGCCAGGAGGGGGTGTTGCTGATTCGCTGGGCCAGCCGGGCCGACTGGGATGCGATTCCGAAGGCGGAGATCGATCGGGTGCAAGAAAGCTTCGTCCTACTGGCCCGGCAGGCCTTGGGCCAGGGGAACGGCAATCCCTTTCCCCTCCTGCAGTCCGGCTCGCTTGAGCCGATGGGCCGCAGCTGAGCCGCCGATGGAGGAGCCCCAGCCCCCTGCCACGGCCTTCCCCCCCCGGGACGACCTACGACTCGACCTCAGCCGCCGCGGCCGGCTCGGCATGGTCGAGGCGATCTGGGGGGAACACAAGAACACCGAACAGATCGTGGCCGCCCTGGCGGGTCTCAAGCGGGCTGGCGAGATCGCCCTGGTCACGCGGCTGGCCTCCGACCGTGCCGGCGCCGTGCTCAACGCCCTGGCCGCCGCCGGGATCGACCCAGGCTCCTACCGCCACCACGGCGAGGCCCGCTGCCTGGCCACCGATCCCCTGCCTGAACCCAACGACCAGCAGGCTCCCGTGGCGATCCTGGGCGGGGGCAGCAGCGACCTGGGGGTGGCCCGTGAAGCGCAGCTCGCCCTGGCCTGCCATGGCATCGCATCCACCCTGGTGCTGGATGTGGGGGTGGCCGGCCTGCATCGGCTGTTGGACAGGCTCGAGGACCTGCACCGTGCCCCCCTGCTGATCGCCTGCGCCGGCATGGAAGGGGCTCTGCCCACCGTGCTCGCTGGCCTGCTGCCCCAGCCCGTGATCGGGGTTCCCGTTTCGGTGGGCTATGGCGTGAGTGCGGGGGGTCAGGCGGCTCTGCAGGGCATGCTGGCCAGCTGCGCGCCGGGGCTCAGCGTGGTCAACATCGACAACGGCTATGGAGCGGCCATGGCCGCACTGCGCATCCTGCGGCTCTCAGCAGCCCCGCCGGCGCAGGGGGACTGAAACGGGGGCCTCGATCTCCAACAGGGAGCGGAGCCACAGAACCATCGAATGGGACAGCCGTCCCTGCTCGTAGCGCTCGATGGCCGCGATCAACACCGGTGTGTTGATCCAGCTGATCGGCGTACGCGAGGCCCGTCTTGGCAGGGCGATGGAAGCTGGAGTCGCACTCTCGGTGGAGGGATCCATCCGGCCACAGCGGGTGGGCGCAGTGTGCGGCAGCCACTCGGGGTCCGCAAGAGCAGACCCCGGGTGGAGCGGCTCAGAGGTGCTGGAGTTCCGGATAGGCGGTGAGCAGCTGATCGGTGCTGAGCACCTCGCCGACACCCTCCGGTTGCCAGATCACCTCAAGGGCCAGCAGATCGTCCGCACCCACGCCACCGAGCACCTGCAGGGTTTCCCGCAGGGCTTCGGCGGTGTCGGTGCCCTTGAGGGCCAGGGGACGCCGGGTAGCCAGCAGCAGGGTCACGGCAATGAAGTCGCTGGCGGCGTCGCTGGTGCCGGCCTGGAGGGTGGTGGAGCCGCCGCTGCGCACGCCGGCAACGTTGGTGGTGAGCTCCCGTTCCAGCTTGCTGCGCTCCCGCACCGACAGGCGGTTGAAGGTGGCTTCGGCAGAGGCGAAGGGCACCTGGCCCACCTCGCCGTTGGCGTAGACCCAGAGCGCGGGGTTGCGGAGCAGCGCCAGGCTTGTTTCCTGCAGCACCCGCTGGAGACCGGCGCTGGAGCCGGTGTCGGCGGTGGCGGCCATGCGGCGCAGATCGGCCTGAAGTTCGCGGGCGGTGGCCAGAAGGCCCACTTGCACCTCGGCGATCGACACCGGACCATCGACCGAGCCGGAGAGACTCCCGACCGAATCGTTGCCACCGAGGCTGCCGGAGGCACCGCGCAGGGCATTGAGCAGCACGCCCACGATGGCCATCAGCACCAGCAGGCCGAACAGGCCGCTGCCGAAGCCGAAGATCGGCACCACGAAAGGCACCCCGAAACCACCGCCGCCGTAGTAGCCGCCACCGCCGTAATAACCACCGCCATAGCCGCCGCGGTAACCACCGGGATAGCCGCCGCGGTATGAGCCCCCTCCGCCGCCGTAGTTGCGGGGGGCCGAGGGGGCGGAACGGAAGCTGCCGCCGCCGATGCGGCCGCCGCTAGCAGCCAGACCGGGGGCTGGTGCGGCGAGGAGAAGCCCCACCATGAGCACCGGTACCAGCAGAAGTGAGGAGACCAGGCCGTTGACACGGCGGGGGGAACGGGGAGCCATGGAAGGCGCCGAAGGATGACCCGGAATCTAGGAACCACCCCCCACGATGGTGACCACCTCGATCACATCGGATTCCACCACCGGCTGGGTGGGCCACTGCCGGCGGGGCAGCAGGGCGCCGTTGTACTCAACCACCACCAGCCGGGGTTTGTAGCCGCGCTGCTCAAGCAGGGCCTCCAGGCTCAACCCGGCCGGGCAGCGGCACTCCTCCCCGTTCAGGCGCACCACGATCGCGTCGTTCATCGGCTTGTGGGCCAAGGGTGCTGGTCCAGCAGCGCGAGCAGGGTGCGGGTGGCCGCGCCGGGATCACGGGCCGCTGCGATCGCGCGCACCACCGCCACGCGGCTGGCACCCGCCGCGAGCACCACTGGAAGGGTTTCAGCGTCGATGCCGCCGATGGCGAAGAAGGGCAGTGGGCAGGTGGCCGCGGCCTCGGCCACGTAGGCGAGCCCAACCGGCGCACGGCCCGGCTTGGTGGGAGTCGCATTGACCGGGCCGACGCCCACGTAATCGCAGCCTTCGGCCAGGGCCCGCGCCAGCTGGTCGGGCGCGTGGGTGCTGCAGCCGATCAGGCGGTCGGGACCCAGCAGCCGGCGGGCCACCGCCACCGGCAGATCCCCCTGGCCCAGATGAACGCCATCAGCGTCCACCGCCAGGGCCAGATCCACCCGGTCGTTGACCACGAACAGGGCAGCGTGGCGCTGGCAGAGGCGGCGCAGCTCGCGGGCCTCCGCCAACCGCCGGCGGTCATCGAGGCCTTCGCCCTCCTTGGCGCGGTACTGCACGATGCCCACGCCCGCCTCCAGAGCCCCTTCCACCGCCGCCGCCGCCCCAGCCCCGCAGATCAGGTAGAGCCGGCAGCGGGCCAGCAGCTGGCGGCGCCCATGGCCATCGCGACCAGAGCGCATCAGCTCCAGTTCCAGGTCGTAGAGGGCATAGCGGCTGCGGGCCGCCTCCTGGGCGAGGGCCGGATCGTGGGCACGGCCGAATTCCTCGAGCACCCGCAGGGCTTCCTGCGCCCGGGCCGCGTTGGCCGCGAGCACCCGGGCCGGACTGAGGCGCTCCGCCTGGGCGGGATGGCTGAGGCCGGCGGCGGGGTCGGTGGCGGTGTGGCGGGCGTGCTTGTAGCGGTCTCGGTGGACCCGGGCGAGGCGGTGGCGCAGATCCTTGGTGCGCGCCACCAGATCGGGACGGTCCAGGCCGAAACGGGCCCAGTCCTCCAGCACTCGCAGCCCCTCCCGGGCCCGGTCGAGGTTGGCATCGAGCAGCCGGGCAACGGTCTCCGGGACTGTCTGCCCGGCCTGGGACTCCCCCTGCTGGTCCTCCCAGTCCTGGCGCGGCCAGTCCTGGGCGTCCCCGGCCTGGGAAGGGTTGCCGGGCGAAGGGGGTGGCTCAGATGGAAGCGCGGGATTCGGCACGAGGGGAGCTGGGGTGGAAGCGGGCCATCCCTAGGGTGGTTGCACCCCTGGACATCCCATGGTCAACGATCCGGGCAGCGGCGAGGACAGCCCCCTGCTGCCACTTGTTTCCGGCATTCTGCTGATGGGAGCCATCGCTCTGTTCATCAGCTGGGGCCTCACCCACGCCTACGGCTGAGGCGCAGCGGCCAGGATCACGGCCGCCGCGGCCGCATCCGCCGCGATCCGGGCCGCGAGCTCATCGAGGCCCGAGAAGCGCTGCTGGCCGCGCAGAAAGCGCACCGGCTCCACGGTGAGGGTTGCCCCGACCAGCTCAAGGTCCCGATCGAGCAGGTGCACCTCCACCGCCGAAGGGGCGAGGGGATCGACCGTGGGCTGGGGGCCGAGGTTCATCACTCCTGCCATCGGAGCGGCCGGATCCCCCTCCCGCCAGACCCACACGGCGTAGACCCCTTCCCCCGGCAGAAACTTGCGGCCATCCACCTGCAGATTGGCGGTGGGCCAGCCCAGGCCGCGCCCCAGGCCCCGACCCGCCACCACCCGGCCGCTGAAGCGGTAGGGCCGCTGCAGCAGCCGCTTCGCCTCGGCCAGATCGCCAGCGGCCAGGGCACGGCGGATGCGACTGCTGCTCACCCGCTCCGGGCCGTCCCAGAGCATGGGAAGCACGCTCACCTCCATGCCGCAGCTGGCCCCGATCCGCTCCAGATCGGCGGCGGAACCACAGCGCCCGGCGCCAAAGCGGAAGTTCTCGCCCACCGCCACCCGGCGCACCTGCAATTGCTCCGCCAGCACGCGCTCCACAAACGCCTCAGGCGTCAGCGCCGCGAGCTCTAGGGTGAAGGGCACCAGCACCAGCTGACGGATCCCCAGCGGGGCCAGTAGATCCAGCTTCTCTTCAGGCAGGTCAAGCCGCAGGCGGGTGTCGCCATGGAGCACCTCGCGGGGATGGGGCCAGAAACTCACCACGCTCGGAACCGCACCATCCACAGCGGTGGTGATGGCTTCGATCACGCGGCGATGACCGTGGTGCAGGCCATCGAAGCTGCCCAGGGCGATGGCGGTGGGACGCAGGGCCTGATCGGGGGAGTGGAGCGGGATCGACAGGGAAATCAAGGCCAGGCGCTCGCCGCTGGGATCCTCCCATGGCAAGTTTGGAACCCTGACGGGCAACCCACCCCATGGCCGAGCCGCCGGACCTGCAACGCATCTCCGCCGCCCTGCGCCAAGTGGGCTGGGTTCGCTTCTGGATCCAGCTCGCCCTCGCCGTGGTGGTGGTGGGGGTTCTGCTGTTTAACAACATCGGCGGCCGGGTGGCCTCCAATGCGCAGCGGGCGGTGGGCCTGGGCCCCGGGCTGTCCTTCACCACCCTGTCCTTCCTGCTGCTGGCCTGGAGCCTCTGGCAGTGCTGGCTGGTGATCCGCTGCGGCCGAGCCCTGGCCAGCCCGGTCAAGCCGAGCCGGGGTGAAACCACCCGACTGATCAAGCGGGGGCTGCTGGCCGACCTGGCGGGCCTCACCGTCGCGGCGGTGGGGTATCAGGCGCTGGCCGGCAGCCTCTTTCTGCAGGCCTCGATGCAGGCGCCCGGCCTGTTCGGGCCCATGACCTACCAGGGCAGCTCGGGGCCGATCAGCACCTTCCCGATCACCTCGATCGAAATGCTCTCGGTGCTGAGCAACACCCAGGTGCTCTTCGCCCACCTGATCGGCCTGATGTTCTCCCTCTGGATGCTGCAGCGCGTTTTCCGCCGGGGGTGAGCGTTTGCCGAGGCCTGAACGACCTCAGGGCAGCAGGGAGGGCAGCGTTGGCAGGCTCGCCGTATCGCCGCGCCAGAAGAGTTCCGGCTGGAGCGGCGAGAGGGCCACGCCGCCCGTGGCGATCCAGGCCACGTCGGTGGGCCAGTCGGCCGGGCCTGCCACGGCGGCCTCGAGGTCGTCGGCCACCTCGCCGGCCAGCCAGTAGTAGGTGCGGCCGCGGGGATCAACCCGGCAGTCGAACTGATCGATGTAGCGGCGCACGGCCGGGCGGCACCAGCGCAGGGGCCCGATCGCCTCGGCAGGCCGGGGGGGCACGTTGAGGTTGAGCAGCATGCCCTCCTTCCAACCGGCGGCCAGCAGGCCCTCGGCCACCTCCAGGGCGATGCGGGCGGCGGGTCCGAAGTGGCGCCAGTGGAAATCGGCACTGCTCACGGCCAGGGCGGGGAAGCCCTCGATCGTGCCCTCCATCGCCGCACTCACGGTGCCGGAATACAGCACATCGGTGCCAAGGTTGGGACCGTGGTTGATGCCGGAGAGCACCAGCTGGGGTGGCTCCTCCAGCAGGCGAAACAGGGCCAGCTTCACGCAGTCGGAGGGAGTGCCGCTGCAGGCCCAGGCGGTGACCCCGGGGGCGAACAGCTGGTCGGCGCGCTCGGCCCGCAGAGGGGTCTGGAGGGTCAGGCCATGGCCGGTGGCGGAGCGCTCCTGATCCGGACAGACCACCGTGACCTGGTGCCCCCGGGCCACGGCCTCGGCGGCCAGGGCCTGGATGCCGGCGGCAAAGACCCCGTCATCGTTGCTGATCAGGATCCGGAGCGGGGCCATGGCGGATGGGGCTGACGCGGTCAGGCTGCCACGGCCCCTGAGGCCGCCAAGGTGCCCTGGGCTGCTGCCGGCCAGCGCACCCTGGCTGAACCGCTCCTCGGGCGCCGGGGCGAACGACAGCCCTGCGCTGCCTACAGTCGACCTTCAGCCCATCCCGCCTCCCCGACGCCGTGAGCGCCACGATCAGCCTGCAGCAGCTCACCGACCAGCTTGAGGCGCTGGAAGCGGAGGCGGCCGCCGCCATCGAGGCCGCCGCCGGCCCCGCCGAACTCGAACAGCTGCGGGTCGATCTGCTCGGCAAGAAGGGGCGGCTCTCGGCTGTGCTGGGCGCCATGGGCCGCCTGCCCGGCGACGAACGGCCGCTGGTGGGACAGCGGGCCAACCGTCTCAAGGAGCAGGTGCAGGGTCTGCTGGCCGGCCGCCTCCACCATCTGCAGTACTCGGCCATGGCGGATCGCATCGCCCGCGAGACGCTCGATGTGACCGCCCCCTGCCGCTTCGTGCCGCCGGGCCACCGCCACCCGCTGCAATCGACGGTGGAGGAGATCCTCGACCTCTTCGCCGGCCTGGGCTACCGGGTGGCCGAAGGGCCGGAGGTGGAAAGCGACCACTACAACTTCACCGCCCTCAACATCCCGCCCCACCATCCGGCGCGGGACATGCAGGACACCTTCTATCTGGCCCCCGGCGCCGATGGCGGCGAGCGCCTGCTGCGCACCCACACCTCACCGGTGCAAATCCGCCACCTGGAGGCCAATCCCCCGCCGGTGCGGATCGTGGCACCCGGGCGGGTGTTCCGCCGTGACGCGGTGGATGCCACCCACTCGCCGGTGTTCCACCAGGTGGAGGTGCTGGCCCTCGATGAGGGCCTCGATTTCAGCCACCTGCGCGGCACGGTGACCACCTTCCTGCAGCGCTTCTTCGGGGACCTGCCGGTGCGCTTCCGGGCCAGCTATTTCCCCTTCACTGAACCGTCCGCTGAGGTGGATGTGCAATGGCGGGGCCGCTGGCTGGAGGTGATGGGCTGCGGCATGGTCGATCCGGCCGTGCTGGAGGGGATGGGCATCGATCCGGAACGCTGGAGCGGCTTCGCGGCGGGGCTCGGGGTGGAACGCTTCTGCATGGTGCGCCACGGCATCGACGACATCCGCCGCCTGCACACCAGCGACCTGCGGTTTCTGGAGCAGTTCTGAGCGGGCCCATACACTCATGGCACCCTCCCGCTCCCGATCGGTGTCCCGCGTCGGCCTGATCGTCAACGATGGCAAGGAGCTGGCACTCGCCACCGCCGCTGCCATCGAGGACCGCCTCAGCGCGGCGGGCCTTGAGGTGGTGCGCGTCAGCAGCTCTGGCGGGGTGGTGGGATTCGCCAATCCGGACCAGCACCTGCGGGCCAAGGGCTACGGCGCCTGTGTGCCGCCCAGCTTCGATGCGTCCATGCCCCTGGCCCTGGTGCTCGGCGGCGACGGGACCGTGCTGTCGGCCGCCCGCCAGACCGCGCCGATCGGGGTGCCGATCCTCACGATCAACACGGGCCACCTCGGCTTTTTGGCGGAGGCCTACCTCAAGGATCTCGATGGCGTGCTCGACCAGGTGATCGCCGGCGAATGGACCGTGGAGGAGCGCTCGATGCTGGTGGTGAGCGTGATGCGGGGCGAGCAGCGTCGCTGGGAGGTGCTCTGCCTCAACGAGATGGCCCTCCACCGCGAGCCGCTCACCAGCATGTGCCACTTCGAGATCGCGATCGGCCGCCATGCCCCGGTGGACATCGCCGCCGATGGCGTGATCCTCTCCAGCCCCACCGGCTCCACCGCCTATGCCCTCAGCGCCGGCGGCCCGGTGATCACCCCCGACTGCCCGGTGCTGCAGCTCACGCCGATCGCGGCCCATTCGCTCGCCTCGCGGGCCCTGGTGTTCAGCGACCGGGAGCCGGTCACGGTGTTCCCGGCCACGCCAGAGCGGCTGATGATGGTGGTGGATGGCAGCGCCGGCTGCTACGTCTGGCCCGAGGACCGCGTGCTGGTGCGGCGCAGCGAACATCCGGTGCGGTTCGTGCGGCTGGCCGACCACGAGTTCTTCCAGGTGCTGCGCAACAAGCTGGGCTGGGGTCTGCCCCACGTGGCCAAACCCGGCAGCGTCGAGGTTGCCGCCCCCCAGTGCATGCCGGAGGGCACCCCATGAGGCCGGCGGCGGGATGAACCTGACGCCCGAAGGATCGCCCCCCGTCGCCGGCGAGACGGCAGCGGCCGCGGTCCTGCTGCTCGGTCCGGAAGCCGAAGCCCTCGCCCCCCGGCTCACCCTTTCGGGGCACCGACCGCTGCTGGAGGCAGACCTCGCCAACGGCCCAGCGCCGGCGCCGCGGGCCGTGATCCTGGCGCCCCGGGAGGCGGGGCGCATCCTGGAGCTGCGGAAGCGCTTCCCCCGCACCCCCCTGCTGCTGGGGGTCACGAGCGACAGCCTGGAGGGACGGGTGCGATGCCTGGCCAGCGGAGCCGACGATTTCTGGCTCACCGCGGTGGGCCCCAGTGACCTGCTGACCCGGCTGCGCCTGCACCTGGGCCTTGGGCAGGGGCCGCCGCTCCCCGCCGCCGAGCCGGCCTCCCGCCCCCTGCAGGCAGCGGATCTGGTGGTCAATCCCTCCACCCGGGAGGTGAGGCGCGGCCTGCGCAGCCTCAGCCTCACGGCCCGGGAGTACGACCTGCTGCTGCTGCTGCTGCGGGCCGGCGGCGCCGTGCTCAGCCGCGACGCCATCCTGGCCGAGATCTGGCGGGAGGAGCGGGGGGCCTCCAGCAACGTGATTGAGGTCTACGTGCGCTACTTGCGCCAGAAGCTTGAGGAGAATGGCGAACGCCGCCTGATCCACACCGTGCGGGGCCAGGGATACTGCCTGGCGGAACGGCTCCCGCCCCGGCCCGCCTCGAAGCCATGAACAGCGCCCCGTCCGCGCGGATCGTCGTCCTGCCCCTGCTGCTCCTGAGCTGCCTGGCGGGTCCCGGGGTCGGAACCGCGCAGGCGGCCCCCGCTCAGGTCCCCCCCCAGCGGTTGCCGATTGCAGGCCGCTGGTGTCCCAGCCCCCCCCCGTTGCCCTCGCTCCAGGCGCCAGACAGCCAGCCGGGAGGCGCCCCGCCATCGACGCGGGCGGCCGCCTCGGGCTGTGTGGACCTGGAAGTCCCCCGCACCTGGCACCAATACAGCCTGGGGCTGCAGCTCCGCGAACGCCTGCCGGCGGACCGGGGCATGTGGTTTGCCTACCGCCCGGCCCAGGTGGCCCGTTTCTGGATGCACCGCACCCCCGAGCCCCTCGACATCTTGTTTGTGCGCAACGGTCGGGTGATCGCCATCGAGCCTGCTGCAGCCCCCTGCATGCGGCTGCCCTGCCCCAGCTACGGGCCCGATGAGCCGGTGGATGGGGTGCTCGAACTGGCGGCCGGCCAGGCCAGCCAACTCGGCCTGAAGGTGGGTTCCCCCCTGCGGGTGGAGCTGCTCAGGTCCTTCGGCCCGACAGCACCAGCACCGGATTGAGTGGAGCCAGGCGGGTGCCATCCCCCAGGGGAGCCCCTCGCCACACCTGCACCTGCCCCACAGCCAGCGCCAGCCCGGCGCCCTCAAGCACCGGACGCAGCTCGGCCAGGGCCTCCACGGTGGCCAGGGGCAGCACCACCACCCCACCGGGCCGCAGCCGGGGCAGCACCGCCTGAAGCAGCGCCACCCGATCGCGGCCGCCTCCGCCGATCAGCACGCGATCCGGATCCGGAAGCCCGGCCAGGGCCTCGGGTGCCGCCGCCTCCAAAAGGCCGGCAGGCTCCACCCCGAACCGCTCCGCATTGGCGGCCAGCAGGGCCGCCGCCCCGACCCGACGCTCCACCGCCCAGAGGCGCAGTCCCGGCCGCAGCCGCAGGGCCTCCAGACCCACCGTGCCCACCCCTGCGCCGATGTCCCAGAGCACCCCCTCGGCCGGCAGATCGAGATCGGCGAGGAGCTGGATGCGCACCTCCCGTTTGGTCATCAGGCCTGGTTGGTCGGGGTGTTGCAGCCAGAGGCCATCGTCGATGCCGAACAGGGGCAGGCTGGTCGGATCCGGGGCGGCGGGGGCTTCGGCCACCAGCAACACCAGATGGAGAGGATCAAGCTCCACGGGGGTGGGCTGATCAGGGGCCAGGCGCAGCACCCGCTCCTCGGGATGCCCCAGCCGCTCACAGATCCAGCAGCCGTAGGCACCCTCCAGGCCAGAGGCCCGCAGGATCCGCCGCACCGTGTCAGCGCCGCCCGCCCGTGGGTCGCAGAGGACAGCTAGGGCCGCAGGCCGGCGCTGCAATTCAGCGGCTAGCGGTTCTGGGTCACGCCCATGCAGGCTCAGCCAACTGGCGTCCTGCCAGGGGCGGCCGATGCGGGCAAAGGCCAGCTGCATTGAGGTGGGGCCGGGATGGAAACGCAGCTGCTCAGCAGGGAAGGCCTGAAGCAGCAGCCGACCGATGCCGAACCAGAGGGGATCGCCGCTGGCCAGCACCACCACCGGCTTCCCTTCGGCCAGGGCAGAGCGCAGGCGAGACAGCAGCTCCTCAGGGCGATCGGTGGGGATCAGCTCGGGGGTGATCCCAGCGGACTCTTCGTACCAGCGCCGCAGGGGATCCAGGAGGCGCTGGGGCGCTGCCACCCGATCCACCTGGCGGAGTCGCTGCCGCCAGAGGAGCGAAAGGCTCTCAAGCCCCCGGGCATCGGTGCCGACCACCTCCAGCCAGACCGCATCCAGGGGGGCACGACCGGGGAGCGCGGCCAGGGACTCGCGCTCAACCATGGAACAGGCGGGAATGGGAGGCTGGCCCGGATCCGAAGGGCCAGGGGCTGTCATGGCCATGCCGCGCCGGTGACCTGCCGGGGTGGTGCCGGCAACTGGCGTAGGACAGCTTGGAACGGGCCGCTGAGCAGCGCGGCGCCGGCATTGGTGAGATGGCTGCCATCGCTGTAGAGGATCTGCCCACCCACCACATTCGCGCAACTGGAGTCGTTGGGCGGACAAAGGGCAGGGAAAGGATCAAACACGACGGTGGCGCTGCCGGCGGCAGCCAGGGAGCGCTGCAGATCACGCACCTCCCGGGTGCGGGCCAACTGGTCGGAGCGCGACACCTTGAGGGTGCGGCAGAGGGGAGCCAGGGCCCAGCCGGGTCGGAACCATTCGGGACGGCACAGGCTCAGGGGCGTGCGGATGCGGGGCTGGGGGAAGGTGGGGGTGGGGGCGACCAGCACCAGATGGGCACCCCGCTCAGCGACCAGCCGATCGAGGGCGCTCACGGCGCTGGCGTAGCCGGCCAGGGCGGAGGAGCGCTCGGACGCAGGAAGGCTGCCGATGTAGTTGCTGATGGACGATTCGCTGACGACCACATCACCTGGCCTCAGCACCTCTGCCAGTTCGCGACGACGGGATTGGTCGTGGGGCAGACAGTTGCGGTAACGCTCACCCCGATAATCGGGCCGGCCCGCAGGAGCAAAAAACGGAAAAGGGCAACCGCCCCGCGTGGCGAAGGAGATGCCGTAGGAATTTCCACGAAACAGATCCCGCCCCAGCAGGAACAGGGCATGGGCGTGGCTGTCGCCTTCGAAATAGATGGTGGGCCTCTGGGGTGGCTGCTCGGAGCGGCACATCCAGGTGAAATAGGACGAGGGCGGCACCGGAGCGGTGGGATCGAGAAAGCACATCGCCGTGGAAATCGTGGTGCCGTTGATGGCTTTATTGGAGCTGGCCAGATCAAGATCGCCGGTCCGGCGCCCCAGAAACAAAGCCCCCTTGCCAGGACCCTGGAGCACCAGAAGTGTGGTTACGGAACCGAACAGTGAAACCAAGGCCCAGGGAACCGCCAGGGTGGGGCGGGAGAAGAGGGAAAAGCGATAGCGGGACCAGAATTCAAAGCGAAAGGAGATGGCTGAAACCGCGGCGATCAGCACCAGCAGCGGTAGTACCGTGGCGGCATTCAGGCCAACGGTGTAGCGGGCAAAGACCAGCAGGGGCCAGTGCCAGAGATAGAGGGAATAGGAGCCCAGACCCAACAGAACAAGAGCTGGATGGGCCAGGAGTCGGCCGGCAGCCGCATCGGATCGCATCAGCACCAGCAGCACCGCTGTGAGCAGGGCCACCGCCACGGTTGCCGCAACCTCCGCTTGCCTTGGCAGGGCGAGTACGACGACCAATGCGATCAGGATCGGCAGATCCAGAGGCAAGAGCTGGCGGCCGCCGCTGGCCACCGCGAACCGCCGCCGACGCCAACGCCGATGGGCCAGAAAGGCCAGGCTTCCCAGCGCCAGCTCCCAGAGGCGGAACGGGGAAAGGAAGAAGGCCGCCATCGGTTGTCCCTGCAGATGCAGCAGCAGATAGGCAGCCAGGGACACCAGACAGACGGCGCCCGACATCCAGGCAAGCCTGCGGTAGGCCTGAGACGGTGCACGCCGCAGGCCGAATCCACAGATCAGCATCAGCAACGGCCAAACGAAATAGAACTGTTCCTCGACACCCAGGGACCAGGTATGCAGAAAGGGGTTGTACTCATCGCTCATGCCGAAATAGGTGGATCCCTGTTTGTAGAAATAGAAATTCGACACCCCAACCAGGGCCGTCAGACCAGAGCGAAACACGGTGGTGTAGAGATCATCGATCGGCGAGCCCAGGGCGGCATACAGCACACTCACCCCAACCACCATCACCGCCAAGACCGGCCAGAGCCGACGCCAGCGGCGCCAGTAGAACGACCCAAGAAAGCGCGCCACACCGCCATCAGCACGGCTGGCGAGCGAACTGGTGACCACGCAACCTGAAATCACAAAGAAGATATCGACGCCAAGATAACCTGAGGGCAGCAGATTGTTGCTCAGGTGATTCAGCAACACCGCTGCAACCGCCACGGCGCGGAGTCCATCAATCTCGGGGCGATAGCCATGCCGGCGATAGGCGGATCGTCGTTCACCGCGGTTCCACCAGCCGCTGCCCTGCTGGGAGGTTGATCCAAGCCCGCTGGACTGGGGAGCACCGATCTGGACCCTGTCAGGAGTGGGATTGACCAAAGCTCCCGAGGCCCTTCGCAAACAATGCGTAAAATCTTATCGCAGCTAATCGGTTCAGCCAGACCCTGCTTTCCAAACCACGTTCTTCGATGGCCAAGGGAGCAAACGCCCGGGCCGCAATCACACGTAAAAATGTTTGCATCTTCCCCTGTCTGGTGCTCAAGACGCATCAGCCGGGCGCAGGCCAGGGGGGAGGCGATGCCAAGGCCCCCGGCAGATCCGGCCATGCCCTGCTCCGCAATCCTCTGACAAGCTGTCTTGGCGCCGCAACCGCTCCGTGCCCTTCGGCTTCCCCTCCCTGCCGCAGCTCCGGCGCACCAGGACGGCAGGCGAAGCGCCAGCCACCTGCTGGCAGCGGCCGATCGGCCTGGACTGGGAACGGCCCTACACGGTGCGCTACGCCAGCAACCTCGACGACGGTCCCAACCATGGAGCGCCCCTGGGGGGCTTCGGAGCCGGCTGCATCGGCCGCGGCCCCGATGGCAGCTTCAACCTCTGGCACCTCGATGGCGGTGAGCACTGGTTCGGCACCCTGCCCGACTGCCAGTTCGCCCTGTTCGAGCACGACGGCCACCAGAGCAAGGCCCATGCCCTGGCCACAGCTCCCCTGCGGGACGACTCCCGCCCCGATGCTCCCCAGCCGCCCCTGGCGGCCTGGAGCTGGTATCCGGCCAGCACCGCCGAGCACAGCAGCGGCACCTACAGCGCCCGCTACCCCTGCAGCAGGTTCGACTACGCGAACGTCTTCGCGGCCCGGGTGAGCTGTGAAGCGTTCAGCCCGATCCTGCCGGGCGATTACCACCGCACCAGCTACCCGGTGGCGGTGTTCCGCTGGAGCTTCACCAACCCCACCAGTGCCCCCCTCGATCTCTCGCTGCTGCTGAGCTGGCGCAACACGGTCGGCTGGTTCACCAACACCGATCCGGCAGCCGCCGTGCATTTCCGCGACGACGGCAGCCCCGAACACAACTACGTGGCG
Source organism: Cyanobium sp. (assembly GCA_044370835.1). Taxonomy (GTDB): domain Bacteria; phylum Cyanobacteriota; class Cyanobacteriia; order PCC-6307; family Cyanobiaceae; genus Cyanobium. Next base: position 11,418 of record JBILUS010000003.1, on the reverse strand, counting down.
GCGATCGGCCGCACCCGGGGCCAGCGCAACCGACAAGTGGACGCCGCAGGGCTCAAAGGGGTTGTGCTGGAAGGCGAGCGGGCCGAGCCCCTGGCCGAGGGTCAGGGGCAGTGGTGCCTGGCGGTGCCCGATGAAGCCTCCCTGGCGCATCCGGGGCTGGAGATCCTGCGCTGCAGCCGCTGGAACCCGGCCGGCGATGGCGCCGAGCTCTGGACCCCCTTTGCCACAGGTGGCGCCATCCCCCAGAGCGACAACGACCGCCGCAGCGGCGACCAGGACCCGGCCAGTGCCGCCCTGGCGGTGCGCTTCCGGCTCGAACCGGGCCAAAGCCTGGAACTGCCGGTGGTGATCAGCTGGGATCTGCCGGTCACCAGCTTCGCCACCGGCACCCGCGCCCTGCGCCGCTACACCGATGTCTTCGGCAGCAGCGGCGACAACGCCGTGGCCATCGCCGCCGAGGCCCTGGCGGACTGGCGCAGCTGGCGGGAGGCCATCGACACCTGGCAGAAGCCGGTGGTGGATCGCGCCGACCTGCCCGATGCCCTGCGCATGGCCCTGCTCAACGAGCTGTACGACCTGGCCAGTGGCGGCAGCCTCTGGACCGCCGCCACGCCGCAGGATCCGGTGGGGCGTTTCGGCGTGCTCGAGTGCCTCGACTACGCCTGGTACGAGAGCCTTGATGTGCGGCTTTACGGCTCCTTCGCCCTGCTGCAGCTCTGGCCAGAGCTCGACAAGGCGGTGCTGCGCGACTTCGCCCGGGCCATCCCGGCGGCCGATCCCACGCCGCGGCCGATCGGCTGGTACTTCACCCAAGGAAGGGGCCGGGTGGAGGCTCCCCGCAAGCTGGCGGGCGCCACCCCCCACGACCTGGGCGCGCCGAACGAGCGCCCATTCGACGCCACCAATTACACCGCCTACCAGGACTGCAACCTCTGGAAAGACCTGGCCAGTGACTTCGTGCTGCAGGTGTGGCGCAGCTTCCGCCTGGCTCCCTCCGGCGAAGACCTCCGCTTCCTGGCCGACTGCTGGCCCGCCGCCGTGACGGCCCTGCGCTACCTCAAGCAGTTCGATGCCAACGACGACGGACTGCCTGACAACGGCGGTGCCCCGGACCAGACCTTCGACGACTGGCCCTTGCAGGGGGTGAGCGCCTACTGCGGCGCCCTCTGGATCGCCGCCCTGGAGGCGGCCCTGGCGATGGGCCAGCGACTGCAGCTCGAACTCGGGCTCGACACCTCGGCCGAGCAGCGGCAGTTTGGCGGTTGGCTGGAGCAGAGCCGAGCCAACTTCGATGCCCTGCTCTGGAACGGCGAGTACTACAAGATCGATGCCGAGAGCGGCACGCCGGTGGTGATGGCCGACCAGCTCTGCGGTGACTTCTACGCCCGCCTGCTGGGACTACCCCCCGTGGTGGCCGACGATCGCGCCCGCTCCTCGCTCCAGGCCGTGAAGGAGGCCTGCTTCGAAGGCTTCCACGGCGGGCAGTTGGGCGTGGCCAACGGCCTGCGCCGCGACGGCACCCCCCTCGACCCCAACGGCACCCATCCCCTGGAGGTGTGGACCGGCATCAACTTCGGCCTGGCCTCCTACTACCGCCTGATGGGCGACAGCGGCACGGCTCTGGCGATCTGCAGCGCTGTGGTTCATCAGGTGTATTCAGGAGGCCTGCAGTTCCGCACCCCCGAAGCGATCACGGCGGTGAACACGTTCCGGGCCTGCCACTACCTGCGGGCGATGGCGATCTGGGCCCTGTGGGCCACCCACACCGGCTGGCAGCCGATCCCGGGGGCAGAGCGGCAACCCCACGGTGGCGCAGAGCCATGACGCTGAACCTGTTCCTGAGAGGTGGCCTGGTCCGTGGCCTGGTCAACCTGGTGATGATCACCCTGCTGAGCCTGGGCCCGTTCCTGCTGAGAGCCGCACCGGCCTGGGCCCTGATCCACGCCCACCCGGATGAAACCACCGCCACCGGCGTGGTGCGCAGCCTCGAGAGCCTGCGGGATCTGGATTACCAGAGCTGGCAGGTGGTGGCCTACCGCGAAGGTCCGCCGCGGCAGGATGCCACCATCACCCTGCGGATCGTGAGCTACCCGGGCCGGGTGCGGCTGGATCACCCAACGCCACTGCTGGTGACCAGCGGCAGGCGCCTCTGGGAACTGACCGACACCACCTTGAGCAGCCCCAAGCTGGCCGGCGACGGCCGCGCCGCCGCCGCCGAATTCGACCTCACGCCCCTGCTGGCCGATCTGGAGAACAACCGCCCGCTGCGGCTGGAGCTGCCAGGCGTGTTCACCGAACTGCCCGTGCCGCCCTACGTGGTGGCGGAATGGCGCAGCCTGCCCGGTTGGAGCAGCAAGGACTCGTGAGACCCGATCGGGGCGCCAGGGTGAATGCCATCGCTGGTCATCCCGCACGGGCCACGGGGGCTCGCGTCGACCCGTGATGGCGGCTGCCTCCCCGTCCAGCCTGCCTCCCGCCAGCTGGCTGAACTGGATGCGCCGGGCCCTGGCCCTGGCGGCCCTGGCCGAGGGTCGCACCAGCCCCAACCCCCTGGTCGGGGCCGTGGTGCTCGATGCCGGAGGCCAGCTGGTGGGGGAAGGCTTCCATGCCCGCGCCGGCGAACCCCATGCTGAAGTGGGAGCTCTGGAGCAGGCCGGGGACCGAGCCCAGGGCGGCACGCTGATCGTGACCCTGGAGCCCTGCTGCCACCACGGCCGCACGCCTCCCTGCACCGAAGCGGTGATCAACGCCGGCATCACCCGGGTGGTGGTGGCCATGGCCGACCCCGACCCGCGGGTGGCCGGTGGTGGCATCGCCCGGCTGCGGGAGGCCGGACTGGAGGTGATCGAGGCGGTGGCCGAAGCCGATGCCCTGGCGCTCAACCGGGCCTTCGTGCACCGCGTCCGAACCCGGCGCCCCCTGGGGATCCTGAAATGGGCCATGAGCCTCGATGGCCGTACGGCCCTGCCGAACGGGCAGAGCCAGTGGATCAGCGGACCGACGGCCCGGGACTGGGTTCATCGCCTACGCGCGGGCTGCGATGCCGTGATCGTGGGGGGAGGCACGCTGCGGGCCGATGACCCCCTGCTCACCAGCCGCGGCCGCCGCGACCCCGAACCGCTGCGGGTGGTACTCAGCCGCAGCCTCGATCTGCCGGAGGCGGCGCAGCTCTGGGATCAGGCTTTGGCCCCCACCTTGGTGGCCCACGGTCCGATCGGTGCCCCGGAGCAGCGGGAAGGGGAAACGAGGGCCGCGGCAACCTGCGCCCTGCTCGATCGGCTCGGCGTGGATCGACTGGTGCTGCCGGCCTGCCAACCTGAGGCCCTGCTGGAGGCCCTGGCGGCCCAGGGCTGCAACCGGGTGCTTTGGGAATGCGGTCCCGAACTGGCGGCGGAGGCGCTGCGCCAGGGCTGTGTGCAGGAACTGGCGGTAGTGATCGCCCCGAAGCTGCTGGGGGGCCTGGCGGCGCGCACCCCGCTGGGGGACCTGGGCCTGATGAGCCTCGATCAGGCCGGCTCCTGGCAGGAGCTGGAGCGGACAGGCCTGGGCGGTGATCTGCTCTGGCGGCTGGTGCATCCAGACACGCCCCTGAACCGGCCATGACGGGCATGCCGCGGCAGGTGATCGAGCTCCACGGCCGCCAGAGCTGCCACTACCAACTGGCCAATCCCTGGAACCAGCCCCTGGGCCGCATCGCCGATTTCCTGGGCCCGATCCTGCTGGACCCCCAGACCTACCTGGTGGAGCCGGGGGCCCGCCTGGTGAGCAACCAACTGGTGGGGGTGGACCGCAACCGGCGGATTGTGGAGGAGACCCTCCACCTCAAGGAACTTCCATCCCGCCAGCGCCGCAGCCTGCGGCTCCGCTCCCTTCTGCCACCCCAGGAACGGCTGAAAGGTGCAGTGTGCTCCCTGGTCGACAGCCGCGCCTGGAGCGGCAGCTACTACCACTGGTTCCTCGACTGCCTCCCTCGCCTGATCGCCGCCGAGGACCACAGCCGCCGCAGCGGCGAGCCCACCCGGGTGATCGTGCCGGCCAACCTCAACCCTTGGCAGAACGCCTCGCTGCAGCTGCTGGGCATCAGTCCGGAGCAGCGGATCAGCCACCGCCCCGTGGGCCGCGGCGGGCTGGCGGTGGAACGGCTGATCGCCACGGTGGCCCACCGCTGGCAGCGGCTGGGCGGAGCGCCCTTCGATGCCGCCTCCCCCTGGGCGCTGCAACAGCTAGCCGAGCGGCTCAGCCGAGGCACCCCCCCGCCAGCCGGCGGCACCCCGCCGCGGCTCTATCTCTCCCGGCGGGGCGTGGCGACGCGGCAGGTGACCAACGAGGACGCTGTAATGGGCCTGCTGGAACCCCACGGCTTCGTGGCGATCCAGACCGAACGGCTCTCCCTGGGGGAGCAGATCGCCCTGTTCCGCGGCGCCAGTCACATCGTGGCCCCCCACGGCGCCAGCCTCACCAACCTGCTTCACGCCCGCAGCGGCAGCGTGCTGGAACTGTTCCAGGAGGGCCACGGGGTGCGACCTGATTTCTTCCAGCTGGCCATGGTCAACGGGCTGCAGTACCTGCATGCCCTCTGCCCCTCCAGCGGGCCCGAGCGGCACTGCACGGTGCCCACCGCGCTGATCGAGGCCTACCTGGCTATCACCCTCTGATCCGGCCCCACCGGCCCCCACCGCCCTGAGGGCGGCAGGGTAGCCGCTGAGACCCGCCGCTCAGATCAGCTCCGGATGGAGCGGATCCCCCTTGAAGGGGCCGATCAGATCGGAACTGATCCAGCCGCCGTAGAAGCCACCGTCCTGGGGCCGAACCCGCTCACCATCGAGCCAGCAGCCATCCATCAGGGCCGGATAGAGGGCAAACCAACCCGCCAGCGCGGCAAAGGGCGGCGTTGGCTCCGGGTACTGCCACACCGCCCGCCGCAGCCGCCGCTCAGCCGCGGTACCGGCGGCGATCACCAGATCGAAGTAGCGGGCCACCCCCTTCCACTCGCAGAAACTGCGCCCGGAGGCAGGCTCCAGCAGCGAGGCGTCGAAAGGCTCCGGCGGCAGGTAGTAGGTGGGCGGGTGGAAGGTTTCCAGCACCCGCAGCGATCGATGGGTGTCACACAGCACCCGGCCGAACACTTCAACCCGCACGTGGCGCCCGCAGGGCACCAGGGCCGGCGGCCTGGGGTAAGCGGCCACGCGTTCCGGGGGGGCCTGTGGCTCCACCGTCGGCGGCCCTTCCTCCTGCTGATCAGCCATCGCCGCTCAACCCGGAATGAAATGGCGCAGCCGGCGCGCCTCCTCACCGGCGCGGCGCTGCAGCTCGGTATCGCTGAGGGTGGCCTCGTCCCGCACCTGGGCCGCAAACACATCGGCCTCCTCCACCGTGTAACCGGCGGAGCGGGCCAGGTTGAGGAAGGCCTCCAGATCGAGGGGGGCGGCATGGTCGTGGAGGCGCCGCTCCAGCTCAGGATCGCGCCCGGCTTGGGCCAGGAAGGCATCCAGTTGATCCAGGCTCATCATCAATCCAGCGGTCGTTCCTGTCCTAGCCAGCCGGGGCCCCGCAGCGGCACCCGCCAGGGCATCGGCGTCCGTCCTCAGGCACCCGTACCCTCCAGCAGATCCAGCTGCAGCGATTCGGCGGCGGCGGCAGGGTTCCGACCCTGGCCAGCCGCTGCCGTCTCGAGCTTCACCGCCTCCCAGGCGGCCGGATCCCAGGGGCCCATCAGGGGCTCGAGTGCCCGCAGGCCGGGCCCATCGGTGGCGTCCAGCCAGGCCGCCTCCAGCCCGTCCGGGATCACGACGGGCATCCGGTCATGGACCCGGCGCAGCAGGTCATTCGGGGCGGTGGTGAGCACCACGCAGCTCTCCAGCTCGCCGCCGTCGGGGCAGCACCAGCGGTCCCAGAGGCCACCGAGCCAGAAGGGGGAACGATCGCGGCGGCGGAACAGCCAGGGCTGCTTCCACGCCCGGCCCGTGGCCGGATCGGTGCGGCTTTGCCACTCGTAGAAGCCATCGGCCGGCAGCAGGGCGCGGCGGTGGCGCCAGGGTCCGCGGAAGAAGGGCTTTTCGGCCACGGTTTCGCAGCGGGCGTTGATCGGCCGGCCGCGGGCCAGCGGATCCTTGCTCCACTCGGGCACCAGGCCCCACAGGGCCAGGCCCACCGCGAGGCGACCATGCTCCTGACGCTGCAGCAGCAGCGGCTCCCCTGGCCGCACCTGGGCGCGGGGGGCGTAGTGCTCCACCAGGCCGGCCGGCAGGGGGCCCTGCAGCCGTGGCAGCAGGACATCGAGGCTGGTGGTGAGGGCAAAGCGGCCGCACATGGCTGGTGAGGTCGGTTCTCCCACCCAAGAGGCGATCCGTCGGGTGGCACACGCGCCTAGCCTGGCTCTACTTCCGCCCCTTCGCCGCATGGCCATCCGCCAGGACGACAACCGCCCCAGCCGGCGCTTCGGCCTGATCAATCTGCTGCTGATCGGCTTCGGCGTGCTGCTCTTGGCCAGCAACTTCCTGCCCAACCCGGCCACGCAGGTGCCGCGGGTGCCCTATTCGCTGTTCATCGATCAGGTGAATGGCGACAACGTGAAGCGGGCCTACATCACCTCCGATCAGATCCGCTACGAGCTGATCAAGCCGCCGGCTGAAGGGGCCCCCACAGTGCTGGCCACCACCCCGATCTTCGACATGGAGCTGCCCCAGCGGCTCGAACAGCATGGTGTGGAATTCGCGGCCGCCCCGCCCCGCAAACCCAGCTTCTTCACCACCCTGCTGAGCTGGGTGGTGCCGCCGCTGATCTTCATCGGCGTGCTCCAGTTCTTCGCCCGCCGCAGCGGCATGGGCGGCGCCCAGGGCGCCCTGAGCTTCACCAAGAGCAAGGCCAAGGTGTACGTGCCCGATGAGGAATCGCGGGTCACCTTTGCCGATGTGGCCGGCGTGGATGAGGCCAAGACCGAGCTCACCGAGATCGTCGATTTCCTCAAGACCCCCGAGCGCTACGCCGCCATCGGCGCCCGCATCCCCAAAGGGGTGTTGCTGGTGGGCCCTCCTGGCACTGGCAAGACGCTGCTCTCCAAGGCCGTGGCCGGAGAAGCGGGCGTGCCCTTCTTCATCATCAGCGGCTCGGAATTCGTGGAGCTGTTCGTGGGCGCCGGCGCCGCCCGGGTGCGCGATCTGTTCGAAGAGGCCAAGAAGAAGGCCCCCTGCATCATCTTCATCGACGAACTTGATGCGATCGGCAAGAGCCGTGCCGGCTCGATGGGCGTGGTGGGTGGCAACGACGAACGGGAGCAGACCCTCAATCAGCTGCTCACCGAGATGGATGGTTTCGCCTCCAAGGACAAGCCGGTGATCGTGCTGGCGGCCACCAACCAGCCCGAGGTGCTCGATGCCGCCCTGCTCCGCCCCGGCCGCTTCGACCGACAGGTGCTGGTGGATCGCCCCGACCTCTCCGGCCGTCGCACGATCCTCGGCATCTATGCCAACAAAGTGAAGCTCTCCGAAGGGGTCGACCTCGACAAGATCGCCCAGGCCACCAGCGGCTTCGCCGGCGCCGATCTGGCCAACCTGGTGAACGAGGCGGCCCTGCTGGCCGCCCGCGCCAAGCGCACCACGGTGGAGCAGGGCGACCTCAACGAGGCGATCGAGCGGGTGGTGGCGGGCCTCGAGAAGAAGAGCCGCGTGCTGCAGGCCGATGAGAAGAAGGTCGTGGCCTTCCACGAGGTGGGCCACGCGATCGTGGGCCACCTGATGCCGGGCGGCAGCAAGGTGGCCAAGATCTCGATCGTGCCCCGTGGCATGAGCGCCCTGGGTTACACCCTCCAGCTGCCCACCGAGGAGCGCTTCCTCAACTCCAAGGAGGATCTCGAAGGCCAGATCGCCACCCTGCTGGGCGGCCGCAGCGCCGAGGAGATCGTGTTCGGCGAGGTCACCACCGGCGCCGCCAACGACCTGCAGCGCGCCACCGATATCGCCGAGCAGATGGTGGGCACCTTCGGCATGAGCGAAACCCTCGGCCCCCTGGCCTACGACAAGCAGGGCGGCGGCCGCTTCCTCGGCGGCGGCAACAACCCCCGCCGCTCGGTGAGCGATGCCACGGCCCAGGCAATCGACCGGGAGGTGCGGGGCCTGGTGGACCGGGCCCACGAACGGGCCCTGGCGATCTTGCACCACAACCGCGAGCTGCTCGATTCCATCTCCCACAAGATCCTCGAGAAAGAGGTGATCGAGGGCGATGAGCTCAGGGACCTGCTGGCCTCCAGCACCCTGCCCGCCGGGGTGTCTCCGGAGCCTGTGGCGGTCTGATCGGCGTGAACGTCCCGGCGGCTGGACCCGCCCGGACGGGCCAGCGGGCCACGAATCCGGCCTGCCCCCTTGACGGGGGGCAGGCCGATCCCGGATAAGGGTTCTTTGAGATGGGCCCATGCCCGCCACCCCCTCCGACGCTTCGGCATCAGCTGCCCTGGTGGCCATGGTCGGCGGCGACCTTCTCTCCTCGGCCGACCTGAGCGCCGAGCAGACCCGGGCCCTGCTCACCTTGGCGGCTGATCTCAAGGCCGGCCGGCGCCGCATCGACCTGGGCGGCAAGGTGCTGGGCCTGATCTTCAGCAAGGCCTCCACCCGCACCCGCGTGAGCTTCACCGTGGCCATGGCCCGGCTGGGCGGCCAAACCATCGACCTGCTGCCGATCGTGACCCAGGTGGGCCGGGGCGAACCGGTGGCCGACACGGCCCGGGTGCTGAGCCGCTACTGCGATGCCCTGGCAATCCGGACCTTCGCCCAGACCGATCTCGAGGCTTATGCGCACTGGGCCACGATCCCGGTGATCAATGCCCTCACCGACATTGAGCACCCCTGCCAGGCCCTGGCCGATTTCCTCACCCTGCAGGAGGCCTTCGGCAGCAGCCCAGCGGACCTGGCCGGCCTGACCCTCGCCTACGTGGGCGACGGCAACAACGTGGCCCATTCGCTGATGCTATGCGGCGCCCTGCTGGGGGTGAACGTGCGGATCGGCTGCCCGCAGGGCTTCGCCCCCGACCCGGCCGTGCTGGAGCGTGCCCGGGCCCTGGCCGAGCACGGTGCCCAGGTCACGGTGATGCACGATCCGCTGGAGGCGGTGCGGGGCGCCCAGGCCCTCTACACCGATGTGTGGGCCTCCATGGGCCAGGAGGAGGAACAGGCCGAGCGGGAGCGGGCCTTCGCCGGCTGGTGCCTCGATGAGGCCCTGCTGAGCGAGGCCGATCCCCGCGCGATCGTGCTTCACTGCCTGCCGGCCCACCGGGGCGAGGAGATCAGCGCCGGCGTGATCGAGGGCAGCGCCAGCCGGGTGTTCGACCAGGCGGAGAACCGCCTCCACGCCCAGCAGGCCCTGCTGACCACCCTGCTCGGCGGCCTCTGAAGCGCCGGCCCTCCGGCTCCACCACGCCAGGAGCCGGAATTCCCTCCAGCACAACGCGCCCGGGACACCCCAAACCGCGCCACGCGGACGCCACCGCCCTGGACAAATCGGCCCGGCCCTGGCAGAACAGGGATGGTTCATCCGTACTGCTCGTGTTCGCTCCGTCCTCCGGCTCCGGTCCCGAGCCCCTCACCAGCGCCCAGCAGGAGCTCTACGGCTGGCTGGAGCACTACATCCAGCAGCACCGCCACAGCCCCTCGATCCGCCAGATGATGGAGGCGATGGGCCTGCGCTCCCCGGCCCCGATCCAGAGCCGGCTGCGCCACCTGCAGCAGAAAGGCTGGATCACCTGGCAGGAGGGCCAGGCCCGCACCCTCCAGCTGCTCGGCGGCCAAGCCGGCGGCATCCCGGTACTGGGGGCGGTGGCGGCCGGGGGCCTGATCGAGGCCTTCACCGACGTGGAGGAACGGCTCGACCTCTCGCCGGTGCTCGACACCCGCGGCCTGTTCGCCCTCACCGTGAACGGCGACTCGATGGTGGAGGCCCACATCGCCGATGGCGACGTGGTGCTGATGGAGCCGGTGGCCGATCCCGCCCGCCTGCGCAACGGCACGATCGTCTGCGCCGTGGTGAGCGGCAGTGGCACCACGCTCAAGCACTTCCACCGCAGCGGTGGCGAGGTGCGCCTGGAAGCGGCCAATCCGGCCTATGGGCCGATCTGTCTGCCGGCCGAGGAGGTCACGGTTCAGGGACGGCTGGTGGCGGTCTGGCGGCAGGTGTGACAACCCGCCAGCGGGCGGCCAGGGCCCGACCGGTCACGTTGTAAGCTCAGCAAGCGCCAGGCAAGGCCTTCGGGTCAGCCGGAATGGCGGGTTTCCCTCAGGCAACCCCACCAGCATTCCGGGTGCCGCACGCATCCCACGGGGCCATAGCTCAGCTGGTAGAGCACCTGCATGGCATGCAGGGGGTCAGGAGTTCGAGTCTCCTTGGCTCCATGTTGAATTCCCAATTCCCACCTGCCTCAACGGCTAGGTGGGTTTTTCGTGGCGGCCGTTCGCCGTGGGTTGGCGCAGAAACGGACGCAGATTTCACCACAGCAAAATCTGGACGAAATCATGGCTGCCAGCATTAGAGCCAATTTGCTGCAATCACCGCACCTAGAGCGCTCACATAGTCGCCAGACAGGCCTGTTTGACCAAGTGGTGGTGGTGAAAATGCTGCCATCTGCCTGACGAGGGCATCAACATTGGTATTCGCCAAAATTTTTCCATCAGCAGAGCGAAAACGTTCGATCTGCTGATGGCCGGTGGTGTACCAGTTTTTAATGCTAACGCCTTCTGTTGATCCGATTCGCGTCACTTCCAGGTCGGCCCCGGATTTCTGAAACCAAAGCATGCTGGCATTGATTCCGCCACCAAAGACAATCGTATCCGTGCCGCCATAACCAAAGTCGTTGATCGCATCCTTGCCATCGCCGAGCTGGTACAGATAGGTATCACCGAAGTAGGGATCGCTGGCCTGCAGCAGATCATCGCCGCTGCCGCCCACAAAGCTGCCGCGGCCGCGGATGCTGTCGTTGCCGGCTCCTCCTCGCAGGCTGTTCAGTCCGGAATCGTCGCTGATCAGGTCGTTGCCGTCGCCGCCATCGAGCAGGTCATCGCCGGCCTCACCGCTGAGGGAATCGTTGCCGCTGCCGCCAAACAGGCTGTCATTGCCACCGCCGCCGCTGAGGCTGTCATTGCCCTCGCCACCTTCGAGGCGATCCATGCCCTGCCAGCCGCTCAGGGAGTCGGCGTTGGCGCTGCCAGCCGAGAGGATCGCTGTGGAGAGGATGGTGTCAACAGTCCAGGCCGTGCCAGTCGAGAAGTTGATCTGCTCAATGTAGTAATGGCCGCTTGAAAACCAGTTTCTAACGCTGAGCTGATCATTGGCATTGACCAAGAAGAGAAGGTCAAGACCAACGCGATGCAGGGGAAGGGTAGAGGGATTGATTCCAGCACCAAAAACAATCCTATCCATGCCGCCATAACCAAAGTC
>JBILUS010000033.1:0-23989 GCA_044370835.1 Cyanobium sp. | reverse complement strand
TATGCGGAGATCGATCGCGAGTCCGACGATCCCCTCCACGACGTGGAGGCGGTGGTGCTCGACGAGTGCCACTACATGAACGATTCCCAGCGCGGCACCGTGTGGGAGGAATCGATCATCCACTGCCCACCGCCGGTGCAGCTGGTGGCCCTCTCGGCCACGGTGGCCAACGCCGGGCAGCTCACCGACTGGATTGAGCGGGTGCATGGGCCCACCCGGCTGGTGTTCAGCGATTTCCGGCCGGTGCCGCTGGCCTTCAGCTTCTGCAGCGCCAAGGGTCTCCACCCCCTGCTCAACGACGAGGGCACTGGCCTCCATCCCAACTGCAAGGTCTGGCGGCCCCCCAAAACCACCCGCCGCAAGGGCCCCAAGGAGGCCCGGCCGCCCCAGCCGGAGGCGCCGCCGATCGGCTTCGTGGTGGCCCAGATGGCGGAGCGCGAGATGCTGCCGGCGATCTATTTCATCTTCAGCCGCCGCGGCTGCGACAAATCCGTGCGCGATCTGGGCAAGGTGTGCCTGGTGAACCCGGCTGAGCAGGCGCGGATCCGCGTCCGGCTCGATGCCTTCGTGGCGGCCACCCCCGAGGCGGTGCGTGAAGGCCATGCCGATCCCCTGCTGCGCGGCATCGCCGCCCACCACGCCGGTGTGCTGCCGGCCTGGAAGGAGCTGATCGAGGAGCTCTTCCAGCAGGGCCTGATCAAGGTGGTGTTCGCCACCGAAACCCTGGCGGCGGGCATCAACATGCCGGCCCGCACCACCGTGATCTCGGCGCTGTCGAAGCGCACCGAGCGGGGCCACCGGCCGCTGATGGGCAGTGAGTTCCTGCAGATGGCCGGCCGGGCCGGCCGCCGTGGCCTCGATTCCCAGGGCTATGTGGTGACGGTGCAGAGCCGTTTCGAGGGGGTGCGCGAGGCCGGAGCCCTGGCCACCGCGCCGGCCGATCCGCTGGTGAGCCAGTTCACCCCCAGCTACGGCATGGTGCTCAACCTGCTGCAGCGCTACGACCTGGCCAAGGCGAAGGAGCTGGTGGAGCGCAGCTTCGGCCGCTACCTGGCCACCCTCGATCTGGTCGAGGACGAGGCCCGCATCGCCGAACTCTCCGCCCAGCTCGCGGCCCTCGAGAGCAGCGGCGGCGATGTCCCCTGGGACGATTTCGAGGACTACGAAAAGGAGCGGGGCCGCCTCAGGGAGGAGCGGCGCCTGCTGCGGATCCTGCAGCAGCAGGCCGAGGAGACCCTCGCCCACGAGCTCACCCTGGCGCTGCAGTTCGCCAGCGAGGGCACCCTGGTGAGCGTGAAGGCGCCCCAGCTCAAGGGCCGGGTCACCCCGGCGGTGGTGGTGGAGAAGGTGCAGGGGCCGGGCCAGTTCCCCCTGCTGCTCTGCCTCACCGACGACAACGTGTGGATCCTGCTGCCCTGTACGGCGGTGGTGAGCCTCCACGCTGAGCTCAGCTGCCTGCAGGTGGGCCAGCTGGAGGCCCCCGAGCTGCACCACAGCGGCGAACTCCGCCACGGCAACCAGGAGAGCGGCGGGCTGGCCCTGGCGGTGGCCTCGATGGCGCGCCGCCACGACATGCACACCCCCCGCTACGACCTGGCCGGCGAGGTGCAGGCCCAGGACCTGCTGGTGCGTCAGCTGGAGGAGGCGATCGAGCAGCACCCCGCCCACCGCTGGGGCGACCGCAAACAGCTCAAGAAGCACCGCCGCCGCACCGAGGAACTGGCGGCCGAACTGGAGGAGCGGCAGCGGCTGCTGCACTTCCGCGCCAACCGCCACTGGGACACCTTCCTCTCCCTGATCGACATCCTCCGCTTCTTCGGCGGCCTCGATGGCGAGGAGGGCCTCGATCCCACCGAGGTGGGGCGCACCGTGGCGGCCCTGCGGGGCGACAACGAGCTCTGGCTGGGTCTGGCGCTGATGAGCGGCCACCTTGATGAGCTCGATCCGGCCGAACTGGCGGGCGTGCTGGAAGCCATCTCCACCGAGGTGAACCGCCCCGACCTCTGGTGCGCCTGGCCGCCGCCGCCGGCCGTGGAGGAAGCGCTCCACGATCTGCGCGGCCTGCGCCGCGAGCTGCAGCGTCAGCAGGAACGGCGCCAGGTGGTGGTGCCGGTGTGGTGGGAGCCCGAGCTCACGGGGCTGGTGCACGCCTGGGCGAAGGGTGCGCCCTGGGGCGAGGTGATCGCCGCAACCTCCCTCGATGAGGGCGATGTGGTGCGGGTGCTGCGCCGCACCGTGGACCTGCTGGCCCAGATTCCCTACTGCGAGGCGATCAGCGATCAGCTGCGCAGCAATTCCCGCCGTGCCCTCAAGGCGATCAACCGTTTCCCGGTCTGCGAGATCGAGGACCTGCTGGCCGCCGCCCCCCTCGATCCGGCCACCGAGCGGCCCCCGGCACCCGAAGCCTCCAGCGACACCGCCGCTCCGGAGCGCTGAGCTGCGGCGAGAAGACAGCCGGAGAGCCCTGCTATGGTCCGGCCGCGAACGTGCGACGGGATGCCGTGAGCCAGAGCCCCCGCTCCGACGCCCCGAGCCGCTATCGCCCCGAGATCGATGGCCTGCGGGCCGTGGCGGTGCTGGCGGTGATCGTGAACCACATCAGTGCCCGCCTGCTGCCCGGCGGCTACCTGGGCGTGGATGTGTTCTTCGTGATCTCGGGCTTCGTGATCACCGCATCGCTGGCCCATCGGCCCGCCAGCAGCCTGGCCGACCTGATGCTGGGCTTCTACTCCCGCCGCATCCGCCGCCTGCTGCCGGCCCTGTTGCTCTGCGTGGTGATCACGGCGGTGGCCCTCTGCCTGGTGAATCCGGAGCCAGGCCAGATGCTCGGCGTGGGCTGGCGCTCCCTGTTCGGCTTCTCCAACCTGATCCTGCACCGGCTGGCGGTGGATTACTTCCGGCCCGCCGCCGAACTCAACCCCTTCACCCACACCTGGACCCTGGGGGTGGAGGAGCAGTTCTATCTGCTGTTCCCGCTGCTGGTCTGGTTCAGCGGCTTCGCCCGCAGCGGTCGGCAGGGCTACCGCCGGCTGTTCTGGCTGCTGATCCTCCTGGTGGTGGCCTCCTTCGCGGTGTTCCTGCAGCAGCTGGGTGTGGACGAGCCGGCGGCCTACTTCCTGCTGCCGGGGCGGTTTTGGGAGCTCGGCGTGGGCTGCCTGCTCTGGCTGGCCCTCGCCCTGCGCAACGCGGCACCGCAGGCTGGCGGCATCGCCGCACCGATCCGTCTGCCGCTCGCCCTGGCGGCTCTGGTGGGTCTGGTCGGGGTGATGGCCCTGCCCCTGCCCTTCGGCGCCCTGCCAGTGGCGGCCGCCGTGGCCTTCTCTGCCCTGCTGCTGGCCACGCTTCGCCCCGGCGGTGCCGCCCACGGCCTGCTCAGCCGCCCGCCGCTGGTGTTCCTGGGGCTGATCTCCTATTCGCTCTACCTCTGGCACTGGAGCGTGCTGACCCTGGCCCGCTGGACCGTGGGGCTCACGGCCTTCACCATTCCCCTGCTGTTGGCCCTCACCCTGCTGCTGGCGGTGCTCTCCTGGCGCTATGTGGAGGAACCGCTGCGGCGTTCGCCCTGGTGGCCGGAGCGCTGGCAGGTGCTGGCCACCGGCGTGCTGCTGGCGGCCCTGGGTGCCGGCGTCCTGCAGCTGCTCACCCGCTACGGCGCCGCCAGGCTGTTTCTGGGCGACGTGAATGCCGCCTTCGAGCCCCCTGCCGCCGCAGTGCCCGTCGCCCCGCCCGCCGCGCGGGACTGCTCCGGCCCCGGCCACGGCCGACTGCTGCTGGCCGGCGACAGCCATGCCCATGTGTTCCAGGCCGCCGCGGATCACCTCTGCCGCCGCCATGGCCTGGGCTACGCCGAGGCCGCCACCGTGGGGATGCCTTACCCGCCGCTGCTCTACACCAACCCCGCCACCGGGATGAACCGCGAGGATGCCATCACCGTCTCCCTGGTGGAGGAGGAGCGCTGGTCCACCGCGGTGGCCGATCGCCTGGCTCAGCCCGATGGGCGTGATCTGCTGGTGCTGGCCCTGCGCTGGCCCCTCTATTTCGATCCCGGCTTCCTACCCGATTCCAGCCTGCGGCGCACGCGCCATTTCGATGCCTCCAGTGGCGAGCCGATCAGCCGCCGCCAGGCCCTGGACCGCTGGATCGCGGCGGTGGATCAGATTGCCGCCGCCCAGCCCCGCACCCGGATCGTGCTGCTGCTGCCCACTCCGGAGTTCGGTGGCGGGGTGCCGATGCTGCTCTGCCAGCCCCAGTGGTTCCGGCCCCGCCTACCCGAGGCCTGCCGCCAAGGCATCGACCGCCGCGAACCGCAGCAGCTCACCGCCTACCTGCGCCAGGCGCTCGCTCCCCTGCAGACCCGGCACCCCAACCTCAGCCTCCACGATCCCCTCGACACCCTCTGCCCCCCTGGCCAGGGCCGCTGCCCGCGCCTGCGGCAGGGCAGCCTGCTCTACAGCGATGGCGATCACCTCTCGGCCTACGGCGCCACCCTGGTGATCGACGACCTCATCACCGCCCAGCGCCGTCCGGCACCGCGGCCCTGAGGCAATCCGGCGGTCGGGCCTGGTTCAGCGGTTGCCCGGGCGCAGCACCAGCGCCACCATCGCCAGCAGCAGCGTGGTGCTCACCACCGCATACACCACATCGGCTTGGGCGATCCAGAAGCCGGCGATGACCCCAACGCCCCGCATCGCCCCCTCCTCCTGTTCAGATCCCCAGCCGCTGCCAGATCACCTGCAAGTTGGCCTGGTGCAGATCGGTGGCGAAGCATGCGGCCAGCTGCTCGGCGCTGAGGCGGCCGGTCACATCGGCATCGGCCTCGAGGTTGGCGCGGAAGTCGCCGCCTTCGGTGTTCCAGGCGGTGTGAGCGTTGCGCTGCACGATCCGATAGGCCTCCTCGCGGCTGATGCCGCTTTCCACCAGGGCCAGCAGCACCCGCTGGCTGAACACCACGCCGCCGTAGAGGTTCAGGTTGCGGGCCATGTTTTCGGGGTAGACACCCAGGCCCTTCACCACCTCGCTCATCTCCCGCAGCATGAAGTGCAGGGTCACTGAGCAATCGGGCAGCATCATCCGCTCCACCGAGCTGTGGCTGATGTCGCGCTCATGCCAGAGGGCGCAGTTCTCCAGGGCGGCCACGGTGTAGCTGCGCAGCACCCGGGCCAGGCCGCCGATGCGCTCGCTGCGGATCGGATTGCGTTTGTGGGGCATCGCTGAGCTGCCCTTCTGGCCCTTGGCGAAGTTCTCCTCCACTTCGAGCACATCGGTGCGTTGCAGGTTGCGGATCTCGGTGGAGAAGCGCTCCAGGGAGGTGCCCACCAGCGCCAGGGTCTGGACGTACTCGGCGTGGCGGTCGCGGGCGATCACCTGGGTGCTGGCGGTGTCGGGCTCCAGGCCCAGCAGGCGGCAGGTGATCGCCTCCACCTGCGGATCGGTGTTGGCGTAGGTGCCCATGGCACCGCTGATCTGGCCCACGGCCACCACCCGCTCCAGGCGCTCCAGGCGCTCACGGTTGCGTTCGGTTTCGGCCAGCCAGCCCGCCACCTTGAAGCCGAAGGTGATCGGCTCGCCGTGGATGGCGTGGGAGCGACCGATCATCACCGTGGCCTTGTGCTCCCGGGCCAGCTCCCGCAGGGCGTCCGCCAGAGCATCGAGTTCGGTGCGCAGCAGGGCCACCGAGGCCTTCAGCTGCAGGGCCAGGCCGGTGTCGAGCACATCGGAGCTGGTCATGCCCACATGGATGTAGCGACCCGCATCACCCACGTGTTCATTGACGTTGGTGAGGAAGGCGATCACGTCGTGGCGCACCTCGGCCTCGATCTCCAGGATCCGCGCCACCTCGAAGCGGGCCTGCTGGCGGATCGTGGCCAGGGCTTCGGCCGGCACCCGGCCCAGTTCCACGTTGGCGGCCGTGGCGGCGATCTCCACATCGAGCCAGCTCTGGAACTTGGCCTCTTCGCTCCAGATGTGGCCCATCTCGGGCAGGGTGTAGCGCTCGATCAAGGCGGGTGGGGGGCTTCTGATCCGTTCCCCAACCTATCGGGCGAGCCGAGCGGGCCCTCCTGGGCCGCTCCCGCCGACCTGAACGCTCAGGCCGCCCAGGTGAGGCGGCGGTGGGCCACCTCCCACTGCACCCCCTCACCCCAGGCCTGCTGGCGCACCCAGCAGCGGCCGCCGCGGCATTGGATCAGCTGGAAGGGGGGGAGGTCGTCGGGATGGTCGATCAGCTCCACGAAGCTGCCGGGACGGAGCAGGGCCAGCACCCGATCGCTGGCCGCCGCGGGCCGGCGGCGGGCGGCGACCGGGTGCTGGGAGGTTGGATCGCCAGCGGGGGCGGAGGGGGCCATCGAAGCTTCTCTGGGCTGGTGGCCATCCTCCGCCGGGTCTGTGATCAGAGCGGTGAGGTGCGGTTTTTGTTCCGTTTCCCTTGTGGTTCCATAACATCAGGTGTGGATGCCCTGGCATGGCCGGCCGGCAACGGCTTGATCTGGAGCTGGTGGAGCGTGGGCTGGCCGCCAGCCGCCAGCAGGCCCAGCAGCTGATCCGCGCCGGTCGGGTGCGCAGCGGCACCACCGTGCTCGACAAACCCGGGGTGGCGGTGGCCTCCGGCCTGGAGCTGGCGGTGGAGCAGCCGCCCCGTTTCGTGTCCCGCGGCGGCGAGAAGCTGCAGGGGGCTCTCAACGCCCTGCCGATCCGGGTGGAAGGGCGGGTCTGCCTCGATGGCGGCATCTCCACCGGTGGCTTCAGCGACTGCCTGCTCCAGCACGGGGCGGCGCGGGTCTACGGCATCGATGTGGGCTACGGCCAGACGGCCTGGTCGCTGCGCACCGATCCGCGCCTGGTGCTCAAGGAGCGCACCAACCTGCGCCACCTGCAGCCCGCTGAGCTCTACGGCCCCGGCGATGCCTGGCCCGATCTGGCCGTGGCCGACCTCTCCTTCATCTCCCTGGGCCGCGTGCTGCCGTCGCTGCGGGGCCTGCTGGCGCCGGCGGCGGAGGCCGTGCTGCTGGTGAAGCCCCAGTTTGAGGTGGGGCCCCAGCGGGTGGGCAAGGGCGGGGTGGTGCGCGATCCGGCGGCACACGCTGATGCCCTTGAGCAGGTGATCGCGGCGGCGGCGGCCCAGGGCTGGGCCCCGGCCGGGCTGGTGGGATCGCCGATCACCGGACCCGCCGGCAACCACGAATATCTGCTCTGGCTCAGCTCATGGGAGCCGGACGCTGCCACAGCAGCAGAGGTAGCCACTGGTTCAGGTGATGCCTGGGACCGGCGCCGGCTTGAAGCGGTGGTCGCCACGACCTTGGCCAGCGCTTCACGGCACCCCGGCTGACGCGCCGCAGCTCAGATGGCGGAGCTGTCGCGGTCGCCGGTGCGGATGCGCAGCACCGAATCGATCGTGCTGATGAAGATCTTGCCGTCGCCGATCTCGCCGGTGCGGGCCGCATCCTGGATGGCGCTCACCACGGTGTCGACCCGGTCGTCGTCGACCACGATCTCAAGCTTGAGTTTCTGCAGGAACTCCACGGTGAATTCCGAGCCGCGGTAGCGCTCGACCTGTCCCTTCTGGCGGCCGAATCCACGCACTTCGCTCACCGTCATGCCGACGATGCCCGCGTTGACCAGGGCGATCTTGACGTCTTCGAGCTTGAAGGGGCGGATGATCGCCTCGATTTTTTTCATGGGTGCGGTGGCGAGCAGCCTGCGGACCTGGCAGCCAGTTTCGCAGACCGACCCACAGGTGGGGTAGCGACTCCATTAGGCCGGAGCCCGGCTCCTGCCGTCGTTACGGTTGCTACCGGCCTCCTCCTGTACGGTCGATCTGGCTGTTCGTCCTGCCCGCCCGATGGTCCAGGCTGCTCCCACCCCCCGGCCGGACGCCGGCGTTCCCCCGGCTGCTGCTCCTGCCGCCACCGTCACACCTCTCTATGGCGAGCGGGCGATCGCTGAGGCCAGCCTGATCTGCTTCGACAACCCCCGGCCGGGCCGGCCGTACGAGGTATCGATCGAACTGCCTGAATTCACCTGCACCTGCCCCTTCTCGGGCTATCCCGATTTCGCCGTGCTGCGCCTGCTCTACCAGCCGGGCCCGCGGGTGCTCGAGCTCAAGGCCCTGAAGCTGTATGTGAACAGCTACCGCGACCGGGCGATCTCCCATGAGGAGGTGGCCAACCGCATCCTCGATGATCTGGTGGCGGCGAGCGCGCCGGCCTGGATGGAGCTGGTGGCCGATTTCAATCCTCGCGGCAACGTCCACACCGTGGTGCGGGTGAGCCACGGCCTGCGTCAGCCCTGCTGAGCGGCGGCGGCTTCCGGCTCCGGCCCCAGGCCCTCCAGCAGGGACGGCAGGGTGGTGGCGAAGCCCGGGAGGCTGCGGTTGCACAGGCCCCCCACGTGCAGCTTGTGGGCTTCGGCCACGGCCCAAAGCTGGCGGGTCGCGATCAGGCTGAGGCCCCCGCCCAGCAGGGTCACGGCGAAGCCTGCATAGACCAGGGGCACGCCCGGATCCCGTTTGAGCAGGATGCCGCTGGCGGGCAGGATGCCGCCCACCCGGATCGGCAGACCCCGCACCTCCACCGCCTCGCCGCCGGGCACCAGCCGGGCCAGGGCGTTGCCGTCGGGACCGAACACCTCCACCGGGCCCGCCTCCTGGCTGACGCTGAGCAACACCGGTTCGCTGCCATCGGGTCGGGTGGGCAGGATCAGGCCCCACACCTGTTCCCCGAGCTGGGGGAACGGCTGCAGCGGCAGTTGCAGCACCGGGCTGCGGCCCAGCTGGATCTCGATCGCCACCAGGGCCCAGTCGGCCTGGTAGAGGGTGATGCCGCGGGTGCGCAGGGGGTGGTTCACGCTGATCGTGGCGGGTTCAGCCGGCGGCGGCTCCTGCCCGGCGCTGGCTGGCGGCAGGATCCGCAGCTCGGAGGTGAACTGTTCCGGCCGGCCGGCAGGATCCCGCTGGATCGTGAAGCGGTCCAGGGCCACGGTGATCTGGCTGCGGCCGCGGCTGTCCACCAGCTCGAGCTCGCGGCCCGGGGCCAGGAACTGTTCCTGCCGCTGCCCCGCCAGGGCCCCCCAGGCCGCTCCCACCATCAGCAGCACCAGGCCGGCATGCACCAACAGGGGGCCGACCCGGCCCGCCACGCCCCGCCGCGCCGCCAGGCGGCCCTCCAGCCGCCGGACCTGCCAGCCCCGCTGCTGCAGCCGTTGCTCCAGCTGGTCGAGGGCGGCGGGGCCATCGGCGCTGGGCACGGTTTCGGCCAGGCTCAGCTTGCTGAGCTGCCGCGGTTCGCTGTAGTCGATCCAGCGCAGCGAGGCCTGCAGGGCCGGCCACTGGCGACGCCAGCTGCACAGCAGCAGGGCCAGGCCGAGCCAGGCCAGCAGCGCCAGGAACCAGCGGCTGGAGTACACGTGGTCGAGCTGCAGGGCCAGCACCCCATCGCCCCGCAGCAGGCCGAGCCAGGGGGCGGGGTCGTAGCGCTGGTGGTAGAAGGACTCGCTTTCCTGCTGGGGGATGGCGGTGCCGATGCCGCTGCTGATGGCGATCACCAGCAGCAGGCTGATCGCCACCCGCAGGTCGGCGATCCAGGCCACGAGGCGCTGCAGCAGGCGCAGGGGCTGGAGGGGAACGCTGGTCACGGCAACTGGGCCAGGATGGTGAGACCGCCGGTGGTGAGCAGCACCACGCCGCTGATCGGGGGGATCCACTGGCCCACCCGCCGCAGACCCAGCAGGTTGGGCAGGCTGGCGGCGGCGGTGCCCGCCAGCAGCAGGGGCACCACCTGGCCGGCGCCGAAGGCGGTGAGCAGCAGCATCCCCGCCAGGGGCCTGCCGCTCTGGGCCATCCAGGTGAGCAGCACCGCCAGCACGGGCGTGGTGCAGGGGGTGGCGGCCAGACCGAAGGCCAGTCCCGCCACCAGAGGGCCGAGGGGGGCCGGAACCCGCTGGCGCCAGCGTTCCGGATCGGGACCGGCCGGCAGGGGCAGCCGCAGCAGACCGAGCAGGTTGAGGCCCATCACCACCGCCACCACCGCCACCACCAGCGGGATCTGCTGGGGCAGGCTGCCGTAGAGGCGTCCCATCAGGCCACTGGCCAGGCCCAGCAGCACCAGGGAGGCCACGATGCCGGCCGCGAAGCTGAGGCTGCGCTGCCAGGGCAGGGGCGGGCGCAGCGCCGCAGTGACCGCTCCCTGCTGGGAGGAGGCTGCCCCCTGGAGCCCCGCTGTTGCCGCCGGCAGCGGCCCGCCGAAGCCCGCCAGGTAGGCCAGGGTCACCGGCAGCAGGGAGAGGGAGCAGGGGCCAAGGCTGGTGAGCAGGCCCCCGCCAAACACCAGGGCCAGGGTGAGGGGGCCGGGGTGGGCCAGGGAGGCCTGCAACAGCTGCTCACTGCTGCGGGCCCAGTCGGCGAGCAGCGGGCCGAGGCTGGACATGGCCAGGGAGGGGGCCGGGATCGCTCAGCCTATCGGTGCAACCGGGGGGCGCTGCCGCCGCGGACGGGCGGTTTCCAACCCCGTCGATTCAAGCCCGCAGCGCACCAGCAGCCCGGCCGTGAACAGGCTCATCAGCAGCGAGTTGCCGCCGTAGCTCACCATCGGCAGGGGCAGACCGGTGGTGGGCATGGCGCCGCTGGCCACGGCGATGTTGAGAATCGACTGGCCCACCAGCAAGGTGGTGCAACCGATCGCCACCAGCCGGTGCTGGTTACTGCGGCAGGAGAGGGCCAGCCGGAGGCCCACCAGGCCGAAGGCCACCAGGAAGAGCAGAAACATCAGGCAGCCGACATAGCCGAATTCCTCGGCGAACACCGCGAAGATGAAATCGGTGGTCTGGATCGGCAGGTACTGCAGTTTCTGGGTGGAGAGGCCGAAGCCCTCGCCCATCAGGCCCCCCGAGCCGATCGCCAGCAGGCTCTGCACCAGCTGGTAGCCGTTGCCCTGGGCATCCTTCCAGGGATCGAGGAAGGAGGTGACCCGAAGCCGCTGGTACTCATTGAGCAGGATGCTGCCAACGCCCAGCAGCCCACCTGCCGTGGCGGAGCCCAGCAGCAGGGACAGGGGCAGGCCGGCGGCCAGGGCCATCAGCCAGAGCAGCAGGCCAGAGAGGGCGGCCGTGCTGAGGTTCGGCTGCTTGAGCACCAGCAGGATCAGCGTGCCGAAGATGGCGATCCAGAGCAGCTTCTGATCCAGACCGATGCGCCGCCAGTGGGAGAACAGCACGGCCCCCTGCAGCACCACGAAGGGTTTCACCAGTTCGGTGGGCTGGATCTGGATCGGGCCGAGCACGAGCCAGCGGCTGGCACCGTTCACGGTGCTG
The DNA here is from genome assembly GCA_044370835.1 of Cyanobium sp. Taxonomy (GTDB): domain Bacteria; phylum Cyanobacteriota; class Cyanobacteriia; order PCC-6307; family Cyanobiaceae; genus Cyanobium. The sequence continues at coordinate 12,688 of JBILUS010000033.1, read as the reverse complement.
CCCACCACCAGGGTGGCCGCCACCAGCAGCAGCCCCACCAGCAGGCCACGGCTGCCCCAGTGCAGCCAGCGCCGCATGCTGGTGCGGATCGCCAACCAGAACAAACCCCAGCTGGCCACCAGCCAGATCAGCTGGCGCTTCACGTAGTAGGCGGCATCGCCCATCTCCCGCTCGGCGGCCCACCAGCTGGCGGAGGCCAGGATCAGCAGCCCAACCAGGCTCCACAGGGCGGTGAGCCCCACCAGCAGGCGGGTTTCGGCCGGCCACACCTCCCAGGGCAGGGGCAGGGCTGGTCCCCGGGCGGAACCCGCTGCGGGGGCGACCGGATCGCGGGGCCGAGGCTTGGAGGGAACGGTTCTGGCCAAGGCCGCGGGGCGCAGGCAGGGATGGACCATTGAGCCGTGTTGGGGGCTGGTTTGTCGAGGGTGTCCGGCCAAATCGATGGCCGGCTGCAGCACCGCCGTGCGCCCGCGTGGGAGGCGCTGAACAGGCCGCCCAGCAAAAAGCCCGGCCTTGGGGGCCGGGCGGAAGGTTTCGGTTCGCTGTTGGCGACGCGTCAGTTGCCCACGTTCTGTTGGCGGCGACCCGTGGCCAGTTCCACTTTCAGGATGCGACCCCCCTGCTTCATGATCCGCTGCTGTTCGGCGAACCAGCTCTCGTAGGGCACCCACTTGGTGAAGTAGGTGTTCTGGAGCTCGCGCTGGGTCCGTGCCTTTTCGGGGCAGGGAATGCAGGCCGTGATCTTGAACAGACGCATGGAATCAATCCTCGGAAACCGGGGGGTTGAGGGGATCAGTTGCCGAGGCCGGAGCTGATGTAGTCGAAATAGACACCCATCTCACGACCGGCATCGGGACCCACCAGCGCGGCAGTGGTTTCCTTCATGGCCTGGATCGACTGCACGGTGGCACCGATCGGCACGCCCAGGGAGTTGTAGGTCTCCTTGAGGCCGTTCAGGACGCGCTCATCGAGGATGGAGGTGTCACCGGCCAGCATGGCGTAGGTGGCGTAGCGCAAGTAGTAGTCCAGGTCGCGGATGCAGGCCGCATAGCGACGGGTGGTGTACATGTTGCCGCCCGGACGGGTGATGTCCGAATACAGCAGCGACTTGGCGACGGCTTCCTTGATAATCGCCGAAGCGTTGGCGCTGATGGTGGCGGCGGCGCGGACGCGCAGCTCACCGCTGGCGAAGTAGTTCTCCAGACGACCGATGGAGGAGCCGTCGAGGTAGAGGCCCTGGACGTCGGACTGGTTGATGACGTTGGTGATGGCGTCTTGCATGGATCCTGAGTGGGGAGCGATGAAGGGAGGAGGTGGGCCTCAGGAGAGGGCGCCGACCACGTAGTCGAAGTAGAAGCCAGCTTCCTCGGCGTCGGCGCCGGTGAGGATGCTGGTGGCCACGGCCTTCATTTCACGCACGGATTCCGCAAGTGCTTCCAGGGGCGTGCCCAGGGCGCGGTACATCTCGCGGGCGCCGATGATCCCGATCTCTTCGATGGGGGTCACGTCGCCGGCGACCACCCCGTAGGTGACGAGGCGGAGGTAGTAATCCATGTCGCGCAGGCAGCTCGCCGTCATCTCTTCGCCGTAAGCGTTGCCGCCGGGGGAGATGAGGTCGGGGCGCTTCTGAAAAAGGGCGCCGCCAGCCTGCTTCACAATGCGCTCGCGGCTCTCGGCCAGGACCTGAGCCACCCGCAGACGGCGTTGCCCGCCGGCCACGAAGGACTTGATCTGGTCGAGTTCGCCAGGGCTGAGGTAGCGGGCTTCGGCGTCCGCGTTGATGATCGAGTTGGAGACGATGCTCATGCAGTTCTGCCTCGAAACAAGCGGTCGCCGTTGAAGGAGACCGGTATCCGGTGGGTAAGGGTGAGGCCGGCAGTGCCGACCGCCGCATCATTCTGTGGCAAGGCCCTCGGAGGCCCCGGCACCCGGTAACAGTTCTTCACTGGTTGACGGATGGGGGAGTCGTGTGCAGAAGCCTTGCCCCGCAACGGTTCTGCGCAACGTTGTTGATAGTGTCGCTGCGCAGAAACCGTTCAACTTTGTCGCAAACAGAATGGCGGCACCGCTGCTTGCGATGCCGCCGATTTGTATTGCATTCGATGTCAGATTGGCCGTTCACCCTGCAGCGGGGGCCGGTAGGTCCTGCCCTCGTGCTGGCTGTGGGGCGGACCCACGGCCTGGTCCGGACTCAGATCGCGCCGCGGATGGCGGGATTGAGAGCGGCGTTGCCACCGTAGAGGGCCGCGGTGCGGTTCACGGTGCTGAGCGGGATGCCGTTGGCGGTCTGAAGGCCGCGCAGATAGGGCACGGTGTCGAGGCCGAAGGCGCCCGCGTACTCGGTGGTGGTGAGCACCTGCTGGATCGCGGCCCGCTGGCCGTCCCGCACGCGGGTGGCTAGCTAACGGCTGGTTTCCGCCGGTGTGGCGGCCCGGCCGAGCAGGGCCAGGTGGGCCGCGGCGGCGCTGCGCAGCGGAGCGAGGCGATCGAGGCGGTTCTGGAACAGTTCGCTGGCGGCGATCAGCCCCACGAACTCGGCGACGGAAACCTGGCCGTCGCGCAGCTGGGACTCGGCGTCGGTGAGCCGTTCAGCGGCCAGGGGCTGGCGGTTGAGCAGTTGGCGGTAGGTGGCGGCAATGGCCTGGTTGACCTCGGCGGCCGTGGGGGCCTTGGCCAGCTTGAGGGGGGTGCCCAGGCTCTGGCGGCGGCGGAAACCCTGGGGCGCCGCGGGGCGCAGGGCCTTCTCCATGGCCGCACCGCTGGCCTGGGGCTGGGCGGTGAGGCTGCCGCTGCCCACGGCGGCTTTCCAGGTGCCGGTCGCCGTGGTGGCTCGGCCGGATCCGGGCACCCGCAGGGTGGCTGCACCGGTTCCACTGGTTCAAGTGCCGGTGGCGCTGGAGGGGCGCCCGGTGCTCGGCTGGCTCCAGCCGCGGGCCGGGGTCGGAGCCTGCCGCACGCTGCCGGGACCCGCCGGGGCTGAGGAGGTGGGCCGGGCCATCACCTCGCCGCCACTGACCTGGGCACTCCAGCCGCCGCGGACCACGGGGCCTGGAGCCGGGAGGTTGCGCTGCACCGGATCGCCGGTGGTGGTGCGCAACTGCTGGGAGGGGGCCACGTCCGGCCGCTTGGCGGGGGTGAGATCGGCGTAGGCACCGGCCTGGAACGGACGGCGCAGGGCCGGCACCCGGCGGGTGTTGAGGTCGGTGGGCGTGATGAACCGTTCGTAGGGAACGGTGTCCTCGCCAAAGGTTTCGTTGTACTCGGGGCTGTTGATCAGCGCGTCGACGACGCCATAGAAGCCGCTGCGAGCAGCGATGCCGAAGTAGGTGTCGATCTCCCAGCGGCCGAAGGTCGGCCGCCCGAGGATGCGGCGGTGCATCACCTCAATCGCCTTGCAGATGTAAAGGCCACTCCAGTAGCGGCGGCGGAAGGCGTTGGAGCGAGCCACCTGGCGGATGAATTCCCGCAGCGAGATGTCGCCGTTCTCGAGCTTGATCTCCTCCACCGTGTTGCGCTCGCCGGCATAGCCGGTGTTGCCCAGAATCTGGTTGTAGACGCCGCGGATCACCGCCTGGGTGCTGGCCTCCGTGCCCCGGATGCTGGGCTGGCCGCCGCGGCGGGGCACGGAACTGCCGCCGGTGGCGATCTGCTGGAGCCGCAGCACCTTCGGCCCGACGCGGCGCGGGGTGGCCTTGCGGAACTGGGCGCTGTTCATCGGACCCGGCTGGCGCATGCCGTTGCCGATCAGGATGCGACGGGTGTCGTAGCCGAAGGGCACGGCCCGGGTGGCCACCGAGGCCGTGCCGGAGGGGAAGATCGCGCCGTAGTTGAGGCCGAGGGGATCGTTGCCGCCGCCGTAGGGGTGCTGGTCCGGCAGGGGCTGGCGGTAGGAGGCGTAGAGGGTGACGTACTGCGGTGCCCCTTCGAAGGGAGCACTGAAGCGGAACAGTTTGCGGTTCGAACCCCAGCCGGCGCTCTCCTGGGCCTCCTCGCCGAGATCGCGGAGGTAAGGCACCGTTTCCTCACCGAAGACGCGGGCGTACTCCATCGAATCGACGAGGGCGTCGACCAGACCGGCCAAGCCGCGGGCGGAGACGATGTCGAAGTACTGGGTGAATTCCTCACGGGAGCTGATGCCGCGGCCGAGGAAGTGGCGGAAGGCCAGTTCCACCACCCGGCTGTTCACGAAGCGCCCGTAGAACTGGCGGCGGTATTCCTTGCTGCGGCCCAGGGCGCGGATGAACTCCCGCATCGAGAGTTGGCCCTGGCGGACCTGGGTGGCCTCCACCGGGCAGGGCATCTGGCTGTAGGCCTTGGCGATGTCGCGCTCGAACACCTGCCGGTAGGCGGCACGGATCACCTCCGCCTTCTGGGCGCCGCTGAGCCGTGGTCGCATGATGAAGCGCTGGCGGCCGTCCGCGGCCAGGGCGTAGATGGCGGGCAGCTGCAGGCCCTGGTTCACGGCGCTGCCGAGGCGCTGGCGGGTCGACGGGGTCGGCACCTCCAGTTCCTGGAGCAGCACGTTGAAGCAGTCGATCACCAGCTGGCGGGCCTCGGGCTGGTCGCGGAACAGCTCGGCGGTGGCGGCGCGCATCTCCTGCAGGGCCACATTGGTGGCGGCCAGGGAGCAGGCCTTCTCGAGCACATCCTTGAGGCCGCGGGTGTTCACCGCCAGGATGCTGGGGTCGCCGGCGACCACGGCGTAGCCCACGTAGCGGAGGAACCAGGCCAGGTCGCGGATCGATTTCCGCATCCGCTCGTTTCCGTAGCGGGCCACGCTGATCGCCGTGAAGCCGGTGGGCAGGATCACGCGCACATCGGCGTCGCCGCCGGCGCCTTCGAGCAGGCGTGAGAAGAGGTTGCCGCGGCTGCCGGTGTCGCCCGTGAAGGTCTGGACCGATCGCTGGAAGGCGGCCTGGTCGGCGGCCAGGGGGGCCTCGCCGGCCTGGCTGCTTAGGGGCGCGTCGAGGTAAGAGAGCGGGGTGCCGCCCACGAAGATCCGGTTGGCGGCGCGAGCCACGATGGCATCGGCGTTGGCCGAGATGCGGCGCGAGGCCTCCGCCCGGATCTGGCCGCTGCGGAAGAAGGTGATCAGGGTGTCGAGCTCGCCCCCGTCGGGGAATCGATCCTGCTGTTCGGCACGACGGACGCTGGAGAGCGGCAGGGTGTCGAAGAGCTGGGGGCTCACCCTGGTGCTGCCGCTGCTGGCGGTCACGGTCATGAACGGAAGCGAGCCGGGCCCCGGCACTCTACGGCTGGCCCCACGGCGCTCCGAGGCGCCATGAACAAATGTTTGCAGCCCCCGCCGCCGCCCGGTGGCGGGGGCGGCGGGGGCATGAAATGCTCCCCGACGACCGCTCCTGCCGCACCGATGACCGTGTCACCGCATCCTCCGGACCAGCCTCCGGCCTCCGGCGCCGCGGCCGCTCCCAGCGATGCGGCCACCCCCGTGGTGGGCGCCTTCTACGACCACTTCCCCTACCCCGGCGATCCCCTCCAGGACGGCCCGCCCCCCGGTTACAACTGGCGCTGGTGCGTGGACAGCGCCCGCGCCTTCGCCTTCGGCTCCCTGCCCCGCCGCGACGGCACCGGGGAGCGCACCTGGCGGATCCTCGACGCCGGCTGCGGCACCGGGGTGAGCACCGACTACCTCTGCCATCTCAACCCCGGCTCCCGTGTGCTGGCGGTGGACATCAGCGAGGGCACCCTCGCCGTGGCCCGGGAGCGCACCCGCCGCTCCGGCGCGGAAGGGATGGTGCGGGAGCTGCGGATCGCCTGCCGCAGCCTGCTCGATCTGGAGGGGGAGGGCGGGTTCGACTACATCAATTCGGTGGGGGTTCTGCACCACCTCGACCGTCCCGAGGAGGGGCTGCGGGCCCTGGCCCGGCGGCTGGCCCCCGATGGTCTGCTCCATCTTTTCCTTTACGCCGATGGCGGCCGCTGGGAAATCCACCGCACTCAGCGGGCCCTTGCCCTGCTGGGGGCAGGCAGCGGCGCCGAGGGGCTGCGGCTCGGCCGACGGCTGCTGAGCGAGCTGCCGGCCGAGAACCGGCTGCGGCGGCACCACGAGGAGCGCTGGGCCCTCGACACCGCCGCCGACGCCAATTTCGCCGACATGTATCTCCACCCCCAGGAGACCAGCTACGACCTGGCGCGGCTGTTTGGCTTCATCGAAGCCGGCGGCCTCCAGTTCGCCGGCTTCTCCAACCCGGAGGTGTGGGATCCGGCCCGGCTCCTGCAGGGCGAGCTGCTGGAGCGGGCCCGGGCCCTGGAGCCGGCGGCGCGCTGGGCCCTGGTGGAGAGCCTCGATCCGGGGATCAGCCACTTCGAGTTCTTTCTCACACCCGCCATCCCGCCGGCCGCGGCAGACCTCGACGACGCCACCCTGCTGGCCTGCGGCGGTGAGCGGAACCGCTGCCTCTGGGGCTGGCCGGGGACCAGCCTGCTGGGCCCCGATCTGCAGCCCCTCGACCTCGAACCCGGCGATCAGCTGCTGCTTGAGGCCCTGGAGGCCGCGCCGGCCGGCACTCCCCTGGGCCGGCTGCCCCTGGCGATGGAGGGGGCTGAGCGGGCGGCGCGGGCACGGCGGTTGATCGCCGATCGGCTGCTGCTGCGGCTCGCCGGGCCCGGCCCGGCTGCGTGATACATTCCGCTCGCTCCAACGGATTTTGTTCGGTTGCCGGCTTCCTTGACCACCCCGCCGGATGCGGACACCCCCGTGGTGTCGGCCCCCGGGATGGCCCAGTCGGCGGGCGTTCCCACCCCCCTGCCTTCCATGGCGGGGATCATGGCGGGGACGCTCGAGGCTTCTGAACCCCCGGCCCCAGACGGGGCTGCTGCCGCGGCCGATGGTCTGCCCGATTCGGGCACCGCTGCCGCATCGGTTCAGGCTGGCTCCACCCCCGCCTCCGCCAACAGCTCCATCAATGGCATGGAGCACTACGAGCGTTTGCAGCGCAGGCTGCTGGTCGCCACCGCTGCGGCGGTGGCCCTGGCCGTGCCTCTCACCGGCTGGCTGTTCGGTGGTTCCGCCGCCCTCAGCCTCCTGCTCGGTGGACTGGGTGGTCTGCTCTACCTGCGCCTGCTCGCCCGCAGCGTCTCCCGCCTTGGTGGTGACCGGCGCTCGGTGGGCAAGGTTCAGCTCCTGGTCCCCGTGGTCCTGGTGCTGGCGGCGGCCCGGATCCCTTCCCTGCAGATCCTCCCCGCCCTGCTGGGGTTCCTGCTCTACAAGCCGGCCCTGATCGTTCAGGCCCTGCTCGACGCCTGAGCCTCCCCCAGTCGCCGCTTCGAGCGGTTACGTTCACTTGCCGCCCCGCGGCATCGATTCCTCCGCCAGGACTCCCATCCCGATGGCTCCCCTGACCCTCAATCTCCCCCTCGCCGAGCTGGAGGTTGGCAAACACCTCTACTGGCAGCTCGGCAACCTCAAGATCCACGGCCAGGTGTTCCTGAGCTCCTGGGTGGTGATCGGTGCACTACTGGCCCTGGTGGTGGTAGGCACCCGCAAGCTGGAGCGCAATCCCGGCGGCGTGCAGAACCTGCTCGAATTCCTTTGGGATTACATCCGCGATCTCTCCCGCGAGCAGATCGGCGAGAAGGCCTACCGCGATTGGCTGCCGTTCATCGGCACCCTGTTCCTGTTCATCTTTGTGAGCAACTGGGGCGGTGCCCTGATTCCCTGGAAACTGATTCACTTGCCCAGCGGTGAACTCGGTGCCCCCACGGCCGATATCAACACCACCATCGCCCTGGCCCTGCTCGTTTCGCTGGCTTATTTCTATGCCGGCCTGAGCCGCAAAGGTTTCCGGTACTTCGAGTACTACGTGGAACCCACTCCGATCATGCTGCCGTTCAAGATCGTCGAGGATTTCACCAAGCCGCTCTCCCTCTCCTTCCGTCTGTTCGGCAACATCCTTGCCGACGAGCTGGTTGTGGCAGTGCTGGCCTTCCTCGTGCCCCTGATCGTGCCCCTGCCGGCCATGTTCCTGGGCCTGTTCACCAGTGCCATTCAGGCGTTGATCTTCGCCACCCTTGCCGCTTACTACATCGGCGAGGCCGTGCACGAAGAGCACCACTGATCGCCAGACCCAGCGGTCCCGCCCGTCTGGCAAACTCTCTGCGCGCAGGTCCGGCACGATCCGGGCCCATCCCTCCGGGGATGTCCCAGGCGCAGGTTTCCACCCCGGTTCCCCACCGCGCTGCCCCAGCGCCCCTCATCCCCTTTCCACCATGGATTCGATTACTTCCGCCGCCTCCGTTGTGGCTGCTGGTCTGGCTGTCGGTCTCGGCGCCATCGGCCCCGGCATCGGTCAGGGCACCGCGGCCGGCGGCGCTGTTGAGGGCATTGCCCGCCAGCCCGAAGCCGAAGGCAAGATCCGCGGCACCCTGCTGCTCTCCCTGGCCTTCATGGAGGCTCTCACCATCTACGGCCTGGTGGTTGCCCTGGTGCTTCTCTTCGCCAACCCCTTCGCCGGCTGATCGGGGGCTCGACGTCCGGGGACCGCGGCGCCTGCGCCCGGCCCCCGGGGGTTCTCCCTGACGCCGTGCCGGGCTCCAGCCCCGCCGCTTCCTTCCACCGACCGCCATCCCCATGACCAGCTGGCTACTGCTTGCCGAGGCAGGGGCTTCCGCCGCCGGAACGCCCGAGGGAGGTCTGTTCGACCTCGATGCCACCCTGCCCCTGATGGCGGTGCAGGTTGTGCTCCTCACCTTCATCCTCAATGCCCTCTTCTTCCGTCCCGTGGGACGGGCCGTGGAGGAGCGCGAGGGTTACATCGCCACCAGCCGGACCCAGGCCAAGGAGAAGCTGGCCCAGGTGGAACGGCTTGAGGCCGATCTCAAGGAGCAGCTCAAGGAGGCACGCCTTCAGACCCAGAAGCTGATCCAGGCCGCCGAGCAGGATTCCGACAAGCTCTACCGCGAGGCCATCGGTCTGGCGCAGGCGGAGTCCAATGCCAGCCGGGAGGCTGCCCGCCGCGAGATCGACACTCAGCGGACAGCCGCCCTCGGCCAGATCCGCACGGATGCCGACACGCTCGCTGACCAGATCGTCGACCGCCTGCTCGCCGCGTCATGACTTCTCTATCGGCCTTCACCCTCCTGGCCTCCCATGGCGGGGGCTTCGGTCTGAACACCAACCTGTTCGACACCAACATCATCAATCTGGCGATCGTGATCGCCGGTCTGGTGTGGTTCCTCAAGGGGTTCCTCGGCGGCATCCTTGATCGCCGCCGCCAGGCGATTCTTGGCGAGCTCAAGGATGCCGAGGAGCGGCTGGCCGCCGCCACCACCAGCCTGGCGGCGGTGAAGCAGGACCTGGCTGACGCCCAGCAGCGGGCTGAGACGATCCGGGCCGAAGGTCAGGCCCGCGCCGAGGCCATCCGCCTGGAGAGCGAACAGCGCACCGTGGATGAGATGGCCCGCCTCAAGCAGGATTCGGCCGCCGATCTGGATGCCGAAGCGGCTCGGGTCAGCGGTCAGCTGCGCCGCGAGGCGGCCCGCCTGGCGATCGAGAAGGCCCTCGCCTCCCTCACCGGCAAGCTGGATGCCAAAGCCCAGGCCCGTCTGATCGATCAGTCCATCCAATCGCTGGGGAACGCCTGATGCCACTCCTCAACACCATCACCACCCCCTGGGCTGAAGCCATCCTTCAACTCAGCGAGGCCAGTGGCGACACCGCTGCCGTGGTGGACCAGGCCCGCACCCTGCTGGCCCTGTGGAAGGAATCACCCGAACTGCGGGAGGCCATGGCCTCACCCGTGCTGGAGGTGGAGGCCAAGAAAGCCGCCATCACCAAGCTGTTCGGCGAGCAGGTTTCCCCCACCTTCCTCAACCTGCTCAAGCTGCTGGCCGACCGCCAGCGCATCGGTGTGCTCGACTCCGTTCTCGAACGGCTGCTTGAGCTTTACCGCGAGCAGAACGGCATCGCCCTCGCCACGGTGACCTCCGCCGAAGCCCTCAGCGATGAGCACCTCGGCCGCATCACCACGCAGCTCAAGGCGGTGGCCGGCACCGACCAGGTGGAGATCAACACCGCCGTTGATCCCTCCCTGATCGGCGGCTTCGTGCTCAAGGTGGGCTCCAAGGTGATCGACGCCAGCCTCTCCGGGCAGGTGCGTCGTCTGGGCCTGGCCCTGGCCAAGGTGAGCTGACCCCCAACCCTTCCTTCCGACCACCCTCCTTCCCCATCACCCCCCCTCCGGGGATTCCCTCCCATGGTTTCCATCCGCCCCGACGAGATCAGCGCCATCCTCAAGCAGCAGATCGCTGACTACGACAAGTCGGTTTCGGTCAGCAACGTCGGAACCGTGCTCCAGATCGGCGATGGCATCGCCCGCGTCTACGGCCTTGAGCAGGTGATGGCCGGTGAACTGGTGCAGTTCGAGGACGGCACCGAAGGCATCGCCCTCAACCTCGAGGACGACAACGTGGGCGCAGTGCTGATGGGCGAGGGTCGCGGCATCCAGGAAGGCAGCACCGTGAAGGCCACCGGCAAGATCGCCGCTGTGCCCGTAGGTGACGCCATGCTCGGCCGGGTGGTGAACGCCCTGGGCCAGCCGATCGACGGCAAGGGTGAGATCGCCACCACCGAAACGCGCCTGATCGAATCGATGGCGCCCGGCATCATCCAGCGCAAGTCGGTGCATGAACCGATGCAGACCGGCATCACCGCGATCGACGCGATGATCCCGATCGGCCGCGGCCAGCGCGAACTGATCATCGGCGACCGCCAGACCGGCAAGACCGCCATCACGATCGACACGATCATCAACCAGAAGGGCGAAGACGTCGTCTGCGTCTACGTGGCGGTCGGCCAGAAGGCCGCCTCGGTGGCCAACGTGGTGGAGGTGCTGCGCGAGAAGGGAGCTCTTGATTACACGATCGTGGTGGCCGCCAGCGCCTCCGAAGCAGCCGCCATGCAGTACCTGGCGCCCTACACCGGCGCGGCGATTGCTGAATCGTTCATGTACAAGGGCAAGGCCACCCTGGTGGTGTACGACGACCTCACCAAGCAGGCCCAGGCCTACCGCCAGATGTCGCTGCTGCTGCGCCGTCCCCCCGGCCGTGAGGCCTACCCCGGCGACGTGTTCTATTGCCATAGCCGCCTGCTTGAGCGGGCCGCCAAGCTGTCCGACGCCATGGGCAAGGGCTCGATGACCGCGCTGCCGATCATCGAAACCCAGGCCGGCGACGTGAGCGCCTACATCCCCACCAACGTGATTTCGATCACCGATGGCCAGGTGTTCCTCAGCTCCGACCTCTTCAACTCCGGCCTGCGTCCCGCCATCAACGTGGGTATTTCGGTGAGCCGGGTGGGCGGCGCCGCCCAGACCAAGGCCATCAAGAAGATCGCCGGCACCCTGAAGCTGGAGCTGGCTCAGTTCGACGAACTGGCGGCCTTCTCCCAGTTCGCCTCGGACCTCGACGCCGCCACCCAGGCCCAGCTGGCCCGGGGCAAGCGCCTGCGCGAGCTGCTCAAGCAGTCCCAGTTCAGCCCGCTGAACCTGGCCGAGCAGGTCGCTGTGGTCTACGCCGGCGTCAAGGGTCTGATCGACAACGTTCCTGTGGACCAGGTCACGGTCTTTGCCCGCGAACTGCGCGAGTACCTCAAGACTCAAAAGCCTGAGTTCATCGCCAAGGTGCAGACCGACAAGGTGCTCTCGGATGAATCTGAGGCCATCCTCAAGGACGCCATCAAAGAAGTGGTGTCCTCGATCACCGCAGGCGCCTGAGGAACCCCAGCCATGGCCAATCTCAAGGAGATCCGCGACCGGATCGGTTCGGTCAAGAACACACGCAAGATCACCGAGGCCATGCGTCTGGTGGCGGCCGCCAAGGTGCGGCGTGCCCAGGAGCAGGTGCTGCGCAGCCGGCCCTTCGCCGACCGCCTCGCCCGGGTGCTGCAGAGTCTGCAGACCCGCATGGCCTTCGAAACCGCTGATGCTCCCCTGCTGGCATCGCGCGAGGTCGGTACGATCACCCTGCTCGCCGTCACCGGCGACCGAGGTCTGTGCGGCGGCTACAACGCCAACATCATCAAGCGCACTGAACAGCGTTTTGCTGAACTGAAGGGACAGGGATTCGATGTGGATCTGGTGTTGATGGGCCGCAAGGCGATCAGCTACTTCCAGAACCGCGCTTCCCAATACAAAATCCGCGCCACCTTCACCGGCCTTGAGCAGGTGCCCACCGCTGCCGAAGCCAATGGCATCGCCAATGAGGTGCTGGCGGACTTCCTTTCGGACAGTACCGATCGGGTGGAGATCATCTACACCAAATTCATCAACCTGGTGAACTGCAAGCCCGTGGTGCAGACCCTGCTTCCACTCGATGCGCAGGACATCGCCGTTGCCGACGATGAAATGTTCCGCCTGGTGACCAAGGACGGCCGGCTGACGGTGGAAACGGTGGACGTGGCCAATGCCCAAGCGGCCCTGCCCTCCGACTTCGTGTTCGAGCAGAGCCCCGAGCAGCTGCTCAATTCGCTGTTGCCCCTCTACCTGGCCAACCAGCTGCTGCGCTCCCTCCAGGAAGCCGCCGCTAGCGAACTGGCCAGCCGGATGACGGCCATGAACAACGCCAGCGACAACGCCAAGGCCCTCGCCAAGTCGCTGACGCTGGATTACAACAAGGCTCGCCAGGCCGCCATCACTCAGGAAATCCTGGAAGTGGTGGGTGGCGCTTCGGC